>PLXW01000018.1 GCA_003151595.1 Myxococcales bacterium
GGGTGACCGGGGCGCCTACTCGATAGGCGCCCGAGCACACGGGCAAACTCGTCAGTCCAGAGAGAGAGCCCCAGCTGTTCCGCCAGCGTTCGCGTTCGCGTTCGCGTTCGCGTTCGCGTTCGCGTTCGCGTTCGCGTTCGCGTTCGCGTTCGCGTTCGGGTCGGGGGTCAGGATCACAGGGACGGTAGATCGGCAGCACCTCGCGCCGTCCCTCGGCCTCATGACGATGCTGATCGCGCGACCGCCGCCTCCACCTCACGCAAATCCCCGATCGCACGCGGCGAACTTCACGATCGTCATCACGCGAAAGGAGGGGCGTCAGATCGCGATCCGTACGCGTGGGGATCGCGATCTGTACGCGTAGGGATCGCGGTGCCCATGCGTGCCTACCGCGCTCTGCACGCGTACGGATCGCGCCCTCCCCGTCCACGGATCGCGATCCCTGCGCGTGCCCATCGTTCCCCCCACGCGTAGGGATCGCCCCGTCCCCGCAGGGATACGGCGTTGGGACGACCGTCCCATCGCGATCCCCACACGCACGGATCGCGTCCACCCCCTCCGGGTACCGCGTGGTGACGACCGTCACCTCGCGCAGACCCCGCGTACGGATCGCGCTCCCCCGCGACCGTGCCCGCGATTCCACCGCGATCCCGCCCGGTTGCGAACTTTCGTTCGAAATCGTCAGGCCCGCGTGGCGAAAGCGCGATCTCGCGACCTCTCCATAGTGAGGGTCGCAATCACGCGGCCTTCGAAACCGAAACCGAGAACAGAAAGAGACCAACCATCATGTCGTCTGAAATCAACAACGCAAAGATCGCTGACCTCTGCACTCAACGCATTCGTGCGCTGAAGACATTGCCAGCAAAGACGCAGATCGCGCTCGGAGGTGTCCTCTACAAGGTCACGGCCGTCATCGCGATCTACCAGGCCATCCTCGACAACCAGGCGGCGCTCATCAAGAGCCGTGCGCAGGTCGCCGCGGATCTCGCAGCTCGACGCCTCGCGGAAACCAAACGCGAAGCGATCGAGTTCGGGCTCAAGGTCTGGGTCCTCAACCACCTCGGCGCCGACAGCAACGCGGCGAGCGAGTTTGGTTACGCGGCGCCCAAGCGGGCCGCGAAATCCGCCGAAGCCGTCGCGAACGCAGTGAAGCTCGCGAAGGCCACGCGGGAGGCGCGTCACACCATGGGGAAGAGGGCGAAGTTGAAGATCAAGGGGACGCTGGATGTCCCCACCGCGCCGGCGGCCCCGGCGATCCCGACGCCGCCGACTCTCCCGGCGGTGGTTGCCACGCCGACGTCATCGACGCCGGTCGTGCAGGCGAACGGCGCGCAAGCGTCGCCGCCGAACGGAGGCACCTCTCAGGCGAACTGAGTGACTCCGTGAATCCGAATCGCAGCGCGCCCCTCGGCTTCGAAAGGAGCCGAGGGGTTTTCTCTTGAGGAGCTCGCTCGCGTCTCGCGAACGATTCCGCGCGGAGTGCAACGCGCGCGCCGCGCGGCTCTCCGCCGTCGAGGCCGTCATCACGGCGCGCGCCTTGCTCAAGATGTACGTATGGAATCATCCGTAGTTTCTTCCGCCCCGGCCCGCTTCGTCGTCAGCGCCACACAATGCTCCATGGCGTGCGAGCATCGCGCGGCCCTCGGCGAGTGCTCGTATGGCCTCGCGCCCACTCTTCAGGAGCAGGGTCGCATCGACTCTTTCAGGCCGCTTCGCGCGGCGAGGCAACATGGGATTCTCGTTCGTCTGCTGGAGCGCCTTGGCGCCGAGATCGAAGAGATTCCCTTCGTGCACGGCGCGCTCGACTCCGTGTTCATCAAGGACAGCGCCCTGCTCATGCGTGGCATGGTTGCAAATCGAGCGCTCCTGACTCAACCACTCGACCCCGAGCGCAGGCGTGAGCAGGCGGCACGCGCGGCAGGATTGGAGAGCGCCGGCTTCCAGGTCATGGGGCCGCCCGACACGACGTTCGAGGGGGGCGACGTCGTCGTCCATCCGCGCGGCACCAGCGCGTTCCTGGGGTATGGCGTTCGGTCGTCCCACGCCGCAGCGCCGATCCTCGAGCGCTTCCTCGACACGCCGGTCGTCCCACTCGAGATGCGCGATCCTTCTCTCCATCACCTCGACATGATCCTCACGATCCTCCAGGACGGGACGGCCGTCGTGTGCCGAGAAGCGCTCACCGAGCTGGGGGCGAAGGAGCTGGAGCGCGCCGTGGGGGCGGCCGCGATGCTGTGCGTCTCGCCGGAGGAAGCGCGGGAGTTCGCGGTCAACCTGATCGAAGTGGGAAACAACCTCGTGACCGCGAGCCTCACGCCGCGCGTGCACGCCCGACTGTGCGACCGTGGCTACAGGGTGCACATGACGCGTCTCGACGAGTTCCATGTTTCGGGCGGAAGCGCCTCGCGACTCGTGGCGGGCGTTCATGACCAGCGAGTCAGCACGCGTGCCGCGGGTGCCGCGCATGCCACGCATGCCACGAGCGCGGCGTAAGCGACTCGCCCGGACAAGTCTCCTACAGCTCTTCCAAAAGGAGCCGTACGTTCGCGCATGCCTCGAGTCGCGCTCGGATTGGATCCGTACATGTCTCCTCGGCGTTCACACGCGCCTCGCACTGCGGCGCCCGTCGCCCCGATGCGGGCCATGCGCCTGCGCCCGAAATTGATCGTGAGTTACGTCCTTCTCGGGCTGTCGATCACGCTGATCAGTCTCGTCGGCGGTCGGTACATCCAGCATCAGTCCACGATGCGCACGTCGTACCGAAGCGATCTCCTCGTGCGCACCTCCGAGATCGCGACGCTCGCCAACTCGGCGTCCGAAGAGGGGTTCTCGTTCGTCCTCACCGGCGAGCCCGAAGAGAAGAAGAGATCGCTCGGGAAGCTGGCGGCGGCGAGGGGCGCGCTCGGCGAGATGGCGAGCGACGCGGAGCTGAGCGCGGAAGAGCGCCGACTCTTCGCGGAGGCGATCCTCGCGCTCGACGGTCAGGTGACCGCCGCGCGCGCGCTCTTCGACGCGTACTCCAACACCGGAGGCATGACGCGTAAAAGCTATGATCGCTACGAAGACGCGCTCGACGCTCATGCGGCAAAGCTCACGGCGCTTCGCGAGCAACTGCGAAATCAAAATGTCGAAGACCGCACGGCCGCCGCGTGCCAGTCGTCGCAGCTGACTCTCCTCATCGGCTTCGTTTCGATGCTCGTGGCGGCTGCCGTCGGGAGCGCGCTCGCCCGAAACATCACCAAGCCCGTGCTCATCTTGCGCGACGCCGCCGTCGCCATCGGTGCCGGGCGCACGGACGCGCCCTTCCCTCCGGCGTCGAGCGATGAAGTCGGCGAGCTCACATCGGCGTTCCAGCGGATGACCGAGGACGGCCGCAGTCACGTGGCGACGATTCAGAAGGGGCAGCAGCTCCTCGAAGACGTGTTCGCGACGCTCGAAGAGATCGTCATCGTGTGTGACGACGAGGGGCGAATCGTGACCGCGAACCCGACGTGCTGCCGCGTCGCCGGGCGCTCGCTCGAAGAGATGCACGGGCAACCGGCGGCGGCGTTCTTCGGCAAGAACGCGCCGGGCGCGCACTCGAGCGGCCAGAGCTTCGCGTCGCGCGAGATCGACGCGACGATGACGATCGCCGAAGGGCGCGAGGTCCCCGTCCGCCTGACGGTGCAGAGGTTTCGTGGGCAGTCGAGGCACGGCTGGGTGTGCGTCGCGCAGAACCTGACCGATCGTCAGCGGCTCGAAGCCGAGCTCCGACAGTCACAGAAGATGGAAGGGATAGGGAGGCTCGCGGGCGGCATCGCGCACGACTTCAACAACCTCCTGTCGGTCGTCCTCGCGTACAGCGAGATGCTCGCCGACGGGCTGGATGCGAACGATCCGATGCTCCACGACCTCAACGACATCAACCAGGCCGGCCGGCGCGCCGCGGATCTCACGCGACAGCTCCTGGCGTTTAGCCGGCAACAAGTGCTGGCGCCGAAGGTCATCGATTTGAACGGCGTCGTGACCGGAATGGAGAAGATGCTCCGCCGGCTCCTCGGTGAGGACGTGGCGTTGACCGTCGCGACCGCGCAGAAGGTCGGGCGGGTCAAGGTCGACCCCGGGCAGATGGAGCAGATCCTCATGAACCTCGCGGTGAACGCGCGCGACGCGATGCCTGCCGGCGGCCGACTCACGATCGAGACCAGAGAGGTCGCGATCGAGGGAGACCAACCCGGGGAGTATCCGGGGGCTGCGCCGGGGCGGTACGTGCTGCTCGCCGTGACCGATAGCGGCACCGGCATCGACGCGGCGACGCAGGCTCACATCTTCGAGCCGTTCTTCACCACGAAGGCCGTAGGGAAGGGGACCGGCCTGGGTCTCTCGACCGTCTTCGGGATCGTTCGGCAGAGCGGCGGGCACATCTCGGTGCGGAGCACGATGGGCGAAGGGACGACTTTCCGCGTCCTGATTCCGGTGGCCGATCCTTCTCACCCGATCACGGCGGCCCCCGCAGCGCTCGCCGCGAGCGACACGCTCGCCGGCTCGGAGACTGTTCTCTTGGTCGAAGACGAAGAGGGCGTTCGGAGGCTCGTTCGCACGGTGCTTCGTCGCCAGGGGTACACGGTGCTCGAAGCGCAGAACGGGGGCGAGGCGCTCCTCATCTGTGAGCAGTACGCAAAGCCGATCGATCTGGTCCTCACCGACGTCGTCATGCCCCATCTGAATGGGCCGCAGCTCTTCGACCGGCTCCATCCCATGCGTCCCGACATGCAAGTGCTCTACATGTCGGGGTACATCGATCACGCATTTCGAGACGGCGAGATCGAGCCCGGGGCCGCGTTCCTTCAGAAGCCGATCACGCCCGGCGTGCTGGCGCGGCGCGTGCGACAGGTGATCGATTCGGGTGCCTCGTTGCGGAGCTGAGCGACGTGCGACGCCTCACTTCGGCGTCGTCACCATCGTTCGCTCCGTGTCGCCCGCCGCGTCCACGACGACTCCCGAATCCACCACGGCCGACGCCAACGCCTTCGGCTCGCCGACCTCCGTCCCCTTGGCGTCGCGCCACATGGCCTGTGCGAAATACAAAGTTCCGTCCGGCGCCCGCACGGTGCACCATGGTGAATACTTCGCGCCCGCGGGGGGCACGAGCCAGCGCCCCGGCGTCCACCACCATTTCTTTGCGCGCCACGACCACTCGCCGTCGAGCCACACAACCCCGGCGACCGCCGGCCGCGCGGGCGCATGCTCTACGTGCGCGGGGGGAGGCTCGTGCGGAATCGCGACGAGAGCGCTCGTGGGTTGCGGCGCATAGGCAGGGCGCGGAATCGACGACGACCCGCACGCGACGAGCGAGAGCGATGCGACGAAGGCGAACGAGCGCATGCCGAGGGTGCCCCGTGCGAGCGTAGCGCGAGCAGAGCTGACTCCGCAGTAAGTCAGACTCGTCCGGGCGGCACCGAGCTGCGCGCGCGGTCGAGCATTCCGCGCCTCACGAGCGTACCGACGTCCTTGAGGTTCACCGGCTTCACCAGGAAGCCGTCAGCGCCCATCTCGGCGAGCCTCTTCCACTCCGTCGGCCCGCCCGACGCCGTGAGCACGATGATCGGGACGGCCTCGGCGCCTTGGCGTTGCCGGAGTCGCTCGGTGAGCTCCATGCCGCCGACGTTGGGCATTCCCAGATCGAGGAGCACGACCGACGGGAGTCGCTTGTCGAAGGCGTCGAGCGCGCTCTGTCCGTCCGCCGCGCGCTCGATCGTCGCGTCGGGAAACTCGACGTGGAGCGCGTCTTCCAGGATCTCGCAGAAGTCGCCGTCGTCGTCGGCGATCAGGATCCGTACGGGCTCGCGACTACCCGCGCGGGCGGTGGCGAGCGCGCGTCGAAAGGCATCGGCGCTGGGCGTCCGCTCGCGCGGATCCTTCACGAGCGCGCGGAGCACGAGGTCGTCGAAGGCTTCGGAAAGATCGGCGCGGCGCGAGCTCGGGCGCGGCGGCTCGTTGGAGACGTGCGCCATCATTCGAGCGACCGATCCCGACACGGCAAAAGGAACCGTACCCGTCAGAAGCTCGAACGCCAGACAGCCCAGGGAGTAGACGTCCGCGCGATGCGCGAGCTCGGGGGGAACCTCTTCTTGAAGCACGGTCTCCGGGGCCATGTACTCCGGAGTACCCACGAGATCGCGACGCCCTCCTCGCTTCCGCCAGAGCAGATCGGCAACTCCCAGGTCGGCCACGCGCACCCGAAGATCGGCGTCGAGCAGCAGGTTGCTCGGCTTGAGATCGCGGTGCACGGTGCCGGCCGCGTGAATGGCCGCGACCCCTCGGCACGTGTCTTCCAGAATGCGCAGCGCGACGTCGAGGTCGGGCTTGCGTCCCGGTGCATGGGAGGCCAACCACTGCTCCACGGTCTGCCCCTCGACGCGCTCCGATACGAAGTAGGGCATCCCTTCGTGCTCACCGAGCGCATAGATCGGAAGGACGCTGGGATGACAGATGCGCGCCATCGCGCGCGCCTCGGAGAGGAAGCGCTCGCGCAGGTTGTCGTCGAGGAGCTCGGGCCGTATCAGCTTCAGCGCGACAGTACGTTGAAGTCGCTCGTCACGCGCGAGGAGCACGACGCCCATGCCGCCGCGTCCGAGCTCACCGAGCACGCGGTACGTTCCCTCGACGACGGTTCCGACCTCGAGACCAAAGGATCTCTGACGCGCCGACGGCCTCGGCGTCACGTTCGCTTTCGGGCGCGCTCCCGAGAGGGCGCCGTCGATGCGCGTGGGCGCCGAGTGGGGCTCCTCGTCGGAAGACGACGGGGGTGTTGCTTCGCCTGCCCGCGCCTTCATGAGGCCGTCTGCGATCTGGGCAGCCAAAGGATCACGGACGCGCCGGTGCCTTCGCCGTCTCGCTCTCCTCGCTCTTCGTGCTCTTCGTGCTCTTCGTGCGAGATCTCGAGGCGTCCGCCGTGAGCGCCGAGCACTTCGTGCACCAGAGGTAGCGAGAGTCCGAGGCCGCTGCCGCGCGCAGGCGCTTCGAAACGGCCGAACGAAGGGGGGGACGAGAAGCCGGGACCGTCGTCGCAGATCGCGATGCGGATCTCGGTCTCCTCGAGGCGCGTGTCGATTCGTACCTTCGAGCTCGCGAAGCGAATCGCGTTGGTGACGATCTCCCCGACGGCGCTGACGAGCCACCCGGCATCGATCGACGCCATGCACGGCTCGCTGCTGGCCGTGACGTCGATCGTCACGCCGCGTCGCGCGTCGATCACTTGAGCGGTATGCGCCGCGCTCTCCACGATTCCGCGCACGTCGCAATGGACCATCGCGAACGGCGCGTTCCCTCGCTCCAGCTGGGCGGCGCGCTGGAGACGGTCCGCGGTCCGTACCACGCGGCTCACCCCGCGACGGGCCATGGCGAGCTGGGCGGCGAGCTTCGGGTCGCCGGTGCCGCCCACGCCGCGCTCGATCTGATCGAGCGCGCCGAAAGTCACCCCCGCTGGGCCACGAAGCTCATGCGCGAGCCGTTCCAGAAACGCGGTGCGGACGTAGCTCTCGTCTCTAGGTTCGGAGGACATGGTTCTGCGCGAGCCTTACGCAGGAGTCTCCAGCAAGACGAGTACCGTCGGCGCGCGTTCGACGCCGACCGAGAAAAGCGCCGCAGCGCGCCTCTGCCGCCTTCAAGCGTGTTCGCCTCGGTGTGGCGTCTACGCAGGCGTTTGCGAGTCGATCAGCTTGGCCAAGGCGAGAGCGATCGCGATCGCATCGGCGGGCTTCGTGACATGAAGATCGAAGCCTGCCTCTTTCGCCCGCTCGCGATCCGCGCGCTGCGCGTACCCCGTGAACGCCACGGCGCGCACACGGCCCCCGCGAACCTCGGGCAGGGCGCGAATACGTCGCATGAGGCTGTACCCGTCCTCGCCCGGCAGGCTCACGTCGCAGAGAAGGGCATGCGGAGCGAACGTCGCCAGCTCGGCGAACGCCGCGTCCGCGGTCTCGGCCACGTGCACTTCGGCTCCGGCGTCCATGAGGGTCTCGGCCAGCAGCTCGCGCATGTCGGCGTCGTCGTCGACGACGAGCACGCGACGATCGACCAGCACGCGCGGAATCGGCGGGAGCGTCACGACGCCACCTGCGGTTCGACGACCACCGGGACCGCGGGGAGCATACCCATCTCGTCGAGCTCGGCTGCGTTGTAAGGCTTGGTGAGAAAGTCGTCGGCGCCGGCCGCGAGCCCTTCGACGAGATCGAGCGCCGCCGGCACCTTGTGCGCAGGCTCGAGCGCGCGTCGCGCCAGCTCGGACTCCAACGGACTGTCATCGACGATCCATACGTGCGCTTGTGCATGGCTTTCCAAGATGTCGACCGCCATGCCTCGATCTGCAGCTTAGTTAAGAAGCTGTGATGGTCAACACGACCACAGCGCTCGAGCTGTGACGCACGGGCGGTCGAGCTGCGACGCGACGATGGCTCGAGCGCGACGCGCGCTTCGAGGCCGGCTTGAGCACGGGCGTCGCCGACGCTCGATCGCATCGCCGAGCTCACTCAGCGGCAGGCGCAGACGGGAGCGCGAGCGTCGCGTCAGTCGCCCTGGTCCGCTGCGACGAGCGCAGCCACGGTGCGCTTGGCGAGGTAGCTGAGGAGCATCGACGCCACAGCGCTCAGGGCACCCGCGCCGACGCGACGCGCGAGCCCTCGGTCCTGCTGTGGCGACGCGTACGGCGCCACGCGGTCGGGATGCGCCCACGCGCGCCGCAGCGCGGCCCAGCGCTCGCCGAGCGAGATCGGCGCGGGGGGCTTCGGGCGTCGGGCCGCGAGCGTCACGGCGAGGAGCCCCAGCACTGCGCCGCCGGCGACGATCGAGACCAGGAGTCGGCCCGGCAGCCCCGCGATCTCTTCTTGAACGCGGTGACGCCGTCGATCGACCTTCTCCAGCGTCGCCAGCAGGCGACCCTCTGCGCGCTTCGCCTCCATCTCGAGGTCGTGGCGCGGCTCGCCTTCCTGGCCCGGCGTCATGGCGATGGTCTCTTCTTCGTGCGTGGTCATCATGCGAGCCTCTGCTGGATGTCGTGCGATTCGTGCGCCAGGCGGCGCCGCGTCTTCTCCATCGGATGAGCCGGTATGCGCCTGTAGCCGGCGTATGCGGTCGCGACGGCGGCCGCGAGGAACACTCCGAACGCGAGGAGCCCCACGACGTAGCCGGCGACCACGATGACGGAGGTCACCAGCGCCGAGAGCGCGACGGCGGCGAGCGCGGCGGCGACGAGAAACGAAATGCCCGTGGCGCGGAGCGCCGTGAGCTCGGCGAACGCTTCGTCCCTCGCAAGCGCCACTTCGATGCGCGCCAGGTCCTTTGCCTCGACGACGCACTCCTGCAGAAGCTGCTTGGTGCTCAAGCTCGTTCGCGAGTCGCGGTCTTCGAGGGCTCGTTCCACTTGCTCGCTCATGACTTGTTCCTCCGGTCCGACGGATCGCGCGTCGCGCGATCGCTCTCCTCTGCAACGCTCACGCCGTCGCCCGCTCGGCGCGGCTCAATAGCGATACTTCCAGGCCAGATCGAGGATCGTCGTCCCCTTGTCGCCGAGCGTCGCTTCCGTCGAGAAGTTCCGATGGAAGCGCCAGTCGAGCAGTAGAAGCGTGTCGTCGGGGCTCTCGCCGGGCGGCGGCACGCCGAGGCTGTAGAGGACGGTCGCGCTCACCTTTCGACTCAGCGCCACCTCGACCTCGGGGCGTGGATTGCCGGTCTCCTGGGTGTCGACGGCCGTCTGGACGTCGACGCCCGACACGCCGCTGATCGCCTTGTTGAGCCCTTGCGTCGCCACGCCGCCGGCGATGCTCGCGGCCTGCGTCTCGTCGTTCCCTTGCTGTCCTTGCGGAGCCGACTGACCGAACGTCCCGTTGGCGCTCCCGAACATGAGGAGCGAGAGGATCTCGTTCTGACTGAGCTGCGGATCGGACGTGAGCGTCAGCTTGCCGGTCTTCACAGGGCCTACGAACTTCGCGATCACCCGCGTTCCGTCGGGCGATTCGTAGACCGCCGTCGCTTGAACGACGGGGTTGTCCGGAGTCTGACCGTTGAACGTGACCGTCGACCCTTCGACCTGGAAGCGCTTCCCCTGCAGCTCGATGTAGCCGCGCGGCACGTCGAGCAGGCCCGAGATCTTCGTCTCGCTCCCGACGTCGATGACCGGCCCCTTGCTCACGTAGACCTTCAACATGGTTCCCCGCCGAATCTCGAGGTCGGGGCCGAGGTGCGTGACGACGTGAATCGTAAGCGGCGGAGCGCTCGACGTGGCGCTGGTCGGCTTCGGTGGCGCGAGGGGCTTGCTCCCATCGAACGCGAGACGCACCATCTTGCCGCTCTTGTCGTGAACGCCGACGACGACCGTCGTGTCCGGATCGGTCGATTGCACCGCGTGTCCGGTCGCGTCTTCGAGATCGACGTGGAAGCTCGGCACGTTCACGTCGATGTCGAGCCGTTTTCCATCCGGCGTCATCGCCCCCTTGGCGTCGATCTGCCCCCACGCCGTCCCCAGCGCCGTCCCTTGCATCGCGAGCGGCAGCTTCTCCCGCTCGGCGATCCGGAGGTGCGCCTCGGCCGACTGAACGTGGAAGCCGTTCATGCGTGCCTGCGCCGTCGCGGTGAATCGCCCGGAGGTTCCGCGCGCCGACAGCTCCTCCACGTTCCACGTCCCCCACGGCTTCATGGTGATGCGTGCGCGCAGGTCGCTGAACTGCTCGCCGATCATCGGAGTCTCGAAGAGCCCCTTGTCGATGAGGATCGCGCCGTCCATCGCGCCGTCCTTGAAGCCGGGCTTGATGTGGAGCGAGGCGTTCGCGTTCACGATCCCGTCGAGCTCGTCGAAGACGTCCTGAAGGAACGGCGCGGCGGCGATGGCGCGGAAGTTCTTCGCCACCAGCTTCACCTCGACGGGCTTGGTCTCGTCGAGGCTCGGCGCGATGGCGTCACCCCACTTCATCGCCGCGCTCGCGCGCACGTCGGCGAAGCCGTCGGTCTGGTCGATTCGCGCTGCGACCGCGATCGCGCCGTCGGTCGCCTGAACCGAGGCGGTGGCGCGAGGGAACGCGGCGCCCGAGAGCACGACGTGATCGAACGTGAGCTTCGCGTCGAGCGCGCCGGCCTTGCGCAGATCGTGCAATGCGATCGTCCCGCTCGCGTTGCCGTCGATCTCCTGATTCGCAAAGCCGGCGAGCGCGCCGACCGGGAGCTCCGTCAGCGTGACGTCGGCGCTCGCGTTCCACGGAAGAGGGGCGGTGCCGGCCAGGACGTCGGCGACGCGCACGTTCACCGTCGCCTTCGCATCCATGACGCGCCCGTTGGGTCGATTCGCGGCGATCGTCACGCGACCGGCGGCGCCGTCGTAGGCGAGCTTCGCGTCGAAGCTGATCGGGATGGGAGTGGGGTCGTCGGCGTTGACGACGTTCCGCGCCTGGATCTCGCCGTCGATGTGCGGCGCTTTCGCGTCGCCGGTGGCGTCGAGCGTGACCGCGACCGAGCCGCGGATCGGGTACGTACCGAGCATCGGCGGGAGCGAGGGGATCGAACGAAGCGGGACCTCGGCGTGCACCTTCATCGCCGTCGCGAGCAGCGCTTCCTGCGCGTCGCCGTTGAACAGCGAAGTCACCGGGAGCGTCGCCGAGGCCACGAGCGTGAGGAGCGGGCCGAGCGGATCGAAGACCTGTGCGTTCACCTCCGTCGCTCCCGTCTCACCGTCGATCTTCGCCGCCACATTGGCGTCGAGGTTCTCCGAGTGGAACGGTTTCGCCACGACGGTGACGGTCCCGTCGTCGTTCGGCGCGGTGCCGGGGCGAAGCGTGAACGCGAGCTGGCGCGTCGTCAGCGCGAGCGCGACGGACGGGCGATGCCGCGGGTCGTTGCGCGTGAGGTCGATCTTCGCGCTGACGTGCCCGCTCGCCTCTTCGATCGGGAGATCGATCGGCAGCGCGCGGGTCGCCTTGGCGAGGTTCGTGTCGAAGTCCACGTGCACCGTCCCGGTGGCGCTCCGCCATGCACGTGGATCGAGCGCGCCTCCCGCGAGCTTCACGCCGTCGCTGTCGACCTTCAGGTGGCCGAGGCCGGACTTCTTGGCGTCCGCCGTCTTGCTCACGTCGCGAACGTCGACGTGCGCATCGAGCGCGCGCCCGTCGAACGTCGCCGCGAGCTTCGCGTTCACGCTCTGCACCAGCTTCCCGTCGCTCATTCCGGTCGCGTCGATCGTCGCGTGCCCTTTCGTGGCGTGCGGCGTCGCCGTCAGATCCACGTCGAGCGCCACGCGACCGCCGCGCCGCGAGCCATCCCCTTCGACGAGCCGCCCGATCGTCCCAACCTCGAAGCCGGTCGTCTTCACGCGCGCCGCGATCGACCCCGGCGCGAGGTGCGCTTCACCGGTGATCGTATCGCCCGCGCCGTCGATCCGCATCCCCTCCACGTCGAGCCGCCCGTTGCGCGACCGGAGGCGCGCGACCTTCGCCGTCACGGTGTCCTTCGCGCGCGAGAGCGTGATCGTGGCGTCGCGCACGTCGACCCCGTCGTTCATGACGACCTGCGCGCGCGCCTTCACCAGGCGCCCGTCCTGCCCATCGAGTTTCGCCGAGACGTCGAGCCCATCCATCGATCCCGCGATCGACGCCGAGATCGTCGGGAACGTCAGCGGCCCCGCATGCAGACGGCTCGCGGCCAGGAGCAGCGCGGCTCTCGGCGAGGCAAGCGGGCCTTGAACCACGGCGTCGGCTGTCGCGTGATCGATCCGGATCCCGCCGATCACGAGGTCGTCGACCTCGGTCTCGACGTTGGCCATCAACGTCTTTGCGCCGAGGAGCGCGTGACCTTGCGCCTGCACCAGCGCGCGCCCCTCGAGCGCGCCGCCGAGCTGCGCGATCTTTCGAAGGTCGCGCGTGCGCGTCGTGAGACCGAACGCCACGTCGGGCCCGCCGGCCGCGGCGAGCGCGACGTCGTAGTGAAGGTCGATCGGCGCGCCCCCTTCGGCGACGTGCGCCGCTCCGATGACGTGCTGGTCGGTGAACGTTCCGCCGATGTGCGCGTCGGGCGTCGGCTGCGCCGCCATCGTCCCGGGGAGCACGTGCACGTCGTACGTCCCTCGAACCGCGCCGTGCTCGTCGATCCGCGCCCCCGCCGACGTGTCGACGTCGAGCGACGAGAGCGGTCCGCCGAACGCATGCGCGTCGACGTCGCGGGCAGAGACCGTGACCGTCGCGTTCGTCGTGGGATCGGCGTCGCTCGGGATCGTGGCGTGCGCGTGGAGATCGACGCTGGCCTTGCCGGTCGTCGCCCGGACGACCGCGTCGATCACGTTGGCGTCGATCCCGCCGTGCACGTCGAGATCGATCACGCCCTCCTCGGCGATCTTGCGCGCGTGCCCGACGAACCCCGCCGACATCGAGAGCTTCTCCGGCGTGAGCGCGAGTGCTCCCGAGAGCCGCTCCACGCTGGCGTCGATCGGTGGCGCCGACCCGATCGCGCCGTGCACCCAGGCGTCGCGTATCGCGATGCGCGGCAGCGCGAGATCGATCCCGGCGCTCGGCTTCGTCGGCGGCGGCGGAGGCCCTTCGAGGGCCGGCAGGAACGCATCGACGATCGTGAGCTGCCCGTCGGGTCCCAGCTCGAGCAGCGCGTCCACGTGATCGACAGCGATGTCGGTGACGTGAATGCGAAGCGGGCCGCCGAAGATGAGCGACGTCAAGAGCGGGCCCAGCGCGATGCGCGCGTGAACCCCCTCGGCGAGGAGCACGCGCGCGCCGTCATGCGTCGCGATCGTCGCGCTCACGCCGTCGACGCTGCTCGGCCCGAGCACGCCGAGGTGCGTGATCGTGACCTTTCCGCGGAACGTGCCGGCCAGGAGCTCGTTCACCGCCGCTGCCGTGATTCGTCGCGCGGGAGCGAGACCGACGTGAAGCACGGTGCCGGCCGTCAGCGCGGCCACGAACGTGATCACGATTCCCACGATCGACAGGGCGATCGCGAGCAGACGACTCACCGCATGAAGCCGGCGACGCGGAGGAGGAACGAGCGGCCGCGCCTCCGCGAGCTCCGGCGCCAGGGGCGGAGCGCGATCGCTGTGCGACGTCGAGGCTCGGCCGCCGGGTGTGAGTTGCATCAGAACGACTCCCCAATCCCCAGCGCAATTGCAACCGGCAGGCCGAGGATCGTCCCCGGATCGCCGTCGGTCGCCTTCACGCTGTTCTGCGAGAAGTCGGGGTTGAGACCGGGGATGCGGTACCCGATGTCCAGACGGATCGGCCCCACCGGCGTGTCGTAGCGAGCGCCGGCGCCGCACGACACGTGGTACCGGCGCGCCTGATCGAGCTTGTACGTGAAGCGCGCTTGTTCGACGTCGCTCGCGTCGCAGAACGTCGCGATCTCGAACGGCCCGCTCACGCCGATGCGGAGCTCGGTCGACGCCTCCCACAGCGAGAACCCGCCTTCGGGCACCGCGCAGTGCGAGGGATCGAAGGTCGTCGGGCTGCACGAGTTGGCCACGTTGTTCGCCGCGATCCGCGGGTTGAAGAATGGCACCGCGCCGTGCGGCCCGACGCCGTAGAGCGGATACCCACGGTTCGACGTGGGACCTCCGGAGAAGAACCCGCGCAGGTAGAGGAGCTGCGACTCCTTCACCCACTCGGCGTGGTACGCGGGGTCGCTCTGCTTCTTGGGGTCTTCGATCGTCGCGTACGAGTTGAACGGGAGGAGAAAACCCATCGAGCCGCGCAGGCCCCACGTCACGCGGCGCGTGACCGGAACGTAGAAGCGCACGTCGGGCTGCTCGCGAACGTCGCGCGCGTCACCGCCGAGGCCGGCGACCTGTGTGTCCAGGATGATGTAGAGCCCCTTCCTCGGATGGATCTTGTCGTCGCGAAAGTCGAAGCGAAGGACGAGGTCGATGTACGAAAGGTTGATCGGCCCCAGCGACGGATCGCGCGGCGCGATGTAGGCGAACGGCTGGTCGTGCTGGAAGTTGTAGGTCGGGCTGGCGTAGAGCTTCCCGAACGAACGATCGACGCCGATGGCTTCCTTGTTCTCGAGGTAGCCGAGCACCGGAACGCCGGGGCCGCTTTGCTGAGGCGTCAGCAAGATCGGGTACGTGTTCACTTCCGAGCGGAGAATACCGGCCGTTCGCGCTTCGATGAATCCAGGCTGGCGAAGCTCGGCGCGCAGCTTCTCTTCGGGGAGCAGGTTCGTTGGCGCGTCGAGCGGCGTCTGCATGCGCAGCGGATAGAGGACGACGCCGGGGCGAAGCTGGATGTGGAACGTCCGGAGGCCGCCCAGGAAATTGTGATCCTCCCAGCCTGCGAGCAAGTGGAGGTCGGTCTTGATGGGATCGAACTCGACGCCTCCGCCGAACGTGACCTGGCGAAGCTTGCTCCGCTCGACGTGAACCTTCAGCGGGACGGTCACGTCGGCAGGGGGAGGGTTCGGGAGCTCGGGCGTGATGAGCACGTCGCCGAAGACGCCGAGGTCGAGGAGCGCCTGCTTCGCCGAGTCGATCGCCGAGGTCGAGTACGGCTCGCCCGGCGCGATGTCGATCGCGCGGCGCACGGTCGCTTCGGGAAGATTGCCGAGCCCGTCGATCGTCACGGCGCCGAACTTGGCCGGTGGACCGTGGACGACGACGTATCTGGGAAGCGCGACGTGCCCGGGGAGATCGATCTCGGCGGAGCGCGTGGTCTTCGCGTAGGCGTAGCCCCGATCGGTGAGCGCGCGTGTGACCGCGGTTTCGGTCCACGTGTAGTCGTCCTGGGCGAAGCGCGTTCCGCGGTGCATGCGCGCGACGGCGGCACCCTTCACGGCGTCGGCGATGACCGGCGGAAGATCGTCGACACCGTCGAGGACGACGTCGCGCACCACGACGGGCGGTCCTTCTTCGACCACGATCGTCACCTGCACGTGATCCTTGGCGATGTAGAGGACGCGCCCGGCGCGCGCGTGGGCGTCGTAGAAGCCGTTCGCGCGATAGAACGCCTCCACGCGCGCCAGGTCCTTCGCCAGGACGAAGGGATCGAAGAGCGAGTAGTCCACGACGATCCCGCGGAAGAGCAGCAGGAACTTCGAGCTCTCGGTGGTCGCCAGCTTGTCTTCGATGTCGGATGACGCGAGGCGTTCGTTTCCCGTGACGTCGATCGAGTCGACCGCCGCCGAGCCCTTCGGGATCGAAGCGCAGCCGGCGAGCGCGGCGAACCCGAGCAGAACGGCACATGGGGCGCAAAAGCGCCACGCGCGATGGACGAGGGCGGGGCGCGGGATCGGGCGATGGGGCATCGATAGGTGACGATTCGTCGTCGGCGCAGGTCGTTCTGCATCCCTCGTTCCGCGGCCTCGTTTGTCGGCATGCCGCGTGCTCCCTCGGAAGACGTGGTCGTTATCCGAAGCGCGTGCGCGGTCGTGGTCTCGCTCTCCTTGGGGGCGTGCGCGTCATTCCCGTACCCGCCGTCCGCGCCGCAACCGGAGGCCGCGTTCGTCGAGGTGCCCGCGCCTCCGCCGCCGGCGCGCGTCGAGATCGTTCCTCTGCGTCCGCACGGAAACGTAGCGTGGGTCGATGGCGCGTGGTCGTGGGAAGGGTCGCGTTGGCGATGGAGCGACGGCGGTTGGTTCGCCGTTTCCGGCGGCGCGCGCTACGCGACGTGGATGGCCAAGCGCCGGGTCGACGGGACGCTCCTGTACGCCAATCCTCAATGGTTCGATCTGCACGGCGCTCCGATGGCGGCGCCGGCGCGCGTGAAAGAGGCGCCGGCGATCGGTGGCGGCGCGGACGAGAAGCGGACGTGAGCGCGCGCGACATCGTCGTGCTCGCGCTCGTGATCGGCTCGTTCGCGGTGCTCGTGACGGCGCACGTGGTGATCGTAGCCGGCCTCGCGGCGCGCTCGCCTAGGTGGCGCGCCTTGCTGGCGCTGGTGATAGCTCCACTCGCGCCGTACTACGCCTTTCGCGCGCGCATGCCGTTTCGCGCGACCGTGTGGCTCGCCGGGCTCGTGCTCTACGCGGTGGCGCGCGCGCTGGCGATGACGTGACTCATTTCGCCGTCGCCGCCGTCGCGCGCATCCACGCAACGGGGAACGTCCGGAACACGTCGCGGAGAGCGAGCTTCGTGCCCGTCGTTGCTTCTCCCGTGAAGGCGTTCGACCAGCTCGCATCCACGCCTACGTCGATCGACTCGTCCTTCCATGCGTCGCCGAGCGCGAGCGACGGTTCGCCCGCGATACGCCGCGTCAGCCGCGGCACGATCACGAGGAGCCGCTCTCTTCCCAGCGCGCGCTCGAAGGCGATCACGTTGGGCGACGCGGACTCGATCGCGCGATACGCCCCTTGCAGGAACAGATCGGGCAAAGCCTTCCGCGCGCGCAGGCCGGTACGGAGCACGTGCAGCTTGATGCGCCCGTCGCGGTACGTTCGAACGAGCTCTTGGGCGAGCGCGCTCGATGGCGCGCCACGGGCGTCGAGATCGCGGAGCGCCTCGCGTCGGCGCGCGAAGTCGACCGGGCGGCGGTTGTCGGGATCGACGAGCGACAGATCCCACAGCTCCGTCCCTTGATACACGTCGGGCACGCCCGGCGATGCGAGCCGGAGCGCGAGCTGCGCGAGGGCGTTGCTGGCGCCGGGAGGGATCACGATCTGCGCGAAGGTCTCGACCGCGCGCATGAAGTCGGCGTCGCCGAGCGCGCCGCGGACGAAGCGGACGAGCGCGTCGTCGTACTCGGCGTCCGGCGCGAGCCACGACGTGTAGAGCTTGGCCTCGCGCGCGGCCTTCAAGGCGTACGCGACGAGCCGCTCGGTGAAGGGCTCGCGCTCGCCGTCGTTCGCGAATCCCTCGAAGGGATACGCTCCGATGACGGTCTGAAAGAACGCGTATTCGTCGAGCCGCGCGGGCGCCGACTCACCGCCGACCGAGCCCGCGTGAGGCCGGCCCAGGCCGTGAAGCGTCTCCACCGCCGCGCGCCACTCGCTCGGCACTTCGCTCAAGGCCGCGATCCGCGCGCGGACGTCTTCGCTCCTCTTCGTGTCGTGCGTCGTCGTCGCCGTGAACCCCAGCGGCCATCGCGCGAGCGTCGCCACATTGTGGTCGTGCAACTCCGACGGCGGTCTCGCGAAGCGACTCGCGTCGCACCCCACCTCGTTGTTCGAGAGGAGGAGCGCGTGCCGGTACATCACCGTGTCCTCGATCCCCTTGGCCATCACCGGGCTCGTGAGCTGCTGGAAGCGCATCGCGAAGCGAACGCTGTCTTCCGAGCGATCTTCGAGGAGCACGATCGAGCGCAGGAACTCGAACACCGACCTATCCATGAGCGGGTTGGCGCGGCGCGCCTTCTCGATCGCTTCGCGGACGTGCGCTTCGTCGTTCGGCTGGCGCGTGCCGTCAGGGCGCACGTAGCTGCGGTAGACGGGGAAGGCGAGAAGCGTCTCTTCGATCGCGCGGAGGAGCTTCGTGAACGAGAAGTCGCGCGCGCGGCGCTTGCCGTCGGCGATCCCCTTCAGCACGTGCGTGAGCATCTGCACTTCGCTGGAGACGGCGCTGCGCAGGATCGTCCGCTTCGAGTCGTAGACGGAGACTTCGTAGCTCGGGGCGCCGGCGAACGAGCGATGGAGCTCGTCGAACGCGCTCTCCGCGCCGGGGTCGACCCACACGCCGTTGGCCACGGCGAGGAAATCGTAGCCGGTGGTGCCGGCGATGGCCCACGTCGGTGGGAGCTCTTCGTCGCGCCCCAGGATCTTCTCCGCGACCACGTAGAACGGCGCGTGCCCCACGCCGTCGCTCGCAAGCGCGCGCTGCGCCCCGTCCCGAAGCGCCGAAAAATAGCTCGCGGGGTCGTAGAGACCGTCCGTGTGATCGAGCCGCAAGCCGGTCACCCGCTTCTTGGCGACGAGCTCGAACAGGAATCGGTGCGTGTCGGCGAAGACGCGCGGGTCTTCCATGCGCAGCGCCGCAAGCTCGTTCAGGTCGAAGAAGCGGCGGTAGTTCACCTCGTCGCCCGCCACGCGCCACGACGCGAGGCGGTGGTTCTGATCGAGGAGGAACCCTTCCAGCTTGTCGTTGCTCTCGTTGATCGCAGTCACGGTCGCCTCGACGGCGCCGACGATCTCGGGCGAGGCGTTGAACAACGCGGCCAGGCGCCGCTTCATCACGTCGATCTCGCGCGCGCGGACCGCCCGCTCGTCGGCCGCGGTCGTCGAGGCCGGCGGGAGGTTCCGGATCGAGGTGACGATGCTCTCCAGCTCTTCGGCGTTCGCGTCCGATCGCGGAAGCGTGAGCGCCGCCAACGCCGGCTCGAGGATCAGGCGATAGCTCCGCGGTGACGCGGGGTAGCGCGACTCGAAGTAACGGATGAAGAACGCTCCCGCCTCGCGCGCGACGGAGATCTTCTTCGCTTCGAGCTCTTCGCCGAACTGCTCGCCGAGCACGGGGAGGAGGACTTTCTCCTTCAGCGTGCTCGTCGGCGCGGCCCAGTCGATGTCGAAATAGTCGGCGTAGAGCGAGCTCGGTCCGTGCTCGAGGACGTCGTTCCACCAGAGGTTCTCGCCGCCGGCCACTCCCATGTGGTTCGGGACGAAGTCGAGCACGTAGCGCATCCCGCGCTTCGCGAGGTCGTCGGTCCAGGCCTCGAAGTCTTCGCGCGACCCGAGCTCCGGGTTCAGGGACGCGTGATCGACCACGTCGTAGCCGTGGGTGCTCCCGTGATGCGCTTTCAAGATCGGCGACGAGTACGCCGCGCCGACGCCGAGCGCGTCCAGGTATTCGGTGATGGCGCTCGCGTCGGCGAACCCGAAGCCGCCGTGAAGCTGCAGGCGGTACGTCGACGTCGGGAACTCGTGCGCCGCGCCGATCCCTGCCGGCGCGAGCGCGCGTCGTCCGAAGAGCTTCAGCGAACGCGCGGTCATCCGCGTCGCCTCGTCGGGCACCACTTCGCCGGTGGCGTCGTCATCGGCCGTGTCCAGCAAGAGCGCCCATCGGAGGCTTCGACCACGCTCGCTGATCGACGGGAGCGTGAAGTCGAGAGCGGAGGCACTGGCGTTCAGCACCAGCAAGAGGTCGTCGTCCGCGAAGCCGCGCCCCTCTTCGTCGACGGCGACGAGCGCCGCGCCCGAGAGGAAGAGCGCCAGGCTCGACGTGCCGGAGTTGTTCCAGTCGTCGTCCGTCATCCGCGCGCCGTCGTGTCGGAACCAGTCGGCGTCGCGCGTGGTGTGCCCAGAGAGCGTCTCCCCCGAGGCGAACGCGCCCGACTCGAGTAGCGGGTGCGTACGGCGCAGGTGAATCGCCTTCTGCACGAACGCGAGGAGCTTCGATCGCCGTTCGTCGAGCTCCCAGTCGTACCAGTTCGTCTCGTTGTCCTGGCAGTAGGCGTTGTTGTTCCCGCGCTGCGTTCGGCCGATCTCGTCGCCGCCGCAGATCATCGGCGTGCCGCGCGAGAAGAGGAGCGACGCCAGGAAATTGCGCTGCTGCCGCGCGCGGAAGTCGTTCACGCGCGGGTCGTCGGTCTCGCCTTCGACGCCGCCGTTCGAGCTCCGGTTGTCGTCGTTGCCGTCGCGGTTGTCTTCGCCGTTCGCTTCGTTGTGCTTCGCTTCGTACGAGACGAGATCGCGCAGCGTGTAGCCGTCGTGCGCGGCGATGAAGTTGATGCTCGCCGAGGGCTTGCGTCCGTCGTTGCGATAGAGGTCCGCGCTGCCGGTGAGCCGTGCACCGATCTCGCCGGCGCGTCCGCCGTCGCCGCGCCAGAAGGCGCGCATCGCGTCGCGGTACTCGGCGTTCCACTCGCTCCAGCGAACGGGGAAATGCCCGACCTGGTATCCCCCTTCGCCCATGTCCCACGGCTCGGCGATCAGCTTCACGTTCGCCAGCGCTGGGTCCTGATTCAAGACCGTGAAGAAGCTCGAGAGCCGATCGACCTCGTGGAGGCTCCGCGCCAGCGTCGACGCGAGGTCGAAGCGGAACCCGTCGACGTGCATCTCGCGCACCCAGTAGCGGAGCGAGTCCATGATCAGCCGCAGCGTCTGCGGGTGGTGCACGTTGAGCGAGTTGCCCGTGCCCGTGTAGTCGAAATAGAAGCGCGGATCGTTCGGTGTGAGGCGGTAGTAGGTGCGGTTGTCGATCCCCTTGAAGCTCAGCGTCGGCCCGAGGTGATTCCCTTCGGCGGTGTGGTTGTAGACGACGTCGAGAATGACCTCGATGCCCGCGCCGTGAAGGGCGCGCACCATCTCCTTGAACTGCCGCACCTCGTCGCCGACGCGATCGCCCGCGCGATAGCGGACCTCGGGCGCCAAGAAGGAGATCGAGTTGTAGCCCCAATAGTTTCGGAGACCGCGCTCGAGGAGATGTTGGTCATCGACGAAGTGATGAACCGGGAGGAGCTCCACGGCCGTGACGCCCAGCTCGACGAGGTACTTCAGGATCGCCGGCGTCCCGATCGCGGCGTACGTCCCGCGAAGCTCGGGCGGCACGTCGGGGTGACGCATCGTCAGCCCCTTCACGTGCGTCTCGTAGAGGATGCTTTTTCGCAGCGGCGTGTTCGGCGCGACGTCGTGGCCCCACTCGAAGGCATCGTCGACCACGACGCCGTACGGCGCCGCCCGCTGATCGAACGTCGAGAGCACGAGATCGCGCTCGGGGTGAAGCAGATCGTACGAGAAGCCCCCTTTGGACCAATCCTCGATGCCGCTCACCGCCTTTGCGTACGGATCCAGCAACAGGTTGAGGTGGTTGAAGCGATTCCCGAGCTTCGGCTCCCATGGGCCGTCGACCCGGAAGGCATAGAGCTGACCGGGCCTTACGTCTTCGAGGTAGGCGTGCCACACGAACTCGGTTCGCTGCTCGATGCGAAAGCGTGTCTCGTCCCCCTCGGCATCGAAGAGGCACAGGTCCACCCCGCTCGCGGCCTCGGAGTAGATCGCGAAGTTCGTACCTCGACCGTCCCATGTGGCGCCGAGCGGGGAGGGGACGCCGGGCCGAACGACGATTGGGTTCATCAGAGCGTACGCTACAGGGCGGCAGCCTTCGCGCGAGCTCGGTTGCGCTCGATCTCGGCGAGCACGTAGATCGACAGGATCTCGTGCTCCGCGTCCGCCGACGCGGTCGGGCTCTCGTCGAGAGAGTGGAGCAGCTCGTTGATCTTCTTCGACAGCTCGCGAGCGGGCTGTGTGCCCGAGCTCGCGAGGAGTCGCGACGCCTCACCGAGCATCTCCTTCAGCGTGGAGATCGACTGGAACGCCTGCGTCATCTTTCCTTCTCCATCCGAGAGTGTCGCGACCGCGATCTGCGAGCGTGAACGATGCAACGCGAGTGCCGTGCGTTTTTCGCGAGGAACGCGTTCTGTGAAGGCGACCAAAGCGCCCCTTTGAGGCATCTTGGCCACGACGGAGCCCCTCCTGTTCGCTCGCCCCTTCGCTCTCGCCCCTCTTCTCGCGCTCGCGCTGGCGGCCGCGCTAGCGCTAGCGGTCGCGCTGGCGCTCGGCGGGTGCACGTCCATTCCTGCCGGCCGGTCGTCGATCGATGCGTTGAACATCGAAGGGACGGACGCGATCGACGAGTCGACCGTCGCCGAGAAGCTCGCGACGACGCCAACCGAGAAGTTCATCGGGCTGTTTCGCGGTGTGGTCTACGACTACGAGGTCTACGACCCGTCGGTCGTTCAGCGCGATCTCGCGCGCATCGAGCGCTACTACCGCGGCAAGGGATTCCTCGAAGCGCACGCGCGCGCCGGGCGGGTCGCGGAGGTGAGCCCGGGGCACGTGCGGGTGGACATCGTTGTTCAAGAGGGCCCGCCGACGTTGAACCGCGGCGTGCGGATCGACGGCCTCGGCGTCGTGCCTCCCGCGATCGCGAACGGGGTCTTTGCTGCGGCGCAGGGCGCGCTGCCCGTGGGCGCGCGGTTCGACGAAGACGGGTACACGAAGGCGAAGACTGCCGTGCTCAAGGCGCTGACCGATCGCGGCTACGCGTACGCGACGTCGACCTCGGACGCGTCGATCGATCTGGGCGCGCACGCCGCCGACTACGTGTTCACCGTCGTGCCTGGACCGGTCGCGAAGTTCGGCGCGATCACGTTCGAGGGGCTCGATCCCAAAGGGGCGAAGCCGCAAGAGATCGGCGAGGCGCCGCTCCTCCGCGCGATGAACATCGATCCGGGCGAGACGTATTCGACCGAGGCCATCGACGACGCGACGCAGGCGCTGCTCGAGCTCGAAGTGTTCAGCGCCGTGACGATCGAGCCGCAGCTCACGCAACCTCCGCCGCCGAACCCGGTGGTGCCACTGGTCGTGAAGGCGGAGCCGACGCGACTGCGTGAGCTGCGCCTCGGCGTCGGCGGCGAGTTCGACGAGATAAAGACCGAGCTCCATCTCCTCGCCAGCTGGGAGGATCACAATTTCCTCGGGGGGCTCCGCGACTTCACGATCACGTTTCAGCCGGGCGTGGTCCTCAACCCGATTCGTCTCGGCAACTACACGACGCCGATCAATCCGCTCCCCGAAGAGCGCTTGAAGCTCGCGCTCCGCCAGCCGAGCTTCTTCGAAGCGCGCACCGTCGGCTTCATCAAGCCGGAGCTCAACGTCTACCCGCTTCTCGTGGTGCCCAACCCGCCGCCCAACACGCCGGTCATCCGCTACACCGAAGTGAAAGCGAGCGTCGGCGCGGACCGCCCGTTCGGCAAGCTGCTGGTGACGCTCGCGTACAACACGCAGTTCGAGAATCCGTCCAACTACCTCGCGGATGCGAAGAGCCCCGTCAATCTCCCGACGGTCTTCATCGCATACCCCCAACTCAACACCGTCCTCGATCTACGAGACGATCCGAGCCACACGCACAAGGGGATCTACCTCGCGAACGACCTTCAGGTCGCCGGCGTCGGCGGACAGGTCAGCGACGTTCGCGTGCAGCCAGAGGTGCGGACGTACCTCCCGCTCGGCAAGCGAGTGACCTTCGCGACGCGGGCAACGATGGGGTTCCTGCTCGCGGCGAACTACGCCGAAGGACCGGCGGGCGGAGGGTTTGCCGACGAGCTCAGGGCATTCCAGGCGAAACCCGTGCCCACGGATGGCTACGTGTCCGATCTCGAGAAGATGTACTTCCGCGGCTTCTTCTCCGGCGGACCAAACTCGAACCGCGGATTTCCGCTTCGCGGTGTGGCTCCTTACGGTGACGTTCCGTTCTTGAATCCAGCGAACGCGTCATCGGTAGTGGCCCGCGGGTGCAATCCGCAGGGTGGCGTCGTGCCGCCCGGTTGCTCGAGCCCCATCGGCGGCTTCACGCTTTGGGAGCTCTCCAACGAGCTTCGCGTCAACGTCTCCGGGCCGTTCTCGACGGCGGTGTTTTGCGACATGAGCGACGTATCGCCCAACCGATTCGACGTGCGTCTCGGCGGGAGCCAGCGGTTCCGTCCGCACCTCTCGTGCGGGCTCGGCGTTCGCTACGACACGCCGGTTGGCCCGATCCGCCTCGACATCGGGTACCGCATCGAGGCGCTTCAGGTCCTTGGCTACAAGAACGACGTCGCGGCGAACCAAGCCGACCCGACCGAAGGCTTCATCCCGCGCTTGTTCGGCCTCCCTCTCGCCGTCGCGTTCGGGATCGGTGAGGCGTACTGATGCTTCGCGCCCTTCGCGCGATCGTGCTCGTGCTGACGTTCGTCGTCGCGCTCGTCGCCGGCATCTTCATGCACGTGAACGCGGCGCCCCTTCGTCGCGACGTCGCGGCGCGCGTGACCGAGGTGCTGGGGTCGCTGTTCGCGGGGAAGGTGACGCTCGTTTCGATCGGACGCATCGGGCTCGATGGCATCGACGGGCTGTCGGCGCGGATCGCGGATCCGGCCGGAAACACGGTGCTGATGGTCGAGGGCGTGCGCGTGCGGGCGGACGTGGTGGCGATCGTGAAGAGCGTTGCGTCGGGGATCGGGCCGATGGTGATCGATCTGAACGAGGTCACCGTGCGATCGGCCGACGCCGCGGTCGATGTCGATGCGAAGGGGACGCTGGGGATCGCGCGCGCGTTCCAGCCGCGCACGCCGTCCACGTCGACGAGCAAGGGTCGCGACGTTCGGTTCACGATCGATCGCGTCGCGATCGATCACGTATGGGCGCACGGCGTCCCGGCTACCGGGCTCGCGGTCGATGCCGACCTCGATGCGTTGCGCGGTAAGGTCCTCGTCGCGCCCCCCGCCCTCACGATCGACGTCGACGCGCTGACGCTCGTGACGCGCGGCATGCCGCACGACCTGAACGCCCACGGCGCGCTGACCGCCAAGGTGGCGATGCCCTCGGCGAAGGGGGGCGCCGTCGGAGTCGCCGCCGCATGGAGAGGCACCGTCGGCGGGATCGACGGGAGCGCGCAAGCGTCGCTCGACGGCGACGCGATCGATGTCTCGGTGGACGCGCCGCAGATCTCGCCCGACGCGATCCGCGCGCAGTGGCCCGCGTCGCCGATCACCGAGACCGCTTCCGCGCACGTCGACGCGAAGGGGACGCTCACGCACGTCGACGTGCACGCGCGCGCGACGCTCGGCGGCGCTTTGGTCGATCTCGCCGGTCCCGTCGCCATGGCCAGCGGACAGCACGCCGACATCCACCTCGACGTGCACGCTCTCGATCTGAACGCGATCGCTCCGTCGGCCCCACCGTCGTCGCTCTCCGCCAAGGGCGAGATCTCGGTCACGCGCAAGGCCGACGGCTCGCTCGACGCCGAGACGAAGATCACGCTCGACCCGGGAGTCATCGCCGGCGAGCCGGTGCCGCCGGGCTCGGTGCACGCGTCGGTGGCGTACGATGCCCACTCCGGTCTTCGCGGCGACGCGCGGATCTCCGCGCACGAGCCGGGCGCGCCG
This sequence comes from Myxococcales bacterium, assembly GCA_003151595.1. Next base: position 25,803 of record PLXW01000018.1, read on the forward strand.
ACGGTGCTCTCGGTTCACGTGGCGCCGACCCGCACCGGCGCGCTGCAGGTGACGTTCGACGCGGACGTGAACGCGCCGCAGCTCGACGGCATCCCGCGCTTGCACACCAAGGTCCGAGGGCGCACGGTCGTGAAGACCCACGGAGTCGTCGACCTCGAACGCGGCGAGATCGTCGCCAAGGTGAAGGCGGAGATCGACGACTTCGGACAGGGAGGAATCGCCCACGCTCAGCATGCGTCGATCGTCGCCGACGCGTCGGGGACGCTCGCTTCGCCGAAGCTCGATCTCGACGTGCGCGGCGACGCGCTCGACGTCGCCGGCTACCGATTCTCGACCGCGCACGTGGAAGCGCACGGACAGGCGAAGCGCTTGCACGTGAGCGTGCACCTTCACGGTGACGACGCGCCCAACGTCGAGGCCGACGCGGATCTCGGGCTCGCGGCGAAGCCGACGGTGACGAACGTCGAGGCACGCCTCGCGTGGCACCGCGAGCGGATCGTGGCGCGCGCTGCGTCGGTGCGAATCGGGAGCGGGACGCTCGACGTCGACGACATCGAGCTGACGGGGCTCGGAGGACCGATCCACGCTTCGCTGCACACGGCGCCGAACACGTTGCGCGTGAAGGCCGACGCGCGCGATCTCGACGTGGCTCGTCTCGCGCAGATCGTCCGCGTCGAAGATCGCCTCGAGGGGTGCCGCCTCGCGCTCGACGTGGACGCCACCGTGAAGCGCGAAGGGGCGGAGGGGACCGCGTCGTTCGACCTCGGCTCGTGCACCCTCGACAAAGTGAAAGAGGTGACCGCGCACCTCGACGCCTCGATGCACGGGCGAAAGATCTCCGGCAACGCGAAGGTCGACGTGCCGGGCGCGGGCGCGATCGATTTCACGACGACGTCGATCCAGATCGGCGGAACCGCGCCCGTCCTGTCGTCGATGCGGCGCGCGTGGGGGAAGGTGAAGTTCACGGGGCAACTGGATCTCGCCAAGCTGGCGTCGTTGCTGCCGGCCGGCGCGCTCCCGTTCGACGACCTCCGCGGCGGGCTGACGCTCGACGGCAGGATCCAGCGCGACACGATGGAGGACATGACGCCCGGAATGCAGATCTCGCTGAAGACCGCCGGCCTGTCGGTTGTCGGCGCGAGCAAGCGCATCACCGACGTCGACGGCTCGACGACGATCGTGCCGCCGTCGTGGCGCTCGGAGGGGATCGATGTCGGGCTGGACTTGCACGTCGACGGAGACAGTGGGTTCGCGGAGCTCGACGCGCGTCTGAACGACGCGAAGGGAGAGCTCGTCAGCCTCGATCTGAAATCGGACACGGTGCCATTCTCGAACCTGATCGCGACGCCGGCACAGGCCCTCTCGCTCCTCGAGGCGGTGCAGTTCAACGCGCGGGTCGGCGTACCGAAGCGCAAGATGAACGAGCTGCCGGCGGTCCTCGGGATCACGGGCGGGCGCGGCGAGATCGAAGGCGTGGTGAACGTCGTGGGCTCCGCGACCAAGCCGCTGATCGACGCCGACGTGAAGCTCACCGACGCGCGCGGGCGCACGACCGGTCTCTCGACGCCGGCGAGCTTCGATCTAAAGGCGCGCTACGACGGCGCGCACGCCGAGGCGAAGCTCACGGCCAGCGTGAAGAGCGGTGTCGTGCTCGATGCCAGAGCGTCCGGCGACATTGCGATGAGCGCTCTGCTGGCGGGCGACACGTCGACCTGGACGGCGTCGGCCAAGGCGCACCTCGAGTCGTTTCCCATCGCGGCGCTGTCGGTGTTGAACGATCACCAGGTGCAGGGGATGGTGACCGGCGACGCCACGCTCGACGGGCTGCACAAGGACGCGAGTGCCAAGGTCGATCTCGCGGTGGCCGGCTTGAAAGCGGGCGACGTCACCTATCTCTCCGGGCACCTCGGCGCCACGCTCGGCGCGGGGGCGATGGACGCGACGCTCCGCTTCGATCAAGACGACGGCTTCATCGACGCGCACGCGCACGCCGGTGCGAAGTGGGGCGCGGCGATCAAGCCCACGCTCGACCCAACGAAGGACCTCGACTGCGCGCTAACCGCGAACCGCTTCCGCCTGGCGATCTTGCTGCCGTATGTCGACAACGTCTTCACCGAGCTCGACGCGCGGATGGACGGGAACGTCACCGCGCAGCTCGATCCGCGCTCGCGCACGGCGAAGCTGGACGGGACGATCGGGATCGATCAGGGGCGCTTCGAGCTCGCTTCCGTCGGCGGAGAGTTTCACGACGCCTCGATGAAGCTGACCTTCACGCCCGACGGCGTGGTGCGCGTCGACAACGTGAAGGCCATGGGGATGAGCGGGCAGATCGAAGCCGCGGCCACCGTGCGACTCGACAACCTGGTGCCGATCGCGGCGAACGCCAACATCGAGGTCCCCGGCAACAACCCGCTCCTCCTCACGGTCGAGGGGTCGCAGGTCGGAACGATCGTCGGGAAGATGGCGCTGGCGGCGAAGCTCTCGGCCGATCGCAACACGATCGACGCGACGGTCGACGTTCCCTCGCTTCACGTCGAGCTGCCGCTCACATCGTCGCAAGACGTTCAGGCGCTCGGCGAGATCGAGGGTGTACGGATCGGAACGAACGGCCCCAAGGGTTTCGTCCCCGAGCGCCTCGACGCCGCACGCGTGCAGCTGGCCGCGCCGTCCAACAAGACGCTCAACGTGGCGATCAAGCTGGGGAGGGACGTGGAGGTGAAGCGCGGCGCGACGCTCAAGATCGCGCTCGAAGGGACGCCGACGATCTCCGTCACCGACCAGGTGCACGCCGGCGGGCAGATCCGTCTGTCGCGCGGGACGATCGACGTGCAGGGGAAGAGCTTCGCCATCGAGAGCGGGACGGTCACGTTCGTCGGCGATCCCACGAACCCGCAGGTGAACGTCACAGCGAGCTGGGTCGCGCCCGACGACGACAAGACGCGCGTGTACGCCGACTTCGTCGGGCCGTTGAAGACCGGGACGGTGAACCTCCGGTCCGATCCGGATCATGCGAAGAACGAGATCCTGGCGTTGCTCCTGTTCGGCACGACCGACGGGCTCACGCCGAACTCGCAGTCGACGACGGCCTCGACGACCACCGGCGCCGGCGTCGCCGGGAGCGCAGCGGCCGCGCCGCTCAACCGCGCGCTCGAGAGCTACGGGCTCGGCGGCGTCACGACGCGCGTCGACACGTCGACGGCGAACCCTCGGCCCGAAGTCGAAGTGCAGATCGCGCGCGACATCTCGCTGCAGGTCGCCTACGTCATCGGCACGCCGCCGCCCGGCCAGAGCCCGGACACCACGTTCCTCATGCTCGACTGGCACTTCATCCGGCAGTGGTCGCTGGAGACGACGGTAGGCAGCGCGGGGACGTCGATCATGGATGTGATCTGGCAGTATCGCTATTGAGCATGTCGAGGGACGAGATCGTTTTCGCGGCGCTGGTGCTCGCCTTCGCGGCGTTCATCACCAGTCACGTGGCGCTGTGCTTCGGCATCGCGTCGCGTCCGCCGCGCGTGCGCGCGCTCGTCGCGTTCGTCGTCGTGCCGCTCGCGCCGGTATGGGGAGTGAAGGAGCGGCTGACCAAGCGCGTGGCGCTGTGGGTCGTCTTCGCGATCGCCTACGTCGCGCTGCGCGCGGTCGCGGCGCGCTGATCTACGGCGTCGAGACCAGCTCGAAGTCGTCGTAATCGGCTTCCGAGATCGAGCGCGTGCCATCGGCGTCGGTGACCACGCCGACGTAGAGCACGTGCTCCCCTTCGCACGCGCCGAACGCTTTTCGGTAGAGCGCGCAGAGATCGACGCTCTCTTGCCGCCACTCGGGGCTCGCCGGATCGCGTCGAAGCGGGACCTCCAGGATGCCGTGCTGGTTCTGATCGCCGGGCCCCGGCTTCGCCAGCCAACCGAACTTGAACCCCTTGCCCCCGTGCAACATCGTGGGCGTCTTGATGATGACGTAGATGCTCGCCGCGACGTCGGCCCACGGGTCGTTGGTCACGTCGGGGTGCCGCAGCACGCGCCATCGCCAGCGGAGCGACTTCACCCGCTCGAGCGGCGGCGGGTTCGTCTGGAAGGCGTGGCCGTAATGCATCGCCGGCGTTCGCCCGCCGGACTCCTCGTCGTGGAGTGCGTGGAGAAACGACTCACTTCCGTCGTGCCCGACCGAATACACGCGCGACAGAAGGTGCACGTCGTGGTGAAACGGATCGACGAAATCGAGCATCGGACGATCGAAGCTTTCTCGCCACCAGTCGGTCGTGCCCTCGGCATGTGCCGGACTCACCATGAGCAAGCCGGCGAGGGCGAGCGCGAGCGCGACCGCTGCGGTTCCTGCGCCGATCAAACCCACATGCCAGCCGATGCGATGTGCGCCGTACACGCTCGAATTTCCTCCTGTCACCCTTCGTCCAAACGGACCCCTGGTCAACCTTCGTGCGACGTTCCTCCCATCAAAGACTGGCGAAGGTCGCCGATCGGGGCAGGTGACCGCGTGTCGCTTAGACACGCCGCGCACGACGCTTATTCAACGCCTTCGAGAGCCGCCCCGCGAATGACCTGTGACTATAGTGGACGGGTCGAATGATCGGCCTCACATCCGCGGAAATGATTGAGGGCTACCGCCCATGATGTGGCTCGTTCGCATGGCGCTGAAGCGCCCGTACACGTTCGTCGTGATGTCGATGCTCATCGTCATCCTCGGCGTCGTGACGATCCTCCGAATGCCGACGGACATCTTTCCGGACATCGACATTCCGGTCATCTCGGTCGTCTTCAACTACCCAGGTCTGTCACCGGAGGATTGCGAGAAGCGGCTCGTCAACAGCATGGAGCGTGGGCTCACCACGACCGTGAACGACATCGAGCACACAGAGAGCCTGTCGATCGCCGGCATGGCGGTCATCAAGATATTCTTCCAGCCCGGGGCGCACATCGATGCGGCGACCGCGCAGGTGACGGCGATCTCGCAGACCTCGATTCGCCAGATGCCGCCCGGCACCACGCCGCCGCTCATCATTCGCTACAGCGCGTCGAACGTCCCCATCTTGCAGCTCGCGCTGGAGAGCGACTCGCTGAGCGAGCAGCAGCTCTTCGACTACGGCACGAACTTCGTGCGCACCGACATCGCGACGATCCAGGGCGCGCAGATCCCCTGGCCGTACGGCGGCAAGCAGCGCGAGGTGATGATCGACATCGACCCGCAGCGTCTCTACGCCTGGGGGCTCTCGCCGCGCGACGTGAACACCGTCATCGGCACGCAGAACGTCGTCGTCCCGACCGGCACGGCGAAGATCGGGACCGGCGAATATCCGATCGTCCTCAACGCGAACCCCGAGCTCCTCGATCAGATCGCGGGCATTCCCATCAAGGTGGTTCACGGGACGACGGTCTACGTGCGCGACGTCGCCAACGTGCGCGACGGCTACGCCCCGCAGACGAGCCTGGTGCACGTCGAGGGGAAGAAGTCCGTGCTCATGTCGATCATGAAGCAGGGGAGTGTGAGCACGCTCGACGTCGTGAAGCGCATCCGCAACACCCTGCCCTCGACGCTGGCGCGCTTGCCGAAGGAGCTGAAGGTCGCGCTGCTGTTCGATCAGTCGATCTTCGTGCGCGCCGCGGTCAAAGGGGTCGTGACCGAAGCGGGCATCGCCGCCGGGCTCACGGCGATCATGCTGCTCGTGTTCCTCGGGAGCTGGCGCAGCACGCTCATCGTCATCGTCTCCATTCCGCTGTCGATCCTGGTCTCGATCATCATCCTGGCGTCGCTCGGCGAGACGCTGAACGTGATGACGCTCGGCGGGATGTCGCTCGCCGTCGGCATCCTGGTCGATGACGCCACTGTCGAGATCGAGAACGTGCACCGCCACATGGCGAAGAAGGTGCCGATCGTGCGCGCCATCCTCGACGGCGCATCCGAGATCGCGACGCCGGCGTTCGTCTCCACGATCTGCATCTGCATCGTGTTCGTGCCGGTCGTGTTCATCACCGGCTCGGCGAAATCGCTCTTCGTCCCGCTGGCAATGGCCGTCGTGTTCGCGATGCTCACCTCGTACTTCCTCTCGCGCACGCTCGTGCCGACGATGATGCGCTACCTCATGCCGAAGGAGGCGGAGCGCCACGCGAACGCCGAGCACCACGTCCCGACGACGCTCGCCGAGAAGTTTTTCGCCGGCTTCGAGAGCGGCTTCGAGCGGCTGCGCCTGGCGTACGGCGGGTGGCTGGCGTGGGCGCTGGCACATCGCGCGGCGGTGATCTCGGGCTTCATCGCGTTCGTCGCCGCGTCGATGCTCCTCTTTCCGATCCTCGGTCGCGACTTCTTCCCGACGGTCGACGCCGGCCTCATCAAGCTGCACGTGCGCGGCGTCCCCGGCACGCGCATCGAGGAGACCGAACGAAAGTTCGCGCAGGTCGAAGACGAGATCCGGAGCGTGATTCCCGCCGGCGAGGTGGAGACGATCCTCGACAACATCGGCATCCCGTACAGCAGCATCAACCTGTCGTTGAGCGACGGCTCGCTCATCTCCGCGGCCGACGGCGAGATCTACATCTCGCTCAAGGAGGGGCACCACGCGACGAACGGGTACGTGCGAACGCTGCGCGGCGCGCTCCACCAGAAGTTCCCCGAGCAGACGTTCTTCTTCCTCGCGCCCGACATCTCGACCCAGGTCTTGAACTTCGGGCTGCCGGCGCCGATCGACGTGCAGGTGCTCGGCGCCATCGGCAACGAGGATCAGACGTTCGCGCTGGCGCAGACGATCGCCGATCGGATGGCGCGAATCCCGGGCGCGGTCGACGTTCACCTGGCGCAGGTGCCGAAGCAGCCCGAGCTGCGCGTCGACGTGAACCGAACGATGGCCGGCGAGCTCGGCGTGACCGAGCGGGACGTAGCCAGCGACTTGCTGGTGTCGCTGGCGTCGAGCGCGCTCGTGTCGCCGAGCTACTGGCTCGACAAGCGCGGCGTGCAGTACCTCGTCGCCGTGCAGACGCCGCAGAGGGAGGTCAACTCGATCGACGCCATGCGCACGACGCCCATCTCCACCGGCGCAGGGACCGCGCCGCAGCTCCTCTCGAACTTCGCCGAGGTGACGCGCACGCAGGGCGCCGTGAGCATCACGCACTTCGGCGTCGCGCGGACGTACGACGTGCAGGCCAACTACGACGGCGCCGATCTCGGCTTCGTGGCCAAAGGGGTCAAGAAGATCGTCGACGAGCTCAAGCCGTCGATGCCGCGCGGGACGACCGTGAACATCAAAGGGCAAGTCGAGAGCATGGAGACGTCGTTCACCGGCCTCGGGTACGGCCTCATCTTCGCCGTCGTGCTCGTGTACCTGCTCATGGTCGTGAACTTCCAGTCGTGGCTCGACCCGCTCGTGATCCTGATGGCGCTCCCGGGCGCCATCGCCGGCATCGCGTGGATGCTCTTCCTCGCGCACACGACGCTCAGCGTGCCGGCGCTCATGGGAGCGATCATGTGCGTCGGGGTGGCGACCGCGAACAGCATCCTGGTCGTTACGTTCGCCAACGATCAGCGCGCGGTCGGGCGCGACTCCACGAAGGCCGCGCTCGCTGCGGGGATGACGCGGCTGCGCCCCGTGATCATGACGGCCATGGCCATGATCCTCGGCATGCTCCCGATGTCGCTCGGCCTGGGCGAAGGGGGAGAGCAGAACGCGCCGCTCGGACGCGCGGTCATCGGCGGATTGCTTCTGGCGACCGTGACGACGCTCTTCTTCGTGCCCATCATGTACAGCATTCTCCGTCGCAAACCGCCGGAGCACGACTCGGAGTTGGAGGAAGTATGACGCCGCCGCATGGAGGAGCCGATCCGCCGGACCAGACCCGCGCCCCGAGCGCGAAGACCGCATCGCCGCACGGCGACCTCGGGTTCGAGCTCCCAGAGGCCTCGAGCGTCTCGCGCGGGCGTGTGCTCGCGATCGGGGTCGTCGCCGTCGCCGTGCTCGGCGCGGCGTTCGTCGTCGGGTACCTGCCGCGACGCGCCAATCGCGCGGCGCTCGAGCAAGCGACGACGACCGCGGGTGCGGCGATTCAGCGCGTCGAGATCGTGGCGCCGAAGGAGGGGTCGAGCGATCGCGCCATCGACCTGCCGGGGAGCGTGCAGCCGCTGCAGGAGACGATCGTCTACGCGCGGGCGAACGGCTACGTGCACAAGTGGTACGTCGACATCGGCGACACGGTGAAGGACTCCGCGCTCCTCGCCGAGATCGACACGCCGGAGCTCGATCAGGAGCTCGATCAAGGAAAGGCGCAGCTCGCGCAGACGCAGGCCAGCTTGATCCAGGCGAAGGCGAGCCGCGAGCTCTCGGCGGCGAACCTCGCGCGGTACAAGGCGCTCATTCCGTCGGGCGTCGTGTCGCAAGCCGATCTCGATCAGCGCTCGGCCCAGTCGCAGGTCGACGAAGCGAACGTGAACGTCGCGCAGGCCAACGTCGCCGCGCAGGAAGCGAACATGCGGCGACTCGCGCAGCTCAAATCGTTCGCGCGCGTGACGGCTCCTTTCGGCGGGACCATCACTCAGCGCAACATCGAGGTCGGCTCTCTCGTGACCGCGGGGAACGCGACGCCGCTCTTCAAGATCGCGGCGATGGATCCGGCGCGCGTGTTCGTGCAGGTGCCGCAGGACGTGGCCGTGGGCGTTCGGGCCGACGTCCCGGCGACGGTGATGCTGCGCGAGTACCCGGGGCGGAAGTTCGAGGGGAAGGTCACGCGAGCGGCGGGCGAGCTCGATCCCGCGTCGCGGACGATGAACACCGAAGTGCGCGTGCCCAACCCGAAGGGGGAGCTCATCGCCGGGATGTACGCCGAGGTCGCGCTGACGTTGCCGTCGTCGCATCGCGTGTTCGAGGTGCCGTCGACGGCGCTGTTCAACGACGCGAAGGGGCTTCACGTGGCGGTGGTCGACGCCGACTCGAAGGTTCACCTAGTGCCCGTCGTCGTGGAGCGCGATACGGGGGCCACGATCGAGATCGCGAGCGGGATCGACGGCGGCGCGAGGGTCGTCAAGCTGGCCAGCACCGAGCTGTCAGAGGGAAAAATTGTAGAGGTGCTGCACTGACGGGTGCTTCCCCGCACCTGACCGAGCTTCAATTTTTCGCCGCAGGGACATTCGGCGTCGATCCAGGCGCGTCCCCCCTTCCGCAAAGGAGATTCGGTTCTACGCTGCGTACAACCAAAAGATGCGCTGTGCAGTGCTCGTCGACTCGGATGCCTCGATCCTCGGCGGCGCTGTTGCGCACGAAGCGCCAGGCTCGTCTCGCCCTGCCGGGAGGCTTCGGGAGCTGATCAGCGCCCTCGGATTCGAGGTGGTCCCGTCGTTCGACGACGTCACCCCCGGCGACACGCTGCTGGTGCATTTGCGCGGAGCGATAGGGGACGGCGCGTGGATGCGCGACGCGATCGCGCGGCTGGGGAAGTGCGAGCCGGAGAGCGCGCTCGTGATGGCCGAGGTCACGCACGACGGACCGAACGCCGACGCGCTCGTCGCCGCCGAGGTCGTCGAGGCGGTGCGCGGGACGATCCAACCGGGAGCCGGCGTCGGCGCGATCGTCGCCGTGCGGGCACAATCGCTCGACGGCGATCCGATCGCGTTCACGAAGATCGTGGCGCGCGTGGCCGAAGCGGCGATGGACGCGAACGGGTGCGCGCGCCTCTCGGTCGTGGCCGAGCAGCTTCGTGCGGATCCGGAGCGTCACGAAGCGGCGCAGAGCTACGCCGTCACGAACATCGACGCCGACTTCACGATCGCGCGAAGCGATCGCCCGTCGATGACCTCGCTGGTGGCGCTCGCCGACGGCGCGCGCGATCGCGCCGAGTGGGTGCACGCGCGGGCGGGGTATCGCGCGGCGCTGATGACGGCGAAGGACTCGGAGTCGCGTGCGCTGGCGTGGTCGCGCATCGGCGCGATGGAGCGCGCGCGGTGCGACGAAGACGAGGCGACGCGCGCGTACGAGAACGCGATTGCGGCGCTCCCGACCGACCGCGCCGCTATCGACGCTCTGGCCGAGCTGGCCGAAGAAGCCGGAGACGTGAAGCGCGCCGTGGTCTGGTCGATGAAGCGCGTGGCGCTCCTTGCGTCGCCTGCGGAGAAGGTCGACGAGCTGTTCTCCATCGCGCGCACCTACGTGCAGGAGCTCAGCGACGTGAACGGCGCGGTGGCGACGCTCGAGCGCGCTCGAGCGATCGAAGCGCGCGACGACGTGCTCGAAGCGCTGCGCCGCTCGTACCGGAAGCTCTCCGATTGGCCGAAGCTGGTGGAGATCACCGGCGCCCTGGCCGACAACGCGCCCACCGCTGAAGAGCGCGCTGCGCGCAGGTTCGCGCAGGCTCGCATCGCGCTCGATCGCATGAAGGATGCGTCGCTCGCGATCGGGTTCCTCAACCTCGCGCTCGACGACGACCCCACGCACGACGAAGCGCTCGACGTGCTCGTCGAGGTGCGGACCTCGCTCGCCGAGCTTCCGGAGCTCACCCGCGGGCTCGAGCGGGTCGCCGAGCGCCTCGAGCTGATGGGCGAAGCGGAGCGCGCAAACGACGTGCGCGCGCGCCTCGCGGCCATTCCGAGCGCTCCCGACACGCAGACGGGCGACACCGAGATGCCCGAGGCCGACACGACCGGCCCGCTCGATTCGATCCCCGAAGAAGAAGCCGAAGAGATCGTTTTGGTCGATACCGGCAAGCGCGCCGCGGCCGCCGAGCAGCTGCTCGCCGCGGGCGACGAAGGGGGCGCGCTCGAAGAGCTGGAGGCTGCGATCGCGCAGACGCCGCTCGACGTCGCGCTGCACGAGCGGCTCTTCGCGCTTCACTCGCAGGCCGAGCGGTTCGATCGCGCGCTCCTCTCGGCGCAGGTGCTGGAAGAGATCGCGGGGGCCGAGGCCGAGCGCGACGCGTGGTTGGAGAAGGAGCGGCCGTCGGGCGCGCTTCGCGTGCGCGCGCTGCTCGATTCGACGGCGTGGGAGCTCCTTCGCGCCAGCGGCTCGGACGACGTGATCGAGTCGCTCTTCGCGTCGATCTCGAAGGCGGCCATCCTCGCGCAGGTCGACGATCGTCGCGCGCGTCGCAAGCTCCCGTCGATCGATCCGGCGCGCAAGCAGGCGAAGGAGAGCACCGTCTCCATCGTGGCGAGCTTCCGCTGGGCGGCGCGCGTGCTCGGCGTGGAGTGCCCCGAGCTCTACGTGCTCGACGACGTGCCGGGCGACGTCGCCGCGGTTCCGGCGGCCGAGTCGTCGACCGTGCTCGGCCCCGCGGTGCTGAGTGGGCTCTCGACCAAGGAGCTGGCATTCATCGTCGCGCGGCACCTCACGTACTACCGCCCCGAGCACGCCGTGCTCCTCTACTTCCCGACGATCCAGGACCTCACGTTGCTCGTCCTCGCGGCGGTGCAGCTGGCGATGCCGGCCGTGGCGATTCCGCCGTCGGTCGCGGCGCAGGTGGCGTCGCTTCAAGCGCGGATCGCCGATCACATCAGCGACGCGGACCGGGCCAAGATGACGGCGGCGGTCGGGCGGCTCGAAGCGCGCGGCGGGCGACTCGAGATCGGGACGTGGGTGAAGAGCGTGGAGATGACCGCGGCGCGCGTGGGGCTCGTGCTCTGCGGCGACCTTCGCGCGGCCATGACCCGGCTGCGCGCCGAGTCGCGCGCCACGTCGTGCGTGAACATCGACGAAGCGCGCGCGGATCTCGTTGCCTTCTGCGCGTCGCGCGCGCACGCCGACCTTCGCGGCGAGTACGCGCTGGTGACGTCGAGCTGGCCGCCGCCGCAGATGAGCGGCGTGCGATCGCGCGACGACTTCGCCACGCCGACGTGGAACCTGATGGGTGACCGCGCGGTCTGAGGCGGACGTGCGCGGGGGAGCCTCCCCGGATCGCTCGACCACCACCCGTCGGCCCGCGCGCGTGTAGGCAAGCGCGCGCGTGCGCGGATTCCGCAGGATCTACGCCACCCGCGCGCGGAACGCGGCTTGCTCAAGTACGCACCATGGCAGCGCTTCCGAGCATCGGACAGGGACCGAGGAGACCGCTTCCGAAATCGATCGCGCTCACGCTCTACACGCTCGTGGGCCTGGCGCTCCTCGCGCTCGTCGTGCTGCTCGTGCGCGAGCTGATGCCGCATCACGCGACCACAGTCCCGACGGTTGCTCACCACGACGACGTGCTCGACGTCCCGGCGCCGACTCCCACTGCGGCGCCCGCACCGACCGCCACGGCGCACGGCGACGGGAACGCGCACGGCCACGAGGCCACCGAAGTCGCTCGCCCCGCTCCGGCGCACGACGACCTCGTGCGCGTGCGCGCGCTCGCGTCGCTCATCGCCAACCCCGACTCGCAGCCGTCGACCGGCGTGTTCCACAACCGCCAGGCGGGCATCGATCACTACTCGTACGACGACAACTTCGGCCCCTTCCGTCGCGGCGCGCTGAAGCGCAGCGCGAAGAACCCCGCGTCCTGGGAGATCGACGGCTCGAACGGCGCGGCGTCGACCACCAAGCTCGAGGACATCGCGCCCAGCAGCGCGTTCCACGAGGCTGCGGTGGTGAAGGACGAGCAAGGCAACCCGGTGACCACCTGGTACTTGCTCGATTCGGGGCCGCTCGCCCCGGCGTACGCGACGATCATGGCCACCGGCGGGACGCGGGTCGTCAGCCGCGCGTACCTCGAAGAGAATCGGGCGCAGTTTCCCGAGTCGCTGACCTCGGTGCTCGATCACTGAGCGACGCCTCGCGCGGTTGCGTGCGATACTCGTCGCACGATGGCGGGATCCCCCGAGCTCGCCCCCCCCGACCTCATCGCCGAGCTGTTCGATCTGATCGAGCTCACGACGAAGGTGGATCGCGGAGGTGACGCGCTTCAAGCCGTGACGCAGACGACCGTGCGCTTGCTCGGCGGCGATCACGCGTCGATTCGCCTGCTCGATCCGTCGCAGCGGGAGCTCCTCTCGAGCGCGCGCTCCGGACGCGGGACGCACGTGGGCTCGTTGCCGCTGGCGCGCAACGCCGGCGTCGCCGGGTGGGTGCTCGAGCACGCGGAGCCGGTGCGCATCGAGGACGTGCGCAACGACGCGCGGTTCGTGGCGGCGATGGGGCAGGGGTTCTCGATTCGATCGATGATGGCGGAGCCCCTGTGGTCGGGTGGGCGCGTCGTCGGCGTGCTCTCCGTGACGTCGCCCGAGGTGGGGGCATTCAAGCCGAGCGACGCGCTCGTGCTCCGCATCCTGGCGGCATGCGCGATGCCGCTGCTCGAGCGGGCGCGTCGCGCCGACGTCGCGCCGTTCGACGAGCTCACGCTGGCGGCGACGGCGGAGAGCGTGCGCCCGCGCATCGAGGCGGAGATCGAGCGGCTGCGAAACACGTCGCGCAAGTTCTCGGTCGCGGTGCTCTCGCTCGATGCGTTCGACGCCACGGTGAGCGCGTACGGGCGCGAGGTGGCCGATCGGGTGCTGTGCGTGGCGAGCGATCGTGTACGCGCGGCGCTGCGCGTGTTCGACGGGTTCGCGCGCGTGGGCGAATCCGATTTCGTGATGGTGCTGGTCGGGGTCGACGCCGACAAGGCACGCGACACGTGCGAACGAGTCCGCGCGCTGCTCGGCGAGTCGATGGAGCCTCTCGAGGGGGCGTTCCTCACGCAGACCGCGTCGCTCGGCGTGGCGACGTGGGACGGCGCGGAGAGCGCCGCTGATCTCGAGGAGCGCGCGCGCGCAAAGCTCGACGAAGCGCACGCCGCGGGGCCCGACTCTCTTCGCGCGTGAAGCTCTACGCGGGCAGCGCGCCCCCCTGCGTACGCCGGGTTGCGGCGTCGCGCCCGTCTTGACGACGCGCGGATCATCTCTAAATCCTCGCGCGAAACCAAACATCGCTCCCGCCCGCGGCGCGCGACTTCAATCGCGTGACGCGCCCACGAGGAAGCGAACCTCAGGAGTCAGTCATGCGCCTCACGAATCCGATCCTCGTTCTTCTCGCTTTCGCCACGCTCGCCGGGTGCGCCGCTCCCGCCGCGACCTCGCGCGGAGCCGACACCGCCGTGCGCGCCGAACCGCGCCGCATCAGCGACGCCGCCGCGTACCCCGACGCCGTTCGCGTCGCGACCGCGCCAATCGCGCGCAGCGCCTTCTAGCCCGCGCGTCTCAGTCCAGAGCCTCTACGGAGCGCGATCGATCTGCGCGGGCGTGGTCCCATGCCCTGCGCGGATCGATTGCAGCTCGATCCGTTCGCCGTCCATCGTGAACCCGCCGTCGAACGGCTCGTCCGCGAAGAACATCGGCGTGTCGAGATCCACATAGTCGAAGCCTCCGCGCGCCGCGGCGAAGCACGCCGACGCGGTCATCGCCATTTTGCCTTCCACCATCCCGCCGATCATGAGCCCCAGGCCGTGCGCGCGCGCGAAGGCGTGGATCGCGGTGGCCTCGTGAAAGCCGTACTTCATCGGCTTCACGTTGATGACCAGAGGCGCCAGCTTCGCGAGTCGCTCGACGTCGCGGAGGCTCGCGGCCGATTCGTCGGCTGCGACGAGGACGCTGCTCGATCGCGCGACCTCGGCGAGGCCCTCGAGATCGTCTTTCGCGACCGGTTGCTCGAAGAGGATCGTCGTCACGCCGCGCGAGGCGAGCTCGCGAAGGAGCGCTACCGCATCCTTCGCCGTCATCCCCGCGTTGCCGTCGAGCAGGAGCGCGGCGCCCGGCGCCCCTTCGTGCACCGCGAGCACGCGGCGGAGCGCATCGTCGAAGCCCGCGCCGCCGATCTTCACCTTCAACCGCGTGAACCCGCGCGCCGCCCACGCCCGCGCGTCGGCCGTGCACTCGGCGAGCGGGCCGATCGGGATCGTGACGTCGGTCCGCAGCGATCGGTTCGCGTGCGGGAAAATAGGCTCGCTCCGGCGTCGCGCACGGGCATCGAGCAGCGCCATTTCCACCGCGCACTGCGCCGCGCCGATCGCGAACGTGCCTGGCTCGATGACGCGCGCACCGACGATGGCGTGCGTCGCCGCTTCGATCGCCGCCAGCGTCGCCGCTTGCGTCTCGCCGTTGAACGCGGGGAACGGCGCCGCCTCGCCGAAGCCGACGGTCCCGTCGTCGAGCTCGAGCCGCACGATCACGTTGCTCGCGATCTCCTGCGCCCCTCCAGCGATCCCGAACGCCTTTCGCAGCCGCGCGTCGAACGGCGTCGCGGTCACGCTTCGAATCGCAGGCACTAGCGCGACCCGTTGCGCGAGCGCTTCGCCGCCGGCTCTCCTTCGGCGAGCTTCTTCTTCTCTTTCTTCTTCTTCTTCTTCTTGGGGACGATCGCCGCCAGCGTGCCGCGGCAGGTCTCGACGCCGCACCGGCACGGGTACATGCGCTTCAGATCGTCGGGCGTGTACGAGTCGTCGGTCGTGTACCAGTAGTCGTAGAGGACCTCTTCGCTCTTCGCGATGTCGCGCGCGGCGATGACGAAGATGCGACCGCGGACGACGCGGGTGAACGCGTTCGGCTCGCACGAGTGGTTGATGTAGCGCGCCTCGTTTCCGCCGACCGAGGCGTCGATGCAGTGCTCGTCGTCGATCGAGAAGACGAAGGTGTGATGCCGGCGCATCGACTCGTCGTCGTACCGCTCCTCGGACTCCTCGTGCGTGATCCGCTCGCCGACGTACTCGACGACGCGCGCCCCCTTGGCGATGGCGCGCGTGGCGAACACGCCGCGCCCTTGAATCGCCGACTTGCGGACGACGATCGGGAGCTCTGGGGCGGGGCGGCCGCGCATCACAGGTTCGTCCGCAGGCGGAGGCCGAACGTGAGCCACTCATGGAGCGCGGTGGAGGACGTCTCCGAGTTGTAGTGCCCGGCCGCGAGCTCCGCGAACGGGCCCATGCCGACGTAAGGGAGCGGCTTGTAGTCGAGACCGGTGTCGAGCGTGAGATCGAAGCCGTGGAGCGACGCGCTCTGATCGACCGTGCCGAGCGAGGTGTCTTGCGCCTGGAAGTTGACGATGTCGTAGCCGATGCCGCCGCCGAGCCACGGATCGAGCTGCGCCTCGGGGCGGAAGTGGTAGTGCGCGACGACGCCCATGCGGAACATGTTCGCGCTGCACGACTCGTCGGGGTCGTTGCACACGCCGCCGTTCGACGCTTCGATGCCGGTGGCGATGCCGTAGAGGAAGTAGCCGCCGACGTAGAAGTGCGGGTTGAAGAACCATCCGACGTCGACGCCGATGGGGACCATCCCTTGAACGAGGCTGCTGACCGGGACGTCCTTCGCGGAGCCTAGCGGAACCGAGTAACCGACGCGCAGGCCGACGGAGAAGCCGACGTCCGACGGGGTGTAGCCGGCGTCGGCGTCTTCCGGAGGCGGAGGGGGGGGCGGCGGAGGCGGAACGGGGATCGCGAGCTCGGGTGCGGCGTCGATCGGAGGCGCGGCGTCGGTGCTCGATGCGTCGTCGGTGGTGCCCGCGTCGATCGCGCTCGGGATCGGCGGCCCCGCGTCGAGGACGATCGGCGTCGTCATGATCGGAAACGCGAACGGCGTCTGCGCGAGGGCGACGGCCGAGGCCACGAAGCCGGCCGCGATGCCAAAGGTCACTCCCGCCAAGACGTGCGCGCGCATGGCGTGCAACCTGCCAAACGCGCGAGGCTTAGCCAAGGAGAAAGGGGCGCACGACCGCGCGCGCACAACTCGATCGTCTACGCGGCGGCGTCTTCGCCCTTCGCGAGCGCTTCGAGCAGCTTCGCGACGGCGTCGCTCACCTCGGCGGCGAGCCTGCGTGGAACGGCGTGCGTCTCTCCGAGGAGCTCGTGGAGACGCTTTGCCACGTTTCGAAGGCCGGCGGCGTCGCGCTCCTTGCGCGTCCCTTCGTCGATGGGGAACACCGTCGCCTTGAACTCGCGCGCCACGGAGGCCGCGGGGGCGACTTCGTCGAGCACGCGCTTGCGAAGCGCGTCCATCACGTCCGACTTCGGGCGGTCGTCCGACTCTTCGGCGCGGCGCAGGAAGTCGACGGACTGGTAGCTGGGGATCGGCGCCGATAGCCCGTCACGGCGGAGCACGTCGGGCGCTTTGCTCTTCAAGAACTGGAACGAGCCGGTCAGCTTCTCGACCGTCTCGGGGCGCAAGTGGAGCTCGCTCTTGGCGTACTCGTCGAGCGAGGCGAAGCCCCATCGCTTCCAGTGCGAGCTCCGGCGGACGTCCGTGAGCGCTTCGGCCAGCTCGATCCAGCTCGCCTTGAAGCGGCGCGCGCGGTGGAGCACCTCGGCGCGATCGGGATCGTCTGCGTGCGTTTCGGCGGCGGCTTCGAGCGCGGCGTCGACCTTCGTTCGTTGCATGGCGCGGCAGCAAAGTCGTGCGGCGTGCCGGGCGCAAGAGTCGGCGGGCGCTATTCGGGGAGCGCCGCGAGATCGGCGAGGAGGGCGGTCGTGAAGCGTTGACGAAGATAGAAACCGCGCGGCACCGTGGCGACGTACGCGCCGTCGTCGCCCCCCACGCTCCACGTGCGATCGCGCGAGCTCGCGGCCTTCGGGCGGACGTGGAGCCATCGCCCGGTGCGCGCCGTGAGCGACTCGATGCCGCCGATCGCCACCGCGCCCATCGCGTCTTCGAAGTCGGAGGCGAGCACGGCGTCTTGCTCGCGCGTCGGCGTCCAGAAGCGAGGCGCGCCGACACGCGTGGGTGCGTCGTCGTCGATCACGATCGGCACCCAGAGCACGTGCGAGAGCTTCGAGCGCGCCCACGAGGTCGACCACTCCGCGCTCTCGGCCTCGGTGAGCTGCAGCGTGCACACGTACGTCGATTCGCGCGCGTGCATCGCCGCGTCCACGGGGATCGTCTTCAGCTCGACACCGAGCTCGGGGAAATCGTGGACGGCGTGCGGCCCTCCCGTCGCGCCGAGGATCCGCTCGAGCAGCTCGCCGGTCTTGCCTTTCGTCTTCGCGCCGTCGCGTCCACCGAACGCGACGGCGTGCGTCGCTGCCAGCTCGTCGAGCGCGCGCCCCGCGAGATCGTTCGCGCGCGCCTGGAGGTCCGCGAGATCGCGCGGCGGGCGGGTCACGGCGTCATCCTCTCACGGCGAGACACATCACGACGAGACGCCTCACGACGAGACCAGGGGCGGCCCGCTCTTCATCCACGCGCGATGGCCGATGGCCCCCTCGAGAATCACCGCGGCGAGCGTCGGTGCGGCGCAGGCGATCGCGATCACCGCCCAGTCGCCCGGCGCGCGCGCGCGCGGCGCGTTCCACGCGATCGCTTCGCCCCACGTCACGAGCGCATCGATCGCCACCGCCCACGCCAGCACGCGCCCGAGCCCGAACCGCCACCGCGCCGCGAGCACGAAGAGCCCGAGAGCCAGCGCGGCATCGAAGATGACCCACGCCGGTTGCACCCACGCGCGCGGGAAGAAGCGCGACGGCGCCATCGCCAGCAACGCCGTCCACGGCACGAGCAACGCCGCCAGCGCGCGCACGACGATCGCCGGGCCGTGGAGCAGCGACTCGGCGCCGAACCGCGTGAAGCTCCCGCGCGCGAAGGCGGCGAGCGCGTCGAAGAGGGCGACGTTCGCCGAGCCGTCGGGCGTGTACGCGAGATGAATCGGCTCCCAGGCGTGCGGCTTCAGCTTCGCCTTGAACGAACGGACGCCTTCGAAGTCGTAGAGCGCGCGCGCCCCGTCGCGCGCCAGGCGCAGCCACCCCACCGCTCCCGCCAGCGGCGCGAGGCCCATCGTGACGTAGCGGCTCCCTTCGCCCGCGAGCGCGCGCATCGCAAAGTCGACGACGAGCTCGGCGGTCCCGTTCGGCGCCGCCGGATCGCGGACGAGATCTTCGAGCAGCCAGCCACCCCGCGCGTAGACCGGCACTGCCGCGAGGAAGGCGACGACGCGCCCTTCGCGCTCGGCGATCACGTACCGACGCTCGCGCGCGAAGGCGAACGGCTGCACGTCGACGAGGAACCCCATCGGCGCCATTCCGCGCGACGCCAGCCAGCGCGTGATCAGCTCTTCGACCGCGCGCCGCAGCGGCGACCCTTCGTCCTCCAGCTCGCTCGCCGCCACCGCGCGCGCGACCACCCCTTTGGTCTTCGCGCGACGGAGCTGCTCGCGCAGGCTCTTCGCGCTTCGAAGCGAGCCGTCCCACTGCGACGGATCCCACGTCGGCTGCTCGCCCACGCGAACGGAGGGGAGCTTCGAGGCTTCGAGGAACCGATCTTCCACCGCGAAGAACGCCACGCGCCGCCGCGCGGTCGTCGCGCCCGCGATGAACCGCGTCGCCACGTCGGCCGACGCCGCTGCGCTCGCGATCGGCGCGCCGGCCACCACCCATGCGCGCCCCGTGTCCACGTACGCCACGCACGCGTCCGCCACCTCGTCGAAGGCGTACGCGAACCCCTCTTCCAGCACCTGAAACGACGTCGCGTTCCACCCGTGCGCGCGCAGCAGCTCGAGCACGCGCGCGCGATCAGCCGACATCTCGCTCGCCTTATACTCTTCGGCGTACGATCGCGGTCTCGATGCGAAAGACATCGCTACGCGTCCTGGCGTCGCTCCGCCAAGCGGCGCCCCCGATCCGGCTCGCCGTCGCCATTCGTCGCACGTTCGCGAAGGGGTATGGCCTCTCGTCGTTGAAGGCGGACGCGATGGCCGGCTGCGTCGTCGGTCTCGTCGCGTTGCCGTTGTCGATGGCGCTGGCGATCGCGGTCGGCGTGGCGCCGCAGTACGGCCTCTACACGGCGGTCGTCGCCGGGTTCGTGGTGGGGCTCCTTGGCGGGTCGAAGTTTCAAGTGACGGGGCCGACGGCGGCGTTCGTCGTGATCCTGGCGCCGATCGTGGCCAAGCACGGGCTCGAGGGGTTGCTCACGGCGGGGCTGATGGCCGGCGTGATCTTGATCGCGATGGGAGTCGCGCGGCTCGGGCGACTCATCGAGTTCATTCCGCATCCGGTGACCACGGGGTTCACGGCGGGGATCGGGACCGTGATCGCGACGCTGCAGATCAAGGACGTGCTCGGTCTTCGCGTCCCCGTGATGCCCGATGCCTACGGCGAGAAGATCGCCGCCATGTGGAGCGCGCGCGGGACCGCTTCGCTGGCGGAGCTCGGCGTGGGCGTGGTGACGCTGGCGCTCTTGCTGACGATCCCGCGCGTGATCAAGCGAATCCCGGCGCCGCTCCTGGCGCTCGGTCTCGTGTCGATCGGGGCCACGATCCTCGCGCACGTCCCCGCGTTGGACTTCCACGTGGCCACGATCGGCACGCGCTTTCATTCGCAGGTGGGCGATCGGATCGTCGCCGGCATCCCGCCGCTCCCGCCGCTCCCGCGCATTCCGTGGGGGAGCGAGGGGCTCTCGTTCGCCACGCTTCACGAGCTCCTCGGCGCGGCGTTCGCCATCGCCATGCTCGGCGCGATCGAGTCGCTCCTCTCGGCGGTCATCGCCGACGGGATGACGGGGAAGAAGCACGACCCCAACGCCGAGCTGGTCGCGCTCGGAATCGGCAACCTCGTCGCGCCGTTCTTCGGAGGCATCGCCGCCACCGGCGCGCTCGCACGCACGGCCACGAACATCCGCGCAGGAGCGGTCTCGCCCATCGCGGCGATGATCCATTCGGTCTTCGTGCTGGCCGCGATCCTCCTCGCGGCGCCCCTCGTCGCCTACGTGCCGATGTCCGCGCTGGCGGCGTTGCTCCTGCTCATCGCGTGGAACATGAGCGACGTCCGCCACGCCGTTCACGTGATCCGCGTCGCGCCGCGCAGCGACGTGTTCGTGCTGCTGACCTGCTACTTGCTCACGGTCGCCTTCGACATGGTGATGGCCATCGGCGTCGGCGTCGTGCTCGCGGCGCTCCTCTTCATGAAGCGAATGAGCGAGCTCACGAGCTCGCGCCTCGTCTCGGTCGAAGGGACCGCCACGCATCGCCCGGTGCCGAAGGGGGTCTCGGTCTACGAGATCGCCGGCCCGCTGTTCTTCGGCGCAGCGCAGCGCGCGATGGACGCGCTGGAGATCGTCTCCGACGGCACGCGCGCCGTCGTCCTCGCCCTCGGCGCGGTGCCGGTCATCGATGCCACGGGCCTCGTGGCGCTCGAGAGCGCGCTCGATCGCCTCCGCGTGCAGCGCAAGATCGTCGTCATCGCCGGCCCGCTCCCCGAGCCGCGCGAGGTTTTCGACAAGGCGAACCTCGAAGACCACCACGGCACCGTCTTCGTCGCCGCCACGCTCGACGAGGCGATCCAGCTCGCCGCCGACATGCTCATCCTCACGCCCGAAGGCGCCCGCGCCTCCGAAGCGCCGAGCGCCGCGTAGGACGCGCGCTCAGTTCACCGAGGCTTCGACGCGCGCGCCGTTCGCGCCTTCGTGCGCGTCGGTCGACTCCACCGACTGCCCGCTCATCACGCGCTCGACCTCGGCCTCCATCGTGCCCGTGGCGATCTTCATCCACATGACGAAGTCCGACTTGAACGACCACACCGGGTGATCGAACGACGCCGGCTTGTTCTTCTCGAACACGAAGTGTCCGACCCACGCGAACCCGTACCCGACGATCGGCGCGGCGACGAACAGCGACGGCCTCCGCAGGAGCACGCCACCCGCGACGCACGCCATCGCCAGCGACGTGCCGACGAAGTGGAGTCGGCGGTTCGTCTTGTTCGCGTGCTGGCTGACGTAGAAGTCCCAGAACTCTTCGTACGACTTGAACTCGGGCTTCGCGTGGTCGCTCATGGGCGAAAGGATGACTCCGCACGCGCGGATTGTCGAGGCTCGATCCCCGCCCGCCGAAGACTCATTGCCCCTTCCCGCGAATGACTTCGTACACGGAATGAAACGACCTGCCGGCCAGCGCTGGATCTCGCAACGCACGCTCGTGGTAGTCGCCCATGAGGCGCGCCAGCCCCTCGTCGACCTTCAGTGTCTTGCAGGTCTCGACGAGCCGGTCCTGGATTTCTTTGGCGAGCTGGTGCGAGAACAAGAACATCGAGTAGTCGCCCTTCTCGAACGCGGGGGTGAGCATCGGCGCGTACACTTCGGTGATCGCTCTCGCCGTCGCTTGGAAGTAGTCGAGCGCCACCTCGCTGCCGATCCCACTCTTGCTCATCAACGCCACGTAGTGCATCAGGCCATACGCGATCGGCATGTACGCCGCGTGCCCGGCCATGGCGAAATAAGCCGCCGCCGCGGCGCCACCGGGGTGATACGTGGCCGAGCCGAACAGGCCCAAGAACGGCAGCACCCGCTCACCCACAACGTCGGCGCTCGCCGCGCGTCCCGAAGCGTTGATGACCGCACCGGCGCCGTCCATCACCGCGTACGCCGTCCCGAAGAGCGCCGCGTTCGTCACGCTCGCCGCTCCGCCATTGTCCGCGAGGATGGCCTCCATGACGCTCGCCTCCGAGAGCCCCGCGTCGACGATGAACATCACGTGCTTGTCGCGCACGACGCCGGCGAGTTGCTCGCAGATGGACGCGACGGCCGCCGCGGTCGGCGAGCATGCGACCAAGACGATCCGCGACGCGTGTGCGCACTCGAGCAGCGTGCCAGCGACCTTGACGTTTCGATGAGCCTTCGCGACCTCGGCCGCCTTCCCGGCGGTTCGATTGAAGATCGTGACCGGCACGCCGAGCTTGGACAGGCGGGCGACGTAGGCCGCGCCCATCGTGCCCACGCCGACGACGGATGCGCCTTCTGCGAGCAGCCACTGCGGAGCGAGTGCGGTATTCGAGTTCGTCATGGGAGCCTCCTTCTACCAACGGGTAGTTGCCGCCGAGACGCGATGTGAAGCGGCGGCCGCTTCTTTTTTTTCGAGCTACTCCAGAAGCCCTTCGCGCTTCGCCATCTCGCGAAGTCGATCTTTGACGAGCTGGTAGCGCTTGCGGAGCCGCGAGGCTTCTTTCATGCAGGTCCGCTCGTCGAGCGCTGCCGCCTCTTCGCCGGTTAGGACGGCCGCGACCTCGTTCCACGACAACTCGCGATCGACGCGCAGGAGCAAGAGCATTCGGTCTTCGTCGGAGAGCGAATCGCGTAGGGCTTGGAGGCGCGATCTCTTCTCGGTTCGCAGGAAGGACGCCGTCTCGGTGCGCACGCGCGTCGCGATCTGCTCGAGGCTGGAGCCCGAGACGTGGAGGAGGCGACGACCTTGCCGTGCGGCATCGCGTCTCCGGGTCAGCGTGATCCGATGGGCGATCGCGTAGGCCCACGTCCGCATCGAGCTGTTCCAAGCGAAGGTGGGAAGGCCGCGCCAGATCGCCTCCGTCATCGCCGAGAACGCGTCCGCCGCCTCCGCCTCGTCGCCGCGATGCGCGACCATCAGAAACCCGAAGAGCTCGGGGCCGTACCCGCGCACGAGCAGCGCCGCCGCTTCCTCCCAACGGGTCGCATCGCAACGCGATCGGAGGTCGCTCTCCAGACGCTCACGCTCCCCCATCGAGCACACTCTACCGCGTCAGTGCCCGCTGCCGCAGCCGAGTGCCTTCCATCGCGCGCGCGCGGCGTCGCCCGTCACGCTCCGCGGCTTCGCGCGGCCCCACTGCTGGAGCACCTTGCCGTACGCGTCGCACGCTCCGGCGACGTCGCCGTTCTCCTCGAGCGCGCGTCCGAGATTCAGCGCCGCCCTCAGGTGATCCAACGTCGACGTGTACAGATCGCAGGTGGCCACTGCGCGCTGCAAGTGATCGATCGCCAGGTCGACCTTGCCCGCGAGGAGATAGACGCGACCGATATCCGCCTCGGGGCTCCCCATGCGCCCGAAGAGATCGTCGAAGTTGGGCGGCGTCGGGCTGGGCGGGCCCCAGCTCGGAAGCGCGTCGAGCGCGGCTTCGGCTTCGCGCGCGGTGAGCGCGGGGCTCGCGTATCCATAGTCCCAGATCTGCGCGCGATCGGCGCCCGCGAACAGCGCCTTGTCGATCCACGTCTTCCGCTGCGCTTCGAAGTCCGAAGGGGGTTGGCCGCTCGCCGCGAGCAGTCGCGCCGCGTAGAGCGAGAGGTCCACGCCGTGGCCGAACATCGCTTCGAAAGGCCACGCGTCGCGGTGCGCGAGGAAGTCGCCGACGAGCTGCCGCGTCGCCGCGTCGTCGCCGGTCTCGAGGGCGATCTCGAGGCGCTGGCTCGTGAGATCGTAGTGCGGCGGATAGCTGGCGCCGCGCCCCGGATCGGCCGCGACCATGGCCGACTCTCTTTTCACGAGCGCGCTGGCGGCGGTGAAGTCGCCCTCGAGGATCGCGAGGCGCACGTCGACCCCGGCCCCCTCGTACTGCGCATCCATGGGCGAAGGGAGGGCACTCAGCGCCTGCTTCTCAGTCTCTTGCAGCGCGGTCTTGCTGTGGCCCGTGCTCGCGATCGCCCACAGAAGGGCGAACGACCAGAACGGGTTGCGATCCGCCGCGCGCCGCATCTCGCGCTCGTAGTCCGCGCACTTCCCTTCGAGGCTGTACGTGATGCCCGTCCACGCGAAGCAATCGGCGCCATCGACGCTGAGCGATCCGCATCGCTCGAACGCCGCGCGTGCGTCGGCGAAGCGACCCACCGCGAGCGAGCCGTGCCCCTTGTTCTCCCACGACTGCGCGTCGGTCGGATCGAGCGTGAGCGCCTTCTCGGCCGGCGCCAACGCCGCGGCGGTCCCGTAGTGAACGAGCCCGATCAACATCCAGATCTCTTCGTCTCCCGGATAGCGCTCGGCGAGCGCGCGCAGGCGTCGGTCGACCTCGGCGATGTCCTGGATGGCGCTCTGCAGGAAGGGCTGCAGCGCCTCCAGCAACGCGCGGTCGCGCTCCCCGAGCTGCGATCGCAGTCCCGTCGCTTTCTCGTACTCGGCGCGTCTCGTCGACGGGTCGTTCATCACGACGGACGCGAGCGAGAGGTACAAGTGCGCCGCTGCCATGGTCGGATCGAGCTTGGCCGCTTCGGCGAAGAGTCCGAGCGCCTTGAACCAGTTGTCGTCGTGCAAGGCCTGCATCGCCGACATGAACGCGGCTGCGGCCGTGGGGAGCTGCGTCGCCGGCGCAGGGAGGTCGACCATGCGTGCAACGTGCGGTGCGGGCGATGGGATCGCGCTGGCGATCGACGGCGTGGGCTTCGCTACGGGAGTCGTGCGCCCAACACCAAGGAGCAATGCGGCGCCGGCGACGGTGATGCCGCCTGCAGCGACGAGCGCGGCAGGTAGGCGCGCGCGTCCCTGCCGCGGGATCTCAGCCTTCCCTTCGAGCGCCGCGAGCACCTCATCGGCCGACGCGAAACGATCCTCCGGCTTCTTGCGGAGGCATCGAAGGATCGCGCGCTCCAGGTCCGGCCCCGCGCTCGGGTTGTATCTCGAAGGAGCAACAGGGGCGTCACGAAGCAACGCCGCGAGCACGTCCCTGCGCGTGGCTCCGGCGAAGGGAGCGCGGCCCGTGACCAGCTCGAAGAGGACGACGCCGAACGAAAAGAGATCGGACCGCGCATCGAGCGGCGCGCCCGACGCTTGCTCCGGAGACATGTACGCGAGCGTCCCGAGCACGACTCCGACCTCGGTCACAGCCACGTCAGTCGGCTGATTCTCCAGCTCCGTTCGGTTATTCGCTTCGGACGACAGCTTCGCCAACCCGAAGTCGAGAATCTTCACGTCCCCTTCGCGCGTGATCATCACGTTCTCGGGCTTGAGGTCGCGATGCACGATCCCCTTCTCGTGCGCCTTCGAGAGCCCGCGCGCGATCGCCTTCCCGATGCGCACGGCCTCCGGGATGGGGAGCGCTCCAGCGCGCAGCGTCTCGCGCAACGTCTCTCCGTCGATGAGCTCCATCACGAGGAACACGCGCCCCTCGGCCTCGTCGACCTCGAAGATCGTCGCGATGTTCGGATGCGCGATCGCCGCCGCCGAGCGCGCCTCGCGTAGAAATCGCCGACGTCGCTCCTCGTCGTGTGAGAGCGCGCGCGGGATTACCTTGAGCGCGACCTGCCGGCCGAGGCGCGTGTCTTGCGCCCGATAGACGACGCCCATGCCGCCGTGCCCGAGCAACGCGGTCACCTGGTACTGATGCAACGTCGCGCCGATCAGATCGGGAGCGGGCGCATCGGAGTGCGCGGGGGGCTTCGCGACCTCTCTCAGCAGGGCTCCAAAAGCACCCGTTTCGCTCGTGCCTGAGTCCTCGTCGTCCAGCACTGCCGCCCCTGCGCGGAGACTATCGTACGTGCGCTGTTCTGTCGCTCGTCGGGTCCGGCGGCGCTGACCGAGCGCGCGCTGAGCGCTCTCCCGCGCCTGTGGGGAAACGGTCGTTTCGCGGTCGTCCTCGCGTGTTCGTGTACGCTCGTCGCCGGCACGAGGAGACACGAAATGAGCGACGGCGAGACCGGGCGGCGTGGCGCCCTGAAGCACCTCATCGTGGTCGGAAGCGCGGCGATCGGATGCGCGGTCGCGGCGCCCGCGGCGGTGTTCATCGCGGCGCCCGTCAAATCGGGCGGCGGCGACAGGGCCGCGCGATGGGTGAAGACGATCCGGTTCGAGACGCTGCGCGAAGGGGAGCCGCGCAAGGTGGCGATCGTCGATGACGAGCAGGACGCCTGGACCCTCTCGCGCGGCGTCGAGCTCGGATCGGTGTGGCTCGTTCGTCGCGGTGAGCAGGTCGTCGCCTTCAGCGCCGTGTGCCCGCACCTCGGCTGTGCGGTGAACGCGCTCGCCGACGGCAGCTTCGGTTGCCCTTGCCACACCTCGACGTTCGACGCCGCCGGCAAGAAGACGGGGGGCCCCACGCCGCGCGACATGGACCCGATGGCGACGAAGATCGACGCTGGCTTCGTCGCCGTCGACTTCCGCAAGTTCCGCATCGGCACCAACGATCGCGAGGCCATCGGATGAGCGGCTCCTCTTCGCGTCTTCTCGGACGCCTCGACGCCTGGCTCGACGAACGGATCGGTCACCGCGAAATCCTGAAGCACGCGCTCGACGAGCCGGTCATCGGCGGCGCGCGCTGGGCGTACGTCTTCGGCAGCGCGCTCACCGCTGTGTTCCTGATTCAGGTGGTGACCGGCCTCCTCTTGATGACGGTGTACGCGCCGAGCGCGACGACGGCGTGGGCCAGCGTCCACTACGTGCAGTACACGCTCTCCGCCGGATGGATCATCCGCGGGCTCCATCACTTCGGCTCGCAAGCGATGGTCGTCTTGCTCGGCGCGCACATCTTCCAGGTCGCGGTCTTCGGCGCGTACCGGAAGCCGCGCGAGATGAACTGGTACCTCGGCCTCGCGCTGATGGCGCTGACGCTCGGCTTCTCGCTCACGGGGTATCTGCTCCCGTGGGATCAGAAGGGGTACTGGGCGACGCGCGTGGCGACGAACATCGCCGGCACGAGCCCCGTCATCGGCGGATGGCTGCAGCAGCTGATGCAAGGCGGCCCCGAGTACGGGAACCTCACCCTCACGCGCTTCTACGCGCTGCACGTCGGCCTCTTGCCGCTCACGCTCTTCGCGCTGCTCGGCGCGCACGTAGCGCTCTTCCGGAAGCACGGCGTGACGCCGTCGCACCGCGCGGATCTCACGAAGGTCGATCGCTTCTTCCCGCGCCAGCTCGGGATGGATCTCGTCGCGGCGATGGCGGTCCTCTGCGTCACGTTTCTCCTCGCGCTGCGCGAGCACGGCGCGCCGCTCGATGCGCCCGCCGATCCGGCGAGCGACTACCCGGCGCGCCCCGAGTGGTACTTCCTGCCGCTCTTCCAGCTCCTCAAGTACTTCCACGGGCCGATGGAGATCGTCGGCACGATGGGCATCCCGGCGATCGCGGCCGGGTACCTGGTGCTCTTGCCGTTGCTCGACAAGGCGAAGACCACGGCGCTTCGCGATCGCACCAAGTACCTCGCGCCGCTCTTCGCGGGGTTCGCCGGCGTGATCGTTCTGCTCGTGCTGGCGAAGAACGACGACGCGCACGACGTCGCGTTCCAGCGCGGTCGCGCCGTCGCCGACCTGCGCGCGGCGACGGCGAACGCGCTGGCGATGAACGGCGTCCCGGCCGAGGGGCCGCTCCCGATGCTGGCGCACGATCCGGA
Source organism: Myxococcales bacterium (assembly GCA_003151595.1). The sequence continues at coordinate 53,762 of PLXW01000018.1, forward strand.
GCTCCGCGGTCACGCGCTGTTCGCGAAGAGCTGCGCGGGATGCCACGTGCTCGGCGATCTCGGCGACCCCAAGAAGTCGAGCGCGCCCGTCCTCGACGGTTGGGGAACGGAGGCGTGGGTCGCGTCGATGATGGACGATCCCGACGCCGACGATCGCTTCGCGCGCACGCCGTTCAAGGGCTCGATGCCGTCGATGCTTCGCCCGCCCGCGGATCGCAAACCCGACGACCCGCCATTCAAGCCAATGGTCGACGCCGACGTGAAGGCGGTCGCCGTGTTCCTGGCGTCGCAGAGCGATGGTGCGTCGCCGCCGGTCTCTGGACCGCCGGAGAAGGCGCAGCGCGGCCCCATGCGCGACCCCGCGCAGCTCAAACAGGGCGAAGCGATCGTCACGACGCGCTGCACGACCTGCCACCTGTGGAAGGGCGAAGGCGACGACTCGGGTCAAGACGACGCGCCGGAGCTGTCGCAGTGGGGAACGGGCGCGTGGGCGAGCGCGCAGATCGCGAACCCGTCGACGAAGGCGACGTACCGCGAGGAGGCGCTCGACCCGAAGTTGAAGCGCCACATGCCGCGCTTCGACGAAGATCTCGCCGCGGCCGACATCGAGCTGCTCGGCCGCTGGGTCTCGGCGCACGCGCACGGGCGGACTCTGCACTGAGTGTGGGCTCGCCCGCCGCGCGCGGATTTGCGTTTCGGCCTGCCCGGACGCACGATCGACGTATGTCCAAGACGCGGGCCGAGGTGATCGAGGAGTCGCGAAAGAAGGGCGTCAAAGCCGGCGTCGCGACGGCGGGCGTCGTGGTGCTCGCCGCGATTCACTGGCCGGTGACCGCCGTGATCGCCGCCGTCCCCGCGGCCGTTCTCGGCATGCGCTGGTGGAAACATCGCGCCGAAAACGGCATCCGCTTTTGAGGCCCGACGCGATGACTCGAAAAAGTTCGGGACAGACGGGGCGCGCCGAAGTAGACAGCGACTGAATCGGGGTCATAGCTCAGCTGGGAGAGCGCATCCATGGCATGGATGAGGTCAGGGGTTCGATCCCCCTTGACTCCACAAAAGCGCCGGACTGCTTCGGCGCGCGGGACGGCGACGGCGTTTTGGTTTCGCTGGTGGGGACTGCGTCCCCCTCGGAAGCGGGGCTTCCGAGCCTCCCCGCATCGCCTGCGGCGAATCGTGCTGGCGCACGACGGGAGAGCCGGAGAGGGAGAACGCCCTACGCTCGCTCAGTTCGAGGTGCAGCGCGGCCGGTAGTACTTGTCGATTGCCGCTCGGATCGCGGTGTCGGTCGCGAGGACGGGTTCGATGTTGTACCCGGTCTCCATCTTCAGATCGTCGATCGCCTCGAGGTTCGTCGGGTCGATCATCGCGACGATCAGCGAGGCCCCGGCGCGTGTGATCGGCACCAGCGTGTGCTTCTCGCACAGCGCTTTCGGGACGATGCGGACGGTCTCTTCCAAGATCTCGTAGTTGCCGAGATCGATCACAGGGACGCGATACTTCTCGGAAAGGAAGCTTCCGAGCTCGGCACCGCTGATGAAGCCGAGATAGTGCGTCTTGGGGTCGCGCTTGCGTCTCGCCATGGGCGTCTCTCGAAGCGTAGCTCACCGTCGGTTGCGCGCCTGTTGGAGGGCCGTCGCCCATGCCCGCAGAGTAGGTCGTCCTCCGAGGCATCGTTCGGTCGGTGACGTGTTCATTTTCCCGCCGCCCTCGCAGCGGTCGGCGTCGAGTCGTCGACCAAAAAAGACCGGTCCCCCGGAAAGAAACCCCGCGGTCCGTGTTTCATCCGCGAACCCGCATTTGCGAACGCTGATTCGCGAACCCCGATTCGAGAGGAATGAACCATGAGATCCGCATCCCTGAGAGCAGCGTCCTTCGTCGGCGGTGTCGCGGCGCTCGTTGGCTCCTTCATGCTACCGGCATGCGGCGCGTCCCCGGCTTCCGAGGTCACGGACGATCAGACCGCCGCGGTCACGACGACGTCCAAGGGGCTCATCAAGTCGCAAGGGGGTCTTTGCCTCGACGTCTTCGCGAATCAACAACAGTCGGGCGCCGCCGTCGACATCGCGACCTGCAACGGCACGGCCGCGCAGACGTTCGCGTTCACCGTGGGCGGTCCCGGTCCCATCATGAACGTCGCGAGCGGTCTGTGCCTGGACGACGTCTGGGGGGGTGGGCAGTCGCTTCAGATGGTCACGTGCAGCGGTCAACCCGAGCAGCAATGGATGGTCTGGGGAACGTTCCCCACGAGCACGCAGATCCGGGACGACGCCTTCGCGCATTGCCTCGACGTGCTCGGCAATCAGCAGAGGAGCGGACAGACCGCCGACCCCTCGACGTGCAACGGCACCGGCGCGCAAGTCTGGAGCTTCCAACCGCTCCCGCCGACGTGCGGCGACCTCGGGAAGAACGCTTGCGGCGGCAGCACTCCCACCAATTACACGTGCAACGCGGGACTCAGCCCCGAGGGAACCGTAGCGGGGACTGGATCGTGGAGCGTCATCTGCTGCCCCTCGGGCGACAGGAATCTGGGGAGCATCTGTTGCCCGTCCGGGGACGTGAACTCGAAGGGGCAATGCACCGCGTGCGGAGCCGGCGGACAGCCGGCGTGCACGGGCGGTGCGTGCAATGGCGGCTTCACATCCGTGAACGGCACGTGCGAGCCGTGCGGCGCGAGCGGCAAGCCCGCGTGCGGGAGCACGTGCAACAGCGGTCTGGTTTCCGTGAACGGCACCTGCGAACCGTGCGGTGCGCAGAACGGGATTTGCTGCGCCAACTCGACGTGCAGCAGCGGCTTGGTTTGCGTCGGCGCGGTCACCCCTGGTGGGAAATGCGTTCCGCCGAGTCAGGTCGGGGGCAGCAGCGGCGGAAGCAGCAGCGGCGGAAGCAGCAGCAGCGGCGGAAGCAGCAGCAGCGGCGGGAGCTCGAGTGGCGGTTCGACGTGCGGAGGGGCGAACGGCCCGTGCCCGTGCAAGTCGGACGGGACGTGCTCCTCGGGGTACACCTGCATCGGCGGCACGACCTGCTACCAGTGCGGAGAGACCGGGGGGATCTGCTGCAACATCGACAAGTACAACTCCAAGCAGTGCTCGCAGGCCAGCTCGAGCTGCAACTCCGGCTACTGTTATCAGTAACGGCGACGTCGAGCGCGACGTCGCAGCGCTCCACGGAGCGCGTTCCAGGTGCTCGCGCGGTGATGTGAGCGCTCAGTGCGGTGACCCGGGCTGCAAGAACTGCCAGATCGCCAGCAGGAGCAGGAGCAACAGGAAGCCGAGCGGCAGGACGCACCCCAGCTTGATCGAGCTGGCCCGCGCGGGCGCGGGCGCGCTCGGATCGTCGGGCAACCGAGCTCCGATCTCGGCGACCCCGGCGCGAATGGGATCGCACGCGAGCATGTAGACGAACCATCCGGCTGTCGCTGCCGTCGTCGTGGCGATTCCGATCCCTGGCACGCGCGGAGCCACGCCAACCGCGAGCCCGACGACGGTCGTGGCGAGCGAGATCACGGCAGCCGCGACGCTCTGTGCCCTGGGTGCATGTCTCGGATCGCCCCCGGCGCGCAGCCCGTCGTCGAGCCGGGCCCAGAGGCGCAGGTTCATCGCGAAGATCCAGTAGAAGCCGTAGACCGGCACGAACAGGAGCCCGACGGCGCGCCCCGGCGTCATGCCTCCGCGCCATCGCGCTGGGAGACCGCTCCAGGCGGCGGAGATCCACATGAGCGCGAACACGCCGCGACCGATCCCGATCGGACCGGAGAGGACCCACGTCATCGTGTGGACGAGCGCAGGCGACAGCCCGATGGTCGCGGAGAAGTAGATGGCCACGAGCCCCGCGATCATGACGAGCGAGATGCCGAGGTACGCCCACTTCCAGTGGACGCCCAGGCTTCGCGCGCCCTTCGCGCCGCGCATCGCCGGCGCACTGGGCGCGGCGTAGGGGTTGTAGGGCGGTCGTTCGGGCGCGGTCATCTCGGGAGGATACGCGGCGGGGAGCATTCCACCGCTGGAGCGATGTCACGAGGTGCCCACGGATCTCCGTCATCGAAACGAGCTACCCTCGTCGCCACTCGCGTGACTCTCCCCGAACAGCGTTGCGACCCGGACGCGCCGGCCGCGAAAGAGGAGGTGCCTTTCCCTCACGCGCGCCCGTTCTCCTTGCAGGGCGGGACGTCGCAGCCGCTCGTCGCGTCGGTGCTCCGTCGCTCCGGGGCGCGGCGCTCCACGGGAGAGAGCTGGGACGTGTACTGGGCCGACGGAACGAGCCCCGACGACGCGTACCGAAAGCTCGACGGCACGCGGAAGGTGGCGGGGTTCAAGGGGCTCGGGTGGTTGTGCTCGAAGAGCGGGCTAGCGACCGCGCTCGAGCGAGCGCGCACGCTGGCCGGGCGGCGCATCACGCACGACCTCTTCGACTTCGCGCCGCGGAGCTTCGTCTTCCCCGCCGACTTCCACGCCTGGCGCGTGCGCGCCGCGGACGAGCCCGAAGCGATCTGGATCTCGAAGGTGGGCGACGGCGCGCGCGGTGAAGGGGTGAACGTCGTCACCGACGTCGAGGCCGTCCGGCCGACCCCCAACCTCGTGCTCCAGGAGTACGTGGCGGCGCCGCACCTCCTCGACGGACACAAGTACACGTTGCGGGTCTACGTCGCGATCACGTCGCTCGATCCTCTCCGCGTCTGGGTCTTCCCCGACGGGCTCACCAAGCTCACGACGCGCCCGTACACCCTCGATCGCGCCTCGCTCGGCGACCGCTTCGTCCATCTCACGAACCCGACGGTGCTCCGCCAGGACCAGGGGGCCGACCTCGCGTCGAAGCGCATGACGCACGAGCGTTACCGCGAGCGTCTGCGCCGGGATGGGCACGACGACGCGCGTCTCTTTCGTGCGATCCACGCGATGGTCGCGAAGGCTGCGCTGGCCGCGCGCGAGCCGATGCTCACGGCGCAATCGGCGGCGAGGCTCCCCGTCGAGGGGGCGTTCTCGCTCGTCGGCCTCGACGTGCTCGTCGACGAACGGATGCGACCGTGGCTCCTCGAAGTGAACATGGGCCCGTCGCTGGCCGTCGAGTCGGCCGCAACGACCGACAGCGCGCGCGCCGAAGAGGAGCTGAAGACCCGCGTGGTCGCCGACCTGCTCGGGGTCCTCGGGTTGTGCCCCGACGCGCCGGTGCTCTACGAGCCGGTGTTCCCGTCGATCGCGATGTTCGACTGGCTCCCGGCGTACGAGGAGATCCGACCGAGCGACGTTGCCGATCTACGCGAGGTCTGCGCGCGGCAGGCGTTCGATCCGCGCGTCGACGTCGATGCCGTGACGATCGAGCACGACGCGCCCGAGGAGCTCGTCGTGATCCATGAGCGTCACGCGCACCGCATCGAGCTGAACGCGACCGCGGCGCTCATCTGGCGTTCGTTCGCGAAGGGGGCGTCGGCGAGCGAGACGGTCCGCGCCGTCGAGCTGCAAGACGGCCCGGAGTCCGCGGCCGACGACGTCTGGGAGACGCTCGCGCGCTTCGTCCAGATCGGCGCGTGGACGGTGCGACGGAGCTAGCGCGGCGAGGCGGTCGTGAGCCTCAGAAGCACTCGTTGTTGATGCAATACGATGCTCCGATGTCGATGCAGTTGACGTCGTAGAGACACTCGACGCACTCGTTGCTGCTGGTGCTGCAGTAGGGGGTCGGTGCTTCGCAGCTGCCGCACGGGCTGGGGCTGGTGCACGTGCCCGCCTCGCACGAGTCTCCGCTCGGACACTCGCTATTGTTCAGGCACTGCTGGCAGGTCGCCGACTCGACGTTGCAGAAGGGAGTCGCGCCGCTGCAGGTGCCGCACACGCTGACGCACTGGCCGCTCGGGTTGCAGACGTTCCCGACCGCGCACTCGCTGTTGGTCAGGCACTGCTGGCAGGTCGCCGACACCGTGTTGCAAAAGGGTGTCGCGGGGCTGCAGGTGCCGCATACGCTGACGCACTGGCCGCTCGCGTTGCAGTTCTGCCCGCTCGCGCACTCGCTGTTGCTCAGACATTGCACGCAGGTCGCCAGCCCGGCGTTGCAGAAGGGAGTCGGTGCGGTGCAAGTGCCGCACGCGCTCACGCACTGGTTGCTCCCGTTGCAGACCTGCCCGGCGGCGCACTCGGTGTTGTTCACGCACTGGACGCACTGGTCGCTCGGACTGCAGACCAAGCCGCTCGTGCAGTCCGACGTGTGCAGACACTGCACGCAGGTCGACGAGGTCGTGTTGCACAAAGGCGTCGGCGAGACGCACGTGCCGCAGGGGCTGCCGGAGTCGATCCCGGCGTCGGTGCCCGCCGGCGTTCCGTACACCGTGCCGAGGAACGAGAAGTCCGTCGAGTTCGGGTCGTCGAACACCCATTCGATGTTCCCCGACTGCCCGCCGCTCCCCGCGATGCTCCCGTACACATAAGGAGCGCCGACGGCGTGCACGGTGCTCGCCGTGATCGTCGTGAACTGGGCCGTCGTCTCCGAGACTGCCACCGGGAAGTCGTTGACGATGTTCACCATGCCGCAGAGGTGAGGATCGCCGAGCGTGCCGCCGCATCCGGCGGTGTTCGTCGTGTCCCAGATCACGCTCCCCGGAACGGTGTGCACGACGACGTGGCTCGCGCCCGGACCCTCCGGGAGCTGCTGGTACTGGGGAGTGATCGCGCCCGCGTTGGGCGCCGCGTAGGCGATCGTGATCGTCCGCTTCGCTACGCTGGCCTCGCCGCGAAAGGTGTAGAGGACGGACGCTCCGGCGGGCGCGCTCGCCGATGCAGGCTGCTGCGACGGCGCATCGATCGGCAGCGGCGCGTCGTTTCGTCCTGCCGTGGAGCAGGCGACGACGGCCCCAACGCCACAACACATCAGGCCGGCGCGGTGGAGGCTGGATACCTTGACGACGGCCTTACCCATCAGCTCAGGTTACGGGGGCCGCGCCGGCCATCGCAAGAAAGGGAGCGCGTGGTCATGCAAGTCGGTAGTCGTCCTGACTACTTCCTCGTCGGTCAGCTGGGCGGACGTTGCGATACGCACGCCCGATCCGCGGCGCGCTTTCTGACTCCATCTCCGTCGGAACGACAGCGCCGTTCTTGTGCGCCGCGACCCACATCGCGGCGGTCTCGACCGTGTGGCAGGGTTGATCCGATGGCCGGTTCGTTCATCCCTCCGATGATCAGCGAGACGCGCGCCGTCGTGCAGCCGCCGACGTCCAAGGACATCGGGGCTCAGCTCCTCGACGAGCTCTGGCGCCGCGCGCGGCAATCCATACCCGCGTTCATCATCGTCGTGGCGATCGCTTGGCCGATCGTTCGGGAGGCCGCCCTCGCCAGCGAGCAGACGCGGGTGGCGTACGCCTCGGTCCTCGTCGTCGCCCTCGCGCGATGGATCGCGGCGATCGTCGTCTCGCGAAATGCGGCGCGGCTCTCGTCCACGCTGCGCTACCGACTGATGTTCGCCGGCGCGCTCGCGAACGGGCTCGCGATCGGTTGGCTCGACTTGCTCCTCTATCGCGAGCTCGGTCCGCTCGCCCTCGGCATCTGGATGACGTGCATCGCGGGCATCGCGGGCGGAGCGACGGTCAGCCTCGGCGCGCGGCCGGAGGTGTTTCTGGCGTACGCCACGCCCGCCATGGGAGCGTTCGCGCTGGCTCCTCTCTTGTGGCCGCGTGATCTCGCCGGCGTGGTCGCCGCGGCGATCTGCATCTGGCTCCTGTACTCGTTCGTGCAGGTCGCGCAGTACGGCAAGTCGCGGAAGGAGTTCATCGTGCTCAACCTCGAGCTCGACGCCAAGGTTCGACTCCTCAACACGAACAACACCGAGCTCGCGCGCAAGAACCTCGAGCTGGAGGAGATGAGCCGTCGCGCCGACCGCATCTTCGCGGCCCTCGGCGGCGCGCTCCCGGGCAAGGTGCTGGCGGGAAAATATCTCCTCGATTCGCGCGTGGGCACGGGCGGCTTCTCGATCGTGTTCCGCGGGACGCACGTGGGCATCGGGCGGAGCGTCGCGGTGAAGATCTTTCGCCCGCAGGCCGGGAACGACTCCGGGGCATCGCTCGAGCGCTTCCGCTACGAAGGAATGGCGAGCGGCCGCATTCGCCATCCCAACATCGTCGAGGTGCTCGACGCGGGGATCTCGGACGACGGCATCCCTTACATCGCGATGGAGCTCTTGAACGGGAACACGCTGGAGAAGGAGCTCGAGCAAGAGAAGCGACTCCCGCTCCCGCGCATCGCGTCGATCATGGAGAAGGTGTGCCTCGGGTTGGCGGCCGCGCACGACGCGAAGGTCATCCATCGTGACGTGAAGCCCGAGAACATCTTCATCGACCGCAACGAGGACGTGGAGACCGTCAAGGTGCTCGACTTCGGGATCGCGAAGATGGTCGATTCTGCGAGGGTGAACGGACAGATCACCTCGACGGGAGACCTGCTGGGAACGCCCTACTACATGGCTCCGGAGCGCCTCTTGGGGCACGAGAGCGACGAGAGCGCGGACGTGTACAGCGTCGGGCTGATCCTCTATCGCGCGCTCGTTGGTCGTCTCCCTTTCGAGGGGACCGTGGCCGAGATCATGGTGCAGGCCGTCTCCAAGCGCCCGCGTGACATCGGGGAGGTCATCACGGATCTGCCGCGAGACGTCGCGAAGCTGATCATGCGCTCGCTCGATCAGGAGTCGGCGGAGAGGCCGACGGCGCGAGAGTTCGCGGACGCGCTCGCGAGAGCGGCACGCGGGAACGTGCGGCGAATTCACGCGGCCTGAGAGCGCGGGGACGCCGCGCGCTTCACGATGCGTGCGTCCGCCCGAAGGCGCCCTCGTCGGTGCCCGAGAGCGACCAGCGAAAGAGCGCCTCTCGTACACGTGCGAACACCGATGGCATCGAGACGCGGATGGGCACCGGCTCGCGCGAATCGCTCGTCGTCGCCTCGTGGATCTTCAGGCCATGATCCTGGAGCCGCGCGAGCACGACCGAGAGATCGCGCGCGATCGGAGCGCCGAGAGCTTCCCGCAGGACGACGACATGTTCGATCCCGTGAGCCGTGAGCTCTCCGCCCGTCGGAAAATCGAAGCTCGTACAGACGGATCGGTTGTCGAAGACTCCGGACGGGACGAACCCGGGGGCCCGGCGACCTGCGTCGAGGAGGAAGGCCGGGGGCGCGTCCTTGCGGAGTGCGATTGCGCCAACTGAAGTCGCGCTCTCTTCGAGCGCATCGACGATGGGCCACAGATCGACGGCTGCCGGAGAGGTCGGATAGGCATTGAAGAGAGGTACCGGCCGGAAGCCTAGCCGTGCCACCGCCACGCCCGCGTGAACTGCCATCGCCCCTTGGAGATCGACGACGAGCGCCGTGTTGGTCGAATGGCCGCTGCGATAGGGCGCCGCGAGCGGGTCGAGCGGTACGACCTGCGAGAGACTCAGCGCGAGTCCGTGAGGCTCCGCAGCAACGTCCGAGATCGAGGTTCGACCTCGCACATGAGCGAAGAGCACGGGCTTGGTCCAGCGAGTCCATTCGCAACCTTGCGGCGCCCAGGCGCGGAACACTTCGTCCTTCGTCACGCGGCCTCGACGAAGCATGCGGCGTCGATCGCGCCGCCATCCACGATCTCGGAAGTGGCGATACGCACGTACGTTCCGGCGACGCGGCCGTCGATCGTGTACACGCCGATGCAAGGGCGAGCTTCGCCGAACGGCGTCGCGATCGGTGCTGTTTGGAAGCGGCGCTGCGCGACCCAGCGCTTCGGCTGCGCAGCGACCCGAATCGCCAGTGCGAGGCGCGCTCGGAGCGGAAGGCGATCGGGAAATACGATTTCGTCGCCGGTGTTGCTGTACGCGCCTTTGATCACCCACTCGTCGGCCGCGCGGAGCCAGGGCGCATCGCGGACCTCTCGCGCTTCGGGCATGGCCGCGCGGAACGCGCTCGTGGATGCGCGAAGACGATCCCAGAGAAGCGGCAATCGCTTGCTCTCGGTGAGCGCCGCTGCGCCGGGATTGGTGACAGGCGTCGCGCCACCGACGAAGAGTCCGAGCAACGAGTCGAGCTCGTCGAGCTGTGCGAGCCACTCGGCCTGGTAGAACCGCACGATGGCGGCGACGCGCCCGTCGTACTCACTGCTCTTGAAGTCCGCCGACGAACCGTTCGCGCGCATATGGCCTGCGTGTCCGATCACCGTGTGCACTCCCCGCTCCGTGAGTAGGCGACGAAAGTAGCTCACGATCTGAACGTCCTCGATGAAGCCGGGGGCGACGAGCAGCGCGACGGGAAGCCCCGGCGCGACGCGACTCGTGATGGCATCTGCCCATCGCGCCCCCGGGTTCCCGGCGCTGGCGACACTCTCGAAGTGCGGGAGCATGAGTGACGACAAGCTCGATGCTTCGCTGTACCCACCCGGGACGTCGCTGTTCACTTCGGAGAGCGCGAACCTCTCGCCGGTCCAGTGGAAGTCGAACCGCAAGCTCCGGACCGCCGTCGGCGTCTGCGTCGAGCCCTGGCGAAAGAGGCGCCTGAGCGCCGGCGGAGTACCGAGCGTCGCGTGCAGATCCGGACGAGTGACGAGCTCGGCTTCGATCTCGTGAAGCTCCGCGGCGAGCGCTTCCACGGTGCGAGAGAGCTCGCCCCAAGCCGCGCTGTCGATGACCAACGCATAGCGCGCGAGCGTGTCGACATCGCCGACTTGGGGGTCCCATTTGCAGGCATCGAGCACGAGCTTGCGTCGGATCGCGTCGAATGCGTCGTCGTGTAACGCGGCGGTCGTGCGGAGCGGCGACCGCGCGATCATCGTGTGAATGCTCCGAGAGCGGCGCGCGCCGGTCAATGAAAAGGGGCGAGATCCGACGATGTGGCGGTGAGACAACTCGAGGACGTCTATCGCCAGCCTGTCGTCGAATTGCAAAAACATGACGGCCGCGCGCGCCAACGTGACGCCCACCGCTGCCAACCCGAGGTCTCCCTTCGCCACGACGATGGCGCATGGAGACCAAACGATGGCTCCGTCAGACCACGCGATGGCACCGCCCGCCAACGTGATGGCTCGCGCTGCCAACACGAAGGCGAAGGGAGACCACGCGATGGCTCCGTCAGACGACACGACGGCACCGCGCGCCAGCAGGACGGCACGCGACGCCAACGTGAAGGCGAGCCGAGACCACGCGAAGTCTCGAGGTGCCGACGCGATGGCCGCTCGCGCCATCCTCATGGCAACTCGGGGCAACGAGTCGGCGCAACGTGCCAACACGTTCGGTCTCTTCGCCAGCGCGATGGCAGAAGCGGCCGACGTCGTGGCAGCGGGAGCCAACGCCATGGCGCGCGCCGGAAACGCCTTGGCCCCGCGCGCCATCGTCCTGGCAAGAGCGGCCATCGTCCTCGCAAGAGCGGCCATCGTCCTGGCAGAAGCGGCCCTCGTGTTGGCGTACGAAGGGGACGTCGTGGCGCTCGCGTCCAGCGCGATGGCGCACGCCGAAGCGCGTTTGGCGGCGCCGGCCGGGCTCGACTACGGCGCGTGCATCACCTTCAGTGAATAGAACTGCACCTGCGCCACGACCGCCGCGTCGTTGCCCACGGACTGATCGTAGTTGCCCGCCTTGAAGTACATCCCCTCCTGATCGAACGTCGGGGACATCGCGAAGGTCTGCGTCGCGCCCCCGTCGATGACCAGGCTGATCGTGTTTCCGGAGAGTCCGATCACGTAGCTCCACTTCGTCCCCAGCGGCACCTGGCCGACCGGGGTTTGCACTTCGTTTCCGCCGGCGGGCGTTTGCTCGATGCCGATAGTGATCTTGCCGCTCGGGAAATAGAACAGCTCGAGGAGCGGCTTCGTCGACGACGGCGTCCCGGTGCCGAGGTGAATCTGTCCGACGGCGACGTGGTTGGGGATGAGCGTGGCCTTCAAGGTCGCGCTCAGCGTGTGCGTGCCGGGCGGGAGCCAGTTGGCCGCGGCGCCGCTCGCCGTCATCTCGCGCAGCTCGGAGCGCGGGTAGTTGGAGTTCGCGGTGGTGACGCCGTTCTCGGGATCCCAGAAGGTCATGGAGCCGTCGGTGGAATCGGTGAAGAAGTATTTGTCCTGGTGCCCCGTCGGTCCTTTCAGCTGCGCGGGAGAGAACGTCGTCGGCGCGCCGGGAGAGCCGACCGGTTCCTGGAGTTGCCAGATCGAGAGATCGAAGTTGCCGCCGGGAGGGAGCGTGGGATCGAGCGGGTTCACGGGCCCCGGCTCGGCATCTCTGTCGCCGCCGTCACCGCCGCTCGGCGCCGAGGTCTCGGAAGCGCCGGCGTCGTCGACCGAGCCTTGCGATCCGCCACCGGCGTCGTCCGAGGAGGGGCCGTCGCCGATCGGGTTCGCGGGAGACGCGCCGCCGGGCGTCGGACTTCCGAGCGATGCGCCCGCGTCGGCGCCCGACGACGCTTCACCGCCGGCGCTACCGCCGCAAGCCACGCTCGCGGAGAGAGCGGCGACGGCGGCGAGGACCAAGAACGACTTCATCGCGGTGACTTGTGGAGGGGACATGGGTGCGATCAGTCTCCGGAGAAAGCGGTCATCGTTCCGTTGCCAACCGTTCCCCCCGTGTCATTCACGATGTGCGCGATCGATCCCGACGCCAGCGAGACGGTCACCATGTGACGCATCGCGATCCCCGCGCCGCTCGGCGTCTCGATCCCGTTCTGTGCGGTCACGTCGTTCGAGAACACGCTGTACACACCGAGCCCTTCGGCTTTGTGCGAGGTGACGCCGTCCGCGACTTTGTACGACGGGTATCCATCGTGCCCGGCCGACGCTTGCCACGACCCTTGGTCCGGCGGGTCGTACGGCATCTCCGATTGGTAGAAGTGGACGTCGCCGCCGTTGCCGTTCCACAGCGTCTGGTATTTCTGGAAGTGCTCGACAAAGAGGCCGTACGCCGTCACGTCGTCGCCGTTCACGATGAGCCCGTTGTCGCTCTTGTTCACGTTCCAGTCGGCGCCTGCGCCGTGATCGGCGCGCCACAACCAGGTGTTGTCGAGGAGCACGTGGCGACTGTTCACCGTGATGCAGCTGCTCGCCGTCCCAACGTCAGCGCCGCCGACGCGGCAGTGCACGTCGAAGAGCGCGGTGGGCGCCGCCGCGTGATCCTTCGCGCTCCCCGCGCTTCCGACTTCGAGCAACGTCGTCGCGCTCTTGGGTCCCGCTTCGAGGAGCAAGCCCGCGAGCGTCACGGCGTCGACGTCGGCGACCGACAGGATCGCCGTGCCGTTGTCGGGGATGAGCGTCGCCAGGCCGAGGCCCATCACGATCGTCCCCGGTCGCGCGACCGTGAGGCTGCTCTCCAGGTGATAGATCCCCGGCGTGAGCATCAGGTGCTTGCCCGCGGCGAGCGCGGCGTTCATCGTCGCGGCCGTGTCGGTGCCGGGCTTGGCGACATAGAAGCGATCGATCGAGAGCGGCGATCCCGGAGGGGCGCCCTTTGCCCAGCTGTGACCGGCGCTCGCGGTCTTCAACGCGGGCACCATCACGAGGTAGTGACCGGCGGCGTCGAGGTAGAGGAACGGCTTCTCGCGAACGACCGGCGTAGCCGTCGTCGTCGTGTACGGCGGGCTCGGCCAGCTCCCCGAAGGAGCGGAGCCGTTTCCCACGAACACCATGTTCCAGTTCGACCCGGTCCAGCTCTGATCGTCGTTGCGCGTGACGAACTGCTGCTGCGTGCCCGAGACGATCTGACCGTCGATGAGCGAGTCGGCGATGAACCCGCCGCTCGACCAGCCGCCGTCGTCGAGGTGAATGTCGCCCTCGATGTGCACGCGACGCAGATGCGTCCCTTGCGAGACGGCCCACACGTCAGTGTTGCCGTCGATCCCGTTGCCAGGAACGACGGCGAGGTTCTCCGCGCCACGCCAGAAGTTGCACGTCGCGTTCTGGCTGCCGAGCCAGTCAGCCTTCGCACGCACCGCTCCCGTGATGACGACGTCGTCCGGCGATTGCCCGAGGCCGAGCGCCTGGACGTAGAAGCCGATCTTCACGTCGAGCGCGTAGCTTCCGGGCTTGAAGAAGTACGCTTTGCGAGCGGTCCCGAACTGGGCGCTGTCTTGCGCGGAGTAGACCGAGTCGAGGCTGCTCTGGATCGTGGCCATCGGCGTCGAGGGATCGAAGACGAGGACGTTGGGGCCGAAGTCGGGGGGCGCGCTGTTCGGATCTCCGCCGCCGCACGCCGCCGTCACTGCCCAGCTCGGCGCGCACGGAGCCGCGGGCGCTCCGGTGTCGTCGCCGCTGCTCGTCGATCCGTCATCGCCGGCGCTCGCACCGGCATCGTCGTCGCCACCGCTGGTGCCGAGCGGTGCACCCGCATCCGGGGTCGAGCCGTTCGATGGGAACGGCGACGGGGTCGATCTCGTTCCGTTGGGGGACGCTCCGCACGCGCCCAGCGCGATCGCGAACGCGACGCACGAGAGATCCCGCGCGCGCATCACATCGCCCCCTGGATGGTCTTGAAAAGCGAATGCGCGTCGGTGGTGTCCTCGGTCAGCTCCCAGACCATGATTCCTCCGAATCCTTTGGAGTAGTCGGCGAGCTTCTTCATCGAAGCCACGCCCTGATAGCTCACGGTGTTCCCGTTCACCTGCGTCTGGTCGTAGGCCCACGCGCCGGGGTCGGCCGCGAGGATGGCCGAGTAGGCGTACTCGTTGCCCTGGCTGTCCGACCCGAAGAAACCCGCGCCGAGCGTGATCTGATCCGCGGGGACCTTCTTCGTGCCTTCGTAATAGGTCATGGCCGAGACGCTGTCGGCGTAGCTCGAGTAGATCATGACGTTGACGAAGTCGAAGGAGTGGAGCGTCGCGTCGCTCATGCCGTCTTGCAGGTATTGCGCGACGGCGGCGGTCACGAGCTTCCCCTTCGGTCGCAGGTCTTTCACGACCGCAGAGACGAACGCGGCGTAGTCGGTGCCCAGATGCCCGGGGTCTTCGATGTCGATGTCGACGCCGTCGAATTGGTGCGCGGCGACGAACGAGTCGAGGTTGGTCACGAGCGCGGGGACGTTTGCGGCGTCTTCGAATTGGGTGATGACGCTCTGGTCTCCGCCTCCGCCGCCGAGCGACGCGAGCACGCGCACGCCGGCCGCGTGAGCCGCGGTCACGATCGCGGCGACGTCGCTGTCCGACGCGCCCATGTCCCAACCGTTCTTCGTGTCGGCCAGCGCGAACGCGAGGTTCAGGTGGGTCACCTTCGCGAAGTCGATCGACTTGGCCCAGTCCGCGTAGCTGCCGCTGTAGTTGGGGAGGTAGGCGACGACGCGCGTGCTCGGCGCAGGCGAGGTGGCGTCGAGGCCGGCGTCGTTCGTGGACGGCGCGTCGGTCGCGGTCGCCGCGTCGCCGGAAGGCGCGACGGGGATCGCGCCGGTCGCCGCGTCGTCGTCGCTCGTCACGCCGTCCGACGGAGACAGCGCGGACGGACCGGCGTCGGCGCTCGCGCTGGAGTCGGCGCCCGACGAGCACGCGAGCGCCGACGCGGCGAGCACCGCCGACAGGAGCGCGATCGCGAGGGAGGAGCGGGTACGCATGGTCGTGCGTGAAGGCAATGCACTGCGCGGTCCATCGCGACCCGTCTGTTTTTCCCCGGAACCACGACGAGTGCGACGCGCGACGCCGCACCTCGAGGACGCCACCACGCGACGCCGACCGCCGCACTGGATCGACGCCTCCTCACGCAAACGCTACCTTCGAGGACGTGCCGAACGACCCGGACGATCTGGTCACCACGATTCTCCGCGGCAGCGGGCAGACCATCCCGCTGGCGGGCATCGATCTGGTGGTGGTCGAGGGAGCGGACCGCGGCGCGCGCGCCAGCGTGGGCGCGGGGATCATGCGGGTGGGGACGAGCGCGAGCAACCACCTGCGGTTGACCGATCGCGCCGTGTCGCGCGTTCACTGCGAGCTGCGCCTGCGCGAGAGCGGCGTGCAGATCGTCGACGCCGGGAGCACGAACGGCACGTTCGCCGAAGGGGTTCGCATCGCCGACGCCGAGCTCGCGCCGGGGTCGGTCTTTCGCGTCGGCACCACGTCGATCCGGCTCGAGGCGGCGAACGCCCCCACGCGCGTCGCGATCTCGTCGCTCGATCACTTCGGCGGGCTGCTCGGCGGGAGCATCGCCATGCGCCGCGTATACGCCGTGCTCGAGCGCCTCGCGGCCACCGACACGACGGCGCTCATCCACGGCGAGACCGGCACCGGCAAAGAGCTGGCTGCGCGCGCGGTGCATGAAGCGTCGCGGCGCGCGAAGGGGCCGTTCGTCACCGTCGACTGCGGCGCGATCGCCGAGTCGCTCATCGAGAGCGAGCTGTTCGGCCACGTGCGCGGGGCGTTCAGCGGCGCGCAGACCGAGCGACGCGGGCTGTTCGAAGAGGCGCACCGCGGCACGCTGTTCCTCGACGAGATCGCCGAGCTCCCGCTCTCGCTCCAGCCGAAGCTCCTGCGCGTCCTCGAGGCGCGCGAGGTGCGGCGCGTCGGCGCGAACACCAGCAAGGCCATCGACGTGCGGATCCTGGCCGCGACGCACCGATCGCTCGCGCAGAGCGTGAACGACGGGGCCTTTCGCGAGGACCTCTACTATCGGCTGGCGGTCGTCGAGGTCGAGCTCCCGCCGCTTCGCGCGCGACGCGAAGACGTGGCCACGATCGCCGCGCGCTTCTACGAGCGCTTCACCGGCAGCGAAGAAAAGATGAACGACGCCTTCGCCGCGTCCATCCAGGCGCGCTCGTGGTCCGGCAACGTCCGCGAGCTCCGGAACTTCATCGAGCGGAGCGTGGCGCTGGGATCGATCAACGAGCGCGCCGTTCACGAGCCGCGCGAAGCGTCAGCGCCCGCGACCGGAGAGGCGCTCGTCCCCATCCATCTTCCGTTGAAGGAAGCGCGCGTGGCGTGGATGGATCAGTTCGAGCGGCGCTACGCCGAAGCGCTCCTGAAACGCACGGGGGGAAACGTGACGCGCGCGGCGGAGATCGCGGGCGTTCACCGGCGATCGCTCCAGCGGTTGCTGGCGTCGCTCGGCGGAAGGCTTGCCGAGGAAGCGGGCGCCGAAGACGAGAGCGACTAGAGAGGGAGAGACCCGCTGCCGGATCGCCCGACATCGCCCTCGGTGCTCGGGAGGGGCTCCTGTGAGGTCGTGGTGGCCGGCCGAGAATGTGGCTTTCACCGGATCTCGATCGCCCCTCCCTGCGCTCCGAGGCCGACGCCGGGCTCTGCGAACGGCGGGCGTCGAGTGATCTCGTGCAGTTCGCGCGGTGCATCGCGATGGGGTCGAGTGATCACACGAGGTGCATCGGAGGCGATGAGATCGAGTGACGTCGGGTTTCGCGACGCACCTGTCTATCTGATCCCGGCGACCGATCGTGATGTGTGGGCGTCCCGTAGCCCGGCGTCGGCCTCGGAGCGGAGGGAGGGGCGATCAAGATCCCGTCAAAGCCAAATTCTCGGCCGGCCACCGTAACCTCACAGGAGCCCTTCCCGAGCACCGAGGGCGTCGTCGGGCGAATCGCTCAAGGGGCTCTCTCTCTCGACCGGTCCGCCGGCGCGATCCATTCGATCGACGGTTGCTCTACGCTAGAAGCGGCTTCCGACGAACACCGCGGCGCCGTCACGCAGCGGCGCGATCTCGAGATGCGCGCTCGTCGTCGACGCCGACGAAGACGCCGTATGCGTGAAGAGGACCACGGCCACGACCGCCGCAGCGAGCCCCACGCCCAGCGTCACGTCGGACAACATGAGGCGCGTTCGCACGGGATCGACCTGCGCGTCGCTGCACGTCGGCGCGCAGCTCGTACGGAGATCGGAGAGATCGTGCCGCCCGGTCAGCCCCAGCGTCGCCGACACGGCGAGCGACGCGACGGCGATGCCGGTCACGATCGCGGCCGGCGCGTACGACGGTCGATCGTGCGGCGCTTCGGAGGCGGCGGTCGTCGATGCGATCGGCGTGCTCGTCGCAGGCGGCGCCACCGCGGGCGGGCTCGGCGCGACGATGCGCAGCAGGCGATCGCGCTCCCCTTGGTACACGGTGAACGACCGCTCGACCGCCGGCCCGTTCGCCCGCTCGACGCGGAACACGTGCGCGCCCGGATCGAGGTCGAACGCGCGACCCGAGGTGACCTCCGCGCGCGGCGCGCCGTCGACGAGAAGACGATGCCCCGGCACGTCGTGATCGGCTTCGTCGCGGACCACCACCACCACCGACGGAATCTCGTGCCCGATCTCGTCGGCCCACCGCGCGCAGTCCCTCCGCGCGACCTCGGGGCACTGCTCGCGCGCGCACGCGAGCGCCTGGTCGCGCGCGGCGACGAGCTTGCCGCGCTGGCGAAGGAGCTGCGCCTTCTCGTACGCCGATGCGCACTGCGCGGCCGGCGGATCGGCCGCGCGCGCGTGCGCCGACGCGAACAGCAGCGGCAACGCGAGCAGCGACGCGCGCGCGAGATCGCGAAGGCGCATCACGGGCACCGGGCGACCCTCATCGAGCGCATGACGAAGATGTGCTTGTCTGCGTCGAACACTTTGCACCAGCGCTGGCTGACGGCGCCGTGCGAAGGAGAGGTGGCCTTTCCGTTCGGCGTCGCCGGCGATGCCGACGGAGCGACGGGCGGCGTCACGACGAGCGCAGACGAAGGCGCGCTCGCGGAAGGGATCGCCGACGGAGCAGAATCAGAAGCGACCGCGGAGGCCGTGATTGTCGGCGGGGCGACCGCCGCGGCGCGGTGCGTGAGCGCGAACGGCGCAGCAACGCCGGCCACGAGGAAGAGCGCGACGGCGCCGGTGATCGCGATGCGACGCTTGCGCGACAGGCCCGTGGTCTCGGCGCGCGCGTCGTCGTCCGCCGATCGCGCCGTCGCCGCGTTCGGTTTGCTCTCGGACGAGGGCCCCGCCGCCGCGTCGCGAAAGAACACCGAAGCCGACGGCGCGCGCACCGCTTGCGAGGCTCCCGCTTCGACCCGCTCGGCGTGCGCGTCGCGCTCCATCTCCGCGATCTTCGCTTCGCGTTCGGCGAGCGCGCGCGCGGCGTTCGTCTTCACCCACTCGGCCACGGCCGACGACGGCGCCCCCACCACCGCTTGTTCCACCGCGTGTGCCATCGCCTGCGCGTCCGGGAACCGCTTCTCCGGATCGCGCTCCAGCGCGCGCAACGCGATCGCGTCGAGCTCCGGTGAGACCGCGGGATTGTGACGGCTCGGCGGTGGGATTACTTGCTCGAGCACCACGCTGAAGAGCGTCGGCTCGTCGTCCGCTTGAAAGAGGCGCTTCCCCGCGAGCGCCTCCCACAGCACGATGCCCGCGGCCCAGACATCGACGCGCCGATCGGTCGACCGGCGAAGCAACTGCTCGGGCGCCATGTACGGGACCTTGCCGCGCACCTCTCCATCGCGCGTGATCTGCACCTGGCCAACTGCTTTCGCGATCCCGAAGTCGACGACGCGCGTGACGCCGTCGGTGCCGACCAGGATGTTCTGCGGAGACACGTCGCGATGAATGAGGCGGAGCGGCGCGCCGTCTTCGCCCGTCGCTTCGTGCGCGGCGTGAAGCCCATGCAGCACGGCGGCCAGCACCGTGACGACGATCGCCGACGGCACCGGCGCACCGGCCGCGCGCGCGTTCGAGAGGAGGCGCGACAGACTCTCGCCGTGGACGTAGTCCATCACCAGGAGCAGCTCCCGATCGGCCGACACGACGTCGAGCATCCCCACCACGTTCACGTGGGCCACGCGCGCCGAGAGCCGCGCCTCTTCGACGAACATCGACGCGATCTCCGGATCCGCCGCGAACTGCGGATGAAGCCGCTTGATCGCCACGCGCCGCGAGAACCCGCTGGGCCCCAGCAATCGCCCCAGGTGCACCGTCGCCATCCCGCCCGCGGCGATGGCGCCGTACATCGCGTACGAGCGACGGAACGGCGACGCTCCGGTCGGGGACATGGCTCCACGAAGATAGCACGCAGGCCGCGGCCACACGGTCGCGCGGCGCCCCCTGGTTCGGCTTCGATCCTGCGGCGCGCGGCGTCGCACGAGGAGGCGACGCCCCCTCCGTGTGCGACGTCGCGCACCGCGGCCTCGGTGCGTCAACGCCGAGAAGTGCGCGCGCGACCGCGTGGCGTAGCGCATGCTTTGGTCTCCCGAATGCACGCGGCAAACCACACGACCACGATCGGACTCGTCCTCGCTCTCGTCGCCTCCGGCTGCTCCGACTCGGTCGCACCTCCGTCGAGCGCGAGCGAAGACGCCTCCGCGAGCAACCCGCCGACGTCACCGAGCACCTCCGACGACAGCGGCTCACCGCCGATCGGCACGAGCGGTGACGACGCCGGCGCGCCCCCGATGGACGGCGACGCGAGCCTCGCCGACGCCGCGGCCGATGCGTCGTCACCCCCGTCGCTCCCCGGCTGGACGCTCACCTGGAACGACGAGTTCAATCTCGCCGACGGCTCCGCGGTCGACGGCACGAAGTGGACGCAGGAGACCGGCAACGACGGCTGGAGCTCGAACCACGAGCGCGAGTACTACACACCGGGCACGAGCAACGCCGTCATCCAAGGGGGCGCGCTCGTCGTCACCGCGAAGTCGGACGGCGCGTCGGCGTACACCTGCCAGTACGGAACGTGCGAGTACACGTCGGCCCGCATGAACACGTCGGGCAAGTTCGAGCAGCAGTACGGCCGCTTCGAAGCGCGCATCAAGCTCCCCACGGGCAAAGGAGTGTGGCCCGCGTGGTGGATCCTCGGCGGCAACATCGGCTCGGTCGGCTGGCCGCAATGTGGCGAGGTCGACATCATGGAGAACATCGGCTCCACCCCCGCGACGAACTACGGAAGCCTCCACGGCCCCGGCTACTCGGGCGGTCAGGATCTCACGGGCTCGTACGCGCTCGAAGACGGCGGCACGCTCGCAGGCGACTTCCACCTGTACGCGATGGAGTGGGAGACGAACGCCGTCCGCTTCTACTTCGACGGCGTGCTCTACGAGACGCGCACGCCGGCCGACGTCCCCGCGGGCGACGTCTGGGTCTACGACCATCCGTTCTTCGTCATCGTGAACCTCGCCATCGGCGGCTACTGGCCGGGCGATCCCGACGGCACGACGACGTTCCCCCAGTCGATGCAGGTCGACTACATCCGCGTCTACGCCAAGGCGAAGTGACGCTTCACTCGAGCGCGGCGGCGAAGATGGCGTTGAACTCGAACGCCTTCGATTCGACGGTGCTCGCCGTGTTGTAGTCGCTCCCCGGCTGGTCGCGATCGATCGACCAGAACGAGAGGAGCCCGACGTGGTTCGTGGTGACGAACTGCGCGACCGTCGTGGCGTCGGCCAGCGAGAACACCTCGGAGTCGTCGTTCTTTCCGAGCATCGGGATCACGCCGACCATCGCCCACGCCGCCTCGGAGGTGATTCCCGACACGAGGCTCATGAGCTGCGCGTGCCCGTCGTTGAGCGAGCCGATGACGACCGGCGCGAGCGGGCTGCCGCCGAAGCTGTCGCCGTAGTCCATGGTCATGAAGTTCACGTGCGAGATCGTCACGCCTGCGGAGATGGCGTGGCTGACGACGGACTTCCCTTCGCTCGTGAGCCCGCCGCCAGGCGACGGATTGGCCGGGAGCGTGAAGGCGACTTTGATCCCCTTCGCGTCCTGCGCCATCTTCAGCGCGGCGCCGCGCATGGCGTTGACGGTGTCGGTCTCCATCGGATCCTGCTCGACGTCGAAGTCGAGATCGGTGATCCCCGTCGCGTCGACGAACGCTTCGAGGGCCGACGCCAGCGCGCCCGCGTTCGCGCACTTGCTCTCGACGTAGTTGCCGTCGGCACCGCCGAACGACGCCTTCACGTGGCCGCCGGCGGCGATGAACGCCTTCACGTCGCTTTGGTTCTGCTCGATGTCTTGCGTCGTGTCGCAGCCGCCGTTGGAGAGGACGAAGGCGATCGTCACCTCGTTGAGCCCCGACTTCTTCTGGAGATCGGCGAGGCTGGTGAAGGCGTAGCCGCTGCCGCCCCAGATCCACGTGGGGAAGTACGGCGCATAGTCGAACTTCGCGGCGTGCGTGACCCCTCCGTCGTTCTTCACGACGTGACCGGCGTCATCGATCGTCGTGCCCGCGTCGTCCCCCGGCGCCGGTGTCACTCCGCCTGCGTCGTCGCCGGACGGAGGCGTCGTCGTGCCGCCGCCGATCGTCGTCGCGCCTGCATCGTCGTTCCCGTCGTTCGGCGAGCCCGCCGGGTTACCCGCGGCGGTGGGCGAGGGGACTCCGGCGGGCGACGAGCACGCGCCCAACGTGACCGTCGAGAGGAGACCGAGAAGAGCGACAGGAAGGAGCGCGCGGTTCATGGGCGTCGTGAGGAGCACGTTCCGAACCAGGTCGAGAGGCGTGATGCGCGGGAGACCCATGCGCGTTCTCGCCGGAAAATCCCGGGCCGGCCGCGATCCAGCGCGACGACGACCGTCACACCGAAACACGCCGATCGAAACATCCTGTCACGGTCGGCTCACGTTCGGCCTACGGCCAATCGACGATGGCGTCGTCGAAGCTGGCCTGCGCCGTCGCCGGCGTGAAGCTGTAGAAGCCGAGCTCGACGAACATCGCCGTGCGGCTCGGCGTCGACGTCGGCTCGTTGGTCTCGCTCACGACCGTCGTCCCGTCTTGCTTCACGACGATCGACGCCGCGTCGGAGACGTCCATGTCGAGGTCGACGCGCGTCCACGTCGACGGCGGCGCGCCGATCGGCCAGATGTGATCGACCATTCCGCCGTCGCTCTGGAGCGTGCGCAGCTCGACTTGAAGCGCGCTGGCGACCTCGCGGTAGTAGAGGCCGTACGTCGTGCCGTCGGCGACCACTTCGTGAATGACCGCGAGCTCGAACGTCCCGTCGCTCGGCGCGAGGAGCATCTCGAACTCCACGTGCACGTGCGGCGACTGCGTGGGAACGGCCTGCAGGAGGCGCGCGCTCGACGGCGCGCCGCTCGGATTGATGGCGCTGAGGAACGCGCCGGGCGGAGAGAACGCGACCGTGTCCACGCTGATCGCTTCGCCGCCGTAGAGATCGGTCGCGCCCCATCCGGCATCGACCGGCTGTCCTTCATCGAAGTCGGTGCAGAGCTTCACGGGCGTCGTGAGCGAAGCGCAGAAGCTCGCGGCGGCCTCGACGGGACCGGCGTCGCTCGGTGCGTCGGCGAGCGAATCACTCGCGGCATCGGGGCTCGCGGCGTCGACGTCCGCGTCGACCGCGCGCGTTCCTCCCTGAAGCCCTTCGAAGTCGGCCGTGAGCCCGCACGCGACGGTGCCCGCCGCGACGAATCCGGCGGAGAGAAGAGCCACGCAGCCCCGCACGCGCACACGAAACGGGTACCACGCCCCCTTCGGCGCGTCGAACCCGCGGCGTCGCGCACCGCACTCCTCGCCGGGAAGGCGCGTCGCCGCGCGCCGCATGGATCGCCCATGATTCCCTGGTTTCGAAGAGGGATGCGCCGACGGACGGCGTCGGTACGCGAGTTGCGAGGCAACGCTCCAAGATGAAGTCCGACGCACGCCTGTTCGCCTCGTTCGCCGCAGCCCTCGCCGTGATCGCGATCCACGGTTGCAGCAGCACCCCAACGTCGACCTCCGCCGCCGTCGACGACGCGGGGGCGCCCACCGGCATCGGCCCGGGCGCGACCGCCTCCGCGCTCGACGCATCCACTCCGCCGGCCACGAACGATGAAGATGCAGCGAGCGTCACGCCGACGATGGGCGACGACGCCTCTCCCTCCGCCGACGCGTCTCACGACGGAGGCGCCGCGCTCGCCGCCCGTCAGCGCGTGCTCGCCTACCTCGCCGGCATCTCTGGCCACCAGACGGTCGTCGGTATCGAAGACAAGAGCTCCACGTCACCCACGGCCGACTCGGACAGCATCGCGAGCATCACCGGCAAGCCGCCGGCGTTCTGGAGCGCAGACTGGGGCTTCGGCTCCGACGCGGTCGACCATCGCCAGACGATCGTCGACGAAGCGAAGAAGCAGTGGGCCACCGGCGCGATCGTTCAGTTCATCTACCACTCGTGCCCGCTCACCGAAGACGAGTACTGCAGCTGGGACGACATCGGCGGCGCGACGCCGAAGCACCTGTCCGACGCCCAGTGGACCGATCTCGTCACGCCGGGCACGACGCTCAACCGCGCCTGGCTCGCGCGTCTCGACACGCTCGCTCCGTTCTTCCAGCAGCTCCGCGACGCCGGTATCGCGCCGCTCTTCCGCGTGCTCCACGAGATGAACCAAGGGGTCTTCTGGTGGGCCGGGCGCACGGGGCCCAACGGGACCGCGAAGCTCTTTCAGATCACGCACGACTACCTCGTCGGCACCAAGGGCCTCGACAACATCGTCTGGGTCTGGAACCTCCAGGACTTCGAGACGCTCCATTCGGACGTATCGGCCTACGCCCCCGGCGCGAGCTACTTCGACGTCGCGGCGCTCGACGTCTACAACACCGGCTACACCACCGGGAACTACGACGACATGCTCGGCGCGTCGGGGGGCAAGCCGATCGGGATCGCCGAGTGCCAGTTCATGCCGACCGCGGACCTGCTCGCGCAGCAGCCGCGATGGGCGTACGCGGCGCTGTGGCCCGACTTCATTTCGGAGAACACGTCGATGCTTCCGGCGCTGTACGGTGCGAGCAACGTCGTCACGCTCGCGGCGATGCCGGGATGGAAATGACATCGCCGCCGTGACGGCGAGCGCGCACGCGCCGCTCGGTGGCTCGGTGTACAAGAGGCCCCGTCATGCTCCGCGACGCCGCAGGCGGCATGCTCACGACGCGCTGAACGCTTTGGCTCGCGGCTGAGCTCTCGCTCCGCTTGGGCTAATTGCGTGGGTCGCCGCGCAGAGTCATAGTCACGGTCTCCGTGGTTCGGTCGCCGAGCGTGGCGGCCGCGCATGACCTTCCAACCTCGCGCGCTCAGTTGGAGGAGTCATCGAATCTCAGCCCGTCGCGGGAGCGATCCGCGAAATCGCCATGCTCGGCAATCACACGCCGCGGCAATGTGGAATCGCGACGTTCACCACCGATCTGAGCGAAGCGGTCGCCGCCGAGTTCCCGGAGCTCGATTGCTTCGTGCTGGCTATGAACGACGCCGGGCGGCACCACGCCTATCCACCGCGTGTCCGCTTCGAGATCGCGCAGGGTGATCTCACCTCGTACCGGCGCGCCGCGGACTTCCTCAACGTGAACCCGGTCGACGTCGTCTGTCTTCAACACGAGTACGGAATCTTCGGCGGCAAGGCCGGCAGCCACGTCCTCGCGCTCCTTCGCGAGCTGCGGATGCCGATCGTGTCGACCCTCCACACCATCCTCGCCGAGCCCAACTCGACGCAGCGCGCGGTGATGGACGAGCTCACACAGCTCTCCGAGCGCATCGTCGTCATGAGCGCCATGGGCGCGAAGCTCCTCCGCGAGGTGCACAGCGTCCCCGGCGAGAAGATCGATCTGATCCCGCACGGAATCCCCGCCGTCCCCGCCGCCACGCGGAGCAAGACGCAGCTCGGCGTCCAGGGGAGGCGGGTCATTCTCACGTTCGGTCTTCTCTCTCCCGACAAGGGGATCGAGAACGTCATCGAGGCGATGCCCGCGATCCTCGCGCGCTATCCGGACACGGTCTACATCGTGCTCGGCGCGACGCACCCGCACGTGAAGGAGCAGCAGGGCGAGACGTACCGGCTCGCGCTCGAGAACCGCGCGCAGAAGCTGGGCGTGGCCTCCAGCATGATCTTTCACAACCGCTTCGTGAGTCAGGCGGAGCTGGTCGAGTTCCTCTCGGCGGCTGACGTCTACGTGACTCCGTACCTGAAGCCGGAGCAGATCACGTCGGGCACGCTGGCGTACGCCGTCGGCTCGGGCAAAGCGGTCATCTCGACCCCCTATTGGTACGCGACCGAGCTGCTGGCCGACGGGCGCGGCATTCTCGTTCCGTGGAGAGACCCGCCGGCGATCGCGCGCGAGGTCATCGGGCTCTTCGACGATCCGTACAAGGCCCAGGCCATGCGCGAGCGGGCCGCGGCCTACGGTCGAAACATGGCGTGGCCGGCGGTCGCCCGAAGCTACGTCGAGACCTTCGAGCGCGCGCGCTCCGAGCACTCCAGTCGTCGCCGCAACGTCTTCCTGGCGAAGACGCTGGCCATGCGCCCCGCCGAGCTTCCGGAGTTGAACCTCAGTCACCTCCGCGTCATGACCGACGACACCGGGATCCTCCAGCACGGAACGTTCAACGTCCCGCGCTACGACGCAGGCTATTGCCTCGACGACAACGCCCGCGCGCTCCTTCTGGTCACGCTCATGGAAGACGCGGGGATGGAGAGCCCCATCGAGCTTCGCGCGTTCGCCTCGCGTTATGCGGCCTTCGTGAGTCACGCCTTCAACGTGGAGCAGGGGCGCTTCCGGAATTTCATGTCGTACTCGCGACGATGGATCGAAGAGTGCGGCTCGGAAGACAGTCACGGTCGCGCGCTCTGGGCGCTGGGCACGCTCGTCGGTCGCTCGGTCGATCCCGGTCGACGCAGCCTCGCCAGCGAGCTGTTTCACGTCGCGCTCCCCGCCGTCACCGGATTCAGCAGCCCTCGCGCCTGGGCCTTCGCGCTCCTGGGGATCGAGGAGTACCTCCGCGTGTTCGAGGGCGACCGGAACGTGGAGGCCGCGTGCAAGGCGATCTCGCACCAGCTCCTCGTTCGCTACCGCGAGAGCCGCGTACACGAGTGGCCCTGGTTCGAAGATCGCCTGACGTACTGCAACGCGCGCCTGCCCCAGGCGCTCCTCGTCGCCGGCGCTCGGACGCGCAACGAAGAGATGATCACGGCCGGCAAGCAATCGCTCCAGTGGCTCGCGGACACGCAGTGCACGGCCGACGGCTACTTCGCGCCGATCGGATCGAACGGCTTTCACACGCGCGGCGGCCCGAAAGCGGAGTTCGATCAGCAGCCGGTGGAAGCGTGCGCGATGGTCTCGGCCTGCCTCGACGCGCAGCGCGTGACCGGCGACGCGAGCTGGATGCTCCACGCCCGCCGTGCGTTCGGCTGGTTCCTCGGTCAGAACCAGCTTCAAACATCGCTCTACGATCCGCGAACGGGCGGTTGCCGCGACGGGCTGCACGCCGATCGCGCGAACGAGAACCAGGGCGCCGAATCGACGCTCTCCTTCCTGCTCGCCCTCCTCGACATGCGCCTGGCCGATCGCGCCGCTGTGATCGAGCCGCGCGCGCGCGAGGCCACCCCGTGACCGTGCACGAAGCGCTCTTTCGGCGTCACGAGAAGAACCCGATCCTCACCGCCGCAGACTGGCCCTATCCCGTTCATACCGTCTTCAACCCCGGAGCGACGCGGCTGCGTGACGGAACGACTCTCCTTCTCTGCAGGGTCGAGGATCGTCGGGGGCACTCTCACCTCTGCGCCGCGCGATCGGCCAACGGCATCGACGGTTGGATCATCGATCCGCAACCGACGCTCCGCCCTGAGCCCGATCGTCATCCCGAAGAGCTATGGGGGATCGAAGATCCGAGAATCACGTTCGTGGACGAGCTCGGAAAGTACGTCCTCGCGTATACGGCGTTCACGGAAGACGGGCCGGGGGTCGCGCTCGCGCTGACCGAAGATTTTCGGACGTTCGAGCGCCTCGGTCTCGTCATGCGACCCGATGACAAGGACGCCGCGCTTCTCCCGCGACGCGTCGACGGAGAGTTCGTGCTGATCCACCGCCCGGTGCACCTCTCGGGCGCGGACATCTGGATCTCGCGGTCGCCCGACCTCCGCCACTGGGGTGGTCACACGCTCATACTGCCGGCGCGACGGGGCGCGTGGTGGGACGCGAACAAGGTCGGCATCGCGTCGCCGCTCATCGAGACGCCGCGCGGGTGGCTGATGATCTACCACGGCGTCCGCGTGACCGCGGCCGGCAGCCTCTATCGCCTCGGCCTCGCGCTGTTCGATCTCGAGAAGCCTGAGGTGTGCATCGCTCGAGGCGACGAGTGGGTATTTGGTCCGGAGACCGCGTACGAGCGCCACGGCGACGTGGGCTACGTCGCCTTCCCGTGCGGCCACACGATCGGTGCCGACGGAGACACCCTCCACCTCTATTACGGCGCCGCCGACACCCGCATCGCGCTCGCGACGGGGAGCATCCGCGCGCTACTCCGCTGGCTCGACGTTCACGGTCGGCTCTAGCCGAGCCGAGCGCGGCGAGACGCAACGGAGATGCAGTATACTGCTTGACGCATCGAGTCGCGTTTCGTAGTGTGCACTGCGTGATGAGTCGGGAACCTTCAGCGCCCCCGGTTTTCCGGCTCCCCGTGAGCTCCGGCAACGCCGTCGCGTCGAGCTTTACGCTCCGCGTCGCCAGCTACCTCGACGGCCACGTTGGCGTCTTTGCCGGCGTCCTTTTCGTCGTCGTCGTCCTCCTTATTACCGGCGCGGGGCCGCCAGTCTGACGCCACAGGGCGTGAGACGCGGACCCCGCGACCGAGAAGGTCGCGGGGTTTTTTTTTGGCTTCGAGGGATCCATGACGCTGAGCAAGCTGACAAAGAAGAGCGACGCGCTGACCAAAGGGATCGCGCGTGCACCCGCGCGCGCGATGCTGCGAGGCACCGGGCTCACCGACGCCGATCTCGCCAAGCCGCTCGTCGCCGTCGTCAGTACGTGGACCGACGTGATGCCGTGCACGCAGCACCTGCGCAGGCTGGCCGAGCGCGTGCGCGAAGGGGTCCGCGCTGCGGGAGGTACGCCGATCGAGTTCTGCACGATCGCCATCAGCGACGGCATCACCATGGGCACCGACGGCATGCGCGCGTCGCTCGTCTCGCGCGAAGTGATCGCCGACTCGATCGAGCTCGCGGTCGACGCGCACGGGTTCGACGCGTGCGTCGCGATCGTCGGGTGCGACAAGACGATCCCCGCGGCGGCGATGGCCCTCGCGCGCGTCGACGTCCCATCGGTCGTCCTCTACGGCGGCGCGATCCAGCCCGGCCGGTGGCGCGATCACGACGTGACGATTCAAGACGTGTTCGAAGCCGTCGGCGCGTGCGCGGCCGGGAAGATGAGCGAAGCCGATCTCGCCGACCTCGAAGCCCGCGCGTGCCCGGGCGCCGGCGCATGCGGCGGGCAGTTCACCGCGAACACGATGGCCGCGGCGATGACCGCGCTTGGCCTCTCGCCAATGGGGGCGAACGACGTTCCCGCCACCGACGAAGCCAAGGAGGCGACGGCCGCTTCGTGCGGCGCGCTCGTCATGCGCGCGCTCGAGCAGAACATTCGGCCGAGCGCGCTCATCACGCGCACGTCGCTGCTGAACGCGATCGCGGTGTGCGCGGCGACGGGCGGCTCGACGAACGCGGTCTTGCACTTGCTGGCCATCGCGCGCGAAGCCGGCGTGTTCCTCACGCTCGACGACTTCGACGCCGTCGCCGCGCGCACGCCGGTGATCGCCGACCTGAAGCCGGGCGGCGGAGCCACCGCGGTCGATCTGCATCGCGTCGGAGGCGTGGCGATCGTCGTGCGGCGACTCGCGGAGGCGGGGCTCATCGAGGACGCGCCGACGGTGACCGGGCGAACGCTCTTCGAGGAAGCGGGCGCGGTGCGCGAGCGCGAAGGGCAGAGCGTCGTGCGCGAGGTGGGCGCGCCGCTGAAGAAGACCGGAGGCTTCGCCATCCTGCGCGGGACGCTCGCGCCGGATGGATGCGTGGTGAAGCTCTCGGGCCACGGCAAGGTCACGCACGAGGGGCCGGCGCGCGTGTTCGACGGCGAAGAGCGCGCGTTCGCCGCGGTGCAGGCCGGAGCTATCCACGCGGGCGACGTCGTCGTGATCCGCAACGAAGGGCCGAAGGGGGGACCGGGCATGCGCGAGATGCTCGGAGTCACCGCGGCGCTCGTGGGCCGCGGGCTCGGCGACGACGTGGCGCTCGTCACCGACGGGCGCTTCAGCGGCGCGACGCACGGCTTCATGGTCGGGCATGTCGCGCCCGAGGCGGCGTCGGGCGGACCCATCGCGTTCGTGCGCGACGGCGATCGGGTCACCATCGACGTGAAGACGAGGCGCATCGACGTCGACGCCGATCTCGACGCGCGACGCGCGGCCGCGTCGCTCGAGGTGCCGGCGAAGTCACCAAAGCTCCGCGGCGCGCTCGCCAAGTACGCCGCACTCGTCTCCTCCGCGTCGGAGGGGGCCGTCACTTGCGTGGATCACGTCTCCAGGAGGTCGAAATGAGCAGTCATCCCCAACCGTCGAACACCAACGCCAAGTCGCCCACGTCGTCGGGCTCGCGCCCGCGGATCACGATCGTGGGGTACGGCGAAGGGGCAGGGCGCGAGCACGCGAGGCGTCTTCGCGAGCGCGGGCACGACGTGCGCGTGGCGATGCTTCCCGGTGGCATGTCGTGGGCACACGCGGTCGCCGACGGGTTTCGACCGACGCTCGTTCGCACGGCCACGGTCGGTGCCGACGTGATCGTGCTGCTCGTCCCGCCGACCGAGATCGAGCTTCTGTACTGGGAAGCGATCGCGCCGCTCGCGCGCGAGGGGTCCATCGTGATCTTCGGCGAGGCCATCGAGCTCGATGACGAACGCTTGCCGAAGAAGGTCGACGTCGCCGTCATCACCATGGACGCCGGTGGCTGTACGGTCTCGGTGCATACCGACGCCACCGGCCGCGCCCACGATCGCGCCCTCGCGTACCTCAACGCGCTCGGCGGAAACGTCCCGCGTCCGCCGTCGTCGCGCGTTCGCGTCGCCGACGACGCCGATCCGTTCCCGCACCCGTCGATGAGGGTGCTGTGAGCGAAGAGTCGGCCACGCGCACCGGCGCGCAGATCGTGTGGGACGTGCTCGCGCGCGAAGGGGTCGAAGTCGTCTTCGGGTACCCCGGCGGCGCGATCATGCCGGTGTACGACGCGATGGTCGCGCCTGATCAAAAGGTGCGGCACGTGCTCGTCCGGCACGAGCAAGGCGCGGCGCACATGGCCGACGGCTACGCGCNNGGCCCCGGCGCGACGAACCTCGTCACCGGGATCGCCACGGCGATGCTCGATTCGTCGCCGATCGTGTGCATCACGGGGCAGGTCTCGTCGCCTCTCCTCGGCAGCGACGCGTTTCAGGAGACCGACATCACCGGCGTCACGATCCCCATCACCAAGCACAACTACCTGGTCACGCGCGCGTGCGACATCGGTCCCACGCTGCGCGAAGCGTTCGAGGTCGCGCGGAGCGGGAGGCCCGGGCCGGTGCTGGTCGACATCACGAAGGACGCGCAGCAGGCGAGCGCGCCGTTCACGTGGGACGCCTGGACGCCACGAACGCGGAACGTCCCCGCGCGCTCGTCGCACCTCGCCGATCCGGAAGACGCGATGACGCGCGCGGTGGCGATGATCGACGCCGCCGAGCGTCCGCTGATCCTCGCCGGCCAGGGGGTCGTGCATTCGCGCGCGACCGAGGCGCTCATCGCGTTCGCCGAGAAGACCGGCATCCCGGTGGCCTCGACGTTGCTCGGACTCGGCGGGTTCCCGGCGAGCCATCCGCTGGCGCTGGGGATGATGGGGATGCACGGCGAGGCGTGGGTGAACGCGGCCATCCAGCGCGCCGATCTCCTGATCGCGATCGGCATGCGCTTCGACGATCGGGTGACCGGGAACCTGCGCACTTACGCGGTGCACGCCAAGAAGATCCACGTCGAGATCGATCCGGCCGAGATCAACAAGAACGTCAAAGTCGACGTGCCGCTCCTCATGGACGCGCGTACGGCGACGACCGAGCTGGCGACGCGCGCCGCTCCGCGCCTTCGCCCGGTGTGGCTCGATTCGATTCACGACGCGAAGCGCGAAGCGAGCCCGCGCGACATCCAACGGCAACCCGCGGGAGGGAAGCTGCGCGCGGCGCACGTCATGAGCGATCTCTGCGCGCTCGCCGCCAGCGACGCCATCGTCGTCACCGACGTCGGCCAGCACCAGATGTGGGAAGCGCAGTACTGGAAGCACGAGTCGCCGCGCACGCTCGTCACGTCGGGCGGCCTGGGCACGATGGGCTTCGCGTTGCCCGCGGCGATCGGCGCGCGGTTCGCGCATCCGGAGCGCGAGATCTGGGTCATCGCCGGCGACGGCGGGTTTCAGATGACGGCGTGCGAGCTCTCCACGATCGCGCAGGAGAAGCTGAAGCTCAACGTCGCCATCATCAACAACGGCTTTCTGGGAATGGTCCGGCAGTGGCAGGAGCTCTTCTACGGAAGGCGCTACGCCGCGACGCCGATCAAGAGCCCCGACTTCGTGAAGCTCGCCGAAGCCCACGATTTGCACGGGATTCGCGTCTCACGCCGCGAGGACATCCCGCGCGCGGTGGCGGAGGCGAGGCGCACGAGCGGGACGGTGGTCTTCGACTTCCGCGTGGAGGCCGAAGAGTGCGTCTACCCGATGGTGCCGGCCGGCGCGGATCTCCAGGACATGATCCGCCGCCCCGCGCCGCAAGAGCCACGCGCCGAAGCGCTTCAATTCGAAATGGAGGAATGACGATGAGCACCGCGACGGTTCGAACCTTTCTCGCGTACCTCGAAGACAAGCCGGGCGTCCTCAACCGCGTCACGTCGCTCTTCCGGAGGCGGGCGTTCAACATCGAGTCGCTCACTGTCGGACGCACCGAGCGACCCGACGTCTCGCGCATGACGCTCGTCGTCCGAGCCGACGACGACGCCGCGCGGAGGCTCGAGGCGCATCTGTGGAAGCTGGTGAACGTGATCGAGGTCGACGAGGTGAGCCACGCGCCCGCGATCGTTCGTGAGCTCGCGCTGGTGAAGGTGCGCGCGCCGGAGAACACGCGCGCCGCGGTCATGCAGCTCTGCGAGGTGTTCCGCGCGCGGGTGGTCGACGTCACGCCCGACGCGCTCTCGATCGAGATCACCGGCGCGCCCGACAAGGTCGACGGCCTGCTCGAGATGCTCCGGGCCTACGGCGTCGTGGAGATGGTGAGGACCGGGAGCGTGGCCATGCGCCGCGGGCTCGAAGGTGTCGAGGTGATCTCGGTGAGGCCGGGCGCGGCGCCCGTTGCCGCGTGAGCAAGCGAGAAGGCGTGAGCAAGCGAGACGAGGAGAAGAATCCCATGGCGATCATGCACTACGAAGACGACGCGGAGCTCTCGGCGAT
Source organism: Myxococcales bacterium (assembly GCA_003151595.1). The sequence continues at coordinate 86,866 of PLXW01000018.1, forward strand.
CACCACGAAGAAGGTGGCGATCGTGGGGTACGGATCGCAGGGCCACGCCCACGCGCTCAACCTGAAAGACAGCGGCGTAGACGTTCGCGTCGGGCTCCCGGCGTCGAGCAAGAGCCGCGCGAAGGCGGAGGCCGCGGGGCTCGCCGTGGGCTCCGTCGGCGAGGTCGCGGAGTGGTGCGATCTGCTGGCGATGCTGGCGCCCGACACGTCGCAGCCGGCGATCTGGGCGGAGATCGCGCCGCGCTTCGGACGCGGCAAGACGCTCCTCTTCGCGCACGGGTTCAACATCCGCTTCAAGACGATCGCGCCCGGCGCCGACGTCGACGTGGTGCTCGTGGCGCCGAAGGGGCCGGGGCATCGCGTGCGCGAGACGTTCGTGCTCGGGCAGGGGGTGCCGGCCTTGCTCGCCATTCATCGCGACGCCAGCGGCACCGCGAAGAAGACGGCCCTGGCGTACGCCATGGGGATCGGCGCGACCCGCGCGGGCGTGCTCGAGACCACGTTCGCCGAGGAGACGGAGACGGATCTCTTCGGCGAGCAAGCGGTGCTCTGCGGCGGCGTGAGCGCGCTCGTGAAGGCGGGCTTCGAGACGCTGTGCGAAGCGGGCTACCAGCCCGAGGTCGCGTACTTCGAGTGCATGCACGAGCTGAAGCTCATCGTCGATCTCATGTACCGCGGTGGCCTCAGCTACATGCGCTACTCGATCAGCGACACCGCCGAATGGGGCGACTACGTGAGCGGGCCGCGCGTCGTGGGCGACGACGCCAAGCGCGCGATGAAGAGCATCCTCGCCGAGATCCAGAGCGGCGAGTTCGCGAAGAAGTGGATCGACGAGAACGAGAAGGGGCGCGGGCAGCTCGAACGCTTCCGTCGCGCCGAGCGGGACGAGCGCATCGAGCACGTCGGCGCTGCGCTGCGCGAGAACATCCCGTTCCTCGACCCCGTGAAGATCGCGCCTGGTGACTGAGCGTTTGAACGAGCTGACGAAGGAGGCGGCCATGGACCAAGAAGCACCCCATTACGTTCGAATCTTCGACACGACGCTCCGCGACGGCGAGCAATCGCCGGGTGCGTCGATGACCGCGAGCGAGAAGCTCGAGGTGGCGCGCGTGCTGGCGAGGCTCGGCGTCGACGCGATCGAAGCGGGGTTTCCCGCGGCGTCGCGCGACGACTTCGACGCCGTGCACGCCATCGCCGCCGATCTCGGGCCCCCACGCCCGAACGTGCTCGCGCCCATCGTGTGCGCCCTCGCGCGCGCGTCGGAGAAGGACATCGACCGCGCGTGGGACGCGATCGCCGTCGCCGCGCGCCCCAGGATTCACACCTTCCTCGCCACCTCCGACATTCATCTCGAGCACAAGCTCCGGATGACGCGCGCCGATGCGCTCGCCTCGGTGTCACGGATGGTGGCGCACGCCGCCGCGCGCTGCGCCGACGTCGAGTTCAGCGCCGAGGACGCGACGCGCTCGGAGCCGGCGTTCCTCCACGAGGTCTTCGCGGCGGCGATCGAAGCCGGGGCGACGACGATCAACGTACCGGACACGGTCGGCTATACGACACCGGAGGAGATGTTCGCGCTGGTCGCGGGCATCCTCGCCACGGTGCCGGGAGCCGACCGTGTCGTTCTTTCGGTGCACTGCCACGACGACCTCGGCCTGGCGACGGCCAACACGCTCGCCGGTCTCCGCGCCGGAGCGCGCCAGGCGGAGGTCACGATCAACGGCATCGGCGAGCGCGCCGGCAACGCCTCGCTCGAAGAGGTGGTGATGGCGCTCCGCACGCGCGCGACGCGCATGAAGCTCGTCACCGGCGTCGACCCCACGCACCTCGTTCGCGCCAGCCGCGCGGTGAGCGCGTGCACCGGAATGGCCGTGCAGGCGAACAAGGCCATCGTCGGCGTGAACGCCTTCGCCCACGAGAGCGGCATCCATCAAGACGGAATGCTGAAGCACGCGCGCACGTACGAGATCATGCGCCCCGAAGACGTGGGTGCTGCGCAGACGAGGCTCGTGCTCGGGAAGCACTCCGGCCGCCATGCGTTTCGCGCGCGGCTGGCGGAGCTCGGGCTGGCGCTGGAAGAGGAGGCGAGCGATCGCGCCTTCGTGCGCTTCAAGACGCTCGCCGACCGAAAGAAGAACGTGAGCGACGCGGACCTCGAGGCGCTCGTGCTTCACGAGATGCCGGCCGCGGCGGAAGTGTTCGTGCTCGAGGGGGTTCAGATTGCCTGCGGCACGGCGTCGATGGCCACGGCCACGGTGCGCCTTCGCACCACGGACGGCGCCTCGCACCTGCAAGCGGCGGTCGGCACGGGGCCGGTCGACGCGGCGTACAAGGCGATCGACGCCGTCGTCCGAACGCCCCTCGTGCTCCTCGAGTTCGCGGTGCGCGCCGTCACCGAGGGGATCGACGCGCTCGGCGAAGTGAGCGTGCGCATCCGCGCAAACGACTCGCACGTCGGGCTTCCGAACGGCGACGAGCGCATGCGTGTGTTCCACGGGCACGGCGCGGACACCGACATCCTCGTCGCCGCCGCCAAGGCGTACGTCGCCGCGATCAATCGAATGCTCTCGAGCAAGACCGCGCCCGCACCTCGCGCCGCGCAGGGCTCACAACGTCACGGAGAGGCCGCCGCATGAACACCGAGAACCGCACCCTGTTCGATCGCATCTGGGCGAATCACGTCGTCGCCTATGGCGGCGAAGACGCGAAGGGCGCCCAGGAGCCGGGGCTCCCCGCGATCCTCTACATCGATCTCCACCTGGTTCACGAGGTGACCTCTCCGCAGGCGTTCGCGTCGCTCGACGCGCGTGGCCTCGCCGTGCGGCGCCCGGATCGCACCGTGGCCACGATGGATCACAGCACGCCGACGGTGCGCGAGCGCCTCGCGGTGATCGACTCGCCCGCGCGCGAGCAGCTCGGCGCGCTCGAGCGAAACTGCGCGAAGCACCGCGTCCCGTTGCACGCCATCGGATCTCCGACGCGCGGGATCGCGCACGTGATCGGCCCCGAGCTCGGGCTCACGCAGCCGGGCATGACGATCGTCTGCGGCGACAGCCACACCTCGACGCACGGCGCGTTCGGCGCGCTCGCCTTCGGGATCGGCACCAGCGAAGTCGAGCACGTCCTGGCGACGCAGTGCCTGCTGCAGCACAAGCCGAAGACGATGCGCGTGCGCGTCACCGGCGCGCTTCATCGCGGCGTCGGCGCCAAGGACGTCATCCTCGCGCTCATCGCCAAGCTGGGCGTCGACGGCGCGAGCGGGCACGTCATCGAGTACTCGGGCGATGCCATCACCGCGCTCGACATGGAAGCGCGCATGACCATCTGCAACATGAGCATCGAAGCNNGCGCGCGCGCGGGGATGATCGCCCCCGACGACGTGACGTTTCAGTTCCTGTCGGGCACGGACGGCGCGCCGAAAGGGGCCGAGTGGGAAGCGGCGGTCGCGAAGTGGCGCGCGCTGGCGAGCGACGAAGGGGCAGCGTTCGATCGCGAGGCCACGATCGACGCGACGGCGCTCGAACCGATGATCACGTGGGGCACGA
>PLXW01000173.1:0-47947 GCA_003151595.1 Myxococcales bacterium
TCGCGACGACGGAGGTGCACAAGGTCCCGGTCACGATCCTCTCGCGCTGCCAGCGCTACGACTTCAAGCTGATCGCCACGCAGGTGATCGCCAAGCGCCTGCGCGAAGTGCTCGTGCTGGAGAAGCTCGAGGCGGACGACGCCGCGGTGGCTGTGCTCGCGCGCGAAGCGGCGGGCTCGATGCGCGACGCGATGAGCCTGCTCGATCAGGTGATCGCGTACGGCGGCGGGAAGCTCACGGCGGAAGACGTGGCGCGCGTCCTCGGCGTGGCCGACCGCGCGATCCTTCACGAGCTGGCGAGCGCGCTCGTCGCGGGGGACGCGGCGGCGGCGCTTAAGGTCGTCGATCGGATCGCGCAGCAAGGGTTCGATCTGGTGCACGTCGCCAAGGACGTGCTCGCGCATCTGCGGAACCTCGTCGTGGCGAAGGTCTGCGGCGAAGCGCACGATCGCGAGCTGCTCGATCTCGCGGATGAAGAAGTGGCCGACGTTCGCGCGCTCGCCGTGAAGGCCGACGCCGACGACTTGCAGCGGCTTTTTCAGGGGTTTTCGCGATCGTTCGACGAGATCGCGCGGAGCGGGCAGCCGAAGACGGCGCTGGAGATGACGCTCGTGCGCCTGGCCCGAAGGCCGGCGCTCTTGCCGCTCGACGAGCTTCTGTCACGCCTCGGCGATCTCGAGCGACGGCTGGCGACGGGCGCGGCTCCTCCCACGCCGGCAGGGCGCGGAGGATCCGGCGATCCGTCGCGCGGTCGCGGCGCGCAGATGAGCGCGCCGGATCGCGGACCGCCCGCGATGTTCGCACCGGGAGCGCAGCGGGAGCCGCCGCCCCCATCGCCCGAGGGGCCGACGATCTCCGCGCCGCGCGGATCGCAGCCGACGTCGCAGACCACGTCGCAGTCGCGCGGGTCGCTCGCGTTGGCCGAGCCCGACGCGCGCCCGAGCGCGCCCCCGGTGCCGCAAGCGCCGCCCCCTCCCCCTCTTTCGCTTCCCAAGCCGATCGTCGAAGCGGTCTCTCCGCCGTCTGCCCCCTCGCAGGCCTCGCAGTCTTCCCCGCGCATCGAGCGCCCGGCGAACCTCGACGAGTGGCGCACGATCCTCGCGCGCGTCCGCGCCGTGATGCCCGCCGCGGCGTCGATCTACGAGCACGGCGTGCCGATCGAAGTGACCGCGGCGCGCGTGCTCGTCGGCTACCAGAGCGAGTCGTTCGAAGGGGCGCGCGCGAGCGAGCCCGAAGCGTTCGATCTCTTGCAGCGCGAAGCCCGCGCGCACTTCGGCGCAGACACGAAGGTCGCCCTCGACCTCTCCGCGCGCCCCGGCGCCACCGTCGCTGCCATCGATGCCGCCGAGCGCAAAGAGCAGCTCGCCAAGGCGCGCGCGGCCGCCTCGGCCCACCCGCTCGTGCAGAAGGCGATCGCGATCTTCCACGCCGAGCTACGCGAAGTCCGCCTCCCCGGCGGCGACGACTGACGCAACCCGAGAGAACGAGAGAACACGAGCGATGCAATTCCGCGGCGGAATGAACGAGCTGATGCGCCAGGCAGCGCGCATGCAGCGCAAGATCGAAGAGACGAAGAAGGCGTTCGGCGACAAAGAGATCGTCGCCACCGCCGTCGGCGACAAGGTGAAGGTCACCGTCACGTTCGGCCGCAAGGTCTCGCGCATCGAGATCGATCCCGAGTTCCTGAAGGCCGAGGGGATCGAGCTCGCGCTCGACGCCGTGTGCGCCGCCGTGAACTCGGGCGTCGAGCAGGCCGACAAGGCGATGGAAGCCGAGGTCGAGAAGATCACCGGCGGCGTGAAGATTCCGGGCGTCGTCTAGGCCCCAGGCGTGTCGTCGAAGACGCTCTGCCGCAACTGAGAAGCCCCTTTGCTCTCGCGAAAGCTCGAACGAACGATCTCGCTCCTGTCTCGCTTGCCCGGCGTGGGCGAGAAGACGGCGCAGCGTTACGTGCTCTTCCTGCTGACGTCGAGCGAGTCGCTCTCGCGCGATCTCGGCGCGGAGCTGGCGCAGCTGCACGACGTGCTCCGCCCGTGCGAGCGGTGCGGGAACATCGCCGAGCTGGAAAACCCGGGCGACCACGCGATCTGTGCAATTTGCACCGATTCGAAGCGCGACGACCACTTGCTGTGCGTCGTGGGGCGCGTCCACGACTTGCTCGCCATCGAGCGCGCGGGATCCATGCGCGGGCGGTACTACGTGCTGGGCAAGCTCCTCTCGCCGCTCGAAGGGGTGGGGCCCGAGGAGCTCCCGATCGGCAAGCTCGTCGATCGCGTGAAGAAGGAAGGGGTCACCGAAGTGATCGTGGCGACGCCGCCCAGCGTCGACGGCGAAGCGACGGCGCTCCTCCTGAAGCGTGAGCTCGGCGCGCTGGGCGTCACGCTCTCGCGGATCGCCAGTGGCGTCCCGCACGGAGGCGATCTCGAGTTCGCCGATCCGATCACGATGGGGCGCGCGCTCTCCGGGCGTCAGCGCTTGTGAACGACAATACGACGGAGCCGGGCCGGGACCCGGCGACCCACTAGACCAGGAGATCCTCGCCATGAAGCAGCCCGTCTCGACCCCCAACGCGCCCGCCGCCATCGGTCCTTACTCGCAAGCCATCAAGGCCGGCGGAATGGTCTTTCTCAGCGGGCAGATTCCGCTCGATCCGGCGACCGGCCAGATGATCGAAGGGGACATCGCGGCGCAGACCGAGCGCGTGATGAAGAACCTCGGCGCGGTGCTCGAAGCGGCGGGATCGTCGTTCGACGACGTGGTGCGGACGACGATCTTCCTCACGAGCCTCGGCGACTTCCAGGTCGTGAACGAGACGTACGGGCGTTACTTCAAAGGCGTGCCGCCGGCGCGGGCCACCGTGCAAGTCGCGGCGCTACCGCGCGGGTCGAAGGTCGAGATCGACGCGATCGCGATCGCGAAGTAATCGGGCCGAACTCGGCTAGGTCCACGGGTCCGCGCCGCCCGCGCCGCAGCGCAGGCGATACGCGCGGTGGATGTCGCGCGCGACGGCGCCAGGAACACCGGCGCCGACCGGCTTGCCGTCGATGGCGACGACGCTGGCGATCTCGCGGAGGGTCGACGTGAGGAACACCTCGCGCGCGCGCAGGAGCTCGGCGACCGAGATGCGCGTGACAGACGCCGTCATCCCCAGGGCGCACGCCAGATCGATGACGTGGCCGCAGGTGATGCCGCCGAGGACGCCTGCGCCCTCGGGCGGAGTGACGAGCACGCCGTCGTCGTCCACGAGGAAGACGTTCGAGGTGGTGGCGTCGCGCACGGTGGCGTCGGTGCCGACGAAGATGGCCTCGTCGGCGCCGCGCGCGCGCGCCTCTTCGAGGGCGGCGAGGCTCGTGACGTACGAGAGGAGCTTCGCGCGCGAGGTGCGGCTCCCCTCCGGGACGCGGCCCCACGTCAGCGTGACGGCGCGAAGCCCGTCGGCGTAAACGGAGCGCGGCACGGGGGTCCTCGGCTCGACGAGGATGACGCGCGTGGGGTGCTGCTCGCCGTGGGGGACGAGCGACGTGCGCTCGGCGACGCCGCGCGTGACCGTGACGCGCGCGTACGCATCGCCGAGTCCGGAGGCGGCGATCGCGGAGTCGATCTCGCGGGCGATCGTCTCCGCGGGGACCGGGAGCGCGATGCGGAGCGCCGCGCATGATCGCGCGAGGCGGGCCAGGTGCTCGTCGCGCGAGAACGCTCTTCCGTCGTAGACGCGCAAGGTCTCGAAGACGCCGTCGCCATAGAGAAAGCCGCGATCGAGGACGGAGACGACCGCGCGCTCGGGGGGAACGATCACGCCGTCGATCGATACGACGCGCGTCACGCCGCGGCCTCGAGGTTCGCGCGGGCGATCGCGGTCTCGAGGAGCGCGCGCGCGTCGCCGTCACGCGGATCGATCGGCGCACCGAGCCTCACCGTCACGCGCGTGAACGGCCACGCCAGCGCGAACCGGTCCCACGCGCGCCCCAGCACGACGCCGCGCGAGACCCCTCCCCCCATCGGCACCAGCCACGCGCCGGCTGCCCGCGCCGCCGACACCGCCCCCCCCTTCGCCACGCCGTACGGTCCTCGCGGGCCATCGACCGCGAACGCCGCGTCCGCATCCTCGCGTCGCATGCGTCGCACGAGGGTCGCCAGCGCTCGCGCCCCTCCGCGAGAGCTCGACCCTCGCACCACGCCGAACCCTTGCAGCGACAACGCGCGCGCTTGCATCGCGCCGTCGCGCGACAAGCTCACCATCACCAGCGTCGGCCGCCGCCGCTTCCACGCCAGGAGCGGCCACTGCGTCCCGTGAAAGAACGCCAGCACCCACGGCCGCGAGGACGCGGCATCGAGCTCCAACGCCGGATCGATCACCACGCGAACCCGCAACGTCGCCAGCCAGATGCGCGCGACGATGCCCAGGAGCACGCCGAGCAACGCGCGCCCGCTCATGCGTTCACGCCCAGCCACGCAACCTAGCCTTTGAGCTCGCTGAGCATCGCCTTCGCGCGATCGAGCGACGGCTCGTTCTCGATGGCGCGCTCCAGCATCTGCACGGCCTTCTGCTTGTCGCCCTGCTTCGCGCAGATCTCGCCGAGGTAATAGAACACCTCGCCCTTCGAGATCCCCACGCTCGGCTCGAGCCGCTGGAGGAGCAGCGCACGGAACGTCTTCTGTGCGCGATCGAGATCGTTCGTCTCGAGCGCGAGCACGCCGAGGTCTTTCAGGACGCCGACGCTCCCCGGATCGATCTTGAACGCCATGTCGAACTGCGCGAGCGCGATGTCCTTGTCGCCGAGCGACGCCAGGGCGCGCCCCAGGCGGTGGTGGTAGAGCGAGAGCTCCTTCGTGCGGCGGTTGCCGAACGACGCGATGACCTTCTCCAGCACGTTCGCCGCGTCGCGCGGGCGGCTCGCCGCCGAGTATGCGTCGCACAAGAGGAGCATGAGATCGCGATCGGTCGGCGTGAGCGCCGTCGCGCGTTCGAGGATCGGAACCGCATCGCCCGGTGCGCCGCGCTCCTTGAGGTGAATCTCGGCCGCGCGCCGGAGGAGGCGCACTTGATCGGCCACGGGGCCCGACTGCGGAGGGGGCGGGAGGGTCGCCGCCGGCGGAACCGACGCGCGCCCCGGCGGAGGAATCGAGTGCGACTGCGCAGGAACCGGGAGCTGCGGCGCAGGGGCCGCGTCGGGGTTCGCCGCAGCGACGAGCTCGGCATCGCCCACCAGCAGCGCGGCGAGCGCGTCCCACTTCTTCTCGCGTTCGTATAGCGCGCGAAGGTCCTCGCGGACCGCCGCGTTCGCCGGTTGAATCTCGAGCGCGCGGCGCAGCGCCGCTTCCACGCCCGCCGTATCGCCCAGGTGCTCGCGCGCCTTGGCCAGGCGAATCGCTTCGGAGACGCCGTCCGTCCCGTTCGCGCCGAGCTCGACGAGCTTCGCCAGCGCCGTCGCCGCGCGATCCCACGCCGCCCGCCCTTCGGACAGGCGCGCCACGGCCTCGAGCGCCTTCCGGTGCGTCGCCTCGCGCTCCAGGATCGCTTCGTATGCGCCGAGCGCGCGCGGCGTGTCCTTCAGCCGATACTCGTACGTCTCCGCGAGCCGCACGCGAAGCGCCATCTCGGTCGGTAGATCGCCGCGATCACGCGCGCGATCGATCTGCGACGACAACAGGTCGGCCAGCTCTTCGTCTTGCCCGGTCTTCTCGAGCAACGTCGAGAGCGCCCGCACGGCGCCTTCGTGCGTCGGCTCCTCTTCCAGGATCGCCCGCAACGTTTCCACGGCATCGCGCGGCGCGCCGAACTTCTCTTCCTGGAGCTGCGCAAGATCGATCCGATGCTGCGCGCGCTCACTCGAGCTCGCCGACGTCTCGATGAGGAGCTCCAGCAGCTTCGCCAGATCCTTGTCGCGCCCTTCGCGCAAGTAGAGATCGCGCACGCTCTGCGAGGCCACGCGATCGCTCGGGTCCTGCTCCAGGATCCCTTCGTAGATCTCGATGGCGCGCGGGAGATCGTCGAGCTTCTCGACGATGACCTTGGCCGCGCGGTGCTGCACGTCGGCCATCTCGCGCGCGTTCTCCAGCTCGGCGAGGCGGAGCAGCAGCAGCGCGACCTCTTTCCAATCGCCGGCCGATTCGCGGAGCGTCACGAGCTCGCCGATCGCCCAGCGGTCCCCTTCGTCTTCCGCGAGGAGATCGCGGAGCACGTCTTCGGCGAGCGCCGCGTCGGCGATCGGTTGGGCCGCGAGCGCGCGCGCTTCACGGAGCAGCTCGCGCTTCGTCGGAAGCTCGGACTCCAGCTTCGCCCGCTGGCGGAGCGTGGCCACGAGATCGCGCTCGCGACCGGGCGCGCGCCGCAGCGACTCGATCGATCGCAGCACCTCGAGGTTCTCGGGATCGGCGCCGAGCGCGTGCACGAACGCGTCTTCTGCCCCCTGCGCGTCGTTCAACCGATCGCGCCGCCACGTCGCCAGGCGCAGCCACAGCTCGCCGCGCGTGCCGGACGACACGTCCTTTGCCTCGCCCAGCGCGCGATCGAGCGCGTCGGACGCCTTCTTCCAGCCGCCCTCGTTCAGCGGCGCGAGCCGCTCGACCTCGAGGAGCACGTCGACGTCCGTGGGATCGTCGTGCATCGCCTCTTCGATCACGCGCTGCGCGCGCTGCGCGTCCTTCGCATCGACCTCGAGCACCCGCGCGAGATCCATCCGCGCCCTGGCGCGATCGCGCGCCGACATCGCGCGCGTCACCCGCCGCGCGTACAACGCCGCAAGCTCTTCAGCCTGCGACAGCTGTCGGTACACCCACTCCAGCGCGTCGAACGCCTCGTCGAACAGCGCCTCTTCGGAGAGCAGCGCCGTCACCGACTCTCGGCTCGCGACGTGACGCGGATCGCGCTCCAGCGCCTGCCGCAGCGTCGCCAGACCGCGCGAGCGATCGGCGAACTCGTGAATCTGGATGCTCGCCAGGCGATGGAACAGCTCGGCCTGCGCGTTCGCGTCCGTCTCGATCGCGATCCGCCGCTCGAGCACTTCGGACAGCGCGCGCGCGTCCTTCAAGCGACCGTAGAGGCGATCGAGCGCCGCGAGGATCGCCGGCGTGTCTCCCGCTTGCTCCGCGGCCTTGGCGTACGCCTTCGCCGAGCGCGCGTCGTCGCTCAGCTTCTCTTCGGCCACGCGACCGAGGCGCATGTAGAGGTCGGTCGTCACCTGCGCGTCGAACAGGTTCGCGGCGCGATCGTCGATCGCGTCGGCGTACCGTCCCCACCCGGTGTCGCCGCCGATGCGCGTCGCCAATCGCTCGGCGTCGTCGTGGAGCTTCGCGTCGTGCGGCTCCTCGGCGAGCGCGCGCAAGATCGCGTCGAGCGCCTTGTCGGCGTTCGCCAGGCGGGACTCGTGCGTCTCGGCCAGCGAGCGCAGCGTCTTCGCGCGGTCCGCCGGCTCGGTCTGCGCGCGAAGGCGCATCTCCAAGGCGTCGGCCAGCTCGCTCCACAGCGACGCCGCCCGCAGCACCGGCTCCAGGGCGTCAGCCGCTTCGAGTCGCAGCTCTTCGCGCTCTTCGCCGATCTTCCGGATCGCCGTCGCCGAGTCGGCGTCGTACTCGCCCGTCAGCACTTCGCGGTACGCCGCGAGCGCGTGCGCCGGATCTTCCAGCTGCCCCGCGAGCAGCGCGCCGATGCGCTTGGTCAGGAAGCGCTTCGCGCCGACGTCCTGCGCCGACGCCGCCTGCATCCGCAGGTTCTCGAGCAGCTCGGGCCACTGGCGTTCGTGCGTATAGAGGACGTCGAGGCGCTTCAGCACGTCGCCGATCGCCTGCCGCACGTTGAGCGCTTCGTTGAGGAGCGCGATCGCTTCTTTGCGATCCTCGAGCCCCGTCTCGTACCGGGTGGCCGCGGCGACTAGGAGCTCGAACTTGAGCCCCTCGTCGTCCTCGCCGCACAGATCGATGCGTCGTCGATAGAGATCGACCAGGCGCGCCGCGTCGTTCTTCTGCTCGTAGAGCGGGATCAGGTTGTCGAGCGTGAACGTGCTCGCCGGCTCGAGCTCGAGGGCGCGCTCGTAGGCGTCGATCGCCCCTTGCAGGTCGTCGAGCATGTCGCGCTTCGCTTCGCCGACGCGCCGCCACGTGCTCGCGCGATCTTCGTCGGACGAGAGCAGCTCCGCCTTCTTCACGAGCACGCGCACCAGCGCGACCCAGTCGGAGAGGAGCGTCGCCAAGGAGTCCATCTCTTCGAGCGGCTCGATGTCGGTCTCGTCCTGCTTGAACAGGCGGTCCCACGCTTCGAGCGCGCGCCGCGGGTCGTCGCGGCGCTTGTCGTGCACGCGCGCCAGCGCGCCGAGGAGCTCTTTCTGTCCAATCCCCTCGGTCTTCCCGATCCCCTGCTCGTACGTGTCGGCCAGCGCGTCCCAGCGCTTCGTGACCTCGGCGAGCCTGTCGAGCTCTCCGCGCGTTTCGCCGTCGTCCGGGTCGAGCACGAACGCGGTACGCACCGCATCGAAGGCGCGCCCCGGGTCGTTGCCACGCGTCTCGTGCAGCTTCGACGTCTCGCGGAGGATCGTCACCTTCTCGGACACGTCTTCCGTGATCGCCAGCCGCTCGTCGTTCAGCGAGACGAGCTTCTGCCAATCGTCGGCGCGCTCGTACAGCGGACGCAGGATCTCGACGAGCCTCGCCTTGTGCTCGCCGCGCGCGAGGATCGCTTCGAGGGCCAGAACAGCTTGTTTTCCCGCGTCGGCAGGCGGCGCGGTCAAGTCGGTCGCCGCCTGGTACTCGTCGATGGCCCCCTTCGGATCGTCGAGCTTGTGCTCGAGGAGCCGCCCGAGCTCGAGGCGGAGCTTCGCTTCGTCGTCGGGGAGCGCGCTCTGCTCGGCGCGCCTCCGCGTGAGATCCGCCAGCTCGCGCCAGCGCTCACGACGCGCATACAGACGCGACAGCGCCTCCAGCGAGTGCTGGTCCGACTCGTCGACTTCGAGCGACGCGCGGTACGTGTCGATCGCCTTGTCGTCGTCGGCGAGCTCGACCTCTTCGAGGAGCGCGATCGTGTGGAGCGTCGTCATGCGCTCCTTCGGATCGTCACGCCACTCCAGCGCCTCGCGGTACAGCGCGACGCGCTCCGCCGGTCGCTTCGCCTCGCGCAGCAGGCGGTCGATGGCCTCGAACGTTCCGTTGCTCTCTTCGGGCGCGAAGGCGTGCGCGCGCCGGTAGAAATGCAGCGCGCGATCGATCTGCGTGAGCGCCTCGAACAGCTCACCGGTGCGCTTCGAGAGGCGCGCGGTCGCCGGCTCGTCGCTCGTCACCTTCTCCAGCTCGGCGGCGAAGATCTCCGCCAGCCGCGCTTCGGCGTTCGCCACGCGCGCCAGTCGCTCCAGCTCGGCCCACGTGACCTCGTCGGTCACGTCTTCGGCCAGCAGCTTCGCGGTCGTGTCGAGCGCGGCGCGGTAGTCCTCGCCTTGCTCCTCGTGGAGCTTGGACAGGCGGCGCAGCAGCTCGCGTCGCTCTTCGGGATCCTCGCTCACCGCGAGGCGTGCTTCGAGCGTCGTCATCACGCGGCGCCAGTCGAGCCGCGCGAGGTAGACCCCTTCAAGCATCTCGGCGGCCTGCGCCGAGTGCGGGCGGTCGCCCATCAAGGCCTCGAGCGCTTCGACCGTCGGCGCGTGATTTCCCGACACCTTGAGCGCGGCGTCGTACTGCGCGAACGCCTCGTCGAAGTTCGTGAGCCGCTTCTCGTGAACGCGACCCAGCGCGAAATGGAGATCGGCCTTGCGTGCGTCGTCCTTCGTCGCGCCGAGCTCGCGTTCGTGGAGGGCGACGAGATCGTCCCATCGCGACGCGTCGGCGTAGAGCCGCTCGAGCGCGCTGATCGCTGCGGGGTCGAGCGTGATCGAGAGAATCGTCTCGTACGTCTCGGTCGCCGCGCGCGGCTCACGCATCGTCTCGTCCGAGAGGCGCGCTTGCTTGAAGAGGATGGCCTTGCGATCGTCGTCCGTGGCGGCGACGTCGGCGCGCTTCTTCAGGATGTCGAGCAACGCCGGCGCGTCCTTCGCCTCTTCGTAGATCGACTCCAGCGCCTCGAGCGCGCGCTTCTCGTCGCCGCGCTGCTCGAGCGCCTTCACGTAGTAATCGCGCGCTAGCGCCGCGTCGGCGAGCTTGGTGCGCGCGAGCCCGGCGACCTTCAAGGTCACCTCGAGCTGCGCGTCGCTGTCGGCGATCTCCGGGATCACCCCCTTCAAGAGCGCAACGAGCGCCGCATAGTCGGCGGTCGCTTCCGTGATCCGCTCCGCGTGCGCCAGCCACTCGCCGAACGCCGGACCCGACGCCGCTTCACGCGCGCCGCGCGCCGCATACCCCCATGCCCTCGGCGCGTCGTGCAGCGGCCCTTCGGCCACCTTCACGGCGTGCGCGAGCACGGCGAGCTTCGACTCCGAGTCCTCCGCGAGGTCGGCCTCGATCTCGAGCACGCGAAGAAGTCGCGCGTGCTCTCCATCCCTCTCGTACAGCGGGCGCAGGATCCCCGCCGCTTCGAGCTTCACGTTCGCGTCGTCGAGCAGCGCTTCGAGCGCCGAGCGGCTCGGCGGGTGCGATCCGTCGATCGCGAGCGCGCGTCCGTAGGCGTCGAGCGCGCCGATGAGATCGTTCGTGCGCTCCTGGCGAACCTTCCCCAGGCGCGCGAGCGTCGCGATCTTCTCCGCGTCCCCTTCGGCCAAGCCCAGGTGCGCTTCGAGCGTCTCGGCCAGATCGTTCCAGCGCTCGGCGACCTCGTAGAGCGTCTCCAGCGCCGAGAGCGTCGCCTTGTCGGCGCCGAAATCGTCGAGCACCGCGCGGTACGCGAGGATCGCCTCGGGCACGTCGGTCAGCTTGTCGGCCAGCACACCCGCGGTGCGCACCATGAACGGCCTGCGCGCATCCTTGTCGGCAGCTCCGCGCTCACGCGCGCGAAGCACCTCGACGAGCGCCCGCCACTCCCCTTGCCGCTCGTACAAGCGATCGAGCGCGACGAGCGCCTTGTCGTCCGCCGGATCGTCCTCGAGCCGCTGCTTCCACGCCGCGATCGCCCCCGCGGGCTCCGCGAGCACGGTCTCCGAGAGCTCGCCCAACCGCGCCAGCAGCTCGCGACGCTTCTCGGCGTGGCTCTCGAGGCCGACTTGAACGCCGAGCATCTTCGCCAGGTCGGCGTTGCGCCCGCTCGCCGCGTAGATCCGCTCGAGCGCCTGCGCCGCCGGGAGGGCCAGCACGGCATCTTGCGGATCGAGCTCGAGCACGCGCCGGTGGATCCCCTCGGCGCGGGACGGATCCTTGATCTGCTCTTCGTAGATCGCGGCCACGTCACGCAGGATGTCCGCGCGCGGCTGCGGTGCCTCGGCCGCTTCGGCCGCTTCGAGGAGCACGCCGGCCGCCCGCTCGTGCGCGCCGATGCGCTTCGAGATCTCGAGCAATCGCTTTCGCGCTTCGTCATCGCTAGGCGCCAGCGGAACGAACCGCCCGTACGCCTCGAACGCCCCGGGGTCATCGCTCAGCTTCTCGTCGCGCAGCTCGGCGATCCGCCGGAGCAGCTCGCGCTTCTCGACGGCGTCGCTCACCGACTCGAGTCGGATCTCGAGCACGCGCACGAGATCGCGCGTTTCGTCACGCGAGGCGTAGACGCGCTCGAGCAGCACCGCGGCCCGCGCCCGCAGCGTCGGCACCTCGAGGCACTTCTCGACGATGTCGCGCGCCTCGCGGAGCGCGGAGTCGCCGTCCCCCTGGAGCAGCACGTCCTCGAGCTCGTCGAGCGCCCCTTTCGGGTCGTTCAGCTTCGCGAAGCGCAGCGTACCGAGCCGCAGCTTGTACGCCTGCGGGCTGCTCTGCGCCGGCCGCGCGCCGGGCACGGCCTCTTCCGACGCATGACGGACGCGCCGTTCGAGGAGCGACGCCAGCTCCTGCCACCGCTCTTGCGACGCATAGAGCGAGTCGAGCGCGCGCATGGCGCGTTCGTCGTTGCCATTGAGCGCGAGGATGCGCTCGTAGAACGCGGTGGCCTTCGGCTTGTCGCCGGTGATCTCTTCGGCGATGAGCGCGATCTCGCTCAGCAGCTCCGCGCGCCGGCGGTCGTCTTCCGTGGCCGAGACGACGCGCTCGTAGAGCACCTCGAGCTCTTCCCACTTTTCCCGCGCCGTCAGGATCTGCTTCAAACGCCCGAACGCGCGATCGTTCGTCGGCTCGCGCGCCAGGATTCTCTCCAGGTACGGACGGGCGCGATCGGGCTCGCCCAGCATCTCCTCATAGAGCGTCGCCGCGCGCTCGGAGAGATCGATCTCCGTCGCCGGAGGCAACCCCGTCTCGCCCGCCGGCGGCACCGCGTCGGCGATGGCCGCGACGAAATGCTGCGAGCGCTTCGTACGCTGCGCGAGCACCGCGAGGCGATCCCACAGCGGGAGCTCGACCGGGAACTCGCGCGCGGCGCGAGCCACGACGTCGAACGCCACACCGAGCGCGTTCAGCTTCTCGTGCACGTCGGCCAGGCGGCCGTAGAGCGCGACGCGATCTTCCTTCGCCGCTGCGGTCGCGATCCGAACTTCGAGCACCTCGGCTTGCCGCGGGAGCTGGTTCGTATTGCCGTACGACTCGTCGAGCACGACGGCCGCTGCGGCGCGCGTCTCGCCCACCGTGAGCAGCTCTTCGACCACGGCGATCGCTTGCGGATCGTTCTTCGCGATCTCGAGCGCCCGCTTCGCCGCCGCCAGCGCGTCGGCCGGCCTCTTCAACTTCAGATCGAGCTCAGCAATCTCCACCTCGCACGCCGCCCGCTCTTTCCCTTGTCGCGCGTCGCGCTCCTTCGTCAGGATCTCGACGGCCCCTTCGAGATCGCCCGCCGCGCGAAGCAACCGCGCCAGCGAACGCAATGCGCCGCCGTGCGTCGCTTCCACCTCGAGGATCCGGCGATAAAGCGCGATGGCCTTCTCGGGCGCCTGGAAGGCGTCTTCTTCGAGCGCGGCCCACTCGGCGAGCAGCTCGACCTTCTGTGCGTCGGTCCCGCGCTCGATCCGCCGGTCGAAGAGCCAGCGCAGATCGTCCCGGCGATCCGCGCCGCGGAGGATTCGATCGAGCGCGAAGAGCGCGGCGTCGTCCTTCTCGTCTTCTTCGACGAGCGCGCGATACCCGCGTACGGCGTCGTCGATCTGCCCTTCACGCGCGTGCACCTCGGCGATCTTCGATCGCAGCGCGCGCGTCTCTTCCTTGCCCGCGCTCTCGAGGCGCGTCTCCAGCGCCTCGACCAGCTCGCTCCACGCCCCGGCCGCCTGCGCCGCGGCTTCGAACTTCGCCAGCGCCCCCTTCGCGTCCGTCTTCGCCGCCAGCTCGTACGCGCGACGCGCATACGCGAACGACGCCGCGCGATCGCCGAGTTGATGCCCGGTCACGTGCGCCAGTCGCTCGAGCACGCGAAGCTTCACTTCGTCGCTCTCGGCCTGGGACAGCAGCACCTCGTAGAGCGGCGGGAGGCGCGCCCACTTCTCTTCCTTCTCGTAGAGCGGAACCAGCGCCGCCGCCGCGCGCGCGTCGCCCGGACGCGACGCCAAGATGCGCTCGTACGCGCGGAACGCACGCTCCGGCGCCTTCAGTCGCCGCACGTACACATCGGCCGCGCGGTAAGAGAGGTCGACCTTCAGCGTGGGATCGGTGGCCTTGTCCGCCGCGGACGACAGCACCTCGGCGAGCCCCTCGAAGTCCCCCTGCGCGACGTAGAGATCCGCCAGCCCTTCGTATTCGCCCTGCGCGAGGTACGCGTCGCGCAGAACGCGCAGCGCCTTCGGATGGCCCGGTTGAAGCTCGAGGACGCGCCGCCAGGCGTTCTTCGCCCCTTCCACGTCCTGCAATCGATCGGTGTAAACCGCGCCGAGCTTCTGCAAGAAGACGAGCTTGTGCGCGTCGTCCGTCGCCGTCTTCACGCGCCGCTCGACCACCTCGGCGACCGTCTTGAAGTCCTTGTCGCGCTCGGCCTGCTTCTCGAGCGCGTCGAGCGCGCCCGGCGCCCCCGCGTCCTCTTCCAGCAGCTTCCGGTAGATCGCCGCCGCGTCGACGCCGCGATCGAGCCGCTCGGCCGCGATCTTCGCCATCTCGGCCCACACTTCGCGCCGCGCCGGCCCCGCCTCGAGGCGCAGCGACTGACGCTCGAGCAAGTCGTAGAGCGACTTGAACGCGCGCCGCTTCGTGTACAGCTCGCGCAGCTTCGCGATGGCTTCGCTGTCGTCGGGCGAGAGCTCGGCGAGCTTCTCGTACGCCTCGAGCGCGTTCTGCACGTTCGAGAACTGATCGAGCCAGCGCCGCGCGATCGCGCGATACAGCTCGACCTTCACCCCCTTGTCGCTCTCGAGATCGGCGAGCTTCGCCTGCGTCGTCAACAGATCGCGCCATCGACCGAGCGCCTCGTGCACGCGCGCCAGCTCGCGCGACGCTTCGACGTCCTGCGTATCGAGCGCCACGATCTGCGTGAGCACCGTGACCAGCGCCGAGTCGCTCTTGATCGCGTCTTTGTAGACGCCGGCGATGTCGCGCAGGATCGCGAGCCGCGCGACCGTATCGGTCTGCGGAACCCGTTCGAGCTCGCTGCGAAGCAGGTCGGTGAGCGCGCTCCATCCGCCGCTCTGGCGGTAGAGGCGCTTCAACGCCTCGCGCGCCTCCTTGTTCACCGGGTCCTGCCGGAGAATGTTCCGCCACCCTTCGATGGCCTTCGACGCGTTCGCCGAGTCCTCGTTGCTCTTCGCCAACTCGGCGACGATCGCCATTCGCTCCGCCCCTTCGGGGAGCGCGCGCGAGGCGTCGGTCAGCACTTGCCCGAGGCGCGCGGCTTCACCGCGTGCGGGGCACCACTCGCGGAAGAACCCGAGCATCCCCGGGTGCGCCGGCTCGAGCTTCCGGAGTCGCTCGAAATACGGCTCCGCCAGATCGGGGCGAGAGCGCATCTTCCACTGCACCATCGCGATCTGGAGGATCGTCCCGGCCTGCCCTTCGCGGCCCAGCGTCGCCAGCTGCCCGTCGTAGAGCGAGACCAGCTCCTCCCACTTCTCCTGCGCGGTGAAGAGATCCACGAGCGCGCTCGTCGCCTCGCGGTTCGCCGGCTGGAGATCGAGGACCTTCGCGTACACGTCCATCGCGCGGTCTTGCGCGTTCATCTTTCGCTGGAGGACGCGCGCCAGGCGCATGAGCCCCGCGATGCGATCGTCCTTCGCCGCCGCCGACTCCGCGCGCTGCTCGAGGAGCACGGCGAGATCGTCCCACCTCTCTTCGCTTCGCAGCACGCGCTCGAGAACATGGAGCGCGCGCGTGCTCTTCGGATCGATCCCAACCGCTTCACGAAGGCCGCTGATGACCTCATCGACGAGCCCGCTCAGCTGCTGCTTCTTCTTCTTCCCGCCGCCAGCGAGCTGCGGACGCCCGAACCGGTACGCGACCTCGGAGGCGCCGACGAGCATCGAGGCCTTGAACCCCGGCTCGCTCCCCTGCTTGGCCTCTTCGACGTACTTCGCGACGATGTCGGTCCACTTCTTCTGCTTGGCTTCGCTGGTCTCGAGGAACTCCTCGGCCTTCGCGTCGCCCGGTCGCAGCTCGAGCAAGCGCTCGTAGGCCGCACGTGCCCCGGCGTCGTCGAGCGTCTCTTCGTCGCGGACGCGCGCCAGCTCGGCCACGAGATCCGCTTCGCGGTCGCTCCCCCGCGCGAGCATCACTTCGAGCGCGAGCAAACCCGCGACCGCGTCGTGCTCCTTGCGGGAAGCGTGCGAAGCGCGCGCTTGTTCCAGCAGGCTCGCGGTGTCCGCCGCGTTCACGTCGCCGGGTAAGGCGATGCGTGATCCGTCGTCATTGACCCCCAGCGCTTCGCGGAGCTTCGCCCACGCCTCCGCGCGATCGGGATCGTCCTGAAGCAGACCGAGTGCGTTTCGAATCGAATTAGCGCTCATCCATCACCGTGCGAACGCGGGACCAACTAAAAAGTGGCGATTTTCCGCGTAAAAACGCTGCGCGCGGAGCCATGGATGCTAGGCGTCGACTTCGCCGATATCAAGCGGGCGCTCCGGAAGAATCGAGCTATCCTCCGCGCCGTTCCTGGGATGCCCTCTGCACGTCGAAAAAGCCTCGGGCTGTCGCTTCACAACGTCTACGAGACGTTCGTCATCTGCTGGCCGACGGTCATCGACGCCTTTCTCAGCCGCACCAGCATGGAGGCGTGCGACGCGCGGCTCGCTTCGTGGGCCTCCGAGATCGCGAAGAACGCGCAGTACGAGCTGGAGGTCGCAGGGCGCGAGCACCTGGGCGATCACGGCGAAGCGTTCCTGGTGATGAGCAACCACCAGTCGCTCTACGACGTGCCGGTCCTCTTCGACGTGCTCGGCTCGAACCTGCGGATGATCACCAAGAGCGAGCTCTTCTCGGTCCCGATCTTCGGCCCGGCGCTCGAGGCGTCGGGGTTCATCTCGATCGATCGAACGAACCGGACGCGCGCGATGGCGAGCCTCGCCATCGCCAAGAAGAAGATCGCCGACGGGCTCAACGTATGGATCGCGCCCGAAGGGACGCGCAGCAAGACCGGCGAGCTCCTCCCGTTCAAGAAGGGGGGCTTCAGTCTGGCGCTCGAAGCCGGGCTCCGGATCCTGCCGGTCACGCTCAAAGGGACGCGCGACATCCTCCCGGCGAAGGGGGCGCGCTCCTCGACGCACGCGCACATCCGCGCCACGATTCACGCGCCGATCGATGCCAGCGACTACGCGAAGCGCGGGATGAAGGAAGGGCGCGAGGCGCTGATGAAGACGGTGCGCGCCGCGCTCGAGAGCGGCCTTTGAGCCGCCCGGGGGACGGGTTCGCGATCCTCGTCAACGCGAACGCCAAGCGCGGCGGGCGTCGCGTGGCCGTGCAGATCGCGCGCGCGCTCCCGGGGGCCAGCGTGAAGCTCACCAAGACGATCGACGAGATCGCCACCTGGCTCCGCACGCTTCGCGATCCCGCGTGCATCTTGGCGGCCGGCGGCGACGGCACCGCGATCGCGCTCGTCAACGCGCTCAACCGCGTGATCCCCGAGGGGTCCCCCTTCCCTCCCATCGGCGCGCTCCCGCTCGGCACCGGCAACGCCTGGGCGCACGCCACAGGCGCGCGAAAGCTCGACGTCTCGCTTCGCCTCCTGCAGAACCCGCCGGCGCAGCTTCCGTTTCGCGACTACGGCCTGCTCGACTGCGACGGCACGCTCACGCACTTCGCCGGCTCGGGCTGGGACGCCGACATCCTCGACGAGTACAAGAAGCAGCTCGCGGTCTCGAAGGGGCCGGCGTACCGCGTGAACAAGAGCGTGTACGGCTACCTCACGGCGACGATCTTCCGCACCACGCCGAAGACGATCTTCTACGGCCGCCCGCATGTGCTCATCGAGAACCTGGGCGACGATGTGTTCACGATGACCGCCGATCGCAAGCTGCTGAAGCTCGCCGGCGTCAAACGCGGCGACGTCCTCTACGAAGGCGCGGCGAGCGTCGCGGCCGCCAGCACGTGCCCCGAGTTCGGCTACGGCTTCCGCGCCTTCCCGTTCGCCGAGCGGATGCTCGGGATGATCAACGTGCGCATTTACGACCGCCACGCGCTGGCGGCGATCGCGAACATCCCCAAGCTGTGGCGCGGCGAGCACCCGCTCCGCGGCATGCACGACTGGTTCGCGAGCCACGTGCGGATGACGTTCTCGCGCCCCGTCCCCGTGCAGATCGGCGGCGACGCGGTCGGCATGCGCCGCTCGATCGATCTCCGCTACGCCGGCCGCAACGTGTCGATGCTCGACTGGCGCCGGATGGACTCGTAGCGCTGAAACGCGAAACGGCTCCGTCGCGTTACCGCGAGGAGCCGTTCGTTCGAAGCGCGAGTGCGCCGCGCGCGAATCAGAACGTGGTGTGGATGATCGGGACGATGTTCATCACGGGGGGGAGCACGGGGCCCTTCTCCTCGTGCCACGTCGGGAGGCGCGACGCGGTGATCTGCGCCTTCACGCTCACGTCGTTCTTCTTGTCGTCGGACCGCGCGTCGATCGCGCCGTCGACCTTCGTGTGCGCGTTGTTGACCATCAGCGAGCCGCCCGTGATCCCGAGGATCACGCCGCCGACGATGAGCGAGGTGCCGACGAAGATGACGTTCGTGTTCTTCGTGCTGGTCGTCGCGCCGTCGTTGCCGGGGACGGCGTTGCTGCTCGAGCCGGCGATGAGGGTGATGACGCCGCCCACGATGAGCGCGCCGCCGCCGATGAGGACCCACTCACCGGTCGAGTACTTGTTCTTCTGGCCGGGCGAGACGTCGAGCGTGACCTTCTCGCCCATCGACGTGTCGAGGAGGAACGTCTTCGACTCGTTCAACCCGGCGCCGACGATGCGGTACTGGTCCGACGACGAGAACGCCTGATCGCAGGGCGAGCTGCAGGCGAACTCCCAACCTTGGCCGCCGGCGGCGAAGCGCTCGAGCGAGACCGGCTTCGACGAGTTGATGTGAACCGTCACCGAGCCCGCCACCGGAGTGGGGGGAACCGTGGGGTTCGCGACCGGGGCCGGCGTGGTGGCGGCCGCGGGGGGCGGTGTTCCTGCTGCGCTATCCGCCGGGGGCTGCGCGAACGCGGGCGTCGACACGAGTACGAACTGAACGGTCGCCGCAAACGCGAGACCAAGACCGACGCTACGCATGATCGCTCCTCTTCTATCTGTCGCCTGACGCGCGCCCGACATGTGTGGGCGCCAAGCGCGGCGGAGCATCCACGATTTGGGGCAGTCGTGCAAAAGGGAAAACACGAGTCCTTGCGTTGGGTCGATACCGGGGGGGCGATGACCTCGGAGGGCGAAGGAGCAACTGGAGGCCCCGCTCGCGCGTATTTTTCTCCGATGACGAGGTCTCGAAGCCACCGTTTGCGCACGTTCGCCCGTGTTTTCACGGCCTTTCCGCTCTCTCTTGCCCTTGGGGCCTGCGCGACGACGGCGCCTGTCGCGTCTCCTTCGCGCCCGATTCCGTCCGCGAGCCCGATTTCGGAGGTCTCGACGGTCGACGCCCTCCAAAACGACACGCGAGGTGCGCCCGGGGAGAAGCTTCCGTGGGCCACGTTCGACGCGGCGACGTTCGCCAAGGCGCGGGCCGAGCACCGCTTCGTGGTCCTCGATGGCGCGGCCGAGTGGTGCCACTGGTGCCACGTGATGGAGGCCACGACGTACCACGACGCGTCCGTTCGCTCGCTCCTCGAGGCGAAGTTCATCGCCGTGAAGGTCGACGTCGACGCGCGCCCCGACGTCGAAGAGCGGTACGCGGAGTACGGGTGGCCGGCGACGGTGATCTTCTCGCCCGAAGGCGAAGAGCTCGGGAAGTACCGCGGCTACATCGCGCCCGGGGCGTTCGCCGAAATTCTGCGCGCGGTGGTCTCTGCCAAGAGCGACGGGAAGGAGAGCGCGAGCGACGCGGCGATCACGCGCGCCATCGCCGGCGGCAAGGGGCCGCTCCCCGAGGACGAGATCGCGTGGATCGCGCGCGCCACCGAGCTCGCGTTGGCCGATCTCTACGACGACGACGCCGGCGGTTGGGGGCGGATGCAAAAGGCGGCGATCGCGGTCGACAACGCTTGGGCCCTCTCGCGCGCGCGGGCAGGAGACGACGCGACGAAGACGCGCGTGCTCTTCACGCTCGACGCGCAGCGCAGGCTGCTCGATCCGGTGTGGGGCGGCATCTACCAGTACTCGGCGGCGAGCGACTGGGAGCATCCGCACTTCGAGAAACTGATGACGTTCCAGGCGGGCGCGCTCGACAACTACGCCGACGCCTACGCGCTGACGCACGACGCGAAGTGGCTGACGTGCGCCAAGGCGATGCGCGGATACGTCGATCGGTTTCTCACGTCGCCCGAAGGGGGCTTCTACGCCACGCAAGACGCCGACCTGAACGCGCACGCCGAGCCGGGGAGCGGCGCACGCTTCCTGACGGGGCACGAGTACTACGTGCTCGACGACGCACATCGCCGCGCGCTGGGGATTCCGCGGGTCGATGCGCACGAGTACGGGAAAGAGAACGGGCTCGCGATCGCGGCGTACGTGACGCTCGCGCAGGCGGCGAACGATCCGACCGCGCTGGCCACGGCGACGCGCGCGGCGACGCGAATACTGGCGACGCACGGGACGGCACGCGGCGGGATCGCGCACGACGCGGATCCGAAGGCGAGCGCGCTTCACCTGGCGGACAGCGCGGCGTTCGGCCTGGCGCTGATGCGCTTGTACGAAGCGACGGGGGCGCGCGCGTGGCTCGACGAGGCCACGAAGATCGCCGACTTCATGGCGCGCGATCTGGTCGATCCGAAGAGCGGCGGGTTCTTCGGGAGCACGATCGATCCCGACGCCGTGGGCGTGTTCGCGGCGCGACGAAAGCCGTTCGAGGACAACGTGACGGCGATCCGATTCTTCGCGCGGGTGGCCAAGGCCACGAACGATGCGAAGTACGAAGCGGTGATCGCGAACGCGCTGCGCGCCATCGCGACGCCGGATGCGATTCAGGCGCGCGGGAGAATGATCGGCGACTTCCTCCTGGCGCTCGACGAGACGCGCGGAGCTCGCGGGGGGAAGTGAGCTGCGAGGACCGCGGGGGTCCTTCGTCGCTGCGCTCCTCAGGATGACGTGGGGAGTAGGTCGGGGGCACGCGCCGCGTCCCACGCATCGAGATCGACGACGTCGACGATCGCGTCACGCGGGATGGCGCCGAGCACGTGCGGCATCGGGCCGCGCGGCGTCTCCGCGACCTCGACGCGTACGCCGAGCCGGCGCGGATCGATCCGCAGGATCACGCACGCACCCTTCGTGGCCACATAGAGCCGCGCGCTCTCCCCCACGACGTCGCGATACGACGCGTGCACGAACCCTTCGCTCTCCAGCGACTCCGGGGCGTACGCCTCCCCCACGCGCTGGTCCACGCGTTCCCAGATCTCACGGAGGAGCGCGTGGTAGAGCCAGCGTGTCGTCACGTCGTGGTCGCTCTTCGTCGCTCAGCGCGCGCGGATGTCGACGCGGCGATCCACCGCCCACGACTCCTCGTCGTGCCCCGTGGCGTCGAGCGCGCCGCGCGACGTCTCGCTCATGCGCGAGTCGGTGATGCCGAGCCCCTTCAGGAAGTTCCGCGCCGCGGTCGAGCGCGAGGAGCCGAGCGTCATGTTGTACTCCTGCTCACCGCGAGGATCGGCGCGGCCGATCAGCTCGACGTTCTTCCCCTTGAGCGCGCCGTCCGTCATGCATTTCGCGACCTGCTCGAGGATGTCGCGGTCGGCCGACGAGAGCTGCGACGAGTCGAAGTCGAACTTCGGCGCGCGATCGGAGTCGTCGATCTTGCAGATGTCGCGGATGTTCTTGGAGAGCGACACGTCCTGGTCCGACTTGCGCTGCGGGGCGGCGCCGGTGGTCGTCGTCGTCGTGGTCGTCTGCGTCGCGGGCGAGGCCGCGGGGGGCGGCGGGTTGTCGCCACATGCGACGAGGAGCGGAGCGGCGAGCGCGCAGGTGAGCGCAGCGAAGGCGTGGATGGTCTTCATGAAGGAGGCATGCCGCGTGAGCTGCGCGCGGGCAAGCGAACGATTCGGCTGAGCCACGATCTGTGCAAGACTTCTGGCCCCAAATGAACGTCTGTGTCACCGGCGGAGCGGGTTACATCGGGTCGCACATGGTTCGCGTGCTTCGTCGCGCGGGGCACGGCGTCGTGGTCGTGGATGATCTTTCGGCGGGTCACGCCGACGCGCTGCCGAAGGACGTGCCGCTGGTGAAAGCCGACGTGCGCGATCGCGAAGCGGTGTCGCGCGCGCTCCGCGATCACGCCGTCGAAGCGGTCCTGCACTTCGCCTCGCGCATTCAGGTCGGCGAGTCGGTCGTCAAGCCCCTCCTCTACTGGCGCGACAACCTCGCAGCGGGGATCGCGCTCTTCGAGACCGCGCTCGACGCGAACGTGAAGCACTTCGTGCTTTCGTCGACCGCGGCGGTCTACGGCAATCCGATCCGAACGCCCATCGACGAAGAGCACCCGACCGTCCCGGTGAATCCGTACGGCGAGACGAAGCTCGGCCTCGAGCGAATGCTCGCCGACTGCGCGCGCGCCTACGGCGTGAAGTACGCCGCGCTCCGCTACTTCAACGCCTCCGGCGCCGACGTCGAAGCCGGCATCGGCGAGCGGCATGACCCCGAGACGCACTTGATTCCGATCGTCCTCGAAGCGGCGCTCGGAAAGCGCCCGCACGTGAGCGTCTTCGGCGACGACTACGCCACCCCCGACGGCACGTGCGTGCGCGACTACATCCACGTGATCGATCTGGCCGAGGCGCACCTCGCCGCGCTCGCGCATCTCGTGCGAGGCGGGGAGAGCGGCGCGTTCAACCTCGGCACCGGGCAAGGTCACTCGGTGCGCGCGGTGATCGACGCCGCGCGGCGCGTGACCAGGCGCGAGATCCAGGTCGTGCAGGGCCCGCGGCGCGACGGCGATCCCCCGTTCCTCGTCGCGTCGGCGGAGAAGGCGGCGCGCGTGCTCGGCTGGACGGCGAAGCGCACGTCGCTCGATGCGATCGTGCGCGACGCCTGGGAGTGGCACTCGCGTTCGGCGAGCTAGATCACGGACGCGGCCAGAGATCGACGCTCTCGAAGAAGCCGCTCGAGTCGGGAGACGACATCGGGTTCGATCCGATCGTCGTGGCGGCGCCGGTGAGCGGATCGACCGTGATGATGTCGATCGCGACGCCGCCGTCGCCGAGGTAGCTGGTGCGCGGACCGACGAGGCCCGTTCCGTCCCACACGAACGTGTCGGGCGTGTTGGTGAGCGCCGAGCCGAGCGACGTCGTCGTCGGATCCCACGCATAGGTCGCCCCCCCGAACGACACGAACGCCAGGTGCTCGTTCGCGTACGCGAGGCCGCTCGGGCGCCTCATCGCGTTCGCATCGAGGAGCACGGTCGACGTCCCGGTTCCGAGGTTGATCGATTCGACGACGCGCCCCGTGACGAAGCCCGCCGCGGCGTCGCCGCCGTCCGCGATCTCTTCGCAGCCCACGTCGAGGAGGATGAGGCGGTGATTCGCGGCATCGAGGATCGCCGTGCTCGGGTTGATGCCGGTCAGCGTGTACGTGAGGTTCGGCACCAGTGTGTTGGTCGTCGTGTCGATGGCAACGACCGTGCTCTTCAGGCCGGCCACGCACTGCGAGTCGTAGTCGGGCGGTCCGCCGTACGGCGCCTCCTCGTCGACGTTCTGAAGGACGAGCCACACGCGCTTCGTCGCGCTGTCGTAGAGCGCGGCCGAGTCTTCGACGCTGTGGTCTTCGTCGCCGGCCTGAACGAGCGCCGAGAGATCGATCCGCGAGGCGGGCGCTCCGCCGTCGGGCGAGGCGGTCGTGTCGAGGACGGCGACCGAGTTGCGGTTGTAGAGCGCGACGTACGCGTGCGTCGCGGTCTCGGCGACCGACATGGAGTCGGCGTACGCGAACCCGCCGGCGTCGGGCGGCGGCGAAGCGACGCTCCAGGATGCGGTCGGCACCCACGGGCGGCCCGGATCGAGCTTCATTACGAGATCGTTCTTCTGCTCGAGCACCCACGGGGAGCGCGCGGTCGACATGTTCGCGCCGAAGCTCGCGTACTGGAGATGCCCGTCGGCGCGCGCGGTACCGAGGTTGAAGGCGGCGTACTCGCTCCTCGAGTAGCCGGCGAACTCGTACGAGAGCGTGAGGTAGCGCGCTGCGCTCGCCGCGTCCGAGCCGTCGGTCGCCGAGTCGGTGACGGCGGCCTCCGAGGGGAGAGCGGCGTCCACGTTTCCGGCGTCGTCGCCGACCACCGTCGCGTCGAGCCCCGCGTCGGGGTGCGGCGAGGCGGCGCCGGAGTCCGCCACCGGAACCTCGGTGTCGTCACCGACGCAGCCGGTGAACGTCGCCATCGCGAGCACGGAGAGTGAGAGAACCCCTGAAGAGAGAACGATCCGTCGCATGAGACCTCCAAAGCGCGAGCACGCCCGCGTGCGCTTCAGAAGATTTGTGAACCGCGTGAAGTCCGGTCTCCGGGCTGCCGGATCGTCCTCCCTCGAGCCCTTCCCAGGCGTGGCGCGCCCAGTGGTTTGCTCGAGTTCGTCCCCGGTCACCGTGGCGGGAGCCGCGCCGGATTTTCACCGGCTTCCCATGTGAACGCGCGTGCTCCGAGGAACGCGCGCGATCACGACGACACACAGGCGGCGAGAGACGACGCGTAATGCGCCGGACCTCTCCGCGGCTGCGTCCGTAGTCGAAGACCCGAGCGCGCGTCAACCCGGGCACGGCGTGCGGTATCGTCGGCGGGATGCCCGCGACGCTGCTTCGACCCTCGGCGCTGGCGCGGTTCTGGGCGCTCCATCCGAAGACGGTGAACGACTGGATTCGCGCCGGGCGGCTGGTCGCCATCCGGACGCCGGGCGCGCACTACCGCGTACGGCCGAGCGATGTGCGCGACTTCTGCGCGCGCGAGTCGCTGCCGGTTCCGCCGTTCGCGCGCGGCGAGGTGACGCGGATCGTGATCGCCGGAGGGACGCCGGGCGTGGAGCGATCGCTGGAGCGCGCGCTCGCGGGGAAGAGCGTGGCGATCGAAGTGTGCGCGAGCGCGCTCGCGGGGCTGGTGTCTGCGGTGCGCGAACCGCCGGCGATCGTCGCCATCGACGCGACCTCGCGCGAGCTCGACGTGGACGCGGCGATTCGCGCGCTCCGCGGCGTGCGCGAGCTGGAGCGAGCGAGCGTGATCACGTTCGAGCGGGCGAAGATCGGCGCGCTGGCGAAGCAGATCGCGGACCTGGTCGAGTGACGGTCTAGCGCCCGAGCGTCGTCTTCACGCGACTGAGGATCGCGTCGGCGAGTGCGCGCTTCGTCATGGGAAGGAGCGCGTCGGCGCCGTCCGCGGACACGAGCGTGGCGCGGTTCTCGTCTCCGCCGAGCGCGTCCTTCGCCACGTTCGCCACTACGAAGTCGCACCTCTTCGACGCCAGCTTGCCGCGCGCGTACGCCACGAGCCCCTCGCCTTCTTGCGTCTCCAGCGCGAAGCCCACGAGCACGGGACGAGAACGCGCGTCACGCGCCGCGCCGATCTCCGCGAGCACGTCGGGGTTCTTCACCAGCGCGATCGACGCCGTGCCCCCTTCCTTCTTCAACTTCGTCGCGCTCGCCTCGGCAGGGCGATAGTCGGCGACGGCCGCGGCCATCACCAGCGCGTCGGCCCCGGTGAGATCCGCGCCGAGCGCGTCCCACAGCGCCGTCTTCATCTCGATCGCGCCGCGCACATCGACGCGCTTCACGCCGCGCGGCGTCTCCAGCGACACCGGCCCCGCCACCAGCGTGACGCGCGCTCCTCGCGCCGCCGCGCGCTCGGCGATCGCGAACCCCATCTTCCCGCTCGAACGATTCCCCAGGAACCGCACCGGATCGAGATCCTCGAGCGTCGGCCCCGCGCTCACGATCACGCGCACGCCGTCCAGATCGCGCGGAGCCAGCGCAGCCTCCACCGCGTCCGCGATCGCCTGCGGCTCGCTCATTCGCCCCAGCCCCACGTCGCCCGACGCCACCGGCCCGAACACCGGCCCCACGAACGTCACGCGCCCCTGCCGCGTGAGCTCGGCGACGTTCGCCTGCGTCGCGGGGTGGCTCCACATGCGCGGATGCATCGCCGGCGCGACGATCACCGGCACGTCGCGCGCGCACAGCGCCAGCGCCGCCACCAGATCATCCGCTCGCCCTTCCGCCAGCCGCGCCAGGAGATCGGCCGTGGCCGGCGCGATCGCGATCGCATCGACCCGCTCGGCGATCGCCACGTGCATCTCCCCCGAGAACGCCGGGTCCCACATATCGACGGCCACGGCCTCGCCGCAGATCCCGGACAGCGTGATCGGCCCCACGAACTTCGCCGCGCTCGCCGTCATCACCGGCACCACGCGTGCCCCCGCCTTCACGAGCAGCCGCGCCACCTCGACGCTCTTGTACGCGGCGATGCTCCCTGTGATGGCGAGCGCGATCGTCCGACCGTGGAGCGACATGCGGAAACGTTAGGGGCGCGCGCGTTCCACGTCGAGAAAAGGGGGATCGTCCCCCCTCGGACCGGATGAACGTCCATCTTCCCCGAGGTCGCCGCCACCTTCCGGGAGGAAAATGTGGGCTCATTTCCAGAGCGATCGGGCCCCCCGTCGCCAGACCGCTCCTTGCTCGTTGCCGGCCCGCGTGATACCGCGCGTCTCCCTCATGGGCCTTTCAATCGGCATCGTCGGACTCCCCAACGTCGGCAAATCCACGCTCTTCAACGCGCTCTCCAGCGCGAAGGCCGAGGCTGCCAACTACCCCTTTTGCACGATCGAGCCGAACGTCGGCGTCGTCGCCGTGCCCGATCCGCGCCTGCAAGCGCTCGATACGATCGTGCACGCCGAGAAGATCGTCCCCACGGCGATCAACTTCGTGGACATCGCCGGCCTCGTCCGCGGCGCGAGCAAGGGCGAAGGGCTGGGCAACCAGTTCCTCAGCCACATTCGCGAGTGCGACGCGATCGTGCAGGTGGCGCGGTGCTTCGAGGACTCGAACGTCATTCACGTCGAGAACAAGGTCGATCCGGTGAGCGACATCGCCACGGTGACGACCGAGCTTTGCTTGAAGGACCTCGACACGGTGAACAAGCGCCTCGATCGCGCGCGCAAGGCGGCGAAGGGGAACATCCCGCTCGAGAAGCTGGCGTTCGAGATGTGCGAGTCGCTTGCCAAGCACCTCGACGGCGGAAACCCGGCGCGCACGTGGAAGCTCCCCGACGCGGCCGACGCGGCGATTGTGCTGCGCGACATGCAGCTCCTCACGGCCAAGCCCGCGTTCTACGTGGCCAACGTCGACGAGCCGACGCTCGCGAACCTCGAAGGGAACGCGCACTTCGTCGCGCTCCGAAACCTCGCGCGCTCGGAAGGCGCGCCGATCGTGCCGGTGGCCGCGGCGCTCGAAGCGCAGATTGCCGAGCTCGATCCCAGTGAGCGCGGAGAGTTCCTGGAGAGCGCGGGGCTCAAGGAGCCGGGCCTCCACGCCATCATTCGCGCCGGCTACGAGCTGCTCGGGCTTCTCACCTTCTTCACCGCCGGCAAGACCGAGGTTCGCGCCTGGACGACCGTGAAAGGCGCGCGCGCGCCGCAAGCCGCGGGCGTCATCCACACCGACTTCGAGAAGGGCTTCATCAAAGCCGAGGTCATCTGGTGGGAAGACTTCGTGAAGCTTCAGGGCGAAGCAAAGTGCCGCGACGCTGGAAAGCTCGCCATCGAGGGCAAGGAGTACATGATGCGCGACGGCGACGTGGTGCATTTTCGTTTTAACGTTTGACCCGGTGACCTTGTGCCTCACTCCGCCCGCTGGCGCGGGCTCCGTTGCGGCAACAGGGGGGCGCTCTTGCACCCCGGGGGGAGCGCGGCCGCTCCTCCCCGGACCCCCCAGCCGAGTGAGAGAGAAGTCGCTGCGGCGAAGGGATGATTGCCAGGGCGCGGCGCACGCGGCAGAGTCAGGAACCAGGGAGCGGGATCACGAATGAAGCCGACCATGCGTGGGACGATGGCGCTGACGATGATTCTCGCGAGCGCGTGGAGCGCGCGCGCGATGGCCGACACGACCAACGACGTGGTGGTGTTGCCGGCGGCGCCCCGTGAGGTGAAGACCGAGGTCCCGATCCTGGCGTACACGTACCAGGCGTCAGGCGTCTCGGCGGGGTCGGTGGGCGCCCAGGCGTACGGGCTCGGATCGGGCGCGTCGGGCGGCGTCGGGTACGAGGGGCAGAAGCGCGGGATCGTCGGAGGCGGAGTCACCGTGTGGGGCTCGCCGTTCGAGAGGCTCACGCTGATCGGGGATGCGCCGCGCGACGTGACGGGGAACTTCGCCCCCTCGGCCGCGGTCGTCGTGCGCCTCTTCGGTAACGCGAGCGACGGCTTCTCGATGGGCCTCCTCGGCAAGTTCAAGGTCGAGGGGTTCGGCGTCGGCAAGAACGACGAGATCGAGAGCGAGATCGAAGGGGGCGTGCTGCTCGGGTACTCGAAGTACCGGTGGCACTTCGATCTCAACGCGGTCACCGGCTTCGGCACGGGCGACGACGGCGAGATCGACGGCGAAGCGCGGCTTCGGATCGGCGCCGACGTCAGCCATCTCGTGCGGGTGGGGATCGACGGGCAGGCTCGCTATCGGATGGCGGGAGCCACCACGCTGATCGGCGGACGCGCGGGCGACTTCCAGGGCGGCCCGCAGGTCATGCTCGGCAGCGGGCACTTCTACGGCGCAGTCACCGCGGGACCGGCGACCACGAACATCTACTCCGGGATCGGCTGGGGCGCGTTCGTGGCGCTCGGCGGCACGACGCTGTAGCGCGGCCCGACGCGAATCAGTTCGCGAGGCCGAAGGGGATCGTGAACCCTTCGATGCGTCCGGCCGCGTCGCCGACGAACAGGTAGGCCTGCGAGAACGTCGAGTCGAAGTCGAAGCCCGGGTTGGCCACGGCGGTCGCCGCGACGGCGCTGAACTGCCGGATCTTCGACGTGATGCACGTGCCGCCGTTGGTCGTCTGCGTGCCGACGACGCCGTTGTCGAACGGGAGCTCGATCACCGCCCCCTGGCTCGTCGCGAAGTAGAAGTGATCCGCTTGCGAGCCCGGGTCGCCCACCGCGTTCCCCGCGGCCGGCGTGTAGCTGCAGAGGAGAGACAAGGTCGGCGTGTTTCCGCCGCTGTCCTTGAGCAGGAGGATCTGGCTGTTCTGGCGGACGACGATCTGCCCTTGATGGGCGTGTGAGACCGACACGTTGCTGTACGAGGGGGAGCCGGAGCCGAAGGTGGCGAGCTCGCAGGGGGGCGTCGTGCAGGTGCCGGCGATCGCGTTGGCCGTCCCGATGTACACCGACGACGTCCCCGCCGAGTAGAAGTGCCCGCAGCGGCTGGCGTCGTTGACGGCCAGGCCGCTCTCGGAGACCACGGCGGTGGCGAAGCCGGTGGTCGAGTCGACCGCGATCTGCGCGCCGGTCGCGGCGTTGATGGTGACGATCGCTCCGCTCCCGCCGCCCGTGGGCGCCAAGGAGCCGACGATGATCTGGTTTCGGTTCGTGCTGCACCCGTCGGCATAAGCGTCCGGGTAGAGGCTCGTGATCGCGCCGAGCTTGATCGTGGGCTCGGGGTCGTACTTCCAGGCGAACGTGCCGTCGTCGGCGCGGAAGGCGTAGACGCGGTTGCCTTTGGTCGCCGGCGCAGCGCAAGTGGCTCCGTCGCGCGTGCCGACGATGATGAAGCTCGTGTGATCGTCACCCGTGAACGTGCCCGAGGGGTCGAGCTGGACGCTGTCGCTGCACGGGTTGGGGACCGCGTTGTTCTTGCATCCCACGTCGACCAGGTAGTCGTTGGCGCCCCCGCTGGTGCGCGCGATCGACGCACGCCACACGCACGCGCCGGTGGTCGGATCGACGCGGTAGACGAACCCGTCGGTGGAACCGAAGAAGAGCGCGCCGCTGGCGTTCGGAACGCCGTTGCGGTTCGCGAACTCGGCGGGGACGGCGCGCGTGGCCGCCGTGGCGAGCCCTTCGACGTAGTAGCGGTTCGTACC
The DNA here is from genome assembly GCA_003151595.1 of Myxococcales bacterium. The sequence continues at coordinate 29,551 of PLXW01000173.1, forward strand.
GAGCGCGAAGTTGAACTCGCTGACCTGACCGCCGACCATCGCGGCCTCGGAAGCGACCCCTTCGCTGTTCATGCCGAGCGGTCCGAATCCGAAGCTGCCGAGCGACGTGTCCCAGCACCAGACGCCGTCGTGCCCCGTGGCGCAGGCGGCAGGAGCGGCGGCGATGACGACGACCTCCGCGTTCGCGGGGTGGCACGCCGACGTGGCGGTACCGATCACCGTGAGCTGCGCGGAGCCGAGCGTCGCGCCCGCCGTCGCGCTCAAGGTGAGCGTCGAGCCGGAGCCCGCCGCGACGGTCGTCGGACTGAAGACGGCGGTCACGCCGCTCGGTAGGTTCTGGATGCCCAGCGTGATCGTCTCGGCCAAACCTCTGCTCGAGGACGTCGTGACCGCGTAGGCGTTGCTACCGCTCCTGGCCAGAGCCTCGCCGCTGGCGGGCTCGGCGACCGCGATCGTGAAATCGTTCGCCCCGCAGTTGGGGAACTCGAAGGACGCGACCTCGCTCTGCCAGTTGAACGGCTCGACGCGGTTCGTCGAGGTGCCGTAGTACTCGGCCGTGTACCAGAACGTGCAATCGTCCGTTGGGTCGACGGTCATGTTGCTGTAGTCACCCCAGCGAGATCCCCCGGTCTCGACACCGGTTCCGGCCGTGACGGTGGTCTCGCCTTGCGCCATGCTCCCGAGCGCATCGGAGGCGAGGCGCCCGGTCACCATGACCTTGGGCATGACCGACGCGCTGGAGAGGCTGTAGCCCAACCCGAAATCCCCGGCCTGATCTTGAGCCAGGCTGGCCATCCACCGAAAGACGCCGTCGGTGGTACCGAAGGTTCCCGACTGATGCACCGTCCACGTATTGCTGCCAGGTGGCGATGGGGACTGCAGCTCGTACCAGCGGACGCCGGAGCCGGCCGTGCCGCTCGTCGCCACCGAGTTGTTCGCGACGATCGATTCGTGCGTGCCGAAGTTCCGGTACCCGAGATTGAACATCATTCGCGAGTTGAGCGACTGCACCTGAGCTCCGGGCGACGGCTCGGGGATGCACGTGATTTGGTCCGCGGCCGCGATGCAGGCGTGCGCGAACGGAGCGACGGGGATCGTGGTCGGCCCGGTGAGAGCCGAGTTCGCCGGGGTCGTCCAGTCGACGTGGTATTTGTAGGTATAGATGTTGTTGTCAGCGGGAGTGGTCGTGCTTCCGTTGCCCGGCATGAGGAAAAGCTCCGGCTCGCCCTTCGGCGGTTGGACTTGACCTTCGAGGCTCGCCGGAAGCGCACCATACGCAGTCGTTTTGAAAACACACTGCTGAGTCGCAGCGTTGCCCAAGAGCATGTTGGAGCGGTCCATCGCGCAGAAATACCCGGCCACGTAGGCCGACTTCCCGAACATGTTGTAGGTCGCGTAGTACCCGTCCGGCCAGACTCCGAACTTGCCGTAATCGTTGAGCTGGTGATTGAAGAAGAAGTCGTAGGTCCAGTAGGCGCCCGTTGGATCGCTCGTCTTCGATACCGCCACGCACTGCCAGGACTTGGCCGTGTTCTTCCCGTCGTTCGGAACGTCGAACTGGGTGATGAACCATCGGTCGGCGATGCCGTCGTAGACCACGACCGGGTCGCCGTCGTTCCGGGTCGCGCAGGAGTTTCCGTCGGCGTTCGACAGCGTGCTCCAGAGGACGCTCGTGGAGCTCGAACCCCACAGGAGATGCCCGAGCTTGTCCCAGATGGCGAGGCCGCCGTTGACGGCCTGGACATAGTTGTTCGGGCCGACCGCGCCGACCGTATCGGGCGGGTCACCTGTGACCGTGAGGTGCGAGAGCGTGTCGCCTTGCCCGAGGAAGTTCTCGATCGTCACCGGCGCAGTCATGGGATGCGGAGCGAGCATCCTCTCGAGCACGGGATCCACGTCGGCGACCGCCCGCTGCGGCGGGAAGGGTGGGTAGTGCACTTCGTGCTCTTCGAGCGAGCGCGGGCCGCTCATCGGACCGATGTCGCGCAACACCAGTGAGCTCCCTGCCTGCGAGAGCTGGATGCTCGTGACCGGCGCGCGGACCGATCGCGAGTCGTCCGGCGGGCCGGCGTAGTAGTTCGTGGGGCGCGCTGGCGCCACGATCGGAGACGCGAGCGGAGCCGGCGCGCTCGTGCCCGATGGCGCGGGATCGACGCCGATGCCGCAGGCGGCGGCCACCGCCACGAGCGCAGTGATGCCCGCGATCCAAGCGAGACCGAATCTCCCTCGCCTGGCGCTCACTGTTGGCCTCCCACGGTGAACTTCACCTGCCGCGCTGCGAGCGGCGCTTGGGTGACGGCATCGCTCACGGCGAAGCCATAGAGCCCCGGTTGTGCGTTGCGCCCGAAGAGCGTTCCGGAGACCGCGAAGTCAAACGTCGCCGTGGTCGAGACGACCTGCGTTTGGTACATGGTCATCACGCCTCCGCCTGGCAACGCGGACGTCGCGAGACGGAGCGTGCGCCCGTCGAAGCTGCCGTTGGAAAACGTGACGCGCACGAAGACGTCGGCCGTCGTCGCGTAGTCGAAGGCTTGTTGATCGGCGCCAGCCAGGGACGTCGAGGTCACCATCGTCGGCGGCGCGAGACTCGTAGGAATGGGGATCGGGATCGGCGCGACGGGGCTCGTAGGGGCGGACGCGACCGGCGGCGGCGTGACGCCGGGAGGAGGCGTCGCCCCCGGAGGCGATGCGGGCGTAGCGGCCGCGGGGACGACCCTGGACACGGACGACTCCGGTGATCCCGGCGCTCCGGTGTCGCAGGCAGCGACAAGGAGAACCAACAGCAGTCCGAGCTTCGTCATGCGCGGTCTCCGATCCTAGAAAGATACCGCGAGCGCCTCGCGCGGTCGACGCGCAGTGATGTGGCAAACCGCGAACGGAGCCACATTCGACCACCCTGGTCCCTGACCGGGCTCCTGGTCCGGCCCCTAGTTCGTGAGGGGTTCCACTCGTCTAATCTAGGCGAGCCAATGGCATGCTCGCGCGTGCGCGATGGCAGGTGACATGTCTACCCCGACCTCCTCGAAGCCCGGGATGATGACACCGCCGAGCGCGCGCCTGTAGACAGCCACCGACGCCTCGCGACCCAAGTAGCCGAGCGACTCGAGCTCGACGTCGTCGCGCTTCGTCGTCGCCGGGGCGCGGAGCACGGGGCCCACCGTGCGATCGAGCATCGCCGGGAGGGCCGCGGACAGCGCTCCATGCGTCCCCGCGCGAGCGCGCTCCGCGACATAGGCCCACCCGAGTCGACCGTGATCGATCTCGTCTTCGAGCAGCGACTCGACGGCGGCGTGCACCGCTTCGTCGGTCGTGCGCGCAGCCATCTCGGTGAAGAACACGCCCGTGAGCGTCTCGCTCAGGCAAGACATCTCGGCCACGTGGAAGAGAGCGCGGTCGCTCGGCGAGGCGTCGGCGTGCTCGGGAATCCTCGGCGCACCCCGCACGCGCGCCGGGACTTCGCGCTCGCCGAGCATCGCCGTCGCCAGGCGCCGACAGATGTCGGCGTGGCGCACTTCGTCCGATGCCGCGCGCGTCACCAGCGCTAGGACGACAGGATCGCACCCCTCCTCGGCCAGCTCGCGCGCGACGATCGCGAACGCGCCCACGGCGAGGTGCTCCTGGACGTACCGCGCGCGCCACGAGTCGCCGACGATCGCGCGCTTCTTCGGCGGGAGTCGCTCGACATCGAGCGCGTCCCATGGAATCGCACGCCGCTTGCCCAGGGTGCGCGGATCGAGGGGATCGCGTCGCACGGAGATCAGTCTTGGCTCGCATCGAGACGAAGGGCGGTCTCCGAAGGGAACGTGCGGACGTCGTCGGCCGCATCCACCGACCCGGTGTCGGGCGCCTCCAATGACGAGGTGTCTCCCTGCGCGTCGAGCGACCCACCCGCGTCCGGCGCTTGCGCCGGCCCCTCGGTGGGAAAGCTCGCGTCGTTCTGAGTCACAGGAGTACCGCCGCTCACGCTGCTGCTCCCGCACGCCGTCACTTCCACCGAGGCGCCGATCATCCCGATGCCCCCGAGGACAATCACGCGAAACAGTCGATCCCGCTCGCCCATCGGTCACCTCTCTCGCGGAGCCACGACGATACCCTGCCACGCCGGCGCTCGCGACGATTCAAGAGGTCGTGTCGAGGTGCGTGCCGCCCCCACTCTTCGTGCAGCGTCCTGCCGAAAAGCGGAAAAAGCGGAAGGGGGTGACTCCTTTCGTGATGTCATCATGGTGGCGACCAGATCGTGGGGAGTCGAAGAAATGGCGACTGACGGGACGGACGACCAGCGCGACCCGAAGACCCCAGGAAAGCCTGAGAGCTACGAACCGCCCGCGATCCTCTGGGAAGAGCCTTTCGAGCCCGTCGCGTTGGCGATGAGTTGCAATCACCAGCAGCTGAACCCCGGGTGCGATCCCGGCCCCTACGGCAGCTGACGATGAACCTCGACGCCCTGTCTCGACGCGCGATGCACGGGAACGTGCCCCTGTCGGTGATGCTCGAGATCACAGGTCGATGCAACCTCGACTGCCAGCACTGCTACCTCGATATCAAACATCCCCCCGAGGAGATGACGACCGCCGAGATCTTCTCGATCCTGGAGCAGCTCGCGCAGGCCGGAACGTTCTTCCTCACGATCACCGGCGGCGAGGTGATGCTCCGGAAAGACCTGGTGCCGATCCTCCGGCGCGCGCGCGAGCTCGGCTTCGCGCTCCGCGTCTTCACGAGCGGCACGCGCATGACGTGGAGCCTGGCGCGCGAGCTCGCGCAGCTCGAGCTCGTCGCCGTCGAGATGTCGCTCTATGGCACGCGGTGCGACGTGCATGACACGATCACGCGCCGCCCCGGCTCTCACAGGAAGACGCTCCGCGCGGCGCTCATGCTGAAGAGGCTCGGCGTGAAGGTGGTGCTGAAGGCTCCGATGCTCTCGTCGCTCGAGGGGGACCACACGGCGTTCATGTCGCTCACGAAGCGCGTCGGCGCCGTGGGGAGGATCGATCCGGCGGTGATGGTGCGCCGCGACGGCGACACGACACCGGCCGGCCTACGCGCGTCGACCGATGCGCTGGTGCGGGCCTTCCGCGAAGTGGGGAGCTACACGCCCGGCGTCGCGCTCCCTCCCCCCGTTCACCCGGACAACGCGCCGTGCGCCATCGCTCGGCGGACCGCGCGCATCGCCCCCGACGGCAGCGTCTTCCCGTGCGCGACCTACCCGCACCCGGTGGGGAGCCTGCGCGACCAATCGTTTCGCGAAATCTGGTGGGGTGACTCGGAGCTCCTCGCGCGGCTGCGCGCGTTCACGTTCAAGGACGTGGGGGCGACGTGCGGCGGCTGCTCGAAGTCCGGCTACTGCTCGCGATGCCTCGCGCTCGCCCTCATCGAGCACGGCGACGAGAAGGCGCCGCTGGAGGAAGCGTGCCGCGTGGCGCACGCGAAGGACCTCGCCGTCGAGAACGGCGCGGCACCTCCCCCGGGCCTCGCGGCGACCGGCGAGCGACGGCGACGCGCGCTGCCGATCGTCGCCTCCTAGCTCGCGATCAGAAGGCCGGCGACGCGAAGCTTCTCGCAGAAGGCGACGACGTCGGCTTGCACGCGCGCCTCGTCGGCGCCGGTGGTCTTCGCGATCTCGCGCGCGATCTCGAGGATCGAACGGTTCCCGTCGGCGAGCTCCCACGCTGCCCCTCCGGTGGCGTTCAACCCGCGGAGCATTCGCCCGCGCGTATCGAGGATGACCGTCTCGCCGCCGACATCGCGCCAGGAGGCGTTCGGAGCGCGACGCGGAACGCTGTCCGAGCGGAGAGGAGCGCCCTGCATGGGCCGGTTATCTCTGCGTGCGCGCAGATCGTCAAGGCGGGCTGTTTTTTCTTCGCCTCGGGGTTCCCATCCGACGACGCTCACGAGTTAACCGTCCGAGACCAACGATGGTGACCCCATGAAGCGCTTCCTTTCCTTTCTCCCCTTCCTTCTTCCGCCTGCCTCGGCGCTCCTCGCGACGGGCATCGCCCACGCAGAGCCGCCTCCCCTCGCCACCGCGCCGCACCCGCGTGCGTACGCGATCGTCATCGGGAGCAACGCGCCCGGCGTCGGGCAGCAGCCGCTCCGCTTCGCCGAAGACGACGCGCAGCTCATGGCGCACGTGCTCGAGGAGCTAGGACGCTTCGAAGCAGCCGACGTTCGCGTGCTCCTTCACCCGGGCGCGGCCGACGTTCTCCGGGCGATCGACGACGTGGCCGTGAAGGTGCGCGCCAGCGCCGCGCGCGGAGAGCAGGCCGAGGTCGTCTTCTATTACTCGGGGCACGCCAAGGCGACGGCGGTGAACCTCTCGGGCGACGATCTCCCGCTCTCGACGCTGCGCGATCGACTGACCGGGCTGCCGACCGCGCTCACGATCGTCGTGCTCGATGCTTGCCAGAGCGGCGCGTTCGCGCGCGTGAAGGGGGCCGGGCCGGCCGCGGACTTCACGTACAACTCGGTGTCGAAGCTCACGCAGAAGGGGCTGGCCGTCATGGCGTCGAGCAGCGCGCAGGAGCTGAGCCAGGAGTCTGACGAGCTTCGCGGATCGTACTTCACGCACAACCTGGTGAGCGCGCTTCGCGGCGCGGGCGACGCCGATGGAGACGGCCGCGTGTCGCTCGACGAAGCGTACCGCTACGCCTACCGGAGCACGCTCGCATCGACCGCGCGCACGCAGGTCGGCGAGCAGCACGTCACGCTCGAGACCGATCTCGAAGGACAAGGCGACGTCCCCGTCACCTACCCCGCCGAGGCCCGCGCGCAGCTCGAGCTCCCTGCGGCGCTCGACGCGCGCGTCCTCGTGCAGCACGTCCCGAGCGGATCGGTCGTCGCCGAGGTGCAGAAGGCGCCGGGCGCGCCGCTTCGCCTCGCCTTCGCCACCGGCGCGTACGAGGCCATCGTGGGGCAAGCGAGCGGGATCGTTCAGTGCCGCCTGGCGCTGGCCGACGACCGCGTGACGCCGCTCGACACGAGCCAGTGCACCCCCGTCGTCCCCGACACGACCGGAGCCAAAGGCGAGTCGCCCGACGCGCACCCGCTTCGCGAGATCGATCGCTGGGCCATCGAGGGATCGTTTGGCGCGATGAGCCGCCAGACCGACGCCTTCACCGATCGCCTCACGACGTTCGGCTACGAGCCGCGCGGCATCACCCTCCCCGCGCCGCGGATCACGCTCGGCGTCTCGCGCGCGATTGCGGCGCACATCGCGGGCGTCCTCCAGGTGGGGACGCTCGCCGGCGACACGTACCAGCGCTCGATCGCGAGCACCACCGACACCACGTCGTTCGCGACGTACGGCGCCGGCCTCTACGTGCGCGCCTCCACCGACGTGCTCGGCGAGTGGCTCGGCATCTACGGGCAGGCGGGCGCAGGGCTCTCGCTCGGTCGCCTCACGTACGAGACGCAGCAGTCGAACGCCGTCCCGAAGTCGACGGAGACGACCGCGAGCTACCTGCTCAGCGGCGCAGTCGGCCTCACGGCGCGCTTTCGCCGCGTGCCGCTCACGCTCTTCGCGCAGGGTGGGTACGACCGCGCCCCCGCGGTTCACGATCTTCTCGGAGACACGCACGACGGCGGCGGCTTCTCGGGCGTGCTCGGGGTTCGCGTTCGCCTGGGAGATGGACAATGAGCTCGCATCACAAGACTCGCGGCCGCGCGCCGCTCGCCTGCGCCCTCGCGCTCGGCGCCTCGATGGTCGGCGGCGATTGCGACGGAGACATCGCGCAAGATCCGACGTTCCGTGACTGGTGCGGCGCCACGCTCTGCGCGTGGAAGCTCGAGGCCGGCCAGATTCGCCCCGCGCCCACCTGGAACGCGAACGACCTCGGCGTCTCGTTCGTCGCTACGCCCACCGCGATCTCGCAGGCGACCACCGAGTCGAGCGCGAAGTGCATTCTCTTCACCAGCGTCGCCAACATCGATCCCGCGGCGGGCATGACCCTGGCGGTCGACTTCGACAGCGACGGCTCGGCCGAATACACGGCGCCGCTCGGGTCGGCGCAGTGGTCGCGCGTGCAGACCGAGATCACCGCGCCCGCGGCGTACCAGGGGATCACGTTCACGATCCGCAAGGCCGGCACCGGGACCGCGATCCTCGCCGAGGTGCGCATCCAGGAGACGACCGGATGCTCTGCGCCTCCGGCCGCGATCGCCGCCGGCAGCCTCGTGCTCGGAGAGAAGTGCGCGAGCAGCGGCGAGTGCGCGGCCGGACTGACATGTGCCGGAGATTCGAGCGACATGCTGTGCGCGCAGTGCTCGGCGTCGCAGGCGTGCGCCGGCAGCGTCGCGTGCACGACGCGAAGCGTGCTCCTCCCGTCGCAGTGCGGGCCGGGCGAAGGGCTCGGCAAGAGCGGCGATCCGTGTCTCGCGGGGAGCGACTGCCAGAGCGGCGCGTGCGACGGCGCGACGCCGGTCTCCCTGGTCGATGACGGCGGCGCGTGCGACTTCGACGCGGCGCTCGGCGCGAGCAACCCGTCGAACTGCCAGTGGTACGGCGCGCGCGGCGGCGCGTGCCGCTGAAGGTCTAGTCTCGACTCTCCATGGAGGCTTACGAACGGCATGGTCGCGCGCTCGTCCGCAAGGCGGTCCGCATCCTCGGGAACGCCGAGGACGCGCGCGATCTCGTGCAAGGCCTGTTCGTGGATCTCCACGTGCGCGGCGAGACGCCGACCGATCTCCCGTACCTCTATCGCGCCGTCACCAACCGCTGCCTCACGTTCCTGCGCGACGAGACGAACCGCGCGCGCCTCCTCGAGCGCAACGACACCTCGCTGTTCCCCGCGGCGCGCACGGCGTGCGACGACCAGGCCATCGGGTTGGACCTCCTCACGAAGCTCGTCGCCGTGCTCGATGAATCGGAGACCGAAGTGCTGACGTACCGCTATCTCGACGACATGACNNACATGACGCAGGACGAGATCGCGACCTTGCTCGGCGTGAGCCGGAAGACGATCGGCAAGCGGCTCGATCGCGTGCGCGAAGCGGTGCGGCGGATGACCGGCGTCGAAAGGGGGGAGTCATGAGCGGGCGATGCGTGAGTGAGCCCATCTCGTGGCTGCGTCTCGAGCGTCATCACCTGGGTGAGGTGGATGCGACGGAGAAGCAGCGCATCGACGAGCATCTCGCCGCGTGCCCGGCGTGCGCCGCGTGCCTGGCGACGATCCGCGAGGACGACGCGAAGGCGCTGCCGGTTCTCACGCTCCCGCAACCGTCGACGCGTCGAGCGCGCGTGCTCCCGTTTATGCGCCCGAGCACGCTCGCGGCAGGCGTCGGAGCGCTCGCTGCCGCGGCGGCGTTCCTTCTCTTCCTTCGCGGGACCACGCCCGACGACCACGGGCTTGCAGGCGCGCACGGTCCGCGTGTGAAGGGAGGCGCCGTGGCCTTCTCGCTCGTCCGCGACGACGGCCAGCGCGTCGATGACGACACCGGCGTGTACCGCGACGGCGATCGCTTCAAGGCGCTCGTCACGTGCCCTCCCGGCGCGGACGTCTCGTTCGACCTCGTGGTCTACGACGACGGCGGCGCCACGTTCCCTCTCGAGCCGGCGATGGGCTTCGCGTGCGGCAACGACGTCCCTCTGCGCGGCGCGCTGCGCCTCACCGGCCGCGGCGACGAAACGGTGTGCCTCGTGTGGAGCGAAACGGGCGTGGTCCAGCGCGACGCGCTCCCCGGCGATGGCGCTGCCCGCGCGTGCAAGAAGCTGTCGGCGGCGGGAGGGCCGTGATCATGCACCGCCTCGAACACCCCGACGAGAGCCACGGGCGGGATCCTTGACCGACAGGGTGACCCTCGGCGACCGACAGTTTGTCGCCGGCGACCGACAGGGGGTGCGCTCTCGATGGGTATTTGTCGGGGTCCCGAGACATGAACCAACGGCCAACGAGCGCACGCGCGTCAGTTGCGACACGAGCGCCGTCCCCTCCCGTGAGCCAATCGAGCCTATTTCAAGAGCCATTGACGCCGTCACCATACGAGGCCCTGTCGGTCGTGACACCACTGCCTGTCGGTAACGACACCTGATCCTGACGGTCACGTCTCACGCCGGCGCCGGTCCCCCGAACGCTCCGAAGAACCGCGCGATCCACACCGCGATCAACAGCGCGACGATCACCGCTCCCACCCACTTCACCCACGTCTTCTCGATCACGCTCCCCCATCGCCCCACGCGCGCGAACGCGACCCCCTCGGCGATCACGACCGCCGCCAGCGCCGGCAGCACCACGAACCACAGCGGGTGCATGTGCGCCGCGTTCGCGAAGTCACCGTGGAGCGCGAAGCGGGTCGCGCGCGTCATCCCGCACGTCGGGCACGGCTGCCCCGTGATCAGGCGCATCGCGCACGGCCACGGCACGGGCGAGAACAAGATGAGAACCGCGAGCCCCGCCGCGAACCACACGGGCGAGAGCTCGCGGAAGGAGCCCCACGCGAAGCGCCTCTTCGGGCTCACCCCGTGCGAGCGGCGATCTCGTTGATGTCCGCGGCCAGCGCGTACGGCGCGATGAAGATGTAGTGAACGATCGGGCGGGCCGGCTGCTGCAGCCCCACCGTGCGCTTGGCGTTCGTGACCTCCTGCGGGAGGAGGATCCACATCCAGTAATAATTGTAGAGCGGCACGAACATCGGCCACCACGCGAAGCCGTCGTTGCGCGTGACGCTCTTCAGTTCGTTGACCATCTTGATCATCGCGATGAGGAGCAACGCGCTTCCGCCGAGGATGCAGGCGAGCGTGATGAGCGAGCCGAGGAGCGCGCCGACCATGCCGATGGCCATCGCAAGGATCGACGACAGGATCGAGCCGATGATTGCGCCGCCAAAGAGGAGCCCGAGCGGGACGAGCAGCGTCTTCATCGGGTTGCGAACGGTCGGCTTGGTGCCGCCGACGAGGAGCCCGCCGATCAAACCACCGGCCGCACCCTGCATCATCCCGCCGCCGCCGGCCGGTTGCATCGCAGCGCCCGGTGCGCCGCCGTAGGGCATCGCACCAGGAGGAGGAGGCGCGCCGTATGCGGGTTGCCCCTGCGGAGGAGCGCCGTAGCCACCACCGCCGTATGCGCCTTGGTCAGGCGGCGGCGCACCGTACTGCTGCGGAGGAGGTGCGCCGTACTGCTGCGGAGGAGGCGCACCGTACNNGCGGAGGAGGCGCACCGTACTGCTGGGGAGGGGGCGCGCCGTACTGCTGCTGCGGAGCCGCGCCATACGCTTGCTGCGGAGGCGCGCCGTATTGCTGCGGCGGCGGAGCGGCTTGCGGCGCGCCGTACGGGTTGCCCGCGTACGCGCTCTGATCCGCGACCATCGTTCCGCCGAGGGGGTTCACCCCTTGCCCGCCGCCGAACTGCTGCTGCTGCGGAGGAGGCGCACCGAAGCCTTGTTGCGGAGCTCCGAACGCTTGTTGCGGAGGAGGCGCACCGAACCCCTGCTGCGGAGGGGGCGCACCGAAGGCCGCGGGGGGCGGCGGCGGCGGTGCCGGCGGTTGTTGATCCATCGGCGCACCGAACGCACCAGGCTGCGGCGCGTACGCCGGAGGAGCCGCGACCGGCGCGCCGGGCTTCCCCATCACCGGAGCCATCGGCGGCGCGACGCCGACCATGGTCCCCTTCAACTTGCTCGGCGCGGCCGGACCCGCGTTCGACGGACGCGGCGGCGCGCCCGAGACCGGCGGCGCACCAGGCGGCGCCGACTGAGGCACGGCACCTGGCGGCGCGGGCGTCTGCGCGCCTCCTTGCTGATTCATCATCAGCATCGTCCCCTTGAACTTCGGTGCGGCAGCGCCCTTCAAGTTGAAGTTGCACTTGCCGCAAATCTGGGCCGTTTCGGGATTTTGCGTCCCACAGTTCGGACAGAACACTCGACGACCTCCTCAGGTGCGCGCCGAGCATAGATCAATTTTGCACGCTACGGGCAAAGGCTCGGTGGGCGCGCGCGAGGCTCGCCGCGCGCGGCGCGACGTCGGTGCCATGAGGACGCCTTGACACTCGACCACGCACGCCACTAGTTTCGCGCGCGTTTCACGCTTACTTCCCCGCTCTGCTCCGTTCCTGCGCCGAAAGTCCAAATGCCCTTCGCACTCACCGCCGATCGCGAGCGCGAGCTGACCGACATCCTCACGCGCTACCCGACGCGGATGGCCGCATGCATCCCGCTGCTCCATCTCTGTCAGGACCAGCACGGGTTCGTCAGCGACGAAGTCATCGCGTTCGTCTCGCAGCGCCTCGACCTCCCGACGGCCCACGTCAAAGGGGTCGTCACCTTCTACACGCTGTTCAACACCGAGCCGGTCGGCCAGCACCAGGTCTGGGTCTGCCGCACGCTCCCGTGCGCGCTCCGCGGATCGGGCGACGTGATCGCTCAGTGCGAGAAGAAGCTCGGCATCCACGTCGGGCAGACGACGAAGGACGGCAAGGTCACGCTGCGCACCGCCGAGTGCCTCGCCAGCTGCGGCACCGCGCCGATGATGCAGGTCGACCGCGATTACCACGAGAACCTGACGCCCGAACGGGTCGATCAGATCCTCACGAAGCTTCAGCAGTGAGCGCCAGAGCAAAGAGCCGATGATCAGCCGCTGCAACCACCTCACGAAGATCTACGGCAAGCCGAACGGCTGGAGCCTCGACGTCTACGAGCGCGAGTGCGCCGGCTACCAGACCGCGCGCCGCGTGCTCACCACGATGACGGCGGCGCAGGCCGTCGACGAAGCGAAGAAGGCGAACATTCGCGGTCGCGGCGGAGCCGGGTTCCCGATGGGGGTGAAGTGGAGCTTCATGCGGCCCCACCCCACCAAGCCCGCGTACCTCGTCATCAACGCCGACGAAGGCGAGCCGGGCACGCACAAAGACCGCACGATCATGGAGGAGAACCCTCACTCCGCGATCGAAGGCTGCATCATCGGCGCGTACGCCATCGGCGCGCACGTCGCGTACATCTACGTGCGCGACGAGCTGCATCTGTCGAAGGCGCGCTTGTGGGGCGCCATCAAGGAAGCGCGCGCGAAGGGCTACCTCGGCAAGAACGCGTTCGGCGGCAACTACGCCATCGAGGTCTACGTCCACACCGGCGCCGGCGCGTACATCTGCGGCGAGGAGACCTCGCTCCTCAACTCGCTCGAAGGGCGTCGCGGCGAGCCGCGCTTCAAGCCGCCGTTCCCGGCGCAAACGGGCGCCTTCGGTTGCCCGACGACGGTGAACAACCTGGAGACGATCGCCATCGTCCCCACGGCGTTCGCCATGGGCTGCGACAAGTTCTCGGCGCTCAGCACGCTGCACGACATGAAGGACGGCGGCTGCCGCCTCTTCGGCGTGAACGGTCACGTCAACAAGCCCCAGGTCATCGAGCTCGGCGTCGGCGTCACGCTGCGCGAGCTCATATACGACATCGGCGGCGGCGTCACCGGCGGCAAAGGGATCCTCGGCGTCATCCCCGGCGGATCGTCGACGCCCATCCTCACGCCCGACGAGAAGGTGCACGCGCCCGACGAGAAGTCGCCGATGCACAAGTGGCACGGCCAGCTGGTGCTCGACGTTCCGCTCGGGGTCGACACGATGCGCGGCGTCGGCACGATGCTCGGCACCTGCTGCGTGACCGTGCTCGCGGAGGGGACGTGCCCCGTGCTCGCAATGCAGAACTTGATGGCGTTCTATCACCACGAGTCCTGCGGCCAGTGCACGCCCTGCCGCGAAGGGAGCGCGTGGCTCGACTGGACGCTCCAGAAGATCCTCGACGGTAAGGCGTCGATGGAAGAGCTCAACAACCTGAGCGACATCGCCAACAACATCATGGGCAACACGATCTGCGCGTTCGGCGAGGGGACGGCGATGCCGGCTCTCGGGTTCCTGCAGAAGTTCCGCCCCTACTTCGAGCAATACGTTCGCGGCGAGCGCACGCGCAAAGACGCGACGCTCACGCCGCGCTGAGGGCAGCATCCATGGATCACTGGTCGCAGCTCTACTTCGGTTTTTGCGCCGCGCTCGCCATCGCGGGGGCGCTGGTCACGGTCATCGCGCCGAATCCGATTCGCGGAGCCATGGGGCTCCTGATGATGATTCTCAGCGTCGCGGGTTTGTTCCTCGCGCTGCACGCGCAGTTCCTGGCGGCGATTCAGCTCATCGTCTACGCCGGCGCGATCGTCGTCCTCTTCCTGTTCGTCATCATGCTGCTCGGCCCCGACGCGAGCCCACCGCATGACAAGCGGGGGAGATTCTCGCGGGCCGTCTCCGGCTCTCTCTTCCTGGTCGTCTCCTTCGCGCTGCTCGCGCTCGTGATCCGCGGCGGGTCGCACATGCCGCTGCCGAGCGTGGGCGAAGACTTCGGCGGGATCGATCAGTTCGGTCGCGAGCTCTTCTCGTACGCGCTCGTGCCGTTCGAGCTCTCGAGCGCGCTCTTGATGGTCGCGGTCATCGGCGCGGTCGCCGTGGCGCGCGGCAACCACATCCACGCGAAGAAGCGCGACTCGATCTTGAAGGCGCCGGACGCCAGCAAGCCGAGTGACGCGGCGGTCCTCGCGCACGAACCTGCACCGCACGGAGGCGAGTGATGCCCGTCGAGTACTACGTCGCGCTCAGCGGCATCCTCTTCGCCATCGGCGGCGTCGGCTTCCTCGTTCGCCGCAACGTGCTCGTCGCGCTCATGAGCATCGAGGTGATGCTCAACGCCGTGAACGTCGCGCTGGTTGCCTTCAACCGCTCGCGCCCCGCCGACCTGAACGGGCAGATGTTCACCTTCTTTCTGATCGCCGCCGAAGCCGCGGAGGTCGCGGTCGGCCTCGCGATCGTGCTGTCGCTGTTCCGCATCAAGCGCACCGTCCGTTCAGACGAGGCGGATCTCCTGAAGAACTGAGAGCTCGGTCACACGATGATGCAATCGCTCTTCCCGTCGGAGAACTTCTCTCTCCTCGCGCTGATCATGGCGTTCCCGCTGCTGGGCGCCTTCGTCAACGGCCTGTGGGGCCGCCAGCTCGGCAAGCGCGCCGTCCGCTTCATGGCGCTCGCCGCCGTCGGCCTCTCGTTCGTCGCCTCGTGCATCACGTTCCTCGCCCTGGCGCGGCTCGTCGAGCACGAGAAGGGCGAGCACGTGAAGCTGGCCTGGACCGCGTGGGAGTGGATGCACACCACCGGTGGCTACTCGAACGTCGAGATCCCGATCCAGCTCAAGTTCAGCGTCGATGCGCTGAGCGGCGTGATGATGCTCGTCGTCACCGGCGTCGGCTTCCTCATCCACCTCTACGCGACGTCGTACATGGAGAAGGACCCGGCCTACTGGCGCTTCTTCGCGTACCTGAACCTGTTCGTGTTCGCGATGCTCGTGCTCGTCCTTGCGGACAACCTGCCGGTGCTCTTCATCGGGTGGGAAGGGGTCGGGCTCTGCTCGTACCTGCTCATCGGGTTCTGGTACGAAGAGATGCCGAACGCTGCGGCCGGCAAGAAGGCGTTCATCGCCAACCGCATCGGCGACTTCGGGTTCATCTGCGGGATGTTCCTCCTCGTGCACTACACGGGGGCGCTCGACTGGACCGGGATCGCGAACGGCTCGGGGTCGCTCATCTCGATGCAGGACCTCACGCGCGTCCACATCTGGCCGATCGGCGGCGGTGAGTTCCGCGACATCGGGTTCCTGCCGCTCCACTTCCTGCAGCCGCACGGCGGCAACATCACGATCGCGCCGGCCACGGCCGTGGCGCTGGCGCTCTTCCTCGGGTGCACCGGCAAGAGCGCGCAGATCCCGCTCTACGTGTGGCTCCCCGACGCCATGGCCGGCCCGACGCCGGTCTCCGCGCTCATCCACGCCGCCACGATGGTGACCGCCGGCGTGTACCTCGTGTGCCGCCTGTCGTTCGTGTTCGTGCTGTCGCCGTTCACCATGATGGTCATCGCCATCGTCGGCGCGGCCACGGCGCTGCTCGCGGCGACGATCGCGCTCGTGCAGAACGACATCAAGAAGGTCCTCGCCTATTCGACCGTGAGCCAGCTCGGCTTCATGTTCATCGGCGTCGGCGTCGGCGCGTTCACCGCCGGCTTCTTCCACGTCTTCACGCACGCCTTCTTCAAGGCCTGCCTCTTCCTCGGCGCCGGCAGCGTCATCCACGCCATGCACGCGCGCATTCACGACGGCGCGAAGTCGCAAGACGTGCGGAACATGGGCGGCCTCCGGAAGTACATGCCGCTGACGTTCTGGACGTTCTTCGCGTCCACGTTCGCCATCTCCGGCGCTCCGTTCACGTCGGGCTTCTTCTCGAAGGACGAGATCCTGTACCGCGCGTTCGTCGATCACACGACCAACCCGTTCAAGATCGCCGCGTACGCCGACGGCGGTCACTGGCAGGCGCCCGACTGGGTCGCCCCGGCGATCTTCATCGTGGGGCTCCTCGCGGCCGTGATGACGGCCTTCTACATGTTCCGCGTGACGTTCCTGACGTTCTTCGGCGACTTCCGCGGCTGGACGATCGGGCGGCCATCGGTGATCCTCACGCACGACGCTCACGCCGCGCACGACGATCACCACCACGAGGAAGATCTCTCGACGCCGGGCTACGCGCCGCACGAGTCGCCGTGGCAGATGACGATCCCGCTCATCATCCTCGGCACGTGCGCGATCTTTGCCGGCTTCCTCAATGCGCCCATCATCAAGTTCCGCGGCAAGCCGTGGGAGCCGATGGGGACGTGGCTCGAGCCGGTGTTCGAAGACGCGGCGAAGGCCGTCGGTTTCCGTCATGGTCCAGACGTGGCGGCGTCGGCCGCATGGGCCGCGTCGTGGGAGTGGCCGCTCGCCTTCTGTGGGATGGGCGCGTTCTTCGTCGGCGGCTTCATCGCGTGGTGGATGTACATCGCGCAAGCCGGCAAGCCCGCCAAGTCGCTCGCGGACGCCATGCCGTGGCTGCACCAGCTGCTGCTCGACAAGTGGCGCGTCGACGAGCTCTACGAAGTCACCGTGCTGGCCATGGTCGACGCGCTCGCCGATACGTTCGCGGTGTTCGATCAGTCGGTGGTCGACGGCGTCCTCGCGCGCCTCACGTCGCTCATCGTCGTGGGGCTCGGGACGATCCTCCGCGTGTTCCAGAACGGCGTCGTCCACGTGTACAGCGCGTTCATGGTCGTCGGGCTCGCCGGCATGGGGTGGTTCTTCGTGGCCCCGCACGCCGACGCCACCGTGACCACGGGCGACAACGGCGACTACGTCGTCCAGGCCAGCCCGGGCATGGGCTACTCGTACCAATGGGACTCCGACGGTGACGGAAAACCCGACGAGAAGACATTCGGGAACACGCAGCAAGTGAAGGTCCACCTCGAGCCGGGCAAGTCGCAAGTCGTCCGTCTCGAAGTGCAGAACGCTTTCGGCCTCCACGGCGCGAAGGAGATTTCGATCGCGCGTCCCACGGCGCAGCTCGAAGTAGGGGCCCTCTGATGTCGACCCACGAAACAGCTACGCACGGAGACGACGGCGTCACGAAGTTCGGGCAGCGTGAGCTCGGGTGGCTCGCGGTGGTCGCGCTCGTCGGCATCGTCGCCGCGCGGTTCATCGACGCGTCGATCCCGGTGCTCCTCGCGGCGGTCGTCGCGGCCATGGTCCCGCGCAAGCACGGGTGGGACGTCCGCGCGCCGCTCGCCGTCATCACCGGGCTCCTGGTGTTCTTCGTGATTCGCGCGTGGCCGGTGTCGAGCGAAGACATCGACAGCGCCGCCGCCGTCGCGCCCGAGTCACCGCATCTCCTGTCGTGGCTGATCTTCCTGCCGATCGCCGGCGCCGTGGGGATTCTGTTCCTCCCGCGCCAGTCGCCCCACGTCCTCAAGGGCGTGACGATGGCCGTGATGTTCGGGACGCTCGCGCTCTCCATCCCGCTCCTGAACGTGACGATGGGGCGCGGCTATCACTTCAACCAGGACGTCCCGTGGCTGGCGAGCCTCGGCATCCGGTACCACGTGGCGATCGACGGCATCACGCTGTGGCTCGTGATGCTCACGGTGTTCCTGCAGCCCGTGGCCGCCTGGGTCTCGTTCGGCTCGATCAAGATGCGCGTGAAGGACTGGTGCTTCGCGCTGCTGCTGCTCGAAGGGGCGATGATCGGCGCGTTCCTCTCGCTCGATCTCTTCCTCTTCTACGTCTTCTGGGAGGTGATGCTCATCCCGATGTACGTGATGATCGGCGTGTGGGGAGGCTCGAACCGCATCAAGAGCGCGGTGAAGTTCTTCCTCTACACGTTCTTCGGCAGCGTCCTCATGCTCGCCGCGATCCTGTACCTCGCGTACACGTACGCGCGCATCTCGCCGGCGAAGCTCCCGTCGTTCGACTTCTTCGAGCTCTCGCGGCTCGAGCTGCCGATGCACGTGCAGATGTGGCTCTTCGCGGCGTTCGCGCTGTCGTTCTTCATCAAGGTGCCGATGTGGCCGGTGCACACGTGGCTGCCCGA
>PLXW01000173.1:48039-63622 GCA_003151595.1 Myxococcales bacterium
TGAACCACGGCATCTCCACCGGCGCGCTCTTCCTCCTCTTCGGCGTCCTCTACGATCGCCGTCACACGCGCCAGGCCGACGACTTCGGGGGGCTCGCCAAGCCGATGCCGGTCTACGCGACGCTCTTCATCATCGCCACGCTGGCCAGCATCGGCCTGCCGGCGACGAACGGCTTCATCGGTGAGTTCATGGTCATCACCGGCACGTTCGTCAGCAACAAGCTCGGGCACGTGAACGGCATCCAGGCCGTGGGCGCGGCCATCGGCGTCATCCTCGGCGCGCTCTACATGCTGAGCGTCGTGCAGAAGATGTTCTTCGGGCCGATCACGAAGAAGGAAAACGAGCACGTCGAAGACATCAACGCGCGCGAGATGATCGCCGTCGCGCCGCTCATCTTGATGGTCTTCATCATCGGGCTCTTCCCCAACATCTTCCTGTCGCGCATGAAGGGCGCCGTGGCCCGGACCGAAGAGGCCTACTCCTCGCGTCTCGAGGTCAACGCCGCGCCTCGCTACTACGACGGACCGATCCGGCTGCTTCCGCGCCAATCGGACACGACTCCCCTCCCCGCGGATCTCGCGCCGGCTTCCGATACGGCCGCGGACACTGGAGCTGCCAAATGACCCCCCCCATGGCGCTCACGTTCGCGCTCTCTCCGCTGCTCTTCCTGGCCGGCGGCGCGATGCTGCTGATGCTGGCCGAAGCGTTTCAGTCGAAGCGCACGCGGAACAGCGGGCTCGCGCTGGGGACGACGGCCGTGTTCCTCGGAAGCGCCGCCTTCGCCGCCTCGGTATGGATGTACGGGCTCCAGGATCTCGGCGTGGCGTCGGTCGCGCCGTGGCTCGTCATCGACAAGTTCTCGCTCTTCTTCGACGTGGTGCTGTGCCTCGGCGGCGCGCTCGCGGCGCTGCTCGCGGGCGGGTACTTGCCGGAGCACAACCTGGATCGCGGCGAGTTCTACTCGCTGCTCCTGTTCTCCACGTTCGGCGCGATGATGCTCGCCGCCGCGGGCGACACGCTCACCGTGTTCCTGGGCCTCGAGACGATGTCGATCGGCGCATACGCGATGACCGCGTTCCGTCGCGCGTCGCCCAAGTCGGCGGAAGGGGCGCTCAAGTACTTCCTCCTCGGCTCGTTCGCCGCGGCGATCCTCGTGTACGGCTTCGTGCTCCTGTACGGCGCGACGGGGCACTCGGATCTCGCGGGCATCGGCGCGGCGCTCGCGGCCGGCGGCGCGAAGTCGCCGATGGTCGTGGTGGCGCTCGTGCTCGTGCTCGTCGGGCTCGCGTTCAAGGTGAGCGCGGTGCCGTTCCACATGTGGACGCCCGATGCGTACGAAGGCGCGCCGACTCCGGCGACGACGTACATGGCCGTGGCCGTGAAGGGCGGCGGCTTCGCGATGATGCTGCGCGTGCTGCTCACGGCGTTCGGCGATCCGCGATCGATGTCGTGGTCGAGCGGGTGGCCGCCGGTCGTGGCGTGGCTCGCCGTCCTGACGATGACCGTGGCGAACCTGATCGCCGGGCGGCAGGAGTCCGTGAAGCGAATGCTCGCTTACTCGAGCATCGCGCACGCGGGGTACCTGCTCGTCGGCGTCGTGGTGACGATGCGCGTGCAGCCCGACGCGACGGCGAGCGTCCTCTTCTATCTGCTGGCGTACACCGTCTCGACGGCGGGCGCGTTCGGCGCGCTCATCCTGGCGGGGAGCTTCGGCAAGGAAGCGGTGACGTACGAGGACCTCGCCGGCATCGGTCGCCGCAATCCGGCGGTGGCGCTGGCGTTCTCGCTGTTCCTCCTCTCGCTCGCGGGCGTGCCGCCGACGGCGGGGTTCTTCGCGAAGTGGTTCCTGTTCCGCTCGGCGATGGGCGGAGGGTTCTACGCGCTCACGATCGTGGCGTTCCTCAACAGCGTCGTGGGTGCGTACTACTACCTGCGCGTGCTCGTCGCGATGTACATGCGCGAGCCGGCCGCGGGGGCGCCCGTCGCGATGCCGATGCGATCGGGGTACGTGATGGCGGCCCTGGTGCTGAGCGCGATCCTCGTGCTCGCGCTCGGGATCTTGCCGACCAAGACGCTCGACGTCGCGATGCAAGCGGCGGCCGCGTTCACGGGTTGATGGCGATGCGCGCGACTCGGCTGATCCCGCTGACCGCGCTCATCGTGAGCGCCGTATCTCCGCTGGCTTGCCACGGAGGTTCGTCTTCATCGGGCATCGACGCGAGCTCCATCTCGCCGCAGCCGGGCCCTCCGCCGAGCGCGCCGGCGCACGCGACGCCGATTCCGGTCGCGAGCATCGAGGCGTACGTGAACCCGTCGCACCTCCCCGCGTACGACGGCCCGACCGGAAGTATCGAGGGGACGATCCGCGTCGACGGCCCCGCCGCGCCGGACAAGAAGGGGCTCGAGTTCGGCAAGTGCCGCGACGCGGCGATCATCTACGGGAAGCTGTTTCGCGAAGGCTCGGTCGCTGCTGCCGACGGATCGCGACCGCTCGCCGACGCGATCGTCGCCATCACCGGCTACGAGGGGTTCTACGTCCCCGAGCGCAACGACGCCGTGAAGATCACGATCGACGGCTGCGCGGTCAGCGCCAAGACCGTGGCCATGACCTTCGGCCAGCGGCTCGACGTCGCGAGCACGGCAAACGAAATCTGGGCGCCGACACTGACGCAAGCGCCGACGCCGGCGTTGATGGTCGTGAACTCGCACACCGATCCGGTGAAGCTCTATCCGCCGCACCCCGGATATTTCACGCTCGTGGACACGACGCTGGCGCACTCGTACGCCTCGGTCGACGTGTACGCGCTGCTGCAACCGCTGCACGCGGTGAGCGGTCTCGACGGTCACTACCGGATCGACGGCGCGCCGGTGGGGAAGATGAAAGTGAACGCGCGACTCGCGGCCATCGGTCGCGAAGCGTCGGCGGACGTCGAGGTCGCCAAGGGGGTCGTGCAGCACGTCGACCTCGTGCTGCACTACACCGCGCCGTCGACCGTCGTCTTCGACGGTGGCCCGGGCGATCGCTGGAAGAAGTAGCTCGCGCGACTCTCTAACGAAGGTCGATGTCGCCGGCGTCGAGGACGCCTTGCGCGGCGAGGGCGGCGGCGACGGGGGTGGTCAGAGGGTCGTGGTGGAGGATCGGGTCGCGGTGGAGCGCGAGGAGGAGCGCGCGAGCGGCGGCGGTCGATCCTTCACGAGCGACGACGCGCGCGCACGCGAGCCAGGCTTCGGCCGGGACGGGCGCTTCTTCGGCGGCGAGGGTTCCGGCGAACGCGCGGGCGAGGAGCACCGAGTCGTGGAGCTGGACGGCCGCGGCGGCGAGGACGAGGCGCGCACTGACGGCGTGGGGATCGGCGGCGACGATCTCTTCGGCGAGGTGGCGCGAAGCCGCGGCGTCGCCGAGGAGGAGCGCGCGAGCAGCGACGATCACGAGCGGCACTCGCCCGATCGTCCCCAGGCGGCGCGCCGAAGCGACGTCACCGGTGAGGATCGCGTCGTCGATCGCGAAGCGCGCCACGAGCGGATCGATCGGTCTGCGTTGCGCGCTCGCCACGCGCGCGCGCGCGAGCGATCGCGCCTCACCGAGGTGCCCGTTCTGCGCGAACCGCGCGACGTCGGCGTCGATCTCGGCGCCGCGCGACGGGTCCAGCGCCGCCACGTGTCCGAGCGCGCGCGCTTGCAACGGGAGGTCGCCGTGACCGCGCGCCCACGCCGCGAGCGCGCCCCACGCCCGCGCGTCGGTCCCTTCGGCGAGCGTCATGGCGACGAGGCGCGCGCGAAGCTCGTCCGACGACCCGCGATCGGTCTCCGCCAGCGTGGCCAGCGCCGACACCGACGTCGGGTCGTCGGCTGCGGCCCGCTTCGCGCTCTCCAGCGCGCCACGTGCGTCGCCGCGCTTCGCCGCGCATCGCGCCCGAGCCTCCCACGCCGGCGCATACGAGCCGTCGATCGCCAGCGCGTGATCGATCGCCTCGTCCGCTTTCGCGTCGTGCGGATCGTGCGCGCAGCGCGCGTCGCCGAGACGCGCCCACGGCTCCGGATCGCGCGGCCCCAGCGCGACGGCGATCGAATACCCCTCGACCGCGCCGGCGAGATCTCCGCTCCCCTCCGCGATGGCGCCGCGCAGGTACGCCGCGTACGCCTCCGAGACCACGAACGGGCCGGTGATCGGCCGATCGTTGACGACGCGCACGACCCCTTCGGTGCTCGCGCACCCCACGACGAGAGAGCATGCGCCGGCGACGACCGCGAGCCTCGCGACCTTTCGCTTCGCGACGCCTCGCCTCACCGCGACACCGCGCGAATGGCTTCGAGGAAGCGGTCGTTGTCCTTCTCCGACCCGATCGTGACGCGCATCTGATTCGCGAGGCGCCCTCCCCCGGCGTGAAAGCTCCGCACCAGCACCCCGCGCGATGTCAGGCCCTCCACGATCTCGCGCGCCGGCCGCGACGTACGCATCCACAGGAAGTTCGCGTCGCTCGGCGTGACGGTGAGCCCGGGTACGCGCGTGAGCTCGTCGGCGACGCGCGCGCGTTCCCGCACGACGCGCGCGATCTCCTCCTCCACGGCGCGCCACGCGTCGCGGACGACCGCCGCGGCCGCGACCTGGCTGGTGGCGCTCACGTTGAACGGCTGGCGCCCCTTGTCGATCTCGCGCACGAGCTCCGCGTCGGCTTCGAGCCACCCCACGCGCAGCGCGGCGAGGCCGATCTTGCTCAGCGTTCGCAAGATCGCGAGGTGCGGATACCGCGCGCGCCACGATCGCAACGACCCGCTCGCGTAGTCCACGTACGCCTCGTCGAGCACGACGAGCGCGTCGTCCGCGGCCTCGATCACCTGCGCGAGACGCGCTTCGCTCACGCGGTTGCCCGTGGGGTTGTTCGGGCTGGCGATGAAGACGACGTTGGGCCGCAACGTCTCGATTGCGCGCGTCATCATGGCGGCGTCGAGATCCCACGACGCATCGAGCGGCACTTCGACGCTCTTCACGCCGTGCGCGCGCGCCGTCACGCGGTACATGACGAACGTGGGCGTCGGCGAGAGGACCACCGCCTGCGGGAGCTTGCCGCGCGGTCGCGCGAGCGCGTTCACCACGAGCGAGATCACTTCGTCGGAGCCGGTGCCGAAGAGGAGATCGTCCGGCGCCGCGCCGGTGCGTGCAGCGATCGCCTCGCGGAGCTCGGTCGCGCGGGCATCGGGGTAGCGCTCCATGGGGACACGCTCGAGGGCGCGCGCGATCGTCTCCTTGATCACGGAGGACGCGGCAGGCGGCGCTTCGTTGGCGTCGAGCTTCACGGCGTGGGCCGGCGGGCTCGCAGGCACGTACGCCGCGAGATCGGCCAGCTCCGGACGCAAGAGCGCGCGAAGCGCGTCGTTCATCGCTGAACCCGGAAATCCCCCGCGTCGCCGAGGTCGGTCGTCGAAGCTTCGTCGGCGAGCGCTTCGTGCACGTCGTGTTGGCCGTGCGCGGCCTCGGCCACGCGCAGCCGCTCGGCGATCTCGATGAGGCGCCGCTCGACTCGCCCGAACACGCTCGACGCCGGGAACCGCCCCGACGCATCGCGCTCGCCGGCCGGCAGCCCCGTGAGGATCTCGATCCCCTGCGTGACCGACGCCACCGCGTAGAGATGGAACGAACCGTCCGCGATCGCGCGCACCACGTCGTCGCGCAGCACGAGGTGCGGGAGGTTCGATCGCGGAATGAGCACCCCCTGCGCGCCGGTGAGCCCGCGCGCGTTGCACAGATCGAAGAACCCTTCGATCTTGGCGCACACGCCGCCGATCGCTTGAATCTCGCCGAGCTGATTCACGCTGCCGGTGACGGCGACTCCCTGATCGATTCCCACTTCGGCCAACGCGGAGAGCACCGCGAACAGCTCGCTCGACGACGCGCTGTCGCCATCGACCTCACCGTAGCTCTGCTCGAACGCGATCTGCGCGCGGAGCGACAGCGGTCGCTCCTGTCCGAACATGCGCCCCAGGTAGCCGCGCACGATGGCGACCCCCTTGGTGTGAATGGCGCCGCCGAGCTGCGCCTCGTGCTCCACGTCGATGAGCCCTTCGCGCCCGAGCGCGACGACCGCCGTGATCCGCATCGGCTGCCCGAACTCGACGTCGCCCGCCGAGTACACCGACAGCCCGTTGAGCACGCCGACCCGCGAGCCGTTCGTCTCCAGCGCCACTTCGCCGCGCAGCGTGAGATCGCGAATGTGACGCTCGGCCGCGCCCGCGCGATCGCGCCGTTCGCGCCACGCGATGTGCACGTCTTCGGCCGTCACGACGCTCGACTCCGGCGGCGCGATCGACGCGCGGAACGGACGCTCGCCCGTTGCTCCGTCATCGACGCCGTCGGTGGCTCTCCCCGCGGCGAGCGCGCTGGAGAACGCCATCGTCTCTTCGAGCGGCGACAAGCTGAGCGCCATGCGATCGCGCTCGGCCGCCAGGCGAATCGCGTAGTCGAGGAGCTGCGCGCGCGCGGGGCGATCGAACGTCCCCCACTCTCGCTCGGCCGCCATCTGCATCAGGTACGCATCGAGCGCGAGCAGGTGCTCCTTCGTCCGCGGGATCGACGGCTCGACCTCGACCTTCACGCGGAAGAGCGCGGCGAAGTCGGCGTCGGCCTGAAGCAGCGTCGCGTACAGCTCGGCGGATCCAACGAGCACCACGCGCACGCGAATCGGCACCGGCACCGGACGAAGCGACGTCGCGTACAGACCGAGCGGCCCGAGCGGATCCTCGGCGCCGATCTGCCGCTCGCGAAGCACGCGCTTGGTGCGCTCCCAGATGATCGGATCGGTCAGGAGATCCGCCGCGCGAATCACGAGCACGCCCCCCGATGCGCGCTGAAGCACGCCGGCGCGCACGCGCGTGAAGTCCGTGAGCAGCGCGCCGAACCGCGCGCGACGCTCCATGTAACCGAAGAGGTTCGGGTACGTCGGGTTCGTCTCGTAAAGCACCGGCGGCGGCGCGTTCGGCTCGTTCGACACGAAGAGGTTCACGCGGAAGCGACTGAGGCGCGTGGCGTGCTCGGGGTCGACGTCGCGCGTCGGATCCTCTTCCTCTTCTTCGTTGCTCTCGCCCTGGAGGAGATCTTCCCAGTCTTCCTTGAGCGCTTGCCCGACGCGCTCCAGGTACGTGACTACGTCGCGGCCGTACGGCGCGAACCCGTCGATGAGCGCCTTCATCGACGTATCGATCAGCGCCGACGCCGCGCGCCCGAAGGCCTCTTCGCGCGCCGCTTCAAACGCAGCGCCGGCGTGCTTCACGAGCTGAGCCGACTTGGAGACCTCGCTCGTCAGCTGCCCTTCGGCTTCGGCAAGCGCACGCTTCGTCGACTCGTCGAGCACCGCGAACTGCTCGGCGCTCACGGGCTTGCCGTGGAGGATCGGGAACGTCTGCACGCCCCCTTGCACCGCACGGATCCCGAAGCCGAGCGACTTCGCCGTCGTCTCCAGCTCGGTGACGACCTGCTTGTTCCCCATCTCGAGCTGCGTCGCGAGCTCGCTCGTGGCCCGCTTCACTTCGTCGTGATGCGCGATCGACGGCATGTCTGCCCGCAGCTTGATGACGAGCTGCTTCATCGCATCGACGAGCACCGGCCCCACGCCCGCCGGGAGCAGGATCGCGCGCGGCGCCGCCGGGTGGTCGAAGTCGTGGACGTAGACGATGTCGGGCGGCGACGGACGTTGTTTCGCCAGACGCTGCGCGTAGCGGACAATGTCGTCTTCGATCATCACCTCCGCTTCGGCGGCGACGAACACGTGAAAGCTCGGCTCACGCGCCGCGAGCCCCAGCTCCAGCGCCCTCCGGGCGATTGGCCCCACGAGCTCGAAGAGGCCATCGCTCTCGTGCGGCTTCTCGGGGAGGATCGACGGATCCGTGTGCACTTTCGCCGCTTCGGCCGCGACGCGGAACGCATCGCGGGTGCGCGCCCTCGGGTCGTGCGCCGCTTCGCTCCAGAGGCGCGGCTGCGAGGGGCCGGCGCTGGCGATCGGCGCGCTCTGGCCAGACGACACCACCGCCGATCCACGCCCTTTGGCTTTCGTCTTTGCGCTCGCGCCCTTCAAGGACGGCGCTCGCGGGCGTTCGGCTGTTTTCGTCGATCGTCGGCCGGTTGGCATCCTTGCTCCCCAGTAAAGCTACCACCGTTCACTCCTCTCTGTCCGTGGGCTGCAACCGAGGGTACGATTGAGACTAGGTACTGATGGCACGTCTGATCCTCGCGACCGCCGAGGGGCAACAGGCGATCGAGCTGCGTCCGATCAACAGCCTCGGACGGCATCCGAACAACTCGATCCAGCTCCTCGACAAGATCGTTTCCAAGGAGCACTGCATCCTCGAGCAGCGCGAGGGGCAGTTCGTGCTCCGCGATCTGGGCAGCCTCAACGGCACATACATCAACGGCGAGCGCGTTCGCGGCGAGCAAGGCCTGAAGCACGGCGACGAGATCGCCCTCGGCTCCACGCGCGCCCGCTACGACGACGGCTCCGGCCACAACGTCGCGCTCCCGCCGATCAGCCCCGGCGCCGTGATGCCGCCGCAGCCGCAGCCGCCGCTTCAGCAGCCGTGGCAACCGCAAGTGGCGTCGATGCCGCCGCAGCAGCCGCAGCAGCACCTGCCGAGTCAGGCGCCGCAGCAGCCGTACCCGCAACATGGGATGCCGGTTCAGCAGCAGCAGCCGCAGCCGCAGCAGCCGTACGCGTACCAGAACCAACGCGCCCCCTACCCTCAGCAGCCGGTCGCGCAGATCCCGCATCCGCCTCCGCCGCAAGCCGGACCGCATCGCCCGCCGAGCCACGCCGGCACGCGCGTCGACGTGCTCGACAGCGCGCGCGCCATCGGCACACAGATCGCCGCGTACGCGAAGGGGTTCCTTCCGTTCGATCAGATCGCGCACGACGGCCAGCAGCTGCGCGTCGACTACGAACGCCTCCGCATCACGTGGGAGCTCACGCGCGAAATCGGGCTCGAGCGCGATCTCGACAAGCTTCTCGAGACCATCCTCAACTCGCTCTTCAAGTTCGCGAACGCCGACCGCGGCGTCATCCTGCTCACCGACGAAGCGGGCGTCCTGCAGCCGCGCGTCGCGCACCGCCGCGACGGGACCGACGTCCCGATCCAGGTGAGCTCGACGATCCTGAACCACGTCGTGAAAGAGCGCGCGAGCGTGCTCACCCACGACGCCTCGATGGACTTCGCGGCGTCCAAGGGGAAGAGCATGATCCTCCAGCGCATCTCGAGCGCGATCGTCGTGCCGCTGCTGCACGAGAAGGAAGTGCTCGGCGCGGTATGGCTCGACAGCGAGTCGCTCGCGCAGTTCCAGCAGAAGGATCTCGAGCTCATCACCGCCGTCGCCAACCAGGCGGCGATGTTCATCGAGAACACGCTCCTCGCGCAGAAGATCGAGAAAGAGATCGTCACGCGCGAGCGCTTCTCGCGTCTTCTTTCGCCGAACGTCGCCGAGCAGGTGATCAGCGGAAAGCTCGAAGTGAAGCAGGGCGGTCAGCTCGTCAAAGAGTGCACCGTCTTCAACAGCGACATTCGCGGCTTCACGCACATGAGCGAGGGGACGACCGCCGAGCTGATGGTCGAGCTCTTGAACCAGTACTTCGAGCTGATGGTCGACACGATCTTCAAATACGAAGGCACGCTCGACAAGTTCATGGGCGACGGGATCATGGCGCTGTGGGGCGCGCCCGCCGCGCACCCGGACGATCCGATCCGCGCGGTGCAGTGCGCGCTCGAGCAGATGGAAGTGCTGGGGCGCTTCAATCGCCGGCGCATCGAGATGAACCAGCCGCCGCTGGCGATCGGCATGGGCATTCACACCGGGCCGCTCGTCGCCGGGTACGTCGGGAGCTCGAAGGCGCTCTCGTACACGGTCATCGGTCACACCGCGAACACCAGCGCGCGCCTGTGCGGCATCGCGCTCAGCGGACAGATCATCGTGAGCGAGACCGTGCTCGCGCGCCTGGTGAACCGCTTCGAGTGCGACGAGCTGCCGCCGGCGCACCTGAAGGGGATCGAGAAGCCGCTCCGCATCTTCAACGTGAAGCGGGAGAAGCCGAGCGCGGTCGCGAAGGTCGGCTGACGGGCGTGCAGCCGTGACCAAGGCTCGGTGATCGTGGCGCGTCCCTCGATCGACAGCGCGCTCGGCGAGGTGCTCGTCGCGCCGCCCGCGGTGATTCCTCCGCTCACGCAGGTGCGCGGGACGCTCATCTCGGCGTCGCTGAAGACGCTCGTCGAGCGCGGATACCAGGAGCGCTACTACGCGAAGCTCGCGCCGGAACACCACGACGCCATCCGCGGGATCATCGCCGGGACGTGGGTCCCCGAGCCAATCGCGTGGGCGCACTACCTCGCGTGCGAAGCGCTCGATCTCCCGGCGCACGAGGCCTTCGCCATCGGCGCCGACGTCGGCAAGCACGTGCGCTCGACGCTGCTGGGGACGATCATCTCCGTCGCGCGCGAAGCCGGCACGACGCCGTGGGTCTATCTCGAGCGCCTCCCGCGCTTGTTCACGCGCGTGTGCATCGGCGGCGCGGTGGCGATCTACAAGCTCGGTCCGAAGGAAGCGCGCGCCGAGTGGTACGCGCTTCCGGGGCTCACGCTCCCGTACTTTCGCGGAGCGTTCCGTGGCGCGCAGCAGTCGATCCTGGAGCTGTTCTGCACCAAGGCGTACGTGAGCGAGACGCGCGCCGTGGGCGGCGGCAACTGGGCGTTCCGCGCGTCGTGGGTGTGACGGCGTGCGTCGCTTCGTCATCGTCGGACAGCGCGCGACCGCGTCGCCCGATTTCCTTCTCGACGACATCGCGGGGACGAGCGGGCGACTCGACGTGCTCTTGCGAAGCCTCCGCGCCGCGCTGCTCGTGTCGCACGGCCTCCGGCGCGACACGGTCGTGTACCTCGTGCTGCTCGGCGGAGAGCGCGCGCCGGTGTCGCTGCGGTTCGATGGCGCGACGGCGAAGTTCCTCCGGCCCGAAGAGCGAAGCCTGGCGGTCCTGGTGAAGAAGGTGCTCGCGGTGCCGTGCGAGAGCGCGGCGTTCGTCGATGTGCGTCCGGGGATCGCGATGGCGCGCGGCGGGTTGGACGCGGTGACGGCCGATCTCGGCGACGCGTCGAGCGCGCGGTACGTGCTCGAGGAAGGCGCGCCCGATTTTCGCGGCGTACCGCTCGACGATCGCGACGGCGTGTTCTTCGTGGGCGATCATCTCGGATTCGACGACGCGACGCGCGGCGCGCTGCGAGCGATGAACGCGACCCCTCTCGGATTGGGCCCGATGAGCGTGCACGCCGAAGACGCCGTAGCGATCCTGGCGAACGAGCTGGATCGACGCGAAGCCGGCCGCTGAAGGAGCGCGGCCCGCGTCTGGTACGCTTCCCTACGAATGCCCGAGACCGATGAGGTCGTCGTCCCCTTCCGCGTCGCGCGCGAGCACGTTCGACCGACGACGGAGTTCAAGAGCACGTGGCTCACCGCGTCGCTCGAGACCATTCGCGCGCGTGGACATTTCGATCGCTACGTTGGGCTACTCCCCGAGGCGTACCGAGAGCCGATCCTCCACTCGATCGCCGGGACGTGGCTCCCGGTCGACGTGTGCATCGCGCACTACAGAACGTTGAACGCGCTCGGATTGCCGATCGCCGAGCAGGTGGCCATGGGCCGCGGCGTCCTCGATCGCCTTCAGAAGACGATCTTCTCGCTCGGCTTCCGCGCGGCGCGCGACGTCGGCGTCACGCCGTGGACGATGTTGAAGCTCCTCCCGGCGCAGTTCGATCGCGAGTGGCGCGGCGGCGCGTGCGGCATCTTCCGCGTCGGGCCGAAGGACGCGCGGATGGAGCTCATCGGCTTCCCGTGCTCGGCCATTCCGTACGCACGCCACGGGCTCCGCGGAGTCGCGCTGGGGCTCACGGAGCTCGTGTGCACGAAGGCGTACGTGACCGACGTGCGCGATCGCTGCACCGACACGACCATGGCGCTACGCGTCGCGTGGGCCTGAGCGATTTCGCGCGACTCCGTGCTAGGTTTCGCGCCCCTACCGCATGGCCGCGTACGTCCTCCCTTTCGAAAAGCCCGTCGTCGATCTCGTCTCGCGCGTGCGCGAGCTTCGCGAGCTCGCCAAGTCCGACCGCGCGCTGGAGCCCGAGCTTCGCCGCCTGGAAGACAAAGCCGCGCGCGTCGCCCGCGAGCTCTTCGCCGATCTCTCGCCGTGGCAGAAGGTGCAGCTCTCGCGTCACCCGAATCGCCCGTACACGCTCGACTACATCGAAACGCTCTTCACCGAATGGCAAGAGCTCCACGGCGACCGCCGCTTCGGCGACGACCCGGCGATCGTCGGCGGGCTCGCGCGCTACAAGGGGCGCAGCGTAGTCGTCGTCGGGCACCAGAAGGGGCGCACGACGAAAGAGAAGGTCACACGCAACTTCGGCCAGGCGCAGCCCGAGGGGAATCGCAAGGCGTGTCGCCTCTTCGAGACGGCCGATCGCTTCGGGCTCCCCATCTTCACGTTCATCGACACGCAAGGGGCCTACCCCGGCATCGGCGCCGAAGAGCGCGGGCAGAGCGAGGCCATCGGCGCGTGCCTGGCGATGATGTCGCGCGCGCGCGTGCCGATCGTGGCGACGATCCTCGGTGAAGGCGGGAGCGGCGGGGCGCTGGCGCTCGGCGTGGCGAACAAGGTGCTCGTGCTCGAGTATGGGACGTACAGCGTGATTTCGCCCGAGGGGTGCGCGTCGATCCTGTGGAAGGACAACGCGAAGGCCGACGAAGCGGCGATGCGGATGAAGATCACCGCGCCCGATTTGCTCGAGCTCGGCGTGGTCGATCGGATCATCGAAGAGCCGCCGGGTGGCGCGCACCAGGATCCGGAAGCGGCCGCGAAGCTGGTCGACGCCGCGCTCTCCGAAGCGCTGGCCGAGCTCCTTCAGATGACGCCCGACGAGCTGGTCGAGCAGCGCTACGCGCGCTTCCGGAAGATGGGTGCGTTCGTCGCGTAGCCTCTCAGCCGCAGTCCGAAGCCGAATCCATCCGCGGGCGCGAGGGGGTCGCCGACTGCAACGATTCGATCCGCGCGACCACGGCGCGATGCCCGTGCTCCGCGTCTTCCCACGACGAGTAGCGGCGCACTTCGCCGTCGCTCGGGCCGCCGAAGACCTTTGTCTCGAAGAGCAGCGGAGGATCACCGGGGAGCAGCGCTTGATCGGTTCCGAGGAACACCGTCGACACGCTCGCGCTCTTGGCCTGGGTGAACGCGACACGTCGGTTCGACGTCTCGAACCAGAGTGCCCACTCCGCAAACTCGGTCGCCAGGAGCGGCGTCTTCCCATCGAGGGTGTAGTGCTTCATCTCGAGCCCTCACGGTTTCGATCTGACGGGATCCTGCTCCATGCACGGCACATGGGCAAACTCCCTCGCTTTCGTGCTACGCGGCGGGTCATGACCCTCTTCGACATGACGGGCAAAGTGGCAATCGTGACGGGCGCCAGCCGCGGCATCGGGGAAGCGATCGCGCGAGCGTTCGCCGACGCCGGGGCGAAGGTCGTGGTCGCCTCTCGAAAAATCGACGGCGTGACTGCCGTGGCGCAATCGATCGGCGACACCGCGCATCCCGTCGCGGCGCACACCGGCAAGGAGGCCGACTGCAATCATCTCGTGGAGGCGGCGATCGCGAAGTTCGGAAAGGTCGACGTCCTCGTGAACAACGCCGCGACCAACCCGTACTTCGGCCCGATGCTCGGCATCGACGAAGCGGCGTGGGACAAGACGTTCGAAGTGAACTTGAAGGGGTACTTCTGGATGATCCGCGCGGTGGCCAATCACCTCACGTCGCGCAGCGCGCCGGGGTCGATCGTGAACGTGGCCAGCGTCGCCGGGCTCGAAGCCGCGCCGCTCCAAGGGCTCTATGGCGCCACGAAGGCCGCCGTCATCTCGATGACCAAGACGCTCGCCTACGAGCTGGGGGCTTCCAAAATCCGCGTCAACGCCCTCTGCCCCGGCCTCATCGAGACCAAGTTCGCCTCTGCCATAACGGCGAACGACGACTTGTTGCGCGCCGTCACATCGAAGACTCCACTCGCAAGACACGGGCAGCCAAGCGAGATCGCGGGAGGCGCGCTGTACCTTGCCAGTGACGCTGCAAGTTTCTTGACGGGACACTCACTAGTGATCGACGGAGGTATGACGATCTGCTAGCAAGTCCCCTCCTTGACGGAAGCTATACTCGTCCGTGAAGACGCGCCTCGCGATGGGCGGCGGCGTACGCGCAGGGATGACAGGCGCGTGCGGGCTATGGGTTCGGGTGGTGGGGAAGTAGCGATGATCAGCTCAGGCCAAACGATTGCGGGCAAGTACCGCATCAACCAGCTCCTCGGGAGCGGCGGGATGGCTTCGGTCTGGTCGGCGACGAACATCTTCACCGAGCGTCAGTTCGCCATCAAATTCATGCTCCCGGCCGTCGCGCGGACGCCCGAGGCGGCGCGGCGCTTCCTCATGGAAGCGAAGGTCTCGGCGCGGGTCGATCACCCGAACATCATCGAGATCATCGACGTCGGGCAGACCGAAGAGGGCTCGCTCTTCCTCGTGATGGAGCTGCTCACCGGCGTGTCGCTGGAGACGGCGATGCGCAGGCAGTCGCCGACCATGACCGTCGCCGAGTTCGTCTCGGTAATGCTGCAGGTCTCGCGCGCGCTCTGCGCTGCGCACAAGAGCGGCGTCATCCACCGCGATCTCAAGCCGACGAATATCTTCCTGCACAAGGATCGCGAAGGGGCGGCCGTTCCCAAGCTCCTCGACTTCGGCGTGAGCAAGTTCCTCGAAGAGGAAGGGCAGCAGTCGCTCACCATCGCCGGCACCGTGCTCGGCTCGCCCATGTACATGAGCCCCGAGCAGGCGATGGGCGCGCCCGTCGATGCGCGGACCGACGTGTTCGCCTTCGGCGCGATCTTGTTCGAAGGGCTGTGCGGTTACCGCGCGTACGACGCGCCGAACTTCAACGCGCTCATCGTGATGATCGCCACGACGCAGCCGAAGAAGATCGACGAGTGCGCGCCGAAGCTGCCGGAGAAGCTCCGCGCGATCGTGCGCGCGTGCATGCTCACCGACAAAGAGAAGCGCACGCAGACGTTCGAAGAGGTGACCGAGTCGCTCGTCGCCGCGGTGTCGGACATCGAGAGCTCGGGGATCGCGCTGCCGTCGCCGGCGCGGCAGATCGGCGAGCCGCTCTCGGATCCGGACGCGACCAACGCGCTCCCCGTCGTGCGCGGGCGGAACGTGAGCGACCGGCCTTCGCCCGGCGCGCAGCCGTCGACCGTGCCGCCGGCCGCCAAGTCGTCGCCGAACCTGCATCGACGCCGCGCGAGCGACGCGCCCGCGATGGTCGGGAGCGGCTTCAGCGCGCCGTGGGCGACGCCTTCGGGCTCGCACGCCGCGGCCGCGTTGCCGAGGCCCAAGCTCGCGTACCTCGCGGGCGCGGGGCTCTGTGGAGTGCTCGTCGCGGCGATGATCGTCGGCGTGATGCGACGCGCGAGCGGAGATCCGCACCGCGTCCCCGCGAGCGAAGCCGATACGAACGCCGCCGCCGCGGCG
>PLXW01000187.1 GCA_003151595.1 Myxococcales bacterium
GCGGCGCCCGCCCCCGCCGCAGCGACGCGCACGTACGCGCAGCAGGCACCAAAGCCCCAGCCGCACGCCGCCCCGCCGCACCACGCCGCGCCTCGTCCGCCCGCCGCGCCGAAGCAGTCCGGTGGTGGTATCGTCCGCGATAATCCGTTCTGACCAAGCGCGCCCCCGCGCGTGGTATGGCGGATTCACCGGCATGAAGACTCGCCCCCTCGCTGTCGCGCTCCTCCTCTCGTTGACCCCCGCGGTCGCGCTTCCGCCGCGCATCGCGTTCGCACAGGCGGCCGACGACGCGTCGACCAAGATGGCGCGCGCGCGCTTTCAAGAAGGGGTCGCGTTCTTCGACAAGCATCAGTACGAGCAAGCGCGCGCGGCGTTCCTTCAGGCGTACGCGCTGCGAAAGCACCCGCTGGTGCTCTTGAACCTCGCCCAGAGCTCGCTGAAGAGCGGGCACACGCTCGAGTCGGCGCGGTACTTCCAGCAGTTCCTTCACGACTACTCGGCGGCCACGCAAGCGCAACGCACCGACGCCGAGAACGGCCTCACCGAAGCGCACACGAAGCTCGGACGGGTCGATGTCTCGAGCGCGCCTAGCGGCGCGGAGATCTGGATCGACGACGAGCGCGCCGGCCTGGCGCCGTTCGATCATCCGATCGAGGTCGAACCCGGGATGCACGCCGTCGGCGCGCGCGGCAAGGGGGGCGACGAGAGCGTGCAGGTCGTCGCCACGGCCGGACAGATCGTGACCGCGAAGTTCGGCGCGCCGCCCCCCGCGGTCGTCGCGCCTCCGGTCGTCGCGCCGGTGCCCACGACGCCTCCGCCCGCAGCAGCCGAGCCCCCCGCCGCCGAGCCCACGCCGCCTCCGGCCGAAGAAGCGACTCCGCAGGCCGCGGCGCCGGAAGAGCACGCGCACGGCGGATTCTTTCCGTCGAACATGGTGCCCGTCGTCATCGGCGGCGTGCTCGCCGTCGCCGGCTTCGGAACGGCGATCGCGTTCGCGGTCGAGAAGTCGAGCGCGCAGAACAGCGCCGACTCGGTCGCCAGTCAGATCATCGCCAACGGCGGCGGGCAAGGCACGTGCGTGAACCCCGGGGCGCGCTTCGGCAACGCCTGCTCGGTGCTCGCCAGCGACGACGACAAGGTGAACACCGACGCACTCATCGCCAACGTGGGCCTCGGCGTCGGCATCGGCGCGACGGCGCTCACGGTGTTGTACTTCGCGGTCGCCTCGCGCGATCACTCGCCCGCGACGATGGCCAAGCGCCCCGTCGTGACGCCGATGGTCGGCAAAGGGCTCGGCGGCGTGATGATCGGCGCCTCGTTCTGATTCGCTTCGCTACGGATAGCTGACGACCCGGATCGCCTCGGGCTTCATCCCGTCCGCGCCGGGCTCGCGCGTGAGCGCGACGGCGTAGCAGCGCGTCGCGTCGCAGCCCGCGTCGGTGAGCGCGTCCGCCGAGAGCGCGATGTGCGCGAGCATCGCCCCTTCTTCGAGCGCTCGGTACGCGAGACCCGCGACGGGAGCGGCGTGCTTCGCGGCCGACACGCGCTCGGTCCAGGCCACGACGAGCGAAGCGCCGAGGCGGTTGGTCCAGAACGGCCCCACGTCGCGCGAACACGCCGACGGCGAGAGCAAGAGCGAGGTCGTCTTCCCTGCGTCTTGCCGCGCGATGCGAAGCGCGTGGACACTCGAGCCGCCGCGCCCGTCGGGGCAGGCGTCGCTCTCGTCGTGCGTGGTGACGAGCGAGATCGTTCGTGCGTCGGCGTCGATGGCGACGACGTCGTCTTCCGGAGGAACGCGCGCCCCATCGGCGTGAAGCGGGGCGATCGCGCTCCCGTGCACGTCGGCGGCGGTGACCGATCCGCTCTGCGCGATGCGAACGACGCCCACCTCGTCACCGTCGGCCCACGCGAACAGATCGCGCTCTTCGTCGCGACCGAGCGCGCTGGGCACGATGGCGATCGGTTGCGTGTTGGCCGGGTCGCCGATCGTGAAGAGGCGCGTCGCCGTCGCCTCGTCCCCTTCGACGACGACGTACGCGCGATGCGCGCCGCACGTGAGCGTGAACTCGTCGAGGAGCGTCGGACCGATCTCGTCGTGCGCGCCGCCGGCGGACCAGGCGCGCAGCTTCACGCGCGTCCCCTTCGCCCCCGGCTCGCTCCACGCCGCGCCGTCGTCGGTCGCGCACACGAACGACCCCACGTCGAACGGCCCATCGACGACGCGACCATCGGGCGCGACGACCACGCCGACGTGCGCGCTCTTCGCCCCCACGGGACCGCGCCAGACGACGAGCGCACCGGCGGCGATCGGCCACGCATGGAGCTCGGCGTCCTGGGACCAGCTCACGTCGTTGACGATCGCGCGCGTCCACGCCGCGTGACCGTTGGCGTCGACACGCGCGGCGGTGATCGTCTTGTTCGCCACCACGAGCCCCACGGCGATCGCCTCGCCCGAGGCGACGCGCGCGCCGGCGATCGGCGCAGAGAAGATCGCCGTCGGCCCGGTCCCGGTCGCCGCCGCGTCGCTCGCGATCGACGATACGGCCGACGCGTCGCTCGCCGCGGTGTCTTTCGCCGCGCCGCGCGAGCAGGCAACGACGACGACCAACGAAGCGAGCGTGAGCGACCTTCGCATCGCGAGAAACGCTAGCACGCGCGCGCACCCGAGGTCGCGACGGCGCGTGCGCACTCTCAGGCGTGCAACCGCTTTCGAAATGTCGTCCGCGGCATCCCCGCCGCGCGCGCCGCCGCCGCGACGTTCCCGTCGTGCTCCGCCAGCAGCGCACGCGCGTGCTCGGGCCGCATGAGCGCCGGCGCTGTCGCGTTCGTGGGACGGAGCGCGTCGTCCACGTCCTCCACGTCGATCGCGGGCCCCCGGCGCGCGCGATCGCTCGCGCGATAGAGAACGCTCCGGAGCTCGCGGACGTTCCCGGGCCACTCGTGCGCCACGAGACGCGCGAGCGCACGCGGCGTCAGCGCGCGAGGGCCCAGCCCCTCCGGCGCACCTTCGAGCAACGCGCGGGCGATCGGACCGATGTCGCCGCGTCGCTCGCGAAGCGGCGGCAACACGATCGTGAAGACGCTCAGCCGATGAAACAGATCGAGCCGGAACTCCCCCTCCTCCACCCGCTCGGCGAGCGCCCGGTTCGTCGCCGCCACGATCCGCACGTCGGGCGCGCGCCCCTTCCCCGTCGCGCCGACGCCGCGCACCTCATACCCGTCGAGCGCGCGGAGCAGCTTCGGCTGCGCGTCGATCGGCAAGTCGCCGATCTCGTCGAGGAACAGCGTCCCGCCGTCCGCCTCCACGAACGCGCCGTCTCTGCGCGACACGGCGCCGGTGAACGCGCCCCGCTCGTGCCCGAAGAACTCGCTCTCCACCAGCTCTCGCGGTAACGACGCCACGTTCAACGCCACGAACGCGCCTCGTGATCGCGCCCCCTCCGCGTGAAGCGCGCGCGCCACGAGCTCTTTCCCCGTCCCGGTTTCACCCGTCACCAACACCGGCAGGGCGTGCGACGCGAATCGCTTCACGCGCGCCGCCATCCGCCGCATCGCGATCGATCCCCCCGCCACGCCGGCCAGCGGCTCGCTCTCCTCCTCGCCGCCCTCGTCTTCGCGAACGGCGCGCAGCGTGATCGTCGATCGCCCGAGCACGATCGTCGCCCCCGCCTCGCTCCGCGCTTCCCGCACGCGCGCGCCGCCGACGAACGTGCCGTTCTTCGATCCCTGGTCCTGGATCGTCACGCCGCCGTCTTCGATCGCGAGCACCACGTGCCTCCCGCTCACCGTCGCGTCCTCGACGACGACGTCGGCCCCCTCCCACGACCCCACGACCGCCCGCGTCCCGGCCAGCGTCAGCCGCCGCGCCCCCGCGTCGTCCTGCACCTCGACGCTCCACTCCCGCGCGCGGTTGAAGACCGCGATTTCGAGCGTCCCCGCGGACGGCCGATCTTGTTCGATGCTCGACATGGAACTCCTCCGCGTGGGCGGGGAACGTCGACAAACGTCCCGCCCATACAGATCCCATCGGATCGTTCACGCCAAACGTTGCGTGAAATCGACCGCGACGAGCGACTTCCCGTCAGCCGACGGCGATACCGAGCGCTTTTCGGAGCGTGAAGTACTGCTCGCTCACGCTGAACACGATCAGCTCCTTCAGCTTCTCCTGCGGCGAGAGGTCCACCGGCAGCTGCGGCTCGGCGGCGATGATCTTCTTCGCGATGTCGAGGTCCGCGCACAGGAGCAACCCCGCGCGACACGCCGTCACCTCGATCGACTGCATCCACCGCTTCAAATCGACCTTCGCTCCGTCTTCCACGAACTTCTGCACCACGAGCCGGAGCCCGTCGCGCTGAATCGGCTGCATGTGCTTCACGAGCTCCTGCGCCGTCGTGTTCACGGCCTGCGCCATCTCGGGCGGCACCGCGAAGTCGTTCATGATGATCTTCACCGCCGCGAACAGGAGCACCTTCAGCTCGTTCAACGTCGGGAACAGGTTCCGGATGAAGTGCTCGCCTCGGTAGTACGAGAGGTGCTTGCCGACGATGAACGTCAGCTCCTGCGGCGAGAACCCGGTGAGCACCGTCTGCCCGGCGACGCTCGCCGGCGGTTGGCTCGGCACCGCGACGAGCGCGCCCGGCACGTCGTTGCGAACGTAGAGCTCCGGCGTCGGCACGCCGAGCACCTGCGCGGCCCACCCGAACGTCTTGGCGAACGTCACCGTGCTCGTCGCCGGGTCTTGCTTGAACCGCTTGTCGAGCACCGGAAGCTGCCGCGCCGCGCGCAGCTGCCCGAGCTTCGCCACGATCGCCGCGGGGGTGATCATCTCGAAGATCTTGCCGATGTAGATGTTCTCGTCCTTGTGAAAGAGCTGCTTCACCCACAGCTCGTTGTCGAGCCGGCTCTTCACCTGGATCATCCCGCGCGGCCGGTAGTCTTCGAAGAAGCGCTGCTCTTCGTCGTCGGCCTTGTGCAGGAACGCGAGCGCGGCGCACATGCACCACGCGCGGTCGTACTCGTGCATCTTCAAGTACAGCTTGTAGAGCGAGCGGTACGGATCGACGCGCAGCGGGTCCTTCTGGAGCACGATGGCGTGCTCGCCGATCGCTTGCTCCATCTGGTCGGTCGCTTCGTAGAGCTCGGCCAGGATCTGCCGCTCCACCGCTTCGTCCGGCTTGTAGCGCGTGGCCATCTTGAAGGCCTCGATCGCGCTGTTCATGTCGCTCAGACGATCGCGGTAGATGAGCCCGAGGTTGTGCCAGAGGTTGAACTCGAGGTCGGCGTTCCCTGCGTTCGCGCCCGACAGGCGGCGCAGCATCTTCCGGAACGCGCGCTCGAGCGCCTTCCAGTCCTTCTGCCCCGTGAGGATCTTGTTGATGCGCTCGAACGCTTCGAGGAACGTCGGATTGAGGTCGAGCGACTCGTTGAACAGCTCGACGGCTCGGTCCTGGTCGTTCTCCTTGTCACGATAGATCTGCGCCATCGTGTAGAGGAACTTCGACTTCCGGATCGGATCCTTCTCCATCCCGGCGATGGCCTGGATGGTCTCGATCATCTTCTGCCAGTTCTCCGTCGCCTGATAAAGCGCGAGGAGCTTGTGCAGGAGGACATGGTTCTCGGGCTGGAGATCGAGCGCCTCTTCGAGCGCCTCGATGGACTTGTTCGGGTTCTTGTCCTGGTCGTTCCAGATGTCGCCGATCTCGCAGAGCACCTTGAAGCGCTCCTCGCCGTCGGCCACGTTGTCGAGGATCTGCCGCTTGTAGGCGACGACCTGCTTCCAGTCCTTGAGATCCGTGTAGAGCGCAACCAACGCCTCGAGCGTCGCGCGATGCGCCGGATCGACGCCGAGCGCCTTCTCGAAGTTGTTGATCGCCTGCTTCGCCTGCCCCTGCTCGCGCTTGATGCAGCCGAGCTTGTAGTAGACGTTCGCGCGCTCTTCGTTCTCGTCCTCGCCGAGCGCCGTCAGCACCTTCTGGAAGTTGGTGAGCGCCGCGCCCCAGTCCTTCAGGCGGAAGCTCACCTCGGCGAGGCCGCGGATCGTCACCTGGTCGGTGAGATCGAGCTGCAGCGCCGCGGTGTACGCCTTCAGCGCCTTGTCGTCCTTGCCGAGCTTCGACTCGACGAGACCGAGCTGGTTCCACAGGTCGTGCTGCTCGTTGCGTTCGCGCTTGCCGGACTTCCGCGTGAGCATGTCGAGCAGAGGCTCGGCCTTCTCCCACACCTCTTTCACGACGTACTCGTTCGCCAGCGGGAGCGCCGCCTCTTCGTTCTCGGGGTCCGCCTCGTACGCGGCCTCGAACGAGAGCACCGCGCTCTCGTGGTCTCCGAGCTTCTCGTCGCGGAGCTTTCCGAGCTCGACGAGGAGGCGCGCGCGCTGTCGCGGGCCGGCCGTGTAGCTCTGCTCCTGATCGATGTACCGCGCGGCCTTGTCGTAGTCGGCGTTGTCGATCGCGATCAGCTTGAGCGCGCCCAAGCTCGGCAGGTGCGACGGATCGAGATCGAGCGCCATCTCGTAGCGGTCTTGCGCCGCGACGCGGTCACCCAGCTTCTCGTCGAGCGCCTTGCCGATCTTGTAGAACGACTCCACGCGCTGCCGCGAGTCGGTCGTGAGATCCGCCACGCGCGTCATGAAATCGATCGACTGCGTCGCGTCGCCGAGCTTGTCGTAAAGCTTCGCGAGCGCTTCGAGCGCCGGCACGTTGTTCTCGTCGAGGTCGACGATGTTCTTGTAGGCGTCGATCGCCTTCTCGTTGTCCTCGACCTCTTCGGCGTAGACCTGCGCGATGGCGCCGTAGATCTCGACCTTCGTCTTCCGCTCGAGCGTCGCGGCGACGTGGCGATCGTACGTGTTGATGAGATCGAGCCACTGGCGAAGCTTCCGGTAGCTGCGCTCGAGGGCGAAGTACGCCTCTTCGTGGTTCGGATCGACCTCGAGCACTTGCTCGAGTCGCTGCGCCGCGAGGTCCGCCTTGAGGAACTGCTCCTCTTGAAGCTTCGCGAGCTGCATCAAGATGTCGATTCGCTCGCGCTCCGTCTGAACGACGTCGAGCTCGCTCTCGAGCACCTTCACGAGATCGGTCCACTGATTGAGCAGCTCGAACACGCGCGCCAGGCCGCGCAGGCCTTGCAGGTTCGAAGCGTCGGCGTCCGTGACCTCGCGGTACACCTGCGACGCGCGAAGCGGATCGCCGAGGTTCGTCTCGTACAGCGACGCGATGCGGAGCTTGGTCTGCGCGATGTCGTGCTTGTCGGTGAGCGCCGGGACCTTCCGCGTCATCACGTCGACGAGCTCGCGGTTCGAGCCGCGCGCCGAGTAGATCCGCTCCAGGTTCTCGAGCGCCGGGATGAACCCGCCGTCGACCTCGAGCGCGCGATTGAAGTGAACGATCGCTTGATCGGTCTGCCCCATGTGCGTGTCGAGCAGCTCACCGAGCTCGCTCAAGATCTCTTTGCGATCGAGATCCGTGACCGCCACGTCGAGCGCGCGCGTCAGCGTCGAGCCGAGCTGCTGCCAGTTCGCGTTCTTCCGATACAGCTGCCCCATCTGACGAAGGGCGCCGACGTTGTTCGGATCGAGCTGAACGATCTGCGCGTAGTACGGCTGCGCGTACTCGGGGTGACCGAGGTCGTCGCCGTACCACTTGGCCAGGTGCAAGCAGAGCCGGATCTTCTGCTGAGGCTCGGTCTGCTCCTGCAGCCACTGGTTCGCGGTCTGAATGACCTCGCCCCAGCGACCGGTGGCTTGCGCCATCCGCTCCAGGTATTTCGTCGTCTCGCGATCGTGGAAGTCTTCCCCGAGCGCGTTGATGAGCGCGTCGAGCGCCTGGCTCTTGTCGTTGAGCTTCTCTTCGAAGACGCGCGCGATCTTCCGGAGGATCTCCGTCCGCTCGCTCGTCTCCGTCCGCGTGTCGAGGCGCGAGAGATACAGCTCGACGAGCGGCTCCCAGCGATTCGCCGCGGTGTGGAGCTTCTCCAGCTCGACGAACGCTTCGTCGTGCGCCGCGTCGAGCTCGCGGATCTTCTCCCAGGCGTTCGTGGCCGCGTCGGGCTCTTGCGCCTGCTCGGTCCACAGGGCCGCGATCGACTTGTACTCGGCGATCTGATCGGCGGGCTCGCCCAGCGCGGCGGCGCGCTGCATCTTCACGTCGATGACGTCTGTCCACTTCTCTTCGGCGCGATAGATCGCCTCGAGCGCGTCCATCGCCTCGAAATCGGGGCCGACGTCGAGCAGCTTCCGCCACGCCTCGGCGGCATCGAACGGCTGCTGGAGCGTCTCGCCGTACGTCTTGCCGAGCTCGCGGAAGATGTCCTTCTGCTGATCCTCGTCGAGCATCGTGTTCGCTCGATCGATGATCTGATGCAGCGCCTGAACGAGCTCGTTCGCGTCCCCCTGACGGCGGCGGATGGCGGCGAGCGCGCGGAGCGCGGCGAGGTTCGCGTAGTCAATGTCGAGGACGCGGGTCCAATCGTCGATCGCCAGCTCGTCGCGCTGCAGCCTGTCGCTGAAGACGCGCGCGCGGCGCGTGAGGATGTTCACGCGGTCGTCGTCGCTGCTGGCGATGTCGAACGTGCGTTCGAGCACATCGACGAGCTCGCGCCACGATCCGGCCGCTTCGTACAGATTCGAGAGGGCGCCCAGCGCTTCGGGATCTTCGCCGCGAAGATCGAGGACGACCTTCCACGTGTCGATCGCGCGCTGCGGGTCGCCGAGTCGCTCGGCCGCGAGGTGCGCGAGCTTCGCGCGGATCTCGGCTTCGGCCACGTCGCCGCTGGCGTTCTCCAGCTCGCGCTCGTAGACGACGTTGAGCTCGGTCCACTTGGCCAGCTGCTCGTAGATCCGCGCGAGCGCGAGGATCGCCGCTTCATGCGCCTTGTCGAGCTTGTCGAAGATCGCGCGGTACGCGGCGATCGCGTTGTCGGTGTCGTTCAGCCGAAGCTCGTACGTCTCGCCGAGGCGCGCGTAGAGATCGACCAGCTCGATGCCGTCTTCGGTCGCCTTCACGCGCTGCTCGAGCACGCCGGCCAACTCCGGCCACGACTCGAGCGACGTGTAGATCCGATCGAGGTTCGTGAGCGCTTCGGCGTCGAGCCCGTCGACGCCGAGGACGTACTTGTACGTCTCCTCGGCCTTCGTGATGTCGCCGAGCTCGTCTTCGAACGTCTTCGCCAGGCGCTTGCCGATCGATCGCTGAACGGCGACGTCGGTGTGCAGGCCGAGCGTGTCGGCGTACGCGTTCGCGACCGTCTCCCATCCGCCGTCGATCGTCGCCGCGAGCCGCGGGATCTCGTCGCTCGTCTTCTCGTCGATCGGGAACTCCTTCAGCGCGCGGATGTAGACCTCCATGGTCGCCGGCGCATCCAGCAGCTTCTCCTCCAGAAGCTCGGCCACGCGGTAGTACGCCGCGAGCCTCTCCTCTTGTTGCGTGACGGCCACGTGCGCGAGCTGCGCCTCGTAGACCCGCCCGAGCTTCTCCCACTCGCCGCTGCTGCGGTAGAGCGGCTCCAGGATCTCGCTGAT
Source organism: Myxococcales bacterium (assembly GCA_003151595.1). Next base: position 9,518 of record PLXW01000187.1, read on the forward strand.
CTCGACCTGCTTCTGTCCGCCGACGAACAGCGCTTCGAGCGCTTCGAGCGCCGGCACGTGCTCCGGCGCGGCGTTGATGACGTCGCGGTACGCGGCGATCGCCGCGTCGAGATCGTGAAGGCGCGTCTGATGCACCTGCCCGAGCCGGTACTTCAGCTCCAGGATCTCGTCGGGGCTCGACCCGATCTCCGCCTCGCGCACCAGGATAGCAGCGAGATCGCTCCAGCGCTCGGTCTGCACGAAGAGCCGATCGAGCGAGCGGATCGCGCTCTGGTTCTCGCCGTCGACCTCGAGCACGCGGCGGTACCGCGCGATCGCGCTGTCGACGTCCTCGAGCTGCACCTCGAAGATCTGCGCCGTGCGGAGCCCGAGCTCGACGAACTGCTGCGGCGCCTCGACGAGCTTGTCGAGCTCCGCGTCGTAGAGCGCGGCCACGTTCGGCCAGCGATTGACGACCATCGCCAGGCGCTCGAGGTTCTGAAGCGTCGCTTCGTTCCCGTTGTCGAGCGCCAGCGCGCGCGCGTGCGTGTCGAACGCCGCGGCGTGGTTGTCGAGCGCGTCTTCGTACAGGCGCGCGACGCGATGGAGCAGCTCCACTTTCTGGAAGGCGTCGGCCGAGTGCTGCACCTGCACTTCGTGGACGCTGATGAGTCGCAGCCAGTCGCTGGCCGCTTCGTAGACCGGCTCGAGCACCGCCGCGGCGCCGAGCGGATCGCGTTCTCCGCTCTTCAACCCTTCGAGGGCCGTGACCGTCGGCTGGTGATCCGGCGAGCTGGCGAGGATGTCTCGGTACAGCTCGATGGCGCGCGTCACGTCCTCGAGGTGCTTCTCGTACAGCTCCGCGATCCGGTACTGGAAGCTCGTGGCCTCGTGCTGATCGGCCGTCATCTCCGCTTCGCGCGAGAGCACGGTGAGCAACTCGGTCCAGTTCTGCGAGCGCTCGTAGAGAACGTCGAGGCGTGAGAGCGCCTGGATGTCGTCCGGATCGAGCTCGAGGATCTTGGTGTACGTCTCGATCGCCGCCGGCACGTCGCTGAGCTCGCGCTCGTGGACCGCGCCGACCTGGTAGTAGATCCGCTTCTTCTCGTCCGGATCGGCGACGAGGTCGACCTTCCGCGCGTAGGCCGAGAGGAGATCGCTCCACCGTGCGAGCGCCGTGTACTGCTTGATGAGCGCGTCGATGGCGCGGAGATCGTCAGAGTCGATCTCGAGCACCTTCGCGTAGACCGCGATGGCCGACACGGCCTGGCCGAGCACGTCTTCTTCGATCGCAGCGGCCTGGAAGAGCGCGTCCTTCTTGTCGACCGGCTCGTCGAGGATGTCCGACTTGGTCTGCAAGATCTTGGAGAGCTCGGCGTACCGCTCGTGCGTCCGGAACAGGCGTTCCAGCGACTCGGCGGCGGCGAGGTTCTGCGGATCGATCTCCAGCACGCGGCGGTAGAGCGCCACGGCCGTGTCGACGTTTCCGAGATCGTTCTCGTAGACGCGCGCCGCCATCGTGGTGAGCGCGCTGGCGAGCTGCGGATCTTCGATCCCCTTGGCCAGCCCTTCGAACGTCTGCGCGAGATCGGCGAAGCGCCCCGTGGCGCGCGTCACGCGATCGATCGCCGTCTGCGTCGTCTCGTTCGCCGGGTCTTCCTTCAGCGCCAGCGCGTAGGTCGCGAACGTGGCGTTCAGGTCGCCCGCCGCGTCTTCGTACAGCGCCGCGATCTGGTGGAGCAGCTCCACTTTCCGCCCCGGATCATCGGCCCGTCGCACTTGCACTTCGTGCGCGCGGATCAACTTCTGGTAGTCGCCGAGGTGCCGGTAATACGGCTCCAAGAGATCGGCGATGACCAGCTCGTGCTTCGCGTCGTGCCCGAGCCGCTCGAGCGACGACAGCGCCGGATCGTTCGTCGCGTCGCGTTCGAGCACCGCGCGGTACCCTTCAATCGCGACCTCGACCTGATCCATCTCCGACTCGCGGAGCGAGGCGAGCCGCAGCATGAACGCCAGCTGCGCCTGATCCGCCGTGGCCAGCGAGAGCTGCGCCTCGAGGTTGTCGGCCAGCTCGGTCCACATCTTCTGCCGTGTGAAGAGCGCGTCGAGCGCCGTCAGCGCGCGCGGGCTCGCGGGATCGAGCTCCAGCACCTTCCGGTACGCGGCGACCGCGTCCTTCGGAGAGGCCAGCTTCTCGTCGTAGATCCCCGCCATCCGCACGTAGAGCGCTTCACGCCCTTCCGCGCCGTTCTCCAGCTCGATCCGCCGCTCGACGACGCCGATCAGATCGGTCCATCGCTCGGTGCGCGTGAACAGGCTTTCCACCGCTTCGAGCGCCTCGGCGTCGGACGGATCCAGCGACAGGACGTGCTGGTACCCCTTGGCCGCGTCATCGACCTCGCCGAGCCGCTCGTCGATCGCCGCGAGGCGCATCCAGTATTCGCGCGCGAGCGTCGCGTCGGTGATCCCTTCGGCGACCGCATCGTAGAGCGCGACGAGCTGGGCCCATGCGTTCGACTGCTCGGCGATCTGCTCGAGCATGTGACGCGTCTCGGCCAGCGACGGATCGTCCTTGAGCGACGCCGCGAGCGCTTCGAACGCGCGCTTCGGATCGCTCAGGTTGTCGCTGGCGATGCGCGCCGTCTTCTTCCGGAGCTGAACGCGCTTCTCGACGCTCCCTTCGACGCTCGCCAGGATCTCGAGCACGCCGATGAGCTTCTGCCAGTCGGCCCGCTCTTCGTAGATCCCCTCGAGGATCGCCGCGGCGTCCCCCTTGAGATCCCCTTCGAGCATCTTCTCCAGCGCGAGGCGCGCGCCGTCGTGCCGCGAATCGAGGAACAAGATCTCGCGGTAGTTCTCGAGCGCGCCGGCCGCGTCTTCGAGGTGCGTCTCGAGCGTCTGCCCGAGGCGGTACTTCAGATCGATGATCTCGGTCTCGCCGACGTCGAGCTCGATGCGTCGACGCAGCGTGTCGACGTAGGGCTCCCATCGTTCGAGCTGCCGGTAGAGGACGTCGAGCGCCGCTAGACTCCGCCCGTCGCGCGCTTCGTCTTCGAGCACGGCGATGTACGTCTCGATCGCCTTGTCGAGATCCTTGATCTCGGTCTCGTACAGCTTCGCGATCTCGTAGAGGATCGGCTTCCGCGCATCGGCGTCGGCCGTGAGCTCGCGCTTCTTCTCGTAGACGCCGAGGAGGTCCTGGAACTTCCCCGTCTGGCGATACAGCTGCTCGAGCGCCGACAGCGCACCCGCGTTCTCCGGATCGGCGTCGTGCACCGCGCGGTACTGCGCGAGCGCGTCGTCGATCTTCTTCACCTCGCCCACGAGCACGCGCCCGAGCCGAAGCCGCAGCGGGATCTCGACCTCGAGGTCCCCTTCGTTCGCCTTGATGGCCTCGCCGTAGGCCGCGATGACGCGATCCCACTCCCCCGTCGCCTTCGCCGCGCGCTCTGCGTCAGTGCGCGCCTGATCGTCGCCCGGCGCGATCGCGAACGCCGCCAGGTAGCGATCGAACGCCTTCTGCGGCTCGCGAACGCGCCCTTCGTAGAGGGACGCCACCTCACGCAAGAGAGCGAGCCGCGTCTGCGGATCCTCTTCGTGCGACAGCTTCACTTCAATGACGCCGGCCAGCGCCTTCGCGTTGTTGGCCTGCGTGTAGATCGGGATGAGCGCTTCGGCCGCTTGCAGATTGTTCGGCTCGAGCTCGAGGATCTTCTCGTACGCCTTGGCCGAGCGATCGAGCTTCTGCTTCTTCTCGCCCCACAGCTGCGCGATCTTGAAGAGGAGGCCGATCTTCGCCTGCGCGTCGGCTTCCTTCGCCTCTTGCTGCTCGAGGACGCGGATGAACTCGTCCCACTTCCCGCTCTCGGCGTAGAAGACCTCGAGGTCGTCCCAGCGTCCGAGCGCGAGGTACTTCTTCTTGACCGCTTCCTGCGCCTTTCGATCGTTGGGATCGAGCGCGAGGAGCGCGCGCCACGCGGCGACCGCCCCTTCGTCGTTGTTCAGGCGATCGCCGTAGATCGTCCCGAGCTTCGACAGGATGACGACCTTCGAGGCCGCGTCGTACGTGAGCTCGGCCTGCTTCTCGAGCACCGTGGCGAGCTTCTCGAACTCCTTGTTCCGTTCGTAGAGCCCGCCGAGCGCGCCGAGCGCTTCGACGTTGTTCGGATCGCTCTCGATCACTTCCTGCCAGAGCACGATGCAGACTTCGGGCTTCTTGACCCGCTCGGTCGCCAGCTTCGCGATCTCGAGGAACTTGGCCGCGCGCTCCGGCCCCGGATCGAGCCGCTCCGCTTCGCGCCGCTCGAGACCCAGGAGCTTCTCCCAGTCGCGACGCTTCTCGTACATCTGGCGCAGGTAGCCGATGGACGCTTCGTGGTTCGGGTCGACGACGAGGATCGCCTCGTACGCTTTGACCGCCTCGGCCTGGTTCGCGAACTTGTTGACGTAGAGGTCGGCGGCCTTCGAGTAGAGTTCGATCTTCTCGTCGGCGTCGTAGACGAGCCCGGCGAGCTGGACGATCGTCTTGACGTACTCGTTGTAACGCTTCGCCCCTTCTTGCTTCTCGGCGAGCGCGCGTAGCTCCGCGATCTTCGCTTCGTCACCGACGGCCGGCGCAGCGGCGACGGGCGCCGCGGCGACCGGCGCAGGAGCGGGCGTCTCCTCCCTCGCTGCGACGGGCGCAGGGGCAGGCGTCTCTTCTCGCTCCACGACCGGCGGCGCGACGGCAACCGGCTCGATCACCGGCGGAGGCTCGGGTGTGGCCGCAACCGTCGGCTCTTCTTCCACCATCTTCGAAACCACCTCGGGCGCCGGCGGCGTCGCCGGGGCGTCGTTCTCCACGACGGGCGGCGGCGCCTTCGACGGCGCGCGGGAACGCTTCACCACCATCGCGGGCGGCGGCTGCGACTCCATCGTCACCGGGATCGAATCACCGCGCTGCTTCGGCTTCAGCTGCTCGCCGATCTGCGCTTCGAACGCGCGCAGCTGCGGATGCTCCGGCGACACCGCGCTCAATCGCTCGAACGACGAGCGCGCTCGCATCAAGTTGCCGACGTTCTTCCACGCGATCGTCCCGGCCTGCGCCAGGAGGAACGTCGCGTTTCCATTCTCACCGGCGCGCGTCGCCGCTTCTTCCGCGAGACGGAGCACGCGATCCCAGTCGCCCGCCTTCTTGCCGTACGCATCGCGCAAGAAGTGGAACGCCCCTTCGCTCGACGGATCGAGCGCCAGCGACTCCTCGAGAAAGCGCGACCCGATGTCGACGTTCTGATGGCGCGACACCCACCGCGTCCCGAACGTCAGCGCGAGGTCCGCGCGTTCGCTCGGACTCGGCAGCTCGTCGATCACTTCGCGTTGAATCGCCGCGAGCTTCTCCGGCTCGCCGCGCTCGACGAGCATTCCTTCGAACAACGCCGCCGCTTGACGCGACGTCGGCATCGCACGAAACGCCTTCTCCAGAAGCCCTTCGACTTCTTCGGGCGCGAACCTCCGCGCCACGCGCGCCGCCCGCAAGAACAGGCGCGATCGCAGCTCGGGGTTGATCGCGTCGTTCGCTTGCTTCAGCAGCGCCGCGACGTGCCCTTGCCACGATCCGCTCTCGGCCTGCACGTCTTCGAGGCACGCGCTGGCTTCGGTGTTCATCCCGCCGCTCTGCGCGACGCTCTTGGCGTACGTGCCGGTGGCCTTGTCGTAGTCGCCTTGATCCTGAAGCACGTCGCCGAGCTCCAGCAGCAAAGCGCTCGCCCGCAAGTTGTCCTTCACGCTCTTGAGCTCGAGCTCGCAGAGCTTCTGGACCATGTTCAACTTGCCGAGATCCCAGTAGATCGCGCGCGCGTTCTCCAGCGCTTCGATGAGCGCTGGATTCAGCTTGTACGCATCCTGGAAATGCTTCAGCGCCTTGACGCCGGCGAGGAACTTCAGCTCGAGGACGCGACCCAACCGAAGGTGAAATTGCGCCTTGGCCGCGTTGCTCGCGTCGCCTCCCGAGATTCCTTTCTCGAGCTCCTCGACCATGCTCTGCCAGTCGCGGACGGTCTCGAGATACGAAAGACGCTCCTGAAGGTCCATGGACTCCCTCGGTTGCCGATCAACCGGTCGACGACGTGATTCCCCGGCGCGCGCAAACACGCGCCGGAGCCACGTTCGTAGTCACTACTTCGCAGAAGCAACGCTACCAGAGCGAGCGCGCAAGTGAGAGCCCGTCTTCCGCATGCCCCCGTTACTTCTGGGAGTCGGCGCTTGGGCGGGCCCGGGTCCCGCGAACGTCTCCGCGGCCCACACGAGGGAAGGATCGTTGACAGCCCGCGGGGAGGCGGTCCCGAAGATGCCGGGGGCTCGACGGGCGCGCGCCTATTGAAGTGCGCCGCCGAGCTTGGTCGCGTACTGCTGGGCCGTGGCGCACTGATCCGCGTACCGAGCGGCCGCCGCACCCTTGCACACCATCTTCTGGAACGACTGCAGCGCGCTCATGGCCTCGCTCTTACGCGGCGGCGTCGCGCTGGCGTAGGCCGCGCCAACGTTGAAGAACGCGATCGGCTGGCCGGGCTCGTTGCAGAGGCCGCACGACTTCCGCGCCTTCTCGTACTCGTCGAGGGCGCCCGGCGCGTTCCCCTTCCCCTCGTAGATGCTCCCGAGGAGCGAGTGCATGTTGAAGAGCGCCTTCTCGCCCCCCTTCGAATACTGGAGCCCCTCTTTGAGGACGTTCTCGGCCTGATCGGCGTACCCGAGGTTGTTGAGAAGGTCGGCGTACGGAACGTAGAAGGAAAGATTGTCGGGCTTGGTCTCGATCGCCTTCGAGTAGTTGCGGAGGGCTTCCTGCTCGTCGTCGAGGTGGAAGTTCGCTTCCGCGAGATCCTCGTACGCGTCGGCGTAGTTCGCGTCTTTGCTGATCGTCGTCTGGAGCGGCTCCTTCGGCTCCGTCCAGCTGACGCTCCCCTTCTTGGCCTGCTCGAGCAGCGCGTGCCCGTGCATGTACCAGTAGTTTGCGAAGTCGGGCGCTTGCTTCTCGGCGAGCGAGCACGTGGACGCGACCTTGTCCCACGCTTCCTTCTTCGAGTACGCGAGCGCGAGCTTCCAGAGGATGCGGTGGTTCGTCGGATCGAGCTTGGTAGCCTGCTCGTACTTCGAGATCGCTTCGTCGAGGTTCGAGGCCTTGGCCTGGTCGCCGTCGTTCGCGAGGTTCACGGCTTCGATGTTGTTGCGGCTGCACGCCGCGGCACCGAGCGTGATCGCCAGGCACAACGCACTCTTCGCGAGCACTCTCATCGTCTTGACCTCTTCGTCGTCGGCGACGGGCGTGGAAAAAGCCCCGTGCGGCGCGGAGCATAGGAAAGCGCGCGCGAGGAGTCAGCCATAAAACGCGAACGGCCGAAGAGATTCCTCCTCGGCCGTGAGCGTGCGATGCGGCGCGAACGTCAGTCGCCCGGGCTGAAGATGACGGGATAGACGACCGTGACGATGCCGCCTTCCGGTTGCGGGAAGCTCAGGTTCCCGAAGCCGCGGACGACGCACGACACGACGCTCGCATCCGGCAAGTCCGACCCGCCGTCCGAGGCGGTCGATACCGCGCCCGAGCGATCGATGACGAACTTCACCGCGACGCGACCCTGAAGGTTCGGGTTCTGGCGCAGGCCGTTCTCGTAGCAGAGACGGAAACGACCGAAGTTCTGGCGAACGATGCGCTGGATGACCTCCGGCGGGAGTCGGCCGTTGACCTGCGTCGCGCCCTGACGGAGGGAGGGGGATCGCGTCTGGTGCGCGCCGCCCAGGCGTCCGTGGCCGTTGCCGAACCCTTGTCCGGTTCCGGTGCCGGCGCCGTGGCCGATCGTGCCGATGTTTCCGAGGCCGATGCCTTCACCGCGACCGCCGCCGCCTTCGCCGACGCCCGAGAGGCCGAGGCCGCCCGCGCCGAACGAGTCGCCGATCGTGTCGCCCCACATGTTGCCGCGGGCGCTCAGCGGATCGTTGCCGAGCGAGTCTTCGCGACCCCACGGCGCGGTCGGCGCGTTCGGGTCACCACCGGCTCCCGTATTGAGGAGGCCGATCATTCCGAACTCCGCCGCTTCACGCAGCGCCGCCTGGCGAGCGATGTGCGGGTCGGCGTTGTCTTGCGGACCTTGCACGCCGAACTTGTGACCCGTCGCCTGAGTGTTCGGATTCCCCATGGAACCCTCTTCGCCCTTGGCGCGCGTCCCCGTTCCGCCTTCCTTCTGATCGGCGGCGTTGTCGGCTTGCTCGGTCTCTTTCTCTTCCTGTTCGCGCTCGGCGGCGGCGTCCAGGTACTTCTGCATCATGAGCACTTGATCGCGATCGATCGACTCGCTGTCGTCGAGGCTCATGCGCGGCATGAAGAACGCGAGCGACGCGACGATGCCCATGTGAAGCAGGAACGAGAGCCCGATGTAGACCATCGCGGTCGACTCGAAGCCCGCGCCCATGCCCGTCGCCACGGGCTTACCGGCGTTGACCGCCGCGACCTGGAAGACGATCTGCGAGCCTTCGAGCTCCATGCGCGCCTTCGCGCCTGCCGGCAGCTCGTACTCGTGCGCGCCCGAGAGCTCGCCCGAAGGACGCGCGCGCCCCGACGTGATCAAATCCTGGAACGAGATGCGCCCCTGGCCCGGCACATCGACGTAGCCGCTCGACCGCGGCAGCATCACGAGCGCCGCGCTCATCCCGCGCGCGACGACGATCGGCGCTCGCGTGGTCCCGAGCGTCTCGCTGGGGATGAAGTAGTCGCAGGCGACGTTGTTCGTCTGCTCCTCACCCACGTAAAACGATCGCGGCGGGGTCAGATGGGAGACATGCAGGACGTTCGTGTCCCACATGACCATGACTTCGATCGCCGCGAGGTGCGGGACTTCGACCTCGTCCGGGTTCACGTCGGGACCCGACTTCACCATCTGGTAGGTGAAGGGCTGGTTCGGATCGATATCCATCTGCCCGGGGTGCCCGTACGCGGGGGGCGCGGGGACGGCCTGCGCGACGAACGGATTGCCTTGCGGCGGCGGCGGCGCGGCCTGCGCGAACGGGTTCGCGATCGCGGGGGGCGGCGGCGGCGCGTACGGATTCCCGCTCGACGGAGCGGCCGGCGCGAACGGATTCGGCGCGGCGTCTTGCTGATACTCGGCGCGTCGCGACGACGGCGGAGGGGGCGGTGCCGAAACGGGCGCCGGCGGTGGAGCCGATTGCACGGCCTGCGCGACCGGCGGCGGCGCAGCGCTCGTCGCGCCCGCGACTTCCGCGTTCTCGAGCTGAATCAACGTCGAGCCGATCTGAATCTGATCGCCCGGTCGAATCTTGCACTTGTTGACCCGCTGGCCGTTCACGAGCGTCCCCGGCTCGTTGCCAAGATCGATCAGCGTGATGTCCGACGGCGAGGCGACCTCGATGACGGCGTGCATGCGCGACGCGAGATCGTCATCGACGCGAAGATGACTCCGCGGATCCTTCCCGACCTTGACGATGTCCTGAACGATCGTGTCACGCCGAACGAGGGCGTCGCCCTGATACAGCGCAAACGTGAGCGCGACCTTCGCCTTACCCTGGCTATCCATCGTCAACCTTCCAGCGCCGAAGCGCGGGCCCGCTTACCTTCGAAGAGAAGAAAAAGAAGAAGACGCGACGCGGCTCGCGATCACAAATTCTCGACGGACTTGAGCATCTCCGGCACGAACGAGGTGCGCGGACGAATCAGCGTGGTGCGAACCGGGCCCGGGCGAACGCGAATCGTCGCGTCGTTCGGTCCGAAGCCGCCGGCGCTGAGCGGGTCGTCCGAGAATTCGTAGCCGTAGCCTTCCTTGGTATCGCCGCCGGGCTTGCCGCCTGCTGCGGGTGCCGCGCCCGTCGCCTGCGCGAAAGCAGTCGACGAGAGGAGGAGAACGATCGCCACCAAACCCAAACCGAGCTTCGTTTGACGCATCATGACGTGCATTCTCCTCGGAATTGTCCGCCCCGATTACAGTGCCATTGTACCTGATACCACCGACTCCGTCAAACCGATTGGCTCACCTAACGGACACTCTCTCGAGTCGGTTGTTCCAAAATTCAGCCCAGATCGATCGGACTCGACCCAAGCTTCTCCTTATTACTGATTCGGCGTACCGGCCGCCGGGGGGGTCGCGGGCGCGGGAGCGGGAGCACCCGGAGCCGCCGCATTCGCGGGCGGAGGCGTCGTCGGCGTCGGGCCGCCGGCCGCATCGGTCGCGGGCGCGGGGGTCGACGGAGGGGGAGCGGCTGCGGGGTTCGCGCCCGGCAGCTGCAAGAAGACGATCGTGTCGTCGATGTCCTTCATGCGCTCGGTCGCGCGCTTCACGGCGCCGTCGTACTCGTTCTTCCCCTGCGCCTTGTCGACGAAGGACTGGAAGATCGTCTTGGCGGCCGAGAGCGACGCGATCGTCTTGTCTTTGTCGCCGCCCGACTTCGCCTTGTACTCCTGGGTGAGAATCCCCTCGTTGTAGTAGGCGTCGGGGCGCGACCCATCGAGCTTCTTGCACGTGTCGAGCTCGCCCTGAACGGCGGCGACCTGTGTGTCGTAGTTCGAGTCGTTGATCAGCCCGCGCATCGCCAAGGCGAGTCCGAGGTGCGCGTCGTAGTCGTTCGGGTGCATCTCGAGCGCCTTCTTGTAGGCGCCCTGCGCGGCATCGAACCCGCGGAACGAGAGGTTGACCGCGGCGTAGTTCATCTGCGCTTCGAAGAAGCGCGGATCGAGCTTGGCGGCGTTCGCGAACTCGAGCACCGCGCCGTTCACCTGACCGAGCTCGTTCTGAATGAGCCCCGCCGTGTTGTGAATCGGTGCGTACGCCGGGTTCTTGCGAATCGCTTGCGAGCACACGAGCGCGGAGAGCTCGAGCTGCTGCACGTCGGCGCGCTTCCCCATCGAGGCGTTCGTCGAGACGTGACGACCGTGGCGCGTCGACTTCACCTGACCCGCGCGCTTCTTCGCCTGCTGGAAGTAGTAGAGCGCGAGCTGGTTG
>PLXW01000017.1 GCA_003151595.1 Myxococcales bacterium
TTACACGAAAATCCGGACAGGCTCTCGCGGAGCGGTATCCGGATCTCGCCGGGCTTCAACAGCCGTTGGACGATCTCGCGTGAGCCTCGCAGCGCAAGCTCCCCGCCCCTCGACCTTCCTCCCTCCACGAGGGAAGATGCTCTCCCCTCCCAACTCGCCGCCACGGAGACGCACCCGCCGATGACCGCGACCCCCGCCACTTCCCCTCTCGCCTCCGCCGCCTCCCCCGTCCCCGGCCCCTCCGGCCGCTTCGGCATCCGCAACCTCGCCCGCTTCGCGACCAACCAGCTCGGCTTCCTCCGCGAGCTCGCCGAGAAGCACGGCGACGTGGTGCACATCCGCATGCTCGGCGGCCGATGGTTCCTCATCAGCAACCCCGAGGACATCGAGGCTCTCCTCGTCACCAACGCGAAGATCATGGGGCGCGACGACTACAGCGACGTGCTCTCCCGCGCGCTCGGCATGGGGCTGCTCACGAGCGAAGGCGAGCTCTGGAAGCGGCAGCGGCGCTTGATGTCGCAGGCGTTCGTACCGAAGCGAATCCAGACCTACGCCGACGCGATGGTGCGCGTGACGGAAGACGCGCTTCGCCCGTGGCGTCACGGCACCGAGGTGAACCTGCACGGCGAGATGTCGCGCGTGACGATGGAGGTCGTGGCGGCGGTGCTCTTCGGCGCGAGCATCAGCCCGGCCGACGGCGAGACCGTCCGGAGCTCGATGGAGGTGGTGAACGAGTTCTTCGCCAACAGCCCCGAGGCCATCTTCAAGATCGCGGAGTGGATCCCGACGCCGCGCAACGTGCGCATGCGGCGCGCGGTCGCGAAGATCGACGCGCTCATCTACCGCATCATCGGCGCGCGTCGCGCGAGCGGCGAAGCGCGCGACGATCTGCTGGGGACGCTGCTCGCCGCGCAAGACGACGACGGCGCGAAGATGGACGACAAGCAGCTCCGCGACGAAGCGGTCACGCTCTTCCTCGCCGGCCACGAGACGACGGCGCTCGCACTGGCGCACACGCTGTTCCTCCTGAGCATGCACCCCGAGGTCGAGCGAAAGCTGCACGCGGAGATCGTCGCGGTGCTCGGCGATCGCGCGCCGACTGCGGCCGACGTGAAGACGCTCGTGTACACCGAGCGCGTCGTGAAGGAATCGATGCGCCTCTACCCGCCGGCGTGGACGACCGGACGCGAAGCGCTCGAAGACGTGACGGTGCGCGGGCATCGCATCCCGAAGGGCGCGCAGATTCTCCTCAGCCAGTGGGTCGTGCATCGCGACGCGCGCTGGTTCCCGAACCCCGAGGGGTTCGATCCGGATCGCTGGCTCCCCGAGCGCGCTCGCACCCTGCCGCGCTTCGCGTACTTCCCCTTCGGCGGCGGGCCGCGCGTGTGCATCGGGAATCACTTCGCGATGATGGAGGCGACGCTGATCCTCGTGCTGATCGTGCGGCGCTGGCAGGTCGATCTCGTCGCGGGGCAACGCCTCGAGCTGAAGCCGTCGGTGACGCTGCGGCAGAAGGGGCCGGGGCTGCGCGTGCGGCTGACGGAGCGGGCGGCGAAGCGGGTGGAGGTGGAGAGCGTCAACGGGGCGGGCGTTCACGCGCGCGCGTAGACGTCCGCGACGATCGCCGAGTGGTCGGAGAAATCGGCGCGCACGGCGCGTAGTCCTTCGAAGGCCATGTCCGACGACAACAAGATCCAGTCGATGGCGAGCGTGGGGAATCGATTCGGAAACGTCTTCAACGCCTCGCCGCGGCACACGCCGAGCGCGTCGGCGAGCACGGCGACCGTCTCGTCGTGATCCTTGCGGGCGAAGAGCGCGCTCGCCGACATCGCGTTGAGATCACCGGCAACGATGCGCGGGATGGAGGCCGGCCCCACGGCCCGCGCGAGCGCCGCGATCTGACGTCGTCGCGCGCGCGGCGAGAACGGATCGAGGTGCAGCGCGATGAATTCGACCGCAGGCCCGAGCCCCGCCGACGCCGGCGGCGACACGACGACGCGCACGTAGCCTTTGTCGTCCAGCCAGCGCGCGGAGAGCCGGCCTTCGCTCGCGTCCAGGAAGGGCGCGCGACCGAGGACGCCGATGCCCCGCATGCCCGAGCGCGAGTGGCGCCCGAGCGCGCGATGCATCGTGCGGCCGGGAGGAGAGTCGCCGTCGGAGCGATCGTCCCCTTCGTGCTCGAGCTCCTGCAGCGCCACGACGTCCGCGTCGAGCTCGCTCAGGAGCTGGTCCAGGCGCTCGCCGCGCACACGCCCGCGGCGACTCGTTGGGCGCAGGCGGCACACGTTGAGGCTCACGATCCGGAAGACCTCGTCGCGACGCTTCGGCATGCACTGTCGACGTCGAGGCGCGCCGCGCTATTCCGCGCTCACCCCTCGACCGCCACCTTCCGTCCCGCCAGCTCTGCATCCGGCTCCAGACAAATCAGCCGCACTCTCCCCATCGCCAGCGGCCGCGCGCTCTCGTCCACGACCGTCGCCTCCCACACCTGCGTGCGTTTCCCGCGCGACAGCGGGCGCGCGGTCACGCGAAGCACCCCGCCGCGCGCCGCGCGCAGGAACGTGGTCGAGTTCTCGAGGCCGACCGCCGTGCGCCCGTACGTCAGCGCGTCGAGCGCCGCGCCCACCGAGCACACCGTCTCGATGATCCCGGCGTGTACGCCGCCGTGCACGATCCCGTACGGCTGCGAGTGGTTCTCGCCGATCGTCAGCTCGGCGACGACCTCGCTGCGCGTGGCGCGCACGAAGCGCAAGCCCATGGCGGTGTTGAAGCCGCCGCGGGTCGCGTTCATTTCCTCGGCGTAGTCCTGGTCGGGCGTTTCCGTCATCCGCTTGGTCTACCGCGCCCGCGCGCGGCGCACGAGACGCAGCGTCCCCTTCTCGCCGCCGCACCAGAACTCGCCGTCGCGCGTCGCCTCGACGCCGGCGATGCTCTTCACGGGGACAAGGAGCGCCTCTTCGACAGAGCCGTCCGCGCCCAGACGACGGAGCTCGCACGGCTTGCCGTCCTCGCTCGCGCCATGCCAGAGCGCGCCGTCGATGCACGAGACGCCCGTGACGAAGCGATCGGACGTCATGGTCTTCACGACCTCGCCCGTCTTCGCGTCGACCTTGTGGATGCGCGACTCCCGGAACTGCCCGATGAAGAGGTAACCGTCGGCCCACGCCCTACAAGGGGCTCGTCCTGGTGAACCCCGCGGGCGTGCCCGATCCGCGCAGTCGAATCGCCACCGTGCAAGAGGACGGCAAGAAGACGATCCAGCTCGGCGACGGGCCGGCGCGCGACTGCGAGTGAGCGGCTAGCGCGTCAGCGAAACGCCCCATCGCGGAACACCGACGCGAGCCCGCTCACCAGCGCCTTCCGCTTCGCCACCGACGTCTTCACTTGCCCGCCGACCACGAGCGACGCGAACCCGTGCACCAGCGACCACGCGGCGAGCGTCGCCTCGGCCGGCTTGACCCCCGGGCGCAACATGCCCGCGCTCTGCGCCGACGCGATCGTGTCTTCGAGGACCTTGTAGCTCGCGCGCGCCGAAGCCGTGAGCTCGGGTGAGGCGTTCTCCAGCGGGCGCGTGAACATGAGCCGGAAGTGCTCCGGCTTCTGCCCGGCGAAGCGGACGTACGCCTCGCCGATGTGCTCGATGCGCGCGCGCGGGTCGTCGAGGTGCGGCGCGGCGGCGCGCTCGGTCATGTCGCGCAGCGTGGAGAAGCCGTCGGCGGCGATGGCGTCGAGGAGCGCCCAGCGATCGGCGAAGTGCCGGTACGGCGCGTTGTGCGTGACCCCGGCGGCGCGCGCCAGCTCGCGCATCGTGAAGTCGAAGCGACCGCGCTCGGCGAAGAGCCGAATGGCCGCGTCGAGGAGCTCCTGCCGCAGGTTGCCGTGGTGGTAGGCGCGCGCTTCGGGCATCGACGCGAAACCTTAGCACGATGTGGACAGGCGCCACATTTCACCTTGCGCGGAGGCGGGCCGCGCCGTACGTATGTGGACACGAGCCACATGGGAGGGATCGATGACGAGCGCCACGACCGCGAGTGAAGTCCCCGTAGCGAAAGTGGAGCGCCGCCGCGCCCACGCCGCGATCCCCGAGTCGGTCGATGTCGCCATCATCGGCGCCGGTCTGGGCGGGCTCACGGCCGGCGCGTACCTCGCGCGGCAGGGGCTCACTGTCGCCGTCTTCGAGCAGCACTACGTGGCCGGCGGCTGCGCCACGCACTTCGAGCGCGGGCCGAAGCGCGCGCGGTATCGCTTCGACGTGGGGCTCCACTATATCGGCGACTGCGGCCCCGACGGCGCCATCCCGCGCATGCTCCGCGGCGTCGGCGTCGAGCTGGAGTACGCGGAGCTCGATCGCGACGGGTTCGACACGCTCCTCTTTCCCGATCTGGAGTTCCGCATTCCGGTCGGCGTCGAGCGGTACCGCGATCGCCTCGTCGCCACGTTCCCGAACGAGCGACGCGCGATCGACAAGTACGTCAAGGCGCTCGCGGCGGTGATGAAGGCGAGTCGCCTGCTCGACGCGCGCGACGGCAAGATGTCGCTCAAGGTCGGGCTCGCGCTGGCGATGGACGCGCTCCGCCTCAAGGGGCTCGATGGGAAGACGATCGGCCAGGTGCTCGACTCGTGCGGCGTGCGCGATCCGAAGCTGCGCGCCGTGCTCCTCGGGCAGAGCGGCGACTACGGGCTCCCGCCGAGTCAGGTCTCGGCGTTCCTGCACCTCGGGCTCGCGGGGCACTACTTCCGCGGCGCGTACTACCCGAAGGGGGGCGGGCAGACGATCGCCGATCGACTCGCGGCGACGATCGAGGCGGCGGGCGGGAGCGTCCATCTCAGGCGCGGCGTTGAGAAGATCGTGGTCGACGCGAGCTCGCGCGTCACGGGCCTGCGCCTCGAGCCGCACGCCGGAGAGCCCGCGCGGGAAGTCCGTGCGCGCGTCGTCCTCTCCAACGCCGACCTCTCCTTGACGATGCTCCGCCTCCTCGGCCCCGAGCACCTCGCGGCGTCGCAGGTCGAGCGCGCGCGGAGCTACAAGACCGCGCACGCGCTCTTCCTCACGTTCCTCGGCGTCGAAGGCGACCTCGCAACGTCGGGGATGCGCGCCACGAACTACTGGCAGTTCGACGACTATGACGTGGAAGGGGTCTACCGGATCCCGCAGACCCTCGACGGCTACCGCGCGCGCGGCTCGTACATCACGAGCGCGTCGCTGAAGGATCCGACGCACGCGAGCTTCCACGCGCCCGCGGGGATCACGAACGTCGAAGTGATGACGCTCGTCCCCGGCGACAGCGCGCTGTGGGGCGCGAACCACCTGGGCGCCGAGGGGTGGAGCTACCACGACGAGCCGCGGTACCGCGCGCTCAAGGCGTCGCTCGAAGACCAGATGGTCGCGCGCTTCGCGGGACTCTTTCCCGACGCCGCGTCGCGGATCGTCTTCCGCGAATCGTCCACGCCGCTCAGCCACGTGCGCTTCACGCGCGCGACCGGCGGCACCGGCTACGGCATCGCCGCCACGCCCGATCAGTTCATGAAGAACCGTCCGGGCTACCGCGGTCCGCTCCCCGGCCTGTACCTGTGCGGCGCATCCACGCGCGCCGGGCACGGGATCGTGGGGGCGATGGCGACCGGGAGGCAGGCTGCGCTTCGGATCGCGAAGGATCTGGGGAGAGAGATCGTCGCGACGGCCCCGTAGGCGCTACGGCTCTCGCGCCTTCGCCCGCGCCTCTTCGCCGCTCTTGATCACCGCCGTCTTCAGCGACTGATCGACCCGAAGCCACTCGTCGGCCACGTGCTTCGGAACCGCGTGCGCTTCGAGCGCTTGGCGGAGCATGTGATGACGGCGATCGAAGTGGCCCGAAAGAATGGGCAAGGCGGCGTGCGCGTCGGGGATCGATTTGCCCTCGTAGCGACTCGGCCCTCCCAGAAACTTCGCGGTGAACCAGAGCTGACGCTCGATGAGCTGCTCTTTGTCTTTCCCCACGAAGAGGAAGCCCACCATCACGTCGTCGAAGAGGCGATCGTAGAGCGTGCGTAGCACTGCGCGAATGCCCGCTTCGCCGCCGATGTCGTCGTAGAGCGACATCGCGCGATCATGCGAGCGCGACGTCGAGCCCCGACGACTCGCGAACGATGCGCGCGACGGCGCCGAAGAGATCGACCGGCGTGCCGTCGGCGTTCTTCTGCCCCTTGTCGTCGATCCACTTCTTCGCGGTCTCTTCCCACGCGAAGTGCCACGCGCGCGCGTTCGCCGCGAGCCACATCTGGCGCGTCGGGCGCTGCGTGTTCACCACGCATCGCGCGCCGCTCTTGAAGGTCAGCGTGAGCACGTCGCCCGAGCGCTCGCAGTCGATGTCCTCGGCGTCCACGTCCTTCAGCGCGTCCTCGATGTGCTTCAACGCATCGTCGGCGAGGTGCTGGTATGCGTGGTCGTCCATGGGTTCTTGGATGTCAGTTCAGCGTGTAAGGGAGCGCGAGAACGAACGGCGCGATCACGGCGTCGAACATGGCGCCGTCGGGGCGCTGCATCTGGTAGGTGCCACGCATCTCGCCGCGCGACGTCTGAAGCACGCAGCCGCTGGTGTACTCGAACTCTTCGCCAGGCTTGAGCGACGGCTGCTGGCCGATGACACCCGGGCCGCGGACCTCTTCGATCTTGCTGTTGCCGTCGGTGATGACCCAGTGGCGCGTCCGCAGCTGCGCGGGCTGCGACCCCTCGTTCTTGATCTTCACCGTGTACGCGAACACGTAGCGCCTGGCGCTCGGCGCGGACTGGTCGGCGACGTACGCCGACGAGACGGTGACGCGAATCCCCTGGGTCACGACCGATGAAATGAGGGTGGCGCTCACGCACCAGCCTTTACACGGGTTCTCGTTTCTTTCAACCAGTGCGCAGGATGGGCTGCATGTGCGGCCTCAGGAAATCGTGAACTCGACGCCATTTTTCGCGGGCTGGGCCGCGCCACACGAGCACGTCGTACCCGTGGATTTCGCCGGGCGCGATGTGCAGCTCGCACGTTCCGCCGTGGCGCTCGACCGCGGCCTTGAGGCGGCGCGAGTCCCCCAGCAGCGGGTCGCGCGTGCCGGCGTCGGCGAAGAACGGAGGGAGCGGGCGGTCGAGCGTTCCGGCGCGCTCGAGCACCAAGAGCGGGCTCGCCATCGGAGCGGCGGTCGTCCCGGCGCGCACGTCGACGCCGACATACGAGGTCGCGGCGTGCACGACCATGTCCTTCAAGCGCGACGCGAGCTTCGGGTGGCGTTCGTAGTGATCGAGCGACTCGAGATCGAGAAAGCCGTACGTGGACACGACCGCGCGCAGCTTCACGTCGGCGTCGAAGAGCTTCTGCAAGAACGGCTCGGGCCGCCGGATCGCCGACGCGACGCCGAGCGCCGTCACCAGATTTCCCCCGGCCGACTCGCCCGCGATCGCCAGGCGCGTCACGTCGCCGCCGAAGTACGTGCAGTTGTCGCGCACCCAGAGGAGCGCTTCGGTCGCGTCTTCGAGCGGCGCGGGGAAGAGGTTCTTCGGCCCCTGGCGGTAGTTGATGACGAAGACGAGGTACCCGCGACGCGCGTACGACAGCGCCATCACGCGGTGCGTTTCCTTGGAGAGCATCGAGAAGCCGCCGCCGTGCACGTAGAGGATGACGGGAAGGGGCTTGGGCGCGCGCGTCGGCATGTAGACGTCGAGCGTGTGCGCGGGGTCGTTCGTGTCGCGGTAGCGGAGGTCGCGCTGAACGTTGAGGTGGAAGCGCGCCGGGCTCGCGTCGGGGAGCGCGAAGCGCACGCGCGCGAAGGCGTGGGCCGCGCGATCGACCGCGCGGACGCGGAGATTGATGCGACCGATTCGAAACCGATGGCGCAGGGTGACTTCCGGCATTCGCGTGGAGTGTGTCACTGCTGGCGGCCGAAATCACGGTCCGCAGGCGCACGAGGGCGAGCTAGGATTCGCACCGATGGCCATGAAGACGCCGCGTATGTCCGGGGTTGCGGTCAGTTCGCTGGCGCGCCTGGCGCGGAGCCGCGCTGGGGGAATCGCGCTGAAGGGGATCCTTCGAGGCGAGCTCAAGGTCGGGCAGCTCGCCGCGCTCCCCGACGCGCTGCGCGGAGACGTCCCGCTCGACACGCGACCGCTTCAAGGGCGCGCGCCGCGATCGCTGGACGACGCGCGCTTGCCCATGCCGGGCGACTCGTCGTGGGCCGGCACCAGCAGCGCGTTCACGCGGGCGTACGCCGATGGTGCGACCACGCCGCGCGAGGTGATGGAGCGCGTGTACGTCGCGGCGCGCGAGCTCGCGGCGCGAACGCCGACCGTGGGGCCGCTGCTCGACTCGGCCGCTGCGGCGGCGATGGACGAAGCGGAAGCGTCGACCCTGCGATGGAAGGTGAAGAAAGCGCTGGGGCCGCTCGACGGCGTCCCCTTCGCCGTGAAGGAGCAGACGGCCGTGCGCGGGTTGCCGCGGAAGACCGGCGCGCCGTACTCCGACGGATCGCCGCAGCGCGAAGACGCCACGTGCGTCGCTCGCCTGCGCGGTCGCGGCGCGATCCCGATCGGCACGACGCCGATGACCGAATGGGGAATGACCCCCATCGGCTGCAACCCGCACCGCGCGATGCCGCGCAACCCGCACGCCACCGACTGCGTGGCCGGCGGGTCGTCGACCGGATCGGGCGTCGCCGTGGCCACGGGCCTCGTGCCGATCGCGATCGGCGCCGACGGCGGAGGCTCGATCCGGATTCCTTCGGCGCTCAACGGCGTCTTCGGGATCAAGCCGACGTGGGGGCGCGTGAGCCGTCACGGCGATTCGTCGACCGGATCGGTGGCGCACGTGGGGCCGCTCGCCTGCTCGACGCTCGATCTCGCGCGCGCGCTCGACGTGATGGGCCCGCCCGACACGAACGATCCGCAGACCGACTTCGCGCCGCCGCTCCCACACGGCTCGCTCGAGCGCGCGCTGTCGCGCGGCGTGAAAGGGCTCCGCATCGGGATCGAAGAGCGCGAGTGGCGCGACGCGACGCGCGCCGTGGCCAAGGCGTGCGAAGACGCGGTCGAAGCCCTGGAGCGCGCGGGGGCGAAGATCGTCCAGGTGCAGATCCCGCTCGCCCGGTTCGCGCCGGCGATCGGCTACGTGACGATCGGCCTCGAGGCGCGCGTGGCCTTGAGCGAGGAGTGGCGCGACCACGGAGAAGAGATGAGCCCGGATCTGCAGGTGAGCTTCAGCGCGCTTCAGACGCTGAGCGCGGTCGACTTCCTCGACGCCTCGCGGTTGCGCGCCGGGCTGCGACGGCAGGCGCAAGCGACGTTCGCCGACGTCGATCTCCTCGCCCTCCCCACGACCGCGGCCACCGCGCCGAGCGTGACCGACGCAGAGATGGCCAGCGGCTTCGTCGACGCCAGCGCGATCGATGCGCTCTGTCGCTTCGCCTTCTTCGCGAACCTCACCGGCCTCCCCGCAGGCTCGTGCCCCGTCGGCCGCGACGCACGCGGACTGCCGATCGGCTTTCAGCTGATCGGCGACGCCTGGGACGAAGCGACGGTGCTCGCCACGATGGCCCATCTCGAACGCCTCGGCGCGGCGAAGGCCGAGCGCCCGATCGTCGCGGTCGACATCCTGGGTGGCCGATGAACCTCGCCCGCGCGCTTCTCACCGCGATCGCGATCGCCTCTCTCGCCGCCTGCGTGCTCGACCTCTCGACCCCTCCCGAGCACGCGGTCTCGCCGACGCCGACCGCGACCGCGACCGCGACCGCGACCCCGACCGCGACCGCGACCGCGACCGCGACGGGGACCGCGACCGCGACTCCCGACGCGTCCACGCTCCCCGACGCGTCCCCCTAGCGGAGTCGCGACCGGCGCTGAGTCACCGCGTCGCCCAGAACAGCGTCCGCTTGAACGGGTAGAGAAACGGGTGCTCGTCGGGGAGCTGCGCGCGCAGCGCTTCGCGGTACCGGGCGACGAAGCGCGCGAACGTGGCGTCGTCCATGCGCCTGGCGTAGTCGGTCAGCAGCGAGCCCTTCACCCACTCGACGACGTCGTCGCGCGAAGCCAGCGGGTGCGCGTACACCTGCATGCGCACGTCTTGCTCGCGGAACCCGAGTCGAAAGAGCAGCGTCGCGTACTCACCGAGCCCCAGGTTCGGAAACACGCGCGCGTAGCCGCCGAGCGCGTCTCGAAACTCCGGCTCGCGCGCCACCTCGGCGGCGACGACATGCGACGGGTGGTCGTCGTTCGACGGGATCTGCACCGCGAGCTGCCCGCCGGGCGCGAGCATCGACGCCAGGCGCGGCAGGAGCGCGCGGTGATCGTCCACCCAGTGAAGCGCCGCGTTCGAGAACACGAGGTCCACGGGCTCCTTCGGCGACCACGCCTCGATCGTGGAGCGCTCGAAGCGCAGCCCCTCTCCCGCGTCTGCCGCGTCGCCCGCGAACGCCGCGCTCTTGGCCAGCATCGACTCGGACGCATCGACCCCGACGGTCTCGCGGGCGCCCAGCGTTCGATGCATCGCGCGCGTGAGCTCACCCGTGCCGCATCCGAGATCGACCACGCGCATCCCGTCGCGCCGCTTCACCATCGCCAGCAGGTCGAAGAAGGGGCGACTCCGCTCGTCCTTGAACCGCTCGTATTGATCCGGGCTCCACGCGCCGCCGCTCATGCGAGCCTCACGCGACTAGCTTACGCGCAGAGCGAACTCCTTACAGCGACTGCGTGCAGAACGAATCGGTCGAGCACGACGACGAGCACTGCTGCGTGCAGATGCAGGTCTGGAGGTTCTCGGCTTCGGTCATGCCGGTCGAGTACTGGATCTGGCAGTTCGACTGGCAGGTCGTGTCGCCGGTCGCGCAGTTGGTCATGCACGACGAGTAGTTGCTGCAGTTGGCGTCGTTGGTGCACGCCGTGTACTGCGTCGCACACGCCCCTGATTCGGCCGTCGTCTCGCACGAGCTGCACGTGGTGCCCGACGTGGTGATGCACTCGTAGTCGGAGCACGTGTAGCCGTTCGGGCAGATGTGTCCGCACGAGCCGCAGTCGGTGTTCGCGGTGGCGAGGTTCTGGCAGCCATCGGTGCAGCTCGTGAGCGTGCCGCACTGCGCGGTGGTGCCGAAGCAGTTGCCGCCGGAGCAGTAGTCGCCAAGCGGGCAGACGTGGCCACAGCTGCCGCAGTTCGACGCCGAGATGGTGAGGTCGACGCAGCCTGTGCTGCACATCGTCTCGGTGACGCCGCCGGTGCCGGTGGCGCCGCACCCTTCGAACGAGAACGACTCGGTCGACGACGTCGTCAGCTCGAGGAAGCCGATCGGCTGCACGGTCGCCGTCGTGAGGGCGCCCTGGGTCTTGGCGTCCTTGTGGACGTCGTTGTGCTCGCGCGTGACGCTCAGCGAGATCGACTGCGTGCCCGAGCCGAGCACGGCGTTCACGACCTCGCGCGGGACGTCGAAGTGGCCGGACGAATCGGTCGCCGGGCACTGCGCCATCCCCAGGGGGCCGCTCACGCTCACGATGATCGAGTCGTTGCCCGGCGCCCACCCCACGGGGATCGATCCCGAGCCCCACACCTGCGTCGCCGAGAGCGTGGAGAGCGCGGGCGACGTCTGCATGAACGTCGTTGCCGTGAACTTCTCATCGAACGCCGCGAACCCGGCGCCCGTCGCGCCCGAGCCCTGCACTTCGAGCTGCGCGCCCGCGAGGAAGAGCGACCCGCTTCCGGTGGTCTCGAACGAGTACGGCGGGTAGAGCGTGAGCGGCGTGGTCGTCCCGGCGAAGGCCAGCGCGCCGGCGTTGAACGATTCGATCTTGCGGCACGCCTGCGAGCCGTTGGTCGGGAAGTAGCACTCTTCGTCGGTCGCGCACTGCTCGGTGCACGGCGTCTGACAGGTCCAGCCGGCGTTGCAGGAAGCGTCGAGGATGCACGTCGCCAGCGAGCCCGTTCCGCACTGCGGTGCGACTTGCCCTTCGCACGTCGCGGCCAACGGGACGGTGCACCCGGAGAGGTTCCTCGTGCACGTCGCCCCCTGCGTGGCGTCGGGGATGAAGCTCGCCGAGACGAACGGCGTCGGGTTCGACCCGCCCGACTGGTGCGACTCGCCGAGCGCGATGACGCCGAGCGCGTGCGGCGGATCGTTCGACGTGATGACGCCCCCGTCACCGGTGCCGCCGCCGTCCTGATCCCCTGAAAAGAGCGGCCCCTTCGACGAGCTGGAGCTACAGCCGACGCTGGCGAGGCCGAGCGCGACGCCGAGCAAAGCCAGCGTGGACGGGAAGATAGACGACGAAAGCGGCGAATGATTCAAGCCGAGCTTCATGGGGGAAGGTCCTCGCCCTCTTCCTACGCAGGCGGCCGGTGGTTCTTCCCCACCCCAGGCGCAGGCGTGCGGTAGAAAAGCCGTATGACCGCGTCGGTGTTGCCGCTGGAGGAGCTTCGTCGCTTCGTTCGGAACTGTGACCCGCAACGCCCGTTGGATGCCGACGACCCGCTCTACGTCGCGTTCGACGAGGGGACGCCCACCCGCGGGACCAGCCATACGAGCTGCATCCAGGCGCTCCGCCGCTTCATCTACTTGAAGGACGAGAGCTGTCAGCTCTTCACCGGCTTCCCCGGCACCGGCAAGACCACCGAGCTTCGCCGCCTCCGCGCACAGCTGGCCGACGCGCGCGACCTGCCGACGCACGCCGTGTACGTCGACTTCGAGGAGTACCTCGATCGCTACACGCCGGCGTCGATCACCGACGTGCTCCGCATCGTGGCGTACGCGCTCGATCGCGAAGCAACGGTCGCCGAAGGGAAAGACCCCGACACCGAGCCGGGCTACGCGCGCCGCTTCTGGGAGTTCCTGAAGCAGACCGACGTGACCCTGGCCCGACTCGACCTCCACCTCGCCGGGCAGGTGGTGATGCTCGAGATGAAGAACAACCCGAGCTTCCGTCAGAAGGTGGAAGACGCGCTCTCGTCGCGCTTCCAGCAGTTCGCGACCGAGGCCACCGCGGCGATGAGCGAGGCGGTCGTGCGCCTGCGCCGCGCGAAGGAGACGCACGCCGAGCGCGTGGTGGTGATCGCCGACGGGCTCGAGAAGTTCACGCCGCTCCGCGAAGAAGATCGCGACACGATGGAGGCCAGCGTCGAGAGCCTGTTCGTGCAGCACGCGCGGCTGCTCCGACTGCCGTGCCACGTCATCTACACGTTCCCGCTGTGGCTTCGCTTCCGCGTCGCCGAGCTGGGGAGCCTCTACGACAGCCAGCCGCTCGTCTTGCCGATGGTGAAGATCGGCGAGCGCGACGGCACGAAGTACGAGGTGGGGATCGAGAAGCTGCGCGAGCTGGTGCGGCGGCGAATCGACGAAGACCACGTGCTCGGCGGCGCGACGTCGGGGCTGCTCACCTCTCTGGTGCTGGCCTCGGGCGGGTACCCGCGCGATCTGCTGCGGATGATGCGCGAGGTGCTGGTGCGCGGAGACACGTTCCCCGTGGCGCCGAAGGTGGTGTCGCGCGTGATCGACGATCTGGCGCGCGAGTACGCCGTGATCGTGCGCGGGACGCACGTTCCGATGCTGCGCGCGCTCGCCGGCGCGCATCGCATGCCGCAGGGGGACTCGAGCGAAGTGGCGGCGTTCGGGCGCCTGCTCGAGAAGTGGCTGGTGCTCGCGTACCGCGACGACGACGAGTGGTACGACCTTCATCCGCTGGTGAAGCGCGCGCCGCTCATGGCCGCGGCCGTCGGCGAAGGCGAGAAGAGCGCGTGAAGATCACGCCTTCGATCGCGGCGGCGTTCGAGTCGATCGCGCGATCGATGGCGCTCATGGACGGCTTCTCGCTGATCCCGGTGGAAGTGACGGGTCCGGATCTCGGACGCGCGCTGGCCGCGTGGCTGGGCGAGCGCGATTTGAAGACGCGCGTGCTGGAGCCGGTCGACGAGCCGGGGTGGCGCGCGATCGTGGCCAGCGTGCTCGACGACGCCGACGAAGCGGACGCGCGAAAGACGACGATGGTGCTCGGGCCGCGCGCGCTCGCGCCGGGAATGGCCGCGGGCCTCTCGCTCCTGAACCAGCGACGCGACTCGATCGTGAGCGGGCTCGCGCATCCTCTTCTGTGGTGCGGGCCGCAGGAGTTCTTGAAGGCGACGTGGGAGCGCGCGCCGGACCTGTGGTCGATCCGGGGGATGACGCATCGGGTGCTGGCGACGTCGCGCGCGCCGGCAGAGAGTCCGCTGTGGCCGGGGATCGTCGTGCGCGATTCACCGGAGCGATTGCGCGAGACGCTGGAGTCGGCGCGGTCGCAGGGGGACGCGGCGATGATCGCGCGCGTCTCGGTGCAGCTCGCCGAGGCGCTGCTGGCGTCGGGCGAGTTCGGGGAGGCGAACGAGGTGATCGCGCGGGCGCGTGAAGAAGCGATCGACGGAGGGACGCTTGCGCTGCTCGAGGCGCGCGCGGCGAGCGCGCTGGGCGATGCGGCGCGTGCGAGAGGCGCGCTCGACGACGCGATCAAGCGCGCGTCGACGCCGCCGGCCCACGCGGCGGTCACGCGCGGGAACCTCGGCCTCCGTGAAGACGCGACGCGCGCGCTGCACGAGTACGAAGAGGCGATCACGGGGGCACGCGCGACGGGCGACAAGCGAAACGAAGCGGTGGCGCTGGCGGATCTGGGCGTGGCGCAGCTGGCCCTCGGTCTCGCGGACGACGCGCTCGCGAACCTGGAGACGGCGCGCGCGATCCTGCGCGACGTGGGCGACGAGCGGGGCGAAGCGCGGACGCTCGCTCACGTGGGGCGCGCGCACGCCGCGCTGTTCGACGCGCGCACGGCGGCGGCGTGCTTCGAGGAGGCGCTCGATCTCGTGCGCGACCAGGGGGACGTGCGCGGCGAGGCGCGCGTGCGTTGTCATCTGGCGCGGGCGTACGTGGAGATCGGCGACGCCGAGAAGGCGCGCGAAGACGCGGCGCAGGCGCTCGTGCTGGCGCGAAAGAGCGGAGACGAGCAGCTCGTCGCGCGCGCGGAAGACGCGTTGGCCGAGGCCGACGCCGCCGGCGCGAGCGATGCTCAGCTTCCCTGAGGGTCAGAGCCCCGCCGCGAATCGCGACGGCGCGTGCGCGAGGAGCTCCTCCACGTCGCGAAGCGCCTTCGTCGCGAGCGGGCTACCGGTCTTCTCGTAGCAGACCGCGCGTCGCTGAAGGCTCGCCAGCTCCCAGACCGGATACGGCTCCGCGCCCTCGTACGCGGCGCGGCACCGCGCGAAATCGCCGACCGCGGCGCTCGTCTTCGCGAGGGTCGCGAGACGTGTCCGGTCGAGACCCATGGCGGCGAAGGGCTGGGCCATCGCGTCGAGGAGCGCCGGCGCATGCACCGGCTCTCGGATCGCGAAATCGCTCGCGGCCTCGAGCGTGCGCTTCGCGAGCGGTCGGAAGACCCACGGGTCGTCGCGGAACCGCACGAACGCGTCGCGGAGCTCACCGCCGCACGAAGGCACGTGCGCCAGGCAAGACGCGCGCGCACGCACGCACGCCGCTTCCGTCGGGGACGAGAGTGCGAGCGCGTCGACGTAGCCGGCCGCCGCGGGGTCGGACGCTTCCGTGAATGACTCGGCGACGAGCAGGATCTCGATCGGCGAGCGAGGCGCGCTCGCCTGCGAGCGCCACGTGCGCGCCGCGAAGGAGAGATCGCCCGCGATGTACGCGAGCTTCGCGCGCGTACGCGCGGCCACGTCGGTCGGAGCGCCCGCGATCGGCGACGGGGGAACCTCCTCCGCGACGCGGCTCGACGCGGTCTCCTCGCCAACGCGCGCGAGATCGATCTCCCCCGGCGCGATCGGCGGCGTGTCGGCGTGCATCTGTCGCGCGACGGCGACGACGTCGGCGACGTCGAAGAGCCCACGCTTCCCGAGCGTCCGCGCGAAGCTGAACTCGAGCGCGTTCGTGTCGTCGCCGTTGAACGCGCCGTCCGCGCGCTCGACGATCGTTCGCACGAGCGCGTCACCCGCTCGAAAATGGGCGACGACCCCCTCGAGATCGTCCACCGCCCACGCGGCGAGAAAGCCGTCGTGGAACCCCGGCTCGGCGAGCCTGCGACGCAGCGCGGGGGCGTTCCACTCCGGCGCGTGGTTGCCGGCCACGATGAGAAGGTCGTTCGGCATGAGCTCCCAGACCTCCGCGTACGGAAAGACCGAGCCGAGCGTGGCGAGGACGAGCCGCACGGTCGCCGCGTCGACCTCGTAGCCTTGCAGCCACTGCGCGAAGAGGCCGTCCTCGCCGAGCCTCACGCGGATCGATCGATAGAACTCCTGCGTGTAGAGCGCCGCGACGCCGGCGCGGTACGGGTTCGACGGCTCGGAGAAGATCACGTCGTACGTCTCTCGCGACGCGAGCAACACCTCGCGCCCGTCGGCCTCGACGACGTGGACCTTCGGGTCGTCGAGGGCGCCGTGATTCACGGCCGCCGAGCGGCGCGCCATCTCCAGCGTCGCGGGCTCGACTTCGGCCACGTCGACGCGCTCGATCGACGGCACCGCGGCGAGCCATCCCGCCGTGCACCCCGTGGCCATGCCGATGACGAAGGCGCGCTTCGGATTCGGGTGCAGCAGCGCAGGGAGGAGTCCCCCTCCCACTTGGGTCGCGGCGTCTCCGCGGGCCGTGCCGTCGACCTTCCCCCCGATGACGAGCGACAGATCGTCCTCCCTCAGGATCGCGACGCTCGCCTCGCGGCCGTCGGCTTCCCAGAGCGTGGCGGCTCGCGCCGCGTTTCGTTCGGCGTGCGCGTGGTTCGGTTCGGCGTACGTGTCGACGTTCGCGCGCCCCGCGCCGATCCCTCGGTGACGCCAGAGCGCCGTCGGCCCCGTCGCCGCGAGAAGAAGCGAGGCCGCCGTGGCCACGACGAGAGGCGCGATGAGCCCTCTCCGCCGCCGTTCGCGCAGCGAAGAGACGACGACGGCGGCGAGCGCCAGCGCGACGAGGAGCGCGGTCGCGAGGCGCCAGCAACCGAGCGCGGAGAGGAGCGTCATGAGCCCGAAGCCACCGGCGATCGCGCCGGCGATCGCGCCGAGCGTATTGGCCGCGTATACCTCGCCGATCGAGCGCCCGAGCCCGACCCCCTCGGCGAGCGCGATGAGGAGCGGGAACTGGTACCCGGCGACGAGCGCGGCCGGCACGACCACCACGGCGGCGACGATCCCGATCGACGTCGCGTATCCCGCGAGCCCGAAGTCGGCGAGTGGGCGGAGGCGAAGCGCGAGGAGCGCGATCTGATCGCCCAGCGCGAACGGCAGCGCGAGGCCGAGCCCCTCGAACGCGCACGACAGCGCAAACGCAGCGAGCGTCGCGGGACGGCGCGCGTGGTGACGCGCGTAGAGGAGCCCGCCGCAGCCGATACCGGCGAGCGCGAGCGCGAGGACGAGCCCGAAGGTGAAGACCGTGCCGCCCACCAGCGGCGCAAGCATCCGGTAGTCGACGAGCTCCATCAGAAAGAAGGCAAAGCCGACGACCGCGCTCGCGAAGAGAACGAACCCGCGCGGGACGAGCGAAGACGCGGCCGTCGCGTTCGCGGCGGGCGGCGCGTCGTCGTGCGCTTCCGCGGGCGCTGGCGATGGGCGCGCGTCGCGAGCGAGCGAGCGCGCAGCCACGGCGACCAGCAGATTCACCAGGCACGCGAGCCACAGCGTGAGGCGGTTTCCGAACACTTCGATCGAGAGGAACGTCGCGACGATCGCCCCCGCCACCGCGCCGAGCGTGTTCACGCCGTAGAGCAATCCGACGCGCGCGCTCGCGTCGCTGCGCGCAGCCGCGCGCGCCGCAGCGGGGAGAGTGCCCCCCATGGCCACGGTCGGGACGCCGAGGACGAGCGTGGCCAGCACGAGCCGGACGACGGTGGCCCCCGCCGTCGACAGGACGGCGCTCCCGCCGAGAGCGACATAGATCTGGCGCGCGACGACGACGAGCAGAGGCGTCACCGATGCCGCTACGGCGACGACGGCCTCCAGGCGCGCGTAGAGCGCGAGCGGGTTCGCGTGAGCGTCCGCGCGCCGTCCGAACAGGAGCCCGCCGAGGCCCAGGCCTCCGATGAAGATCGCGACGACGGCGGCGGAGGCGGCGGTCGAGACGCCGAAGAAGAGACGGAACTCGCGCTCCCAGACGGTCTGGTAGACGAGCGCGCAGAAGCCGCTGAAGAAGAGCAGCCCGGCGATCTTCGCCTCGGCACGACGTTGCATGAAGGGGCCATGCTAACCGCGAAGAGCACAGGCGAGCGGCGAGACGCCATCCGTTCGAGGGTGTTCCTCAGCGATCTCTCGCGCACCCTCACCCCCCGGCCCCCTCTCCCGCAAGGGGAGAGGGGGAGTCAATGCGTGATCTCTCCTCCCCTCTCCCCTTGCGGGAGAGGGGCTGGGGGTGAGGGTGCGCGAGGCACGAGGAGAAGATCTGCAACACGCAGTTAGAAGAGCATTCCTTCCCTCGCCCACTCGCCGAAGCGCTCTCCGATCATCAGCGTCGGCAGGTTCGTGTTCGCCATCGGGATCGTGGGCATCACGCTGGCGTCGGCAACGACCAGCCCTTCCACGCCGCGCACACGCCCGCGTCCGTCGCACGCCGCCTCCGCGTCGCCGTCGACGCCCATCGGCACGGTGCCGCACGGGTGATACCCGCTGCCGGTGATCCGCCACACGAAGCGATCGAGCGACGCGCGGTCATCGAGCACGCGACGCGGAGGCCAGAACGGCGTCGCCATCTCCCGCATCGCCGGCGTCTGCACCAGCTTCCACGCCAGCATCAGCGCATCGACGGCGCGCGAGCGATCGACGTCGTCCACCAGGAACATCGAGTCGACGCGCGGCTTCGCGCGGATGTTCGCGCTGTCGATCCACAAGCGCCCCGCCGCGCGCGGCTTGCCGATGCAGATCGACATCGTCACGAACCACGGCAGCTCGATATGCGGGAGCGGCATGAACGAGCCGGGCTGCACCTGCATGTCGTTCGGGCACGGGCTGTTCTCGGAGGTGACGCGCATCACCGCCTGGATGATCGGGTTGTGGATGCCGCCGATCCCCGGACCCGGGCGAAAGAAGAGCGCGCACCCCGGGTGATCGAGGAGACGCGCGCCGACCTGCTTCGCATCGGCCACGAAATCGACCCCGAGGCGCTCGACCACCTCGCGTGGACCGACGCCCGATCGCTGCAAGAGCTGCGGCGTGGCGATCGCCCCCGCGCTGAGGATCACGTTGCGCGTCTCGATGTCCCACGCGCGCCCCAGCGTCTCGACCTCGAGGCCGACGACGCGGCGGCGATCGTCGAAGCGAATGCGGCGAACGATCGTGTCGGCCTGGATGCGAAGGTTCGGGCGCGCGCGAACGCTCTCGGTGAGGTAGCAACGCGCGGCGCTCATGCGCTGCCCGGCGACCTTGTTCATGGCGTGCGGGCCGGCGCCGCGCTGCGTGGGGTCGTTCGTGTCGCTGCACTTCGGGTAGCCGAGGCTCGCGCACGCATCGAGAAAGCCGCGGTTCCACAGCGTGAGCTCTTCGGGCGTGTGGCGGCGGATCGGGATGAGGCCCGACTGCGAGTGCCAGTCGTTCACGACGTCGAGATCGTTCTCGAGCCGCTTGAACGCCGGAAGGCACTTCGCCCAGCTCCACTCGTCGAGCCCGCGCGCGGCCCACTCGTCGTAGTCGTACGGCTCGCCACGAAGAGCGATGCACGTGTTCACCGCCGACGAGCCGCCGACGACCTTGCCGCGCGGAAGCGCGAGGGTGATCTGGCGGGGCGTCGGCCGATGCGCCAGCCCCCAGTCGTGCGCGGTCATCGAGTTGCGCGTACCGTCGGCGAGATCGCTGGGGAGCTCGCACGCGGGGGGATAGTCGGGGCCCGCTTCCAAGAGGAGCACCTCGCGCGCGGAGCTCTCGGTGGCGCGCGTAGCGATGACGGCCCCTGCCGAGCCGGCGCCGATGACGACGAGATCGGCGTGCGTCGTCATCATCGGCGCCATCGTACCGGACTAACCGTGGAGCAACTTGAAAGCGCGGCCCCCCCAGTCGTTCCGGAGGAGGCCGGGGATGCACCACAGCATGCACAGCGGCTCGATCGCGCGCGCCGCTTCGGCGCCACCCATGTCTTCCGTCTCCCACCCGAAACGATCGAGGATCGCGCGGGCCTGCTCCTTGGCCGCGCCATCGTTGCCGCAGATGAACATCGACGGCTTCGACGGGAGCTTCGGGTTGACCATGAGCGCGCTGCCGACGCTGTTGAAGACCTTGACGAACCGCGCCCTGGGCGCGCGCTTCTGCAAGCGCTCGAGCAGCGACTCGTTCGGCCCGGTGAAGTACGCGAGCACGCCGTTGGTCGGCGGCGCGTCGGCGATCGGGTTCGTGGTGTCGAAGACGATCTTGCCGTTGAGCGCCTCGCCGCATTGCGCGATCGCGTCTTCGGCCGCGGTCCCTTTCACGGCCAGGACGACGATGCCACCGAAGCCCGCCGTCTCCGCGAGCGTTCCGGTCGACGCCTTCGCGCCTGCGCCCTTCTTCCAGTCGCCGAGCTTCGCCGGCTCACGTGAGCCGCGCATGATTTCGTAGCCGTGCTTCAGGAACCCATCGGCCAGTACTTGCCCGACGGTCCCCGTTCCGATCACGCCGATCTTGTCGCTCATGAATGAACCTCCCTGTGACGCGGTCCCGTTTCGATGCGCGCGCAGCGTCTCCGTTTCGCGTGAGCGTGGCAATGGCGACGCGACGCGCGAACGGCTCAGGCGCTCGAGACCAGCTCCTTCAAACGCAGCGACGGAATCCGCGGCGACCCCTGGCGCTTCGTCTCGGCCTCTTTCACGAGCGCGATGATCTTCCGGTTCACGGGCGTCGCGATGCCGTGCGCCTCGCCGAGCCGCACGATCTCGCCGTTCAGGTAGTCGACCTCGGTGGCGCGCCCGCGATCGAGATCGTCGAGCATCGAGGAGCGCGCCTTGGGATCGATCTTCACCATCGTCGCCGCGACGCGGAAGAAGACGGCGTCCGGCAGCGAGAGGACGAACGGCGCGATGGCGGGGATCATCCGGCCGACGCGCGCGAGTCGAATCCCCGCGGCGCGCACGACGGCGAGCCCTTCACGCACGCACGCGGCCATGATGCGGCGGTACTCGCGGTCGAGTAGCTGCTCTTTGATCGGGATGCCGGAGAGCGCGTTGACCGAGTTGTTCAGATTGATGAGCAGCTTGCTCCACTGGACGCCGTCGAGATCGGCCCGCACTTCGACGTCGAACTTCGCGTCTCGGAGCGCGGCGGCGATCGCGGACTCGGCGCCGTCGTGCTTCTGGATGGCGAGCGGGCCGCTGGTGCCGTTGTGAAAGCGACCGGGCCCCACGCGCGCGACGTTGAAGGGGACCATCCCCGCGAGGACGACGTGACCGGGGAGAACTGCGCGGAGGCGCGCCGGATTGGAGACGCCGTTCTGAAAGCTGACGAACGTGGTCGGTGTCTTCGCGATCGTGGCGAGCGGACGCGCGGCCTCTTCGGTGGCCATCGATTTCACGGTCACCAGGATCGCGTCGCGGTCGGCCAGCACGTCGGGGGACGCGAAGTACTTCACGCGCGACGCTTCGATCCGCTCGTGCCCGCCGGTGTAATCGGTGAGCTCGATCCCGTTCGCTTCGATCTCCGCGCCGAGCCTCCCGACGAGGACGACGTCGTGCCCCGCGGCGATCAGCTTCGCCCCGACGTACGTCCCGATCGCGCCAGCCCCCAGGACGCCGATCTTCACTGGCGCCTCTACGCGAGCACGTTCCGCGCGATCACGATGCGCTGCACTTCGCTCGTCCCCTCGTAGATCGTCGTCACGCGCACGTCGCGCAGGTGGCGCTCGGCGGCGAACTCGCGCACGTAGCCGTAGCCGCCGTGGATCTGCACCGCGTGGTTGCAGATGCGGTTGGCCGATTCGCTGGCGAAGAGCTTCGCCATCGAGGCCTCACGCGAGAAGGGCTTCCCCGCTTCCTTCAGCCACGCCGCGCGCATGCAGAGGAGGTGCGCGGCGTCGAGCTCGGTCTTGCAGTCGGCGAGCTTCCACTGGATCGCCTGGAAGTCGCCGATGGGTTTGTCGAACGCCTTGCGATCGCGGGCGTAGGTCACGCTCTCGTCGAGCGCAGCGCGCGCGATGCCGATGGCCTGCGCGCTGATGCCGATGCGCCCGCCGTCGAGCGCCATCATCGCGATCTTGAAGCCCCCTTCGGGCTCACCGAGGAGCGCGCTGTCGGGGACGCGCATGGCGTCGAACTCGAGCGACACGGTGTTCGATCCTCGGATGCCCATCTTGTCTTCGGCGCGACCGATCTGGAGGCCCGGCGTCCCCCCTTCGACGAGGAAGCACGAGATCCCGCGCGTGCCCGGATGCGTCGCGCGATCGCCCGTGCGCGCCCACACGACCATGACGCCGGCGTGCGCGCCGCTCGTGATCCACTGCTTGGCGCCGTTGATGACGTAGTGCGCGCCGTCGCGCGTGGCGGTCGTGCTCATGCCGCCGGGATCGCTCCCCGCTTCGGGCTCGCTGAGCGCGAACGATCCGGCCGCGTACTCGCCGATGGCGAGCTTCGGGTTGTACGCGCGCCGCTGCGCCTCGGTGCCGAACTTGGCGATCACTTCGCCGACCATGTTGGTCACGGCCATCGTGACCGCGGTCGACGCGCACGCGCGGGAGACTTCCTGCATCGCCAGCGCGTACGAGATCGCGCCCGCACCCGCGCCGCCGTACTCCTCGGGCACGTTCACCGCGCAGAGGCCGAGGTCGGCGAGCCCTTTCAGG
Source organism: Myxococcales bacterium (assembly GCA_003151595.1). Next base: position 22,738 of record PLXW01000017.1, read on the forward strand.
ATCTCGCGCGGAAAGCGCTCGGACTTGTCGATCTCGGCGGCCTTGGGCGCGATGACGCGCGTGGCGTAGTCGCGCGCCGTTTGCTGGACGAGGCGTTGGGTTTCGTTGAGCTCGAGTTGCATGGGATCAGAGGCTGAAGGTCACTTTGGCTGCCCATCCACCAGGACTGGGCATCTTCCAATCTTTGACCGCGTCGACGATGCAATCGACCTTCGCTTCACCGTCTCGGCTCGGCGGCGCGACGCCGACCGCGAGCACCTTGCCGTGCGCGTGCTTCTTCTTGTGCTCGGCCTCGCCCGCCTCGACGTAGACGGTGACCTTAAACACGCCGCGGATCTTCCCCTTGCACTGCATGGCGTCGCTCGACTCGGTGGCGAGCACGCTCGACACCTTGTCCGATCGCCACGGAACGGCGGGGCGGGCGTCGCCCACGTCGAACGAGATCGACTTCTGCACTTCGGCTTCGCCGCCGTCGGGCTTGGGCCAGTGCGCGCTCGTCACCACTTGCAGAACGCACTTCTCGGTCGCGCGATCGCCGATCGTCGAGTCCTCGAGGTACGCCCACTTCGCCGCGCCGTCGGCGCCCACGCGAATGAAGAACTTCGCGTCGCCGGCGAGGAACTCCACGCGCTGCATCCCCTGCTTCTGGCACTCGAGGAACTGATTCTGGAGGCCATCGAACGCGCGGTTCGTCGCCACTTCGTCGATCGACCCGAGCTCCTGCGACGCCTGGATCGGCGGCGGCGACGCGTGCACCGGCGCGGCCTCCGCAGGCGCTTCGACGGCAGGCGGCGGAGGCGCGCTTCCGCACGCGACCGAGAGGAGCGCGAGAAGGCCACCGAGGCCACCGAGATTCGCCCCGCGTCCCCTCACCCCCCCGCCCCCTCTCCCGTAAAGGGAGAGGGGGAGCAGACGGTGATCTCTCCTCCCCTCTCCCCTTGCGGGAGAGGGGCCGGGGGTGAGGGTGCGCGGGTACTGAGACATGGCGCTCACGCTTTCAACAAACTCGCGGCGATGACGATGCGCTGAATCTCGCTGGTGCCTTCGTAGATCTCGGTGATGCGCGCGTCGCGGTAGTGACGCTCGACCGGGAACTCGCTCGAGTAGCCGTAACCGCCGTGGATCTGGATCGCCTTGTGCGCCACGCGCGTGCACATCTCGCTCGCGTACAGCTTCGCTTCGGCGCTCTCGGTGGTGTGGCGGACCTTCGCGTCCTTCATCGTGGCGGCGCGCCACGTGAGGAGGCGCGCGGCGTCGAGCTCGGTCGCCATGTCGGCGAGCATGAACTGGATCGCCTGGTGCTGCGCGATCGGGACGCCGAAGCTCTTTCGCTCCTTCGCGTACGCCGCCGCCGTCCCGAGCGCCGCCTTCGCGATGCCGAGCGCCTGGCTGGCGATGCCGATGCGACCGCCGTCGAGCGTGGCCATCGCCACCTTGAAGCCGTCGCCCACGTTCCCGACGACCGCCTCGTCCGGCAGCTTGCAGTTCTCGAAGAAGACGGTGCACGAGTGCGCGGCGTGGATGCCGAGCTTGTGGTCGCGCGCGTTCTGCGTGAAGCCGGGCGTGTCCTTCGGAATCAAGAACGCGGTGTGCTTGATCTTCGGTCCGCTGCGATCGGTGACGGCGAAGAGCAAGATGAAGTCGGCGTGCGGGCCGTTCGTGATCCAGTTCTTCGCGCCGTTGATGACGAACCCGCCGGGGACCTTCTCGGCGTTCGTCACCATCGTCTGCGCGTCGCTGCCGCTCATCGGCTCGGTGAGGCCGAAGCATCCGAGCTTCGCGCCGCTCGCCACCGGCGTGAGGACGTCGCGCTTCTGCGCGTCGGTGCCGAACTTGTAGACGGGGTCGCAGAAGAGCGAGTTGTTCACGCTCATGATGACGCCGCACGAAGCGCACGCTGCGCTGATCTCTTCCATCGCCAGCGCGTAGCTGAGCGTGTCCATCCCCGCGCCGCCGTACTCGGTGGGGATCGCCATCCCCATGAACCCGAGCTCGCCCATGCGCTTGACGATCTCGCTCGGCCAGCGCGCGCTCTTGTCGAGCTCCGCGGCCTTGGGGGCGATCTCGCGCGTGGCGAAGTCGCGCGCGGCGTCGCGAATGAGGCGTTGCTCTTCGGTGAATTCGAAGTCCATGTTCGTGATTGTCTCGTTGCGAGAGTCGTTCCGCGAGTCGTTCCGCGCGAATGACTCGCGCCTCTATTTGTCAGCTCTCTCGAGCGATTTCCACGAGCTTCTGCACTTCCGGCGCGCGGTCGCGCAGGCGCTGCTTCGGGCGGACGGCCACCGGAACGGATGCTTGCGACAGCATTGCAACGTCGAAGGCGTTGTCACCGAACGCGGCCACGAGCGTGCGCGTTTCGCCGATGCGCGCGCGGAGGTTGTGCACTTTTCCTGCGGCGTACGGGATCGGGCGCACGACGTCGGCGATCATGCGCCCGGCTTCGTAGCGCGGGACGGCGGCGATGATGTGATCGTCGTCGAACCCCACCGCTCGCCCCGCGTGCTCGATGATCGCCCGCGGCGAGGCGCTCACCAGGAACACCTCGGCGCCGCGCCCCTTGGCCCACGCGATCACCTTCAACACTTCGCGATGCAGCCGCGGCGCCAGGTTCGCGCGCGCCAGCACGTCGGCCGCAAAGGCGTCTACCTCGCTCGGCGTCCAACCGGCGCATGCCCACGTCATCAATTCGCACACGGGTTCCTCGGGGAAACGCCCCGCGAGGTACTCGTCGTAGATACGCGCAGCGAGCGACTTGCCCGTGCCGTCGATCGCGAACGTCGGCGCGAGGTGCGTACGCGCGTCCTTCTCCATCGCGCGGCAGGCGGGCTCGCGGAAGTCGCCGTGCGCCACGAGCGCGTGGAAGAAATCTTCGCCCACGTCGCCGTCCCAGAGCGTGCCATCGCCGTCGAACGCCAGGACGCCGTCGGGCGTGGCCTTCAATGCGGCGTCGATGCGCTCGATGACTCGGTCGGCGGGTTCGAGCGGGAGCGGCGACAACGACGTCATGGAGCTCTCGGCTTAGCATGGTCGACGGTCCGAGAGGCGGTGGCGGGGCGAGAGGCCTGGCCGAACGCGCAGGGATCCTCTATCGATGCCGCGTCGGCGCGCGGATTTGGCCCGCCGATGCATCCAAGGCAAGCGCTGGACACTCACGGAGAAGGTAAAACGACGATGCGCAGCTCGCTCTTGTCTTCCGGCCTCTTGATCGCGGCGTCGCTGGCGTCGGCGCAGGTCGCGCGCGCGCAGGCGAACGACGCTCCGCCTGGCGCCGCCGGTGCTCCCGTGGCGCCGACGACGACCGACGTGGCGCCGCTCCAACCCGCATCGACGACGCCGATGGCGGTGCCGGAGGATCTGCTGCGCGCGCACCCGGGCGGGATCACGGCCGAGCAAGTCGGGCAGCGCGCGATGGAGACGAGCTTCGCCGCGAAGCAATCGCTGGAGACGTTGCACGCGGCGCAGGCGCGCGTGGACGCGGCGTGGGCGGCGTTCATTCCGCGATTGAGCGGGGCCGCGAAGTACACGCGTCTGTCCAGCTTCACTGTGCCGGACATCACCTTTCTTCCCGGTACACCCCCGGTCTCGGGCTCCGTCATCTATCCGCTCTTTCTGAACAACTATGTGATGCAGGCGACGTTGACCGTCCCCATCAGCGACTATTTTCTGCGCATCAATCAGGCGTACAGCGCGGCGACCAAGTCGACCGAGGCCGCGCGCTTCGATCTCGGCGCATCACGAGCAGGCGCGTTCACGAACGCCAAGGTCGCCTATTACACGTGGCTTCAGATGCGCGGCGCGGTCGTCGTCGCCGTGCAGGCGCTCAACGATCAGCGCGTGCACCTGAACGACGCAAAGAACCAGTTCACCGTGGGCAATGCGTCGAAGGCCGACGTGCTTCGCGGCGAGACCAACGTCGCTTCCGCGGAGCTCGCGGTCGTCACCGCCGAGAACCAGGCCGACCTCGCCGAGACGCAGATGCGGATCGCGATTCACGGGCCGAGCGATCGCAAGCTCGTTCCCGGCGAAGGGCTCGACGGGACCCAGGAGGTCACGCAAGGCAACCTGAAGTCGCTGGTCGACGAAGGTGTTGCGGCGCGCTTCGAGGTGAAGAGCGTCGAGAAGAACGCGGAGGCTGCGCGGCGGACCGCGGCGGCGCAGAAGGCAGGGCGATACCCGGTCGTCAGCGCGTTCGGCGACGGCATCTACGCCAACCCGAACCCGCGCCTCTTCCCTGCGCAGGAAAAATTCTTCCCGACGTGGGACCTCGGCGTGCAGGCCATTTGGGCCCCTAACGACATCCTCACCGCCAACGGCAACGCCGCCGACTACGAGGCCCGCGCCGCCGCCCTCGAAGCGCAGGCCCAGGTCACGCGCGAAGGGATCGAGGTCGAGATCACGCAGTCGTGGCAGTCGCTCAAGCAGGCCGAGTTCGCGCTCGGCTCCACGCGACGCGAGCTCGCCAGCGCCACGGAGGCGTACCGCGTCGCGCGCGAGCTCTTCACCAACGGCCGTGGCACGTCGACCACGCTCACCGACGCCGAAGGCGAGCTCACCCGCGCGCGCATCGATGCGCTCAACGCCATGGTCAACGCCCGCATCGCGCGCGTGAAGCTCGATCACGCCGTGGGGCGCGATCTGCGCGGGCTCGCGGTTCAGCCGTGAGCGCCGGCGCGCGGTTTCTCCGCCGCAAATAGTGTCATCCAAGATCGCGGCGCTAAGCTGCGCTGCATGCAGCTCCGAGGCAGCGCCATCGGCGCATTCATCACGATCGGCGTCCTCATCGTCGCGTGCTCGTCGAGCCCGTCGCACCCGCCGATCGACACGACCGGACCGACGAGCGGCGGATCAGGCGGAGGGCAATCCCTGCCCGGCGACGGCGGGGTCGTCGAGGACGGCGGCACGGTCGTCATCCTCGACAGCAGCGCGGCGGACGCCGGAGTCAGTTGCCTCACGGCCCCGTGCCTCGGCTGCTGCGACAACTTGAACATCTGCCGCGCGGGGACCTTGAACGCCCAGTGCGGAATTTCCGGCGGCATCTGCTCACCGTGTCCCGGGACCCAGACCTGCATCGGGGGCGCGTGCCAGTGAAGCTTCGTGCCTGCGCGGCGGTCGGGGTCGTCACGCTCGTGACGATCGCCGTCGCGTGCTCCTCGCGCACGACGCAGCCCCCCATCGACACGAACGGCGGGACCACGCCGGAGCCGGGCGGCGGGACGCCCGCGACGGTCAACGACGCGAGCGACGTCGATGGCGGGACGGTCGTCGCGGTGGACTCGGGGGCCGGGGATGCGCAGCCTGCGGTCGACGCGGCGAACAACTGCCACTTCGGCACGTGCGCCGGTTGCTGCACCCCACCCGACGCCGGCGGTCAGTGCGTCTTGGGAACGACGAACGCGCAATGCGGAGTGCTTGGAAACGCCTGCCTGCAATGCCTGCCGAACCAGACATGCACGGCGACCAACGGCTGCCAGTAGCTGCGACTCAAACCCTCCTCTTCCGCGGCCCGCTTCCCGGTCGCCTTCCGCGCGGCACCATCGGTCTCGGCCCACGCGGCGCGGTCACTCCATAGTCCGGCGGGATGAGACACGACGGCGCGCGGCCGATGAGATCCGTTCGCCCCGCTTCCTTCAGCGCTTCGCGCGCCAGCGGCCAGCTGTTCTCGTCCCACCAGAAGAGGAGCGCCTTCATCATCCGCTTCTCGCGGAGGTCGGTCGCCGTGTGCACCGGCTTCATCGTGAGCGGGTCGAGGCCCGTGTAGAACATCGTCGTGGCGATCGCCATCGGCGTCGGGATGAAGTCCTGCACCTGACGCGGGCGAAGGTTCTTCGCCTTCAGGTAGATCGCCAGATCGATCGAGTCGGCCAGCGTCGAGCCCGGGTGCCCGCTGATGAAATACGGGACGAGGTACTGCTCTTTCCCCGCGTCCTCGCTCGCCTTGCAGAACATCTGCGCGAAGCGCTCGTAGTGCTCGATGGGGGGCTTCTTCATCTTGTCGAGCACCGCCTCGGACGTGTGCTCCGGCGCGACCGAGAGCTGCCCGCCGGTGTGATGCGTTGCCAGCTCGCGAATGAACTCGGGGCTCCGCTCGGCGAGATCGTAGCGAACGCCGCTCGCGATGTAGACCCGCTTGATCCCCTTCTCCTTGCGGACCTTCTTCATCAGATCGATCAGCGGATCGTGATCGGTGACGAGGTTCTCGCAGATGCCGGGATGCACGCACGACAGGCGGCGACAAGCCGACTCGGTGCGTTCGTCCTTGCACGTCATCTTGTACATGTTGGCCGTGGGGCCACCGAGGTCGCTGATCGTCCCGCGGAAATCTTCCATGCGTGAGAGCGCGCGCACTTCACGGAGAACGCTCGCCTCGCTCCGCGACTGGATCACCCGCCCTTCGTGCTCGGTGATGCTGCAGAACGTGCACCCGCCGAAGCAGCCGCGCATCGTCACGATCGAGTGCTTCACCGTCTCGTACGCCGGGATGCGCGTGCCCTGGTAACTGGGGTGCGGGAGGCGCGTGAACGGCAGGTCGTAGAGGCCGTCCATCTCCGACTCTTTGAGCGGCTCGGCGGGCGAGTTGAAGTAGACCGCTTCTTCGCCGTGCACCTGGAGCATCGGTCGGCCGTTGAACGGGTTGGTCTCGTACTGGAACTGCCGGCTCATCAAGGCGAACGCCTTCTTGTCGGCCTTCACTTCATCGTAGCTCGGGAGGACGAGCATCTTCCCGTCGGTGACGTACTTGCTCGCCTTGGCGAGGAGCGGCTCCCACGCGCGGCGGTTCTTCTTCACGTGCGCCGTGCCGCGGATGTCGGTGAGCTGATCGACGTGCTGGCCCCCCTCGAGGCGCTTGGCGATGTCCCACGCCGGGCGCTCGCCCATGCCGAAGACGAGGAGGTCGGCCTTGGCGTCGAGGAGGATCGAGCGACGTACCTGATCGCTCCAGTAGTCGTAGTGCGCGATGCGACGGAGCGACGCTTCGATCCCGCCGAGCACGATCGCGGTGCGCGGGAACGCCTGGCGACAGAGGTTCGCGTAGGCGATCGACGAACGGTTCGGACGCTTGTCGATCGCGCCGTCGGGTGAGTACTGGTCCTCGCCGCGGATCTTCTTCTGCGCGGTGAGCTTGTTGAGCATCGAGTCGAGGTTGCCGGCGCTGATGCCCACGTAGAGCTTCGGCGTCCCCATGCGCGCGATGTCGTCGGGGCGATCCCACCGCGGCTGCGCCACGACGCCCACGCGATACCCGCGCCCTTCGAGGAAGCGCGCGATCAAGATGGGGCCGAACGCCGGGTGATCGACGTAGGCGTCACCGGTCACGATGAGGATGTCGAGCTCGTCCCAGCCGCGCGCCTCCATCTCCTCGCGCGTCGTGGGGAGGAAGTCGGCGCGGGGATCGCGTTTCGGGCGGAGCTGGACGAGGGACATGGGCGCGGGCGGGTCCGAAGGGTGGCACGGCCGGGAGGTGCGCGCCAAAAGCGGCCGAGTTTGGGGGCTCGATACCTCGATTTACCTGTCGCGACAGGTCCGAGCACCTGTCGCGACACCTCCGAGCACCTGTCGCGACAGGTCCGATCACCTGTCGCGACACCTCCCGGCACCTGTCGCGACAGGGCCGAGGGGGTGTCGTCACAGGTCCGTGCACCTGTCGCGACAGGTCCATCGAGCTGTGACGACAGATGGTGGCAGGTGTCGCGACAGCTCTCCGGGCATGTCGCGAGAGGCGTCGGCCGATCTAGAGGCCGTACTTCTTCAGCTTCTCGTACAGCGTCGACACCGCGATCCCGAGCGAGCGCGCCGCGTGCGCCTTGTTCCCCTCGGAGTGCGCCAGCGTCTGGCGAATCGCCGCGCGTTCGATGCGATCGAGCGATTGACCGGCGAGCGAGAGCGAATCGGTCCACGCCGCGTCGCCGTTGGGCGCCGTCGGCGACTGCAAGCGAAGGTGCTGCGGCTCGAGCACCGTCACGCCCGCATCGACGAACGCGCCGGCGCACGCCAGCACGTTGCGAAGCTCGCGCACGTTGCCCGGCCACGGGTGCGCGCGGAGCGCGGAGAACGCCGCGTCGGACAGGCGGAGATCGGCGTGACCGAGATCGCGCAGCAAGCTGCCGATGATCTCGGGGAGGTCTTCGAGTCGCTTTCGAAGCGGCGGCACCTGCACGACGGCCACGGCCAGACGGAAGAACAGATCTTCGCGGAATCGCCCGGCGGCGACGTCGGCGCGCGGATCGCGGTTCGTGGCGGCGATGACGCGCACGTCGACGCGCCGATCGGTCTTCCCTCCGACGCGACGCACGCACCGACTCTCGAGCGCGCGAAGCAGGCGCGGTTGCAGCGCGAGCGGCAGCTCGGCGATCTCGTCGAGGAAGAGCGTGCCGCCGTCAGCGCGCTCGAACGCGCCCGCGTGCGCCGACACCGCACCGGTGAAGGCGCCGCGCTCGTGCCCGAGGAGCTCGCTCTCCGCGAGGTTCGCCGCGACCGATCCGCAATCGAACACCACGAGCGGCCCGTTGGCTCGCGCGCTCTGCGCGTGAATCGCGTGCGCGATGACGTCCTTGCCCGCGCCCGTCTCACCCAGCAGCGTGACGGTCACGTCCGTGGGCGCGATCCGTTCGAGCACGTTGATCACCTCGTGCATCGCCGAAGAGCGCGCGCTGATCCGATCGAATCGGCGAATCGCCCCGAGACGCCCGAGCGCGGAGGTCGGCTCCGCGGTCTCTCTCGTCGCGAACGACCACGAGTGAGCGGTGTTCCCAGCGATTTGCATGAGCATTCCTTACCAGCGTGATGCGTGTGCTCTGTGAACTCCTGCGTACAATCACGCGCTCGGCGATTGCGCGTACGACTGCGTGCTCATCCGCCTTCGCGCGATGCGCCCCACGACGATCCCGATCGCTCCCAGCACGAGCGCGATCGCGGTCGCTCCCATCACCATTTGCCAGCGCCGGCGGCTCTCGTTCGACGCCGTCGCGCGATCCATGGCGGCGAGGGCCTGCGGTGCGACGCCTGCCGCTCGAGCGCGCTCGCTGATTGCTCGAGCGTCGTCGAAGTGGTTCTGCGCGATGGCGAGCGCCCACTGGTACGAGAGCGTCTTGGCGTCGCCGGGCGCGCGCGCGGCCATGGCCGTCGTGCACTCGCTTAGCCTCGCCACGTCCGACGTTCGTGCGCCGACCTGGCATTCGAGATCGTCCACCACCTCGCGCCCTGCCGGGTCTTCGCGCAAGTGCACGAGGACCGCGCCGAGCGCGGCCACGTCTTTCTTCGCGAGCGGGCCGGGCTTGCTCACCATGAGCTGCACGAAGCGCGAGTAGTCCTGCACGCGCGCGCCGTCGCGGAGCAGCGCATCGCCGCAGGCGTTGATCGCCTTGGCGAGATCGCCGAGCGCCTCGTACTCCTGGCAAAGCTTCGCGAACGCGATCGCGCGATCCGGAACGGCCTGGCCGAGCGCTTCGTAGAGCCGCGCCGCCGCCGCGTGGTCGCCGGCCTTCGACGCCTGTTCCCCCTTCAACGCAACCTCTTGCAGCCAGTACCCAAACTCCAGCGGCTCGGCGTCGCGGTCCTTTGCGCTGGGGATTCCGAGCTCGGGGTGATCGGTGTCGACCGGCCACTTGCCCATGCTCTTGTGCGGCGAGGACGATTCTTCGGCGCGTGCGACTCCACTCCAAGTTGCGAACGTCACCAACGTCGCGGCGGCGGTCGCGGCGACGACGGCGATCGCGCGGCGCGGTCGTCTCGACGCGAGCTGTCGCACGGCGTGTCCGAGCGTGACGACGACCAGGGCAAGGACGGCTCCCCATGCGCTCCAGAATTTCCAGGGCGGGCTCATGGCATCCATCGCCATCTTCGCGCGTCGCGTCGCGGGGTCGTTCGGTGCCACGCGCTCGAGCTCGTCGGTGCACTGCTGCAGCATCGGACCATCTCCAATTTTCTCCGCCACGTCGCACGCGGCGGCAGCGGCCGTCGCTTGCCCGAGCGGGTTGTCGTGCTCTTTCGCCGCGAGCTGCAGCGCTTCGTACACATCCGCGCTCGACGGCTCGCCCGGCGCATCGACCAGCGCGCCGACGAGCCCCCGCACCGACGCGCCCGATCGATCGCGCTCGAGCGCCGCGGCGCACGCCTTGATGGCGTCCTTCCGCGATCCGCTCGCCGTCAGCGCTTCGCACTCCCGTCGCCACGCGGAGCCTTCGTCCGCACACGCTGCGCGTGACACGAACAGCGCGGACGCCGCCCAGGCGAGGCCGAGCGCCAGTGCGGGCAGACTCAGTGCAGGCACGTGGTGCAATTGTTGGAGGCGGCGCATTGGAGAATGTTGTTCGCGACGCCCGAAGGGAGGGTCGTCGAGGTGAAATTCTTCAAGATGTCGAGCCCGTCGTTCGAGGCGAAGCCGAGGCCTGTGGCCTCCGCGGCCTTGCACTGACCATTGGCGGCGTTGCTGGCGCCGGCCGCTGCGCAGGTTCCACTGACAGGTGCGGTTCCGCAGTAGCAGGTGCTGATCGTGGCGACGCCGCAGCCTGTGCTGAGAACACAGGCAAGAGTCGCCTCACACTCCGAAGCCTTCGAAGCGCCTGCGAGATCCTCGCACTCGTGCCCCTGGTCGTTGAACTCGCTGTCGTCCAAGCAACCCGAAAGAGCGGCGCAGGCGTAGCAGCTCGAGTCGGGGTCGGGGCCTGCGGCGGTTGCTTGCCCGGTGGTGATGTCGTGCTGAACGAGCGCGGCCTCGGTGGGGGTGCACAGCTGGCTCGCGTTGGGAGCGGTCCCTTCGGCGCCGTTGTTGTACTGGCACTGAACGCAGTTGGCTTGACCCGCGGTGGTGCACGGAGCGAGCGCGTTTTGGCCGTGCCCGGCGTCGACGCCCGCGTCGACCTTCTGGCCCGCGTCCACGCCGACGCTCGAATCGAAGCCCGCGTCGACGCCCGCATCGACCGTGCTCCCTGTGTCCGGCAACCCGCTGTCGACGATCGTCGCGTCCGCGCCCGCGTCCACCACGACGACGATGACGTCCTCGCTCGACGAGTCCTCGATGTTTCCCGCGTCGTCGTTGCCGGTGACGGTTCCCGCGTCGCCCGTCGGTCGCGCGTTGGCGTCGCCACCGCCCGCGTCGAGATCAGCGCTCGCGCCGCCGTCGTTCTCCGGTGACGCCTCGCCGAGCCCTTCGGCCGCGTCTTCCGTCGGCCCCGGCCCCGCGTCCTCGCCCGTCTCGCCCGCGGAGATCGCCGAGCTGTCGCCCACGTCGGAGCAAGCGTGAAGCGCGAACGACGTCGCCAGGGCCGCGAGCCACAGCGCAGCGGACGAGGCTCTTCGCGTCGCGCGGAGGTGACTCAATGCCCACCATCCAGGAGACTGAAGCACCCATTGGTGCGCGCGTTCTGGAAGACGAAGTTGAGCGCCGACCCGCAATACCCGTGATACTCGGTGTCGAACTGTGTGTAGTTGGTGAGCGCCGTCTGCACCGAGCTGGGAGTGGCCTGGAGCGCCGCCAGCTCCTCTGTCGCGCACGGACCACCGGCGTCGACGATGCAGTCGGAGGCGGTCGCGTCTCCGCACAGACACTCCGCGGGATTCTGCGCGGAGCCGCAGCCGGTGCGCATGGCGCAGGCGTAGAGGTCCAGACAGAGCGTGTACGTCGAGATCCCGGCGCCGGGTCCTTGCGCGGCCACGCCGGAGTCAGCGCACCAGTTGCACGCGGGGAGAAACGGAAAGTCGCCCGTGCCGAAGCCGCTGGCCTGCGAGGTCAGACAGTTGTCGACCGCCGTGTTTCCCAGCCAACCGTACGTCGCGCACGCGCTCCCGTCCGACGCGGGGATTTCGCCGCCGTCGTCGCCGTAGACAGCCGGTATCTGATTCACTTCGGCGCCGGCCGGTACGGGCATGCCGTCGGGGCCCACGGGAATGAACGGAGCGCATGTCGGCCACGGATAGCCGGCGCCTGCGCCGGTGTCCGGCGGAGCCACCACGTCGGGGAGCGCGCGATCGGCGTAGGTGATCGACACGTCGAACAATCCATCGAGCTCGGCGGCGTCGAGCGTCGCGCCGGCGTCGCTCCCGTCGCCCATGCTCAACCCTTCACGGCCTGAGGTGCCGCCACACGTGATGCTCGCGAACAGACCGATCGCGCAACAGACGATCGCCGCGAACGCGCGGAGACCGATCCGGCTTCTCCTTGCGACGCGCGCCCGACTCCTCGTCCCGTCGTTGCCAACCATCGAGGGGCGCTATGCCACCGACACGAACGGTCGAATGAGACATCTGGGCAAACACCCGGATCGTTCCGCGAGGCGCGTTCGCGCTCCACGGGAATCCGCTAGCGGCGCGTGAACCAAGAGGTCATGGCGAGTGACCTGCCATGGGAATGACTGGATTCGTCCACTGGCTCGGCAGCGGTGCGCAGAGTCCGTCGAGCGCGGTCACGGCGATCGATCCCTGGTCGCTCCACGATCCGCTCGCCGACGGCGGGATGAACTGCGCGACGATCGACGTCGTCCCGTTCGCGGCGACGGTCGTGGGGTTGCTTCGAAGCCCGAAGATGCTCGGCTGCAACACGCCGTGAAGGGCGACCGAGGCGGCGGCGTTGCCCGTATTTTCCACGGCCGTCGTGATCGTGGCGATCGCGCCGGGCGAGACCGCGCCGAACGTCCAGGCGGCGGAGAGCGGCGTGTCGGCGATGACGGCGCCGCGCGCCTGCATGACGAGCTGAACGACGTGCGGCGCATCGAGCGGCGCATCGGTGGTCACGGTGAGCGTGTCGACGAACGGCGAGGCGTCGTTGGGATTGGAAACCGTGGCTGGAATCGCTCTCGGCGTGACCACCAGAGTGGTACTTCCAGCAATCGGAATCGCGAGCGGCAACGCCGGCCCCGCTCCCGCGAACCCGAAATAGCTGCTCGCGCCCGCGCCGAACGTGAGCGCAGTGACATGTAGACCCTGATTCCCGGCGTTGGACACTGTGAGGGTCTGAGCGAGCCCCGTCGCGCCACAAGATACGAAGCCGTTGGGGTCGCCGGGATCGGTCCCGAAGGCGAGCGTCGTGGCCGAGAGCTCGGTCGCCGCGGCGGTACCCGCGCCGGTCAATTGAAGCGGCGGCGGGAGCGGCGTGCAGAGCGCGTCCGAGGTGGTGACGGTGAGCGTCGCCGGATACGACGTCGCCGCCGCGGGCGCGAACGTGACGTCCTCCACCGACGTCGCGCTTCCCGGCGCGATCGCGTACGCCTGCGCACCGCTCCCATGCAACGTGAACGAGAGCGCCGGTGGATCCGACCCGGCGTTGGCCGCGTTGACCATCGTGATCCCTTGCGTGAGCTCGGTGCCGATCGGGAGCTGTCCAAACCTGAGCGGCGACGAGGAGCCGAACGAGAGCTGATCCCCCAGCGGCGTCTCCCCCAGCGTGACGACGTGCGGCGGATCGAAGGGAACGTCCGTTGTCACCACGACCTGCGCGGCGAACGACGACGGATCGGTGAGCGTCGTGGGCGACGGAATCGCCGTCGCGGTCACTGTCACGATCGCGCTCGCGCCGGGAGCCAGGAGTCCGGGGGGCGGGTTCGCGGAGAGCGAATATTTTCCTGCACCCGCACCTGTCACGCTCCCCAGCGTCCAGTTCATGTTGGCGTTGCCGCCGTTCTCGATCAGGAACGTCTGAGAGGCCGGTGCGGCGCGTCCACACTCCGCGGCGAACGCGAGCGAGGTCGGGCTCACGTTGGGTGCTGCGCCGCTGACGCCCGACAAGGGAATGGGCGCGGGGAGCGGGCTGCACAACGCCCCCGTCGCCGTCATGGCGATGCTCCCCGTGGACGTCCCGCCCGAGCGCGGCGCGAACACGGCCATCTCGGACTGCGAGCCGTTCCCGGCGATCGCGAAGGCCGGGCTCGAGACCGTGAACGTCGGCGAAGGGGTCGTGACCAACGTGACGCTGGCCGCGGCGGTCCCGGTGTTGACGACGCCGAAGACCTGCGCGACCGAGCCGAGCAACGGGACGGCGCCGAAGCTCCCGAAGTTCGGCGCGCCCGACGTGTCGAACGCGAGGATCGCTCCGTTGGGCTCCTCGGTGAGCGTGATCTCGTGAGGAGAAGAGTCGGCGTCGGTCGCGATGAGGAGGGTCGCCGTGATGGGCTCGGCCGAGGCGAGCGCGGGGACGGCGGGGGCATCGACCGTGATATCGAGCGATCCGCCGTTGGCGAAGATGGCGCGACCGACCTTGGCGTTGGTGGTGAAACCCGGCGCGCCGGCGAGTGTGACCGCGGTGAGATGGGCGTCGACCGTCGCCGAGTTCGTGATCGTGAACGAGCGCTCCGACGGCGCCGACCCACCGCAATCGGCCGGGCCGAAGTCGACCAACGCCGGCCAACCCGCGCTCTCCCCCGTGGTGGCGCGGGCCGAGAACGTGACCGCGGCCAGACTCCGGCTGCACAGCGTGCCGGTCGCCGTGATCGACGCGCTGGCGCGCACGACGCTCGTATCGGTCGCCGCGAAGCTGGATTGCATCGGCCACGGTTCGCCGGCGGCCAGCGTGACTTCGGTAGTACCACCGAGCGAGAAGCGCGGGTCCGAGGGCGCACCGACCGTGAACGTCGCGCTCGCGTTGCCGGCGTTGACGAGCGTGACGCCCAGCGACGCCAGGTAGCCCACTTCGGTGAGCGGGAACGCGAACGTGCTCGGCTCCCCCTGCGCGAACGCGAGCGACGCGCCGCTGGGCGTGACAGAGAGCGGAACGTCGAAGCTCGCCTGGTTCGAAGCGCCGATGGACAGCGAGAGAGTGCCGACGATCGGCACGCCGGCCGTCGCCGACGTCGGGACGTTGGTCGTGAGGGTCAGCGTCGCGGTCGCGCCGGTGTCGAGAGTGAAGACCGCAGGGTTCACCGCAAACGCAGCGCCGGTGGTCGACGCAGAGACTCCGACCGGTTTGCTCCCGCCGTTGTGCAAGGTGAGCGCGCTCGTCGCCGCGCTCGCGCCGCAGGCCACGGTGGAGAAGTCGATCTGGTCGACCGAGAGCGCGATCGACGCCCCTTGCGCGATCGGCGCCGGCGTCGCGAGCCCGCCATCGTCGGCACCCGACGCTGCGTCGTCGCCCGCGTCTGCGAAGGGGATGAACACGTCGTCGCGCGCGCAACTCACGGTCGCAGTCCCACCGCAAACGGTGAGGAGCGCCAGAGTGACGACGAGGTAGCGCATGGGCGCAGCACCCTTTGTTGCAAACAGGGACGCTCCGCAACGGCGGCGCGCGAGACTCGGCAAGAAGTAGCTTGGTACTCACTCGAACGACGCGCGCCGTTCAGTGTCGTTCGCGAACGTCGCGGAAAACTCGGCAAGACTTCATGAGACAAAATGAACGAGAGGGCACCGGTCGCCCGGCACCCTCTCGCGTTGTCGTGGAATCGTTCAGACTCCGATCAGTGCAGGCACTGACCGCAGTTGTTGCTGATGGCGCTCTGGAAGATGTTGTTCGCCACACCCGACGCGAGCGTCGTGGAGGTGAAGTTCTTCAAGATGTCGAGGCCGTCGTTCTCGGCGAGGCCGAGCCCGGCGGCTTCCTGGTTGTCGCACGCGCCGTTGGCGGCGTTCGACGTGCCGACGTTCGCGCACGTTCCGCTAATGGGAGCCGTGCCGCAGTAGCACGACGAGACCGCGCTCCCCGAGACGCTGCCGCCCCACGCGCACGAGTTGGCGAGGATGCAGGAGAGGGTCGCCGTGCACGAAGCCTGGTTCGCGCTCGGCAAGTCGCCGCACTCGTGGCCGACGTCGTGGAAGGTCACATCGTCGAGCCCGCCCGCGTTGAAGACGCAGGTGTAGCAACCCGCGGCCGGGTCGGCGCCAGGCGCCGTGGCGAGGCCCTTGGTGATGTCTTGCTGAACGAGGGCCGCCTCGGTCGGCGTGCAGAGGCCGCCGGTGCTCCCCTGGCACTGGACGCATCCGGTCTGACCGGCGGTGGTGCAGGGCAGGAGGCCGGTGCAGCAGAAGTTGCCGGCGCCGTCCTTCAGCGTGCCGGAGTTGGACTGACCCGCCGGGCACGTGCCCGCCGCCGTGTTGGGAGTGGCTTCGACGCCGCTACCCACGCCCTGGCAGGGAGCCGCCGAGCAGCAGAAGTTGCCGGACGAATCCTTGAGCGTGCCGCTGTTGACCGACGGCGCGGGGCAGGTGCCCGTGGCCGAGTTGGGAGAGGCCTCGACGCCCGTACCGACACCCTGGCACGGCGGGTTTCCGCACGTGATGGTGAGGGTCGTGGTGCTCGACGCGGCCGGGCAGGTCGCGCCCGCCGGGAGGACGCCGTCGCCGACGTTGAGCGTGATGGTCACGGTCTGCGGAGCGGCGGGACAGGTGTAGTTGGCCTGCGACTGCGAGGGCGTATCGATCGAACCGGCGGACGCGGTCCATGCGTACGTGACGCCAGCGGCGTTCGGGCCGACGGCTCCTGCAGCGAGAGCGACGACGCCGCCCGTGACCGCCGCAGCGGGCTGCGCGCTGGCCGAGGTCCAGGTCGCGCAGTCGACCGGCGTGCCGTTGACGAGCACGCCGCCCGAGTTCGCGCCGCCGTCGGCGGAGGTCGACGTGCAGGTCAGGAACACGTTCACGTCGGTCGTCGTCTGCGCGGTGACGGTGAACGGCGACGACGTGCCAATGCACGAGATCGCGCCGTCGGGCGACGTGGCGGAGAGCGTGATCGTGTATCCGCTCCCGGCCGCGACGTTCGGAATGAAGAAGCTGATGGTCGTGGCCGCGGCCGGAACCGAGTACGTGCCGGTCTTCACGACCGTCGCGCCCTGGTTGATCGTCCAGTTCACGCTGGTGATGGTCTCGCCGCCCGGAAGCGTGAGGTCCATTCCGATCGTACCGAGCGCCTGATGACCAGGACCTTGCCCGCCGTTGTTGCCGGAATCGTTCTGCGAGCTGCTGCAGCCGCTCATCGACGGCGCGGCGATCGCCACCGCGAGACCGAAGATGATTGCACTGCCAATGACGGATTTCTTCACGGTTACCTCCGAAAAAGTTTTCGTGGACTAGGAGCGCGGTTGAGGCCCCGCCGGAGGGGAACCCGGGCAGCGGCGACGCGCGGCCTTGTTCAAGACCCGAGCCACGCGCGCTCACAGGGCAATTCCCGGCAGATCGGGCCGCGGAGGCCCGGCGATCCTCCGATTCCAGGAGGCGCATTCCGAATTCCGGAATTCCGCGAAACTCGATCACCCCTGGAGCATTGCAAACGTGATGGGGAGTTCACCGCGTTGTCGCGGGAGCCCGCAGACACGATGGTAAGTACCCGCGCCCCTGAGGAGCCTGAGGAGTGTGAGTCGCATGGTCGTTCGGCACGGAAGCGCGCTCTTCATCTTCGTGCTCGCCGTGATCGCGATCGCGAGCTGTGCCCAGGAAGAGTATCCGGCCGATCTCTGGAACGCGCAGCACCCCGCGCATGCCGGCGGCGACCTCGACGCGACGGCTCCGATTGCGCGCGCGTGTACCCAGGCGCGCGCGACTCCTCTTCCTCAGCGGCAGGTTGCCATGTCGGCCAGCACGGGCTCGGGCGGCACCGTGGTGCTCGTGTCGGATCTGTTCGATCGCTTCAACTCCGTCTGCGGGTCGTGTCACGGCCCGGCGGTCGATCCGCCCGGCAACGGCGGGTTTCAGATCCAGACTCCGACTGACTTCTCGCGGATGATGACTGCGGCGGTGCTGGCCCACGTCACTTCGAACGTGGCCTGCCCGTACACGCCGAGCGCATCGAACCCGGTCGACCCGATGCCTCCGTGCAGCAGCCCCAACGGGATGCTCTATTCGCAGCGACCGCCGACCGATCCGGTGCGCCAGTTCGCGGAGCTCGTTCAGGCGTGGTTGACCGCCGGGAGCCCGCTGTCGTTCACGCCGCAGTCGGCCACGGCACCCGCGTCGTCGACGCCGCCCGACGCGGGCGCGGGTGCGCTCTCGCTGACGCCGGCGATCGGGACGGACCTGACCAACCTGGGTAATTGCATTCCGACAACGCCCCTCTTCGCGACGGAGACGAAGAAGAGCGCCGCGCTCGACGCGATGTTCGCCAGCCTGTCGGCGGCGCCCGGCGGCAGCGCGGCGGACATGATCGGGCTCCCCGAGCACCTGAATCAGACCGATCTCTTCACGCTCGACAGCGAAGATCTCGCGCAATACGGCGTCGTGGCCTACGCGCCCGGCTACCCCTTGTGGTCCGACAACGCCGGCAAGCTCCGGTACGTGCGCGTCCCACGCGGCACCTCGATTCAGTTCGACAAGACCTCGCAGACGTTCGGCATCCCGCCCAACACCCGTTTCTACAAGACGTTCATGAAAGAGGTCGTCGACACCGACGGCAGCTTCCGATGGCGCAAGATGGAGACGCGGCTCATCGTCTCTCGCCCTGACGTGACGGCCTCCGACGGCACGGTCACTCACAATGCGCTCTTCGGCACGTACCGATGGAGCGACGACGAATCCGACGCCGCGCTGGTCGAGACCCCTCTCAAGAGCGGGCGCCCGTTCGCGGACACGGTCTTTCTGTACGACGTGGACGAGCCGATGGCGGCCGCCGTGCTGAAGGGCGCTCCCGCGGCGCCGGAAGAGGCGCTGCTCGAGGCGCAGGCCGCTCGTCACTATGCGATCCCGTCGAGCGACCGATGCGTTCAGTGCCATATGGGGAGTCAGAGTCAGAGCTTCGTTCTCGGCTTCATCCCTCTTCAGATCGCGCGCCGCGCGGTCGGGACCGGCGGGGTCATCGAGTCGACCGGGCCCGACGAGCTCACGCAGCTCCAGCGCCTGATCGACTACGGCGTGATCTCTGGAATCGGATCGCTCGACGACGTGCTCCCTCTGGAGAAGTCCGAGGGGTCGCGCGTCCCGCGCAACGACTACGAGCTCATCGCCCAGGGGTACGTGCTCGGGAACTGCTCGCACTGCCACAACCCGAACGGGCTCCCGACGGTTCAGAACCCGGTGCTGAAGAACGTTCTCAACTTCCTCCCAAGCGCGAACGGCGGCCTCTTTCAGTTCCCGCTCGAGCGCTACAGCCCGCGGATCGGGCGCGGCCCCTCGGGCTCGACCCCTATCCCGTACATCACACCGTCGCTCGTCGATCTCCCACGCGTCAATCCGAGCTCGGGGGACCAGGCGGCCGACATCTTCACGCAAGGGACCGGGCCGGACGACGCCTTCTGGCTGATCTATGCACCGTGGCGCAGCCTCATCTACCGCAACGTCGACAACGCCTTCGCGTACACCGACGATCTCGCGCTCTACCCGCACATGCCGATGAACACCCCCGGCTACGACCCGCGGGCCAAGCAGATCCTCAGCGACTGGATGGTGAGCATCCCCGCCGTGCGCAAGCACCCCGAGGTCGCGGAGTATGCCTATCAAACCGACGGGTCGAGCGGTCACAACATCGGAAGCCCGGTCGTCGATACGACCCCGCAGCCCTACGTCGAGCTTCACCCCGGCGATCCCGGGTACGACGGCGCCGCCGCGGCCGCGCAGCAGCGGCTCACGGTGCTTCATACGGGGACGAACCCTGCGATCACCTTGGGCGCAGGGAGCACGACGTTCTCGCGATACGCCGACACGGGCGAGACGGGTGACATCCTCGACCCGACCGTGCTGGCCGATCCCGTGTGCAGCCCGATCCCCGCTGGTGATCGCACGCTGAATACCTATCCGTTCGCGGAGCACCCTCACTGGGTCAATACGGATCTCAGCCAGCCGCCCGGGCAGTGGGCTCCGCGTCAGGGAAACTGGATCGACGTGCTCGTCGAACAGCACATCCCGCCCGCTTCGCGCGGGTGCAGCAGCCCCGCGGGGGCCCAGGCCGCGTACGCCGATCAAGTGATCGCCGTCGGCCTCCTTCAGAGCGCGACGCTCGATCAGGTTCGTTCGTACGTGACGACGCCGGTCCCGTTCGGGCTATGGCAGCAACAGAGCGGTTGCCACTTCGACGGCGTTCCGACGGCGGGCTCTTTCACGGGAGCGCAGCGCCCGCACTGGATGGACGTGTCGAACGCCCCCGCCGACGCGCCGGTCTACTCGGAGTCACCGGGTGCGGCCGTGTTCAAGATGATCTGTATCAACTGTCACGGACCCAAAGCGGACTCCAACGGACGCCTCGCTCAAAATCTGGCGACGATGACGGGAGGCCTCGCCGAGGTCGCCGACTTCCGTGACGGGCTCTTCGGTCCTGTCGGCGCGGCGGAGACCTCGAGCAATCGTCACTCGGTCTTCGGCGTTCTCCCCGCGGACGCGACCCCCGCATGGACCAGCGTGACCGACGACGACCGCGCGGCGCGGTACATGGCGTGGATGGCGCTCGGCGGCACGCCGGTCCAGATCCCGATCCAGATCCTCGAGATCGTCGCCGTCACGCACGTGCTCGATCAGCAGCGGGTGCTCGAGGCGTCGTCGCTCTCGGCGAACATGCTCTCGCAGGCCAAGGCGTTGTGCCTTGGAATCCTCGGACCCGGCTATCACGACTCGCTCTACTCGCCGTCGTTCGATCCGCGGATCGGTCACGGTTATCTCGATGCGAGCGTCACGCACCTGAACGACACGCTCATCTTCGAGAACGGCGACGCCGAGCTCTGGATGCGCATGTGCACCACGGCGAACCCGCCGCCGGTTCACGTGCTCCGACCCGACTCACAGGGTCAGCTCCGGCTCGGAGTCCAGTCGATCCAGGATTCGAACTACAACCTCGCGATCGACACCTACGCCCCTGGAACGATCGTCGCGGCCTCGAGCTACCCGGCAGGCGTGGCCGTGGGAAATGGGGTAGGCGGCGCCGACCCCACGCTGCAGGACTCGAACGTGTGGCCGTGGTGCGTGGACGACACGGCGGCGACGAGCGCGCAGTCGGCTTGGATCACGAACAACGGTCTCCCCACCTGTCCGGCGTCGGTGAAGAGCGCGAGCCACGCATGCGCGTCTCAGCAAGAAGGCGCGGTGTGCTTCGGGAACGACGAAGCCAACCAGTGGGCGGTGCGCGGCGCGATCAACGCGGGAATGTCCGTCTTTCTCTACGTGCAGTCGCTGGAGACCACGGACGCCGCGCCGGACTACAACCAGTGCACGCTCCTCAAGTAGCGAGAGATCGCTCCCCGCGCGCTGGGTTGCTCGCCTGCGTGCCGGCCGTCGTCACCGTCCTCGCATTCCAGTGGCTCGTCCCTGCGATCGGCACGGGCGCTCCTGGGTTCGTCGCGGCGCTCGGTCGTCGCAGCCCGCTGCTCCTCGGCGCAGCGCTCTTCGTGCTGTTCTCGGCGCTCGCGCACTACTGGCTGGGTGACTCTCACAGCGCCACGTCGCGTGGAAGCGCGCTGGGGTGGGTAGCCTGGGTGGCCATCGCCGCGAGCGGCGCGCTCGGGTTCCGCGCCTTCGTGGCGCGCCCCTACCGCGTGCACGGCGCATCGATGCTGCCGACGCTCGCGCCCGAAGACCTCGTCGCCGGGACGGTGCGCAAGCCATCGTCCACGAGCGGATTTCATCGCGGCGACGTCGTCGTATTCGCGGCCGACGGGTTGCTCGCCGCGCATACCGCAGAGACAGGACCGGAGGCGCTCGTGAAGCGCGTCGTCGGACTCCCCGGAGATCGCATCGAGATGCGCGGCGGCGCGCCCGTCATCAATGGCTGGCCCGTCCCCATCTGTGACGCGGGCGAATATCTCCATGTCTCCTCCGACACGAAAGACGGCGCGATCCACGGCCGTCTCCGCGTGGAATTCCTGGACGACATCACCTACCTCACGCTCCACTCGTTCAGGCCGCCGTTCACGGGCTCGGTCGTCGTCGCGTCGGGAGAGCTCTTCGTCCTGGGAGACGACCGTGGCAACAGCCTCGACTCGCGCGACTTTCACCAGGGGCGCGGAGGCGGCGTACCCGTCGCCGCGATCGAGGCGCGCGTCGATCGCTTTCTCGTCGGCTCGCATCGCAGCGGCGACGCCGACTTCACTCGCTTGTTACGTCCCATCGACACGCTCGCCACGCGCCTCCGCCTCGAGGGGCTCGCCACCGGTGCGCTCGAGGAGGGCATCGCCCGATGCCTGGCGAATCGGCCGAGCGTGACGCATGCCCCGCCGTCTGAAATCCGGAAATAGGATTCTAGGAATCGGAAGGATCGAGAGATTGATCACGTGGGGCGCAATCGCACGGCGCTCACGATTTTCCCTGATTCGAGTGAGCGGCGCGACCCTGCCCGATGCCGAAGACGAGCGGCCCGATCTTTGTACAGGCGCCCCCGAGACAGCAACCGGAGGATTCGCATGAAAAAGTCGATAGCGGTCGCCACTTTCATGGTGATCGGCGCAGGTGCAAGCAGCGTGGCCGCTTTGCCGAACCCGTACCAGGGCTCTGACACGCTCTTCAACGTGACCACGCAGGCCATCGCGGCGGCGAGTCTGACCCCGACCGGCGCGTACATCGGCGGAGGCTCCGGCAACGGCGCGTCGGCCATGTCCAACGCGTCACTCGCGGCGGCGACGCAGCAGACCGCGCCGATGTCGCGCATGATGAAGAGCGAAGGGAAGGTCTGCACCGGGTTCAACGGCGGGACCGCCGGCAGCACGGCGACGAACGCCTCGGGCATCGTCATCGGTCTCGATGCCGTGGACGTCCTCTCCGCGACGGCGGCCGGCGGAAGCGCGGCGTGCAACGGCAGCGCCGACGGGGCCGGCACCGGCCTCGCGTACAGCGGGAGCACGTCGTTCGCGGGCTCGAATGCGACTCAGACCTGGAAGTGGGTTCTCGCGGAGGTCTACGGCGGACTCGATCTCTCCAACGCGGCGGCCGGGCAAGACTGCAACAGCACCGCGCGCCACAACCTCGTGTCCAACTGGAGCAACCTGTTCCAGAACGCCTGTGCGAACGGCGCGTCGTCGGTTTGCGGCGCGGGCACTGCGCCCAACGGCGCCCTCTGGCACGCCTACCGTCGCGATGACACCTCCGGCACCTCCGACGTGTTCGCGTCGATCCTCGGGCTCGCACCGAGCACGTCGAACTCCTCGGTGAACGGATTCGGCGCCAGCCCTTATTGCAACGCGCTCAACTGGGACAACGGCGCGGGCAACGCCAACTGCGGACAGGGACCTCACGATCAGTTCACGGGCCCCGGCGGCGTCATCGATCCGGCCTCGACCTGCAACGGGGCGACGTGCGGCGCGGCGGGGAGCGGCAATCACCGTCAGCCTCCGGCCGGCACCTGGGGTACGACGCCGAACGCGAGCTCGGCTGGCTCCAACGCATGGGACGTCCTCCCCACGCAATTCCAGGACAACGACCCCATTCGCCGCCCGTGCATCGGCACCACGACGAACAATCACAACCGCGCGGGTGAAGAGGTCTGCAACATCGACGGCGCGCTGGGTCTCGTCCTGCCGATGGCCGACTCCGACTGGATTCCGAAAGGGAACCTCGGGAAGCAATACCCGACCAACGCCTGCACGACGTTCGTCGTCGGCAAGGCCGCTCAGGTCTTCACGTGCGCCAACCGCGGCGCGGGCACCAAGCACTCCGCCGAATGCCCGAACGGCGACTCGCTCTTCGGCACCGGCTGTCTGACGCCGATCGACTCGACGAACAACACCTCTCAGTGCGTCGCCACCAAGTCGACCGTCGCCGCCCTCCAGGTGCGTAGCCTCGGCAGCCCGGACGGACGCATCTACAACAGCCAGTTCCGCGACGGCACGACGACCGACGGCTCCGTCGGGTACGTGCAGTACCAGATCGCGTCGCTCGGCACGACGACCGACTTCGCGGGCGCGTACAACCGCATCCACCAGGTCGAAGCGCTCAACGGCAGCAGCGGATGCCAGCTCGTCGACATGACCGACCAGATCGGATGCCTCGCGCAGGCCGACCCGTGCAGCATCGGATACGCCGGTGACGGCGCGAAGATCTGGTACAGCCACGCGGGCGCGTGCGCCGCGAACCAGGCGGCCGGCATCGCGTGCCCGGCGGGCGCTGGGGCCGACGCTCTCCGCGTCGCGCAGACGTACCCCACCGTCACGACCGTGCAGCTCCTCGGCAAGACGGGTGAGTATCAGTTCTCCCGCAAGCTGTACTTCAACTCGCTCGTCGGCTTCGGCAACGTGGCCGACACCGCGGGCGACCCCACGGCGACCGACGAGATCACGCTCGCGAAGTTCGAGGCCACGCCGGCCAGCATCAACCCGATCCTCACGGGCAACGACTTCTTCACGCTCGGCTCGCTCAGCCCCGCAGGGACCGACGAGCAGTTCTGCGAGGACTTCAACGAGCAGACCGTCTGCGGTGCGGCGACGAACAGCAACGGGTGCGCGGGCAACCCGGCGGGCATTCCCAAGGTCGCTACCATCTGCGGCAACGGCACGCTCGAAGCGTTCGAGGAGTGCGACCCGGGCGCGGCCGGCATTGCTGCCGTCAACGCCGGAGCCGGCGGCTGCTCGGCGACCTGCCGCTGCAAGCTCGACTTCAACGAGACGAGCGGCGTTTGCAACTGACGTGAAGACGGCGCGGCGCACGTCTTCCTGGACGTGAGCCTCTTGGAGCGAGGGCGGCGACTTTGGTCGTCGCCCTCGTTCGCATTTCCGCCGCACGCATTTTCCAGCGGGAGCGTGTGTCGAACGTGTTCGTGCGTCGTGACTTGTTCGAGGTTCGTGGCGTGTGGCGTTGCAGACGTCGGCGCAGTGCGCGAGAGATCCGCGCGCCGCAGGGCGGGATCTCGAAGAGGCTCAGATGATGACTCGATTGTGGAGGACAGAGCGTCGCGCGCGAGGCGCTTCCGCTTGCCTCGGGATCGCGATCGCGTCGCTCACTCTCCTCGGATGCTCGGGCGACGACAGCGACGTCGGGACGGTCGACGGCGGCGCCGCATCGTCCGTCGATGGCTCACTCCCCGACGGGCCCGGCTCGGAAGGTGGAACCCCCGACGGCTCTCCGTCGCCTTCCAGCGGCGGACGCCCGAGCGCGCGCTTCTCGCCCGCCTCGATCGCGTTCGGCGCCGTCGCGTGCGGCGGCGCGGTGGGGACGCAGACACTCCAGGTCGACAACACGGGTTCCGGTCCGCTGACGGTCACGGCGACGGCGACCGGGTTCGCGTTCGCGGTGACACCGAGCACGTTGACCGTGGCGGCAGGCTCCTCGGGCGCGCTCACGGTCTCGGCGACGATCCCGGGGTCATCGACGGCGGCCGTCGCCGTGACAGGCTCGCTCGATCTCTTCAGCAACGATCCGAACGACACCAGCGTCACCGTCCCGCTCTCGGCGACGCCGACCGGTGCCACGTTGGCGTTCACTCCCGCCGGCACCACAGCTGCGATTGACTTCCCCTCGACCGAGGTCGGCACACCCGCGCCGCCGATCGCTTTCACCCTCACCAACGTCGGCAACGCGCCGGCGACGTTCCAGCTCGACGCGCCCGGCGACGCGCGCTTCACGGTCGTCACCGACGACGCGGACGGATCCGCCGGAACGACGTTGAGCCCCGGCGATTCATGGACCGCATCGGCCGACTTCACGCCGAGCAACACGATCCTCACCAGCGCGACCTCGTCGATCACAGTGGTCACCGGCGCGACGTGCGGCGCGAGCCTCCCGTCGATACAGCTCTCGGGTCAGGGGACCACCGGAACGATCTCGGGCTGGCCCACGGCGCCGATCGACTTCGGATCCAATCCGTGCGGCGGCGCGGCTCCTCCTCAACAATCGTTCACGCTCCGCAACTCGGGGTCGGTCGACGCGCGCATCACGAACGTCGCGCTCGCGGGCACGCCCGGATTCTCCAGCAGCGCGGCGATCGGGCGGCTCATCGCGGCGAACGGCGGCGTGCTGGCCATCACCGTCTCGGCGCCCGCGGTTCCGTCCCCCTCGTCGATGGTCCCGATGAACGCGACCCTCACGGTGCAGACCGACGCCGACGACGGCCCACAGACCATCTCGCTCGTCGAGGAGCCGAGCGGCGCGGTCCTCTCCTTCGACGCCTCTCAAACGCCGAGCTTCGGAAGCTTCGGTCAGGTGGTCCTCCTCGAGTCGGCGACGCAGGGCTTCTCGGTGAAGAACACGGGGAACGCGGCCGCGACCGTGACCCTCCTCACCGCGAGCGCCGGCGGCGTCGCGACGGCCGTCGCGTCCGCGTTCACGGTCTCCAATCCGACGTTCTCGCTCCCTGCGAGCGGCACCCAGGCCGACACGGTGACCTTCGCGCCGAACACGGCGAACGGCATAAACGGCAGCCTGGGAATGAGCGTCACGGGTCCGCTCTGCGCGTCGCTCCCCTCTCCGTTGCCGCTCTCCGGCATTGGAATCGGCGCCGGTCCGACCGTCGTTCCCACTTCACTCACGTTTCCCGCGCAGTGCGGCGGCGCCGCTCCTGCGTCGCAAGCGTTCACCGTCCGCAACGACGGCACGCTCGACATGAGCTGGACCCTGGGGGCAGTCACAGGTCCCGGCGCGGCGCAGTATCAGATCTCGACCAACCCCGCGCCGGGTCTCCTCGTTCCGGGTGCGTCGTCGACAGTGACCGTGACCGCGGCTGCGGTCCCCTCACCCGCTCTCAACCCCGATCCCTCGGCATTCGCCGCGCAGGTCGCAATCGCCACCGACGTGCCGCTCGACGACCCGCACGTCATCTCGCTGGGCGAGACGCCGCTCGGAGATCAGCTGTCGTTCTCGGTCGACAGCCTCCGCTTCGGTCAGTTTCCGATCAACACGACGATCGCGCAGACGCTCACGGTCACCAATCGCGCGAACCCGGGCTCCGCCGCGGCCAGCTTCTCGCTCGCGATGCTGGGGGCCGGCGCCGCTGGCTACGCCGCCTCGCCGCCGAGCGTCACCAACCTTGCGCCAGACGGCACTTCGCCGAACGAATCGATCACGTTCGCGCCGACCGCGGCGATCCCCTACCCCGCCACGATCGCGCTCGTGACGAGCGACAGCCTGTGCGCCGCGCTCCCCACGCCGCTCCAAGTGAGCGGCACCGGAACACAAGGGAAGGTGTTCGTCTCCGCCACCTCGCTCGCCTTCGGTTCGGACGCGACCGACCCGAGTGGCCTCGTGAACTGCGGCGCGACCGGGCTCTCGCACGACCTGACTGTGTACAACGTCGGAAACGAAGCGTTTCAGGTCACGGCGTTGAGCCTCGGGCTCTCAGCGAGCTCGCCGTACGTCCTCTCGGGCGCCGGGACGTCTCTCCCGGCGACGATCCCGATCGGCGGCGGCGTGACGATCACGGTGACACCCAAGGCGATCCCGAGCGCGGTGGCCAACCCGAACGATCCGTCACCGTTCTCCGACACGTTGAGCGTGACGACCAACGCCGCCATGGATTCGCCGCACGTCGTCTCGCTCGTGATGCAAGCGCGGGGCGCGATCGTGGCGAGCACGCCGCTGGCGACGACGTGGAGCTTCGGGACGATCGGCTTCGGATCGATCGGCACGTTCACGAGCACGCTGGAGAACACTGGCAACGCTGCGCTGTCGATCCGACTCGACGGGCTCGCGCAGCCGTCGGTCTTCGGCATCCGGAACAACCCGACGATCGCCGCGCCCAACGCCGTCACCTCGATCGTCGGACAGTTCACTCCCCCGTCGGCCGACGGCTTCTGGACCGATCAAGCGACGCTGACGTTGACCCCTGACGGCGCCCTCTGCGCTCCGCTCCCCGCGCAGTGGAGCGCGCCCGCGATCGCGCTCTCCGGCGCGTCGAACGGCAGCCCGGCCGTGAGCGTCTCCGGAAGCCTCGCCTTCCCGTCGACCAACTGCGGGAACCCCGCGCCCGCCGGCAAGAGCATCACGCTGAGCAACGCCACCAACGTCGCTTACCCCTATCAACTCCATCTCAACTCCGGCGCGTTCTACACCGTCAGCCAGTCGGGCCCCGGCGCCATCCCGGCGAACGGCAACGCGACGATCGTCGTGACCCCGGTCACGGTTACTCCGGGCGCCGGCACTCAGCCCGGCTCCGCCCCGTACGCGGACGATCTCATCATCACGGTCGCTACCTCGCCGGTCACCGCGTTCACAGTTCCCATCTCCTGGGCTCTCAACGGAGCGGTGCTCACTCTCCCGGAGGGGGCCGGACCGGGCGACGACGGGCTGGGGAACGCCTTCTATCCCGCCGACAGCACCAGCGGCTTCGCGCTCCCCATCGAGAACCACGGCACCGCCGCGGCCACGATCCACTTCACCGTTCAGCCGGCGGGGGGCTTCACGCTCGCGCCCTCCGGTCCTCTTCACGTCATCCCGGGAATTCGAGCGACGCCGGAGCTCGTCAGCGCGAGCTCGGCGTCCGCGTGTCCGACGACGACGAGCGGCACGATCGGGTTTCTCTACGCCGGACCGGTCTGTCAGCCGATCCCGCTGTCGTCGGTGGCCGTTCACTTCTGCGCAGGAGCAATGTGATGAGCACACGATTCGCGCGCGCCGTGTCGCAGGTGAGCAATCGAAGCGGAGCTCCGGTCGCGGAAGCCCTCGCGCTCCTCGTCGCCAACGAGCCGGAGGCGGCGCTTCGCTGGGGTGCGGCGGCGCTCGAACGCGATCCGTCGGCGCCGCTCGCGCTCATCGTGACGTCGCGCGCGCTGGCGCGCATCGGGAGGACGCGCGCCGCGATCGACGGATTGGTCTTCGCCGTGGAGCGCGCGATCGACGCGCACGAGCCGTTCCTTGCGCTTGTCGCGATCGACGACCTGCGCGCGCTCGGAGCCGCGGTGGCGGTTCACCTCGATCGCGTGGCGGCGGCGTTCTGCGAGGGCGCGTGGTTGGCCCCACGCTCGCGCGCGACCGTCGCCGACGGGTGGTGCGAGATCGACGCGCTGAGCGCGATCCTAAGGGGCCCGGCGCTGGCCTCGAAGGCGACGCAGATCGTGTACGAAGCGGTCGGCGTCGAGCTGCCGGAGCCGACCCCGATTCCGCTCTTCGGTGGTCTCTCCGAAGCGGCGCTGCGCGAGGTCCTCGAAGCGTTCGACGTGGTGACGGTTCCGGCGGGGCATCGTCTCATCGAAGAAAGCCAGGCAAGCGATGCCGGCTACCTCGTCGCGTGCGGCGAGCTGGAGATCGTTCGACACGGACGCGAGGACGAAGGCGCGAAGCGAGTCATTGCGCGGCTCGGCAGCGGTTCGTTCTTCGGCGAGATGGGGCTCCTGGCGGCGCTGCCCGCGTCGTCGAGCGTCGTGGCCAAGCGGTCGTCGATCTTGCTCGTCGTCAGGCGCGCGGTCCTCGAAGGGATCGCCGCGCGGCACGTGGACGTGGCCTTCGAGCTCGCCGCCCACTGCCGGCGAAGCGCGGTGACGAACCTCGGCGGCTCGTCGCCTGTGATGGGAGCGGTCCCCGCGCCCGAGCGTGCGGCGCTGGTCGAGCGACTCGAGCTGCGCGTGTTCGAGCGGGGCGATCGTCTCGTACGCGACGGCGACGAAGCGCCGGGGCTCCACCTGGTCGTCGCCGGTGAGGTCGCGGTCGTCGCGCGCGACGGGCACGAGCGGGTCGTGCTCGAAACGCTCGGCGCGGGCGCGACCGTCGGCGAGGTCGAGCTGGTGCTGTGCCGCGAGGCCGAAGCCGACGTCATCGCCGTGAGCGACGCGGCGACGCTGTTCCTTCGGCGCGAGGACTTCTTCGCGCTCGCCGAGGACCACCCCTCGATCGTTCACGGGCTGTACGCGATCGCCGTGCAGCGCCACCTCGACACCAAGCAGGCGCTCGAGTCGGGATCGGCGAACGTCGACGACGACTGCGTCGTTCAAGAGACGGATCTCCCCGTGCTCCTCACGCCGAGTCGCGCGCGCGTGCAGCAGTCGGCTCCGCCGCCGGTGCTCCCGGTTCAACCGCGAATCTCGGAGCGCATGCCCACGCCGGTGCGCAACGCGCGCGCGCTCGTCGATCCGATCCCGCCGACGGAGAGGGCCCCGTCGCGAGAGTCGCTCGCCGCCGCCTCCGCGAGCATCCCGCCGATCAGCAAGACTCACCCGCCGCCCGCGTCACGCCCCACGACCCAGGGGATGGGATCGCTCGCGAAGCTCTCACTGCAAGGTGCGGCCGCCGTCGCCGTCGCCGCCGGAGTCGCGGTCTTCACGTCGTATGGCCGAGAGGCACCCTCGGTCGTGGCCGCGGCCGGAACGCCGCCCCCCTCCGCACCACTTCCGATGCTCACGGCGTCCGCGTTCGCCGCCTACGCTTCGCCCATGACACCTCCGGCGCCGGCCGTCGTCGCGCCCTCTCCCAGTCAGACGCGGACCTTCTTGACGAGCGCACTACCAAAGACGCGCCCGAGGATCGTGAAGCGCGTCGTGCCGCCGTCGCTGGAGCTCGCCGACGCCGCGGCACCCGAAGAGGCATCTCGCGCGGCCGCCGCGGGCGAAGACGAATACGGAGGGCGTGAATGAACGCGCGATCGCTCGCGATCTCCGCGCTGGCCACGACTCTCCTGTGCTCCTCGAACGGCGTCGTCCACGCAGCGCCCGTCACCACCGAAGCGGACGCGCTCTTCAAGGCCGGCAAGAGCCTCCGCGACTCCGGCAAGCTCGCCGAAGCGTGCGTGGCCTTCGAGCAGAGCAAGCGCCTCGCGCCCGCGGTGGGTATCACGCTGTACCTGGCCGATTGTTATGAGCGCCAGGGGCGCGCGGCGAGCGCATGGACTCAATTCCGCGAAGCCGAGAAGCTCGCGCGCGAACGCAAAGACAAGCGCGCCGACGTCGCCCACGCGCACGCCACGGCGCTCGAGCCGAAGGTGAATCGCGTGGTCATCATCGTGTCGCCGGCGATTCCGCTCGCAGGCGCGGAGCTTCGCGTCGACGACGTCGGTCCGGTTCGCGCGAGCGAATGGACGACGGGCATCGCGGTCGACGCCGGCGATCACGTGGTGACCTTCAGCGTCCCAGGATCGCCCGTTCGCACGTCGAAGACGCACATCGACGCGGCGACTCACTCGGTCACGTTGACGATCGAAGACCCGCCCGCCCCGCCGCCGGTGGCGCCGCCGATCGTACAGCCGCTGGTGGTCCCGCCTCAGGAGTCGACCGCAAACGTCGACCCTCGAAACCGCCGCTGGGTTGGTTATGGGCTCCTGGGCGCGGGCGTCGTCGGCGTGGGCGTCGGCGCCGCGTTCCTGGCCGTGAAGAATCAGTCGATGTCGAACCAGCCGGGGAGCGCACCGCAGGTGGACCAGGGTGCAGCCATCGCGTCGACCGTCGCCTTCGCCGCGGGGGGCGCCGCGCTCGTCTCCGCCGTCATCCTCTACCTGACCGCGCCCGCCGACACGGAGAGCGCGATCGTCATCACCCCGTCGCCGATCGCCGGAGGCGCAGGCGCCTTCGTGCACGGGACCTTCTGAGTCCGACGGCGACGATCACGCCAAGACAAGCCGGCCACCCTGGAAGCTCCGCGCGCCCGGGCGATGCGCCGCACCCATACTCCGGCGTGTGCACATTCGTCGGTCCCGTGTCGGTGTTGGGGTCTTTGCTCGCCTTGATGTCGGCCACGAGCTGCGGCTCGTTCTGCGCGATCTGACCCAGCGCCGCCTCGAGCGTGTTCTCCTGGTACGGCTGCGCACCATATTGCTGCACGACCGTCCCGAACGGTCGAAGCGACGTCCCGCCGGAATCGCTCGTGTGACAGAGCTCGCACCCTTGCGGGGGATCGATCGTGATCCCCGGGAGCTCGAGGGCGCGCACGACCACGGCCGGAAAATCAGGCGTCGCGCGCGCAGCACTGGCGTGCACGAGCGAGAGCGCGATCACGAGTGCTTGCATCGAACGGAGAAGGACGTTGACTCTCACGGCAAGCCTCACAGAAATACGTGGAGCTGGGCCAGCCACGTGGTGACGTTGACGTGGCTCGACGGCGTGCCGGGCTCCGGCGGCACACCGAGAGACGAGTAGATGCCGTCGAAGCGCACATCCACGTGAGGGAGGAAGAACCAGACCGCCGAGACCCATCCGTCGAACGACGACGGCTCTCCCGCGTTGCCGCCGTTCATTGCCTCCCCCGTGAGCATCACGTGGAACCCTTGCACCGGCTCATAGTCGGCCTGCGCGAACGCCGCGAAGCCGCTGCGGTGTCCGTTCCAGGTGAGCGACTGGTAGATCGAGTCCGCCTCGGCCAGCAGGACCAGCGGCTTGGCGGGCGAATAGCGCGCGAAGACTCCGTTTGCGAACCGGTAGTCGGTGACGCCGTACACGATGTCGCGCGTGGCGCGCGTGAATAGACTGCTGGCGCCGAGCGCGAGCGTCGTCATCGGCGCGTATTCGACGTACGTGCTGTATCCGCGCTCACGGAAGTCGTCGGGGCTTATCTGGAAGTTGCCG
This sequence comes from Myxococcales bacterium, assembly GCA_003151595.1. The sequence goes on from PLXW01000017.1 coordinate 54,969, forward strand.
GCGATGGCCATCACCTCGCCGCGCAGCTTGTCCTTGGCGAAACTTAGCGTGGCCCCGTACTGCTGGGTCGCGTCGAAGTCGGTGCGCGTGAGCGCGCGCGACCAGAGCGTGTGCTCGATCATCCGGATCCCGAACGGGAGCGCCATTCGCCCGCCGCGCAGGAGCCACGCCCCTTCGTCGTCGAGCTCCACGCCGAGCCAGTGCTCGCGCGAGATCACGTTGTGATTTGGGTTCTTCGTGAGCGACGCCGCCAGATCCCCCTCCGGTGCGTAGCCGATGTTCCCGGCAGCGCGAAAGCGCTGCACCTTGATGTCGGCCGTGACGTCCGCGCGCATCGTGATCAGCTCCTGCTGAAGGGCGGCCCCTTCCACCTGGTTGCTGAAGAACCCTTCGCGGAAGTCCCCGCCGAGCCGCACTTCATCGGGGAGCTGGGCGACCCCCCACAGGAGCCCGCTCGTCTTGTCCGCCTCACCCGACTCGGAGCTCTCGCCGTACCGCATTCGAAGGAGCAGGTCGCTCTGCGCCCGCCCGTAGGCCGTCAGAACGCCGGCGCCTCCGGACGGATCGGTGTGACAGGTTCCACACGTCGTGTAGCCGTGGCGGATCATCCACGGGTAGGCCTCCGCGCCCGCCGCCATGAACACAAGCGCGAGTCCAAGGCCGATCGAAACGACCCAATGGGTGAAGCGAGACGTCATCGGGTCGTTCGAATTTCGGTGAGTCAGTGAGTCAGTGAGAAGCGAAAACGAAAAACGATGTCAGTTCCCGGCGACGTGGAAGCTCGCGGTCACGGTGACGTCGGGCTTGACCGTGACTCCCAGGTACGACGGGACGCTGATTCCGAACTCGTCCATCTTCACGCGAAACTTTCCGTTCACCGCGAAGCCGGCGCCGTCCCCCTTCGCGTCGTAGTGAACGGTGACAGGTCGTCCTTGACCGTGGAGCTTCAACGTCCCCGGCACGTCGGCTTCGGTGGTCGCGCCGGCGGCGGGGAGCTTCAGCGCAGCGCGAGAGACGACGAGCGTCGCCGACGGATATTTCGGGACCTCGAGGTATTTCTCCTTCATGTGATGGTCGCGGAGCGCGATTCCAGTGCTCAAATTGGCGAGAGGCACGTCGACGACGATGTTGCCGTCCGCCTCGGCGACATTCAGGTCGCCCGTCGTCCCCTCGATCTTGAGTCCGGCCGGCCCGGTCGCCTGGAAGCCGACGTGCGCGTCTTTCGGCGCCGAAATCGCCGCGTACGCGGCGGCGCTGACGCTGCCGAGGCACAAGGAAACCGCCGCGACCCAAACACCTTTTCGTCGGTTCATGAGAGCTCTCCCATCCGCGACGCGATTGTCGCCGCAAGCGGGTCCGGCTTAGTGCTGGTAGGCAAAGAGCGACAGGATCAATTCGGTTACGATTGGGATCCGGCGTGCGCTCTCTCGCGCGCGCTACATGCACCGTTCCTTTGAGCAACATATGTGCGACGGCGCGACACGGTCGTCGCGTCGCGTGCAGACGGTGCTAAGCGCGGTGCGTGAACAGGCGCGTGAATTCCAGTCGTTCGGGTCTTCTCGCGCTCGTTGCCTTGGGCGCGAGCCTTCTCGGTTGCGCAGGCGACGACACGAACACGCCTCTTCCCGACGCCGGCACGCCGGTGGACGCAACGACGGGCAGCTCGGATGCGGGTGACGCTTCGGTTCCCGTGACCGTCGCCATCGCCCGCCTCGCGAACTGGTCACCCAATGCACCCGCGGTAGACTTCTGCCTCGCGCCGCACGGCACGAGCGCGTTCCGCGGACCGATGCTGGCCGGGCTCGCCGCGTCCGCCGATGCCGGGCTCGACGGAGGCGCCGCCTCGCTCCCGTTTCCCGCCGTCAGCTCGTATTTCTATCTCCCTCCGGATCACTACGACGCGCGCATCGTCGCCGCCGGCGTCGCCGATTGCGCGACGGGAATCGGCCCCGACGCGACGGGACTTCCCCTCTTCGCCCGAGACACCTTCGCCACGATCGCGCTCGTGGGCGACGTCCAGGCGGGCGACGGCGGCTTACGGCTCGTAGGATTCATGGACGACGGTCAGGCCAAGACGCTCGGCGTTCGCTTCATCAACGCCGCGCCGGAGCTCGACTCGGCCGACTTCGGGACGGGTAGCCTGGCAACCACCTTCAAGGCGCTGTTCACGAACGTAGGCTTCGGTAAGGCGGGCGCCGCGCCAGCCTCGCCCCCCGACGGATCCGCGCCGATCGATTCGAACGGCTATGCGTCGATCAAACCGCTTTCACTCGCGACGCTCAGCGCCCATTCGCACGGCGCCACCGAGGACGCCGTCATCGCCACGGACGTCACCGCAGCGAGCGGCGGCGTGGTCACGTTCATTCTCATCGCGCCCGATCCCAACGCGCCCACCGCCGCCGACGCGGGGAGCGCCCCCACGGCGCGGTTCCTCGAGTGCGTCGACAACGCCGCGACGATCGGCCTCCTGGGAAGCTGCACCGTCCTCGTCCCGGCGCTCTAAGGGCTGTCCAGCTGTTCCACGACGGTAGCCGTGGGCGGGGGCCGGGCTCCGGCGGCCGTGGGTTGGCAGGCGGGCCGGCCGCCGGAGCACGGCCCCCCGACCGCGGCGGCCAGCCCACGCCTGCCTCACCACCTCCTCACCCGCTCATAGACAGTTAGTGACGAGACGCGCTGACTGACGAAGCCCCCGGTCGATTTCTGACTTGGCCACCTCGGTGGGCGTCGATCTCACGCGCCAGCGACGACGGTCACGTGCCCGTGGGGGCGCGGATGCCGCGTGCAGGGGCGACGCCAGGGACGACGTGGGGAAGCGACTGCCCGACTCGGGGGGCGCGATCCCAGGAGCGTGGGGCGACCTCGGGGTGCCGGAGGGGGAGCGAGACGATCGACGTGGGGAGCCGGAGAGTGCGACGTAGGGAGGCGATCACCCGGTCGAGGGCGTGGAGCCGAGCGACGTGGGGAGGCGATCACCCGGTCGAGGGGCGCAGAGCCAAGCGACGTGGGGAGGCGATCACCCGGTCGAGGGGCGTGGACCCTGGCGACGTGGGGTGGCGATCACCCGGCCGAGGGGGCGCTTCGCTCAGAACAGGAACATCCCCGCGCCTTGCACGCGGACGTCCTTCGCCAGCGTCCCGTCGACGTAGTGATCGAAATACCGCGCGTACTCGATCCCCACGCGCACGCCACGCGTCACGTCGGCGAAGAGCGACCCGTCGACGAAGTCCATCGACTTACGCACCGACGCGCTCGACGTGAAATGGAACGCGTTGGGGTTGGGGGCGACGTTCCCGAAGCTCTGCGTGAAGTCGGCGATGTTGCCCGATTGCATGTGCGAGTAGTTCACCGCCAGGAAGACTCGGCCGTTCGTGAACGGGAAGTAGTACTGGAGCCCCATCAGGTACGAGGTCCAGTTGATGGCGTGAAGGTTTCCCTTGGCGTCGAACATGACGAGCCCGTTGTCGATGTTCTGCGGGTAGGTCGGCGCAGGGTTGATGTTCGTGGTGTTGGGTAGGTAGGGGAACTGAAGGCCGCCGGTGAGGCCGGTGTAGAGATCGGCGATCCCGTTGCCGCTCACGACCTCGCCGTGAATGGAGAGCGCGTTGTCGCGGTGCTCGCGGGTCGCGGGGATGATCGGGATGAACCCGTCGACCGCGAACGAGAACATCCCGCGATCGACCTGGTCCTTCGGCTGAAGGCTCATCTCGGGGAGCGTGACGTCCCGAAAATTCCCGGTGATGGCGATGCTCATCGGCTGCACGCCCGTGCCCGACGCGCCGTTGGTCATGATGCCGGTCCACGGATTCACGGCGATCCGCAAGCCCGCTTCCCCCTGCGGGAGCGCCGAGTCGCGCTGCGGCGGTCGGAGCGCGGCGACCGCGAGCTCGACGGTTATGGGCTTGGTCTCGATCCGCTTCGACACGCGAATCTGCATGTCGCGCGCGTAAAGCTCACCGGCGAGCCCCTGCGCTTGCACGGAGGCCGGGTGATAGAGGTTCTGCCAACCAAAGAGGTGCCAGTACTGCCCGGCGAGTACATCGACGATCGGCGTCTCGACGCGCAAGTACGCATGCCGCACGCGCGGGACCGACGAGTCGTAGACCTGCTGCTCGGTGGCGTTCGACGCGATCTGTCCGAAGAGATCCATCTCGATGAGCCCACTGGCGCGAACGCCGCTGCTCGTCTCGGGCGCGCGCATGAGAAGACCGAAGCGCGTGTCATGGATGCTGAACTGCGCGCGCGGGTGATCGCCCGCGTACGTGATCTGCGGCGCGGGCGGCGGAGGGATGGGCGAGCCGCCCGGACGCTGCACCTGCGCGTTGCCCGCGAGATCGCCGAAGCTCTCGCTCGAGTCCCACGCGAAGTCCCCCTTGATCATCCCGTAGAGCGTCGTCGAGAACTTCCCGAGCACGAACGTCGGCGCGTCGCTTGCCACCGCGCTCCCGATGCTCTCGTTGAGATCGTGAATCGCCGAGTCGTATTCGGCCGCAGTGATCGTCCCGCGGTCGCGCAGAATCTTCAGCGTCGCCAGGTCGAGATGCGAATCGCTCGCAGCGGCCGGCGGCGGCTGCGCATAGACGGGATTCGCCGGTGACGACGGGGGCGGCGACGCTGCGAGAGGGGGCGGGGTCGCGGTCTGCGCGAGCGCGTTGGAAGCGACGAGGAGCGACGTGAGAGAAGCGGACGCGACGAGCGACGCGGAGATGGAGAACAGGCGCATTCGGGAGCTCCAACGGCTACGAGAAGTGGCTAACTGCGTTAGGCGCGTTAGGCGCAGCGAACGATCACTGGCCGAATTTCAGCGTGTCGATCACGTCATCGCCGGCGACGCCACCGCCGCCGGCCTTCATGCCGTATCCAGTGAGCGTCATCGTCGTTCCTTGCAGCGTGAGGAGCACGTAGCACCCCACGTACCCCTTCGTGCTCAAGCTTCCGATCGGCGTCGGAGCACCGTCGCGGTAGTTCGAGGGATAGGTCCCTACCGCGTAGGGCTCTGCGCCCGCTCCGGCGTTGATGACATACGTAGTCCCTTGAGACGTGCTCGATTTCACGACGGGCGCGGCGGTCGGCGGAGTGCCGGCGTTGAGCGGGAAGGTTCGCTCGTACTCGTGGTCGTGTCCGTTCATCGACAGATCGACGTGGTACTTGTCGAAGAGCGGCGCCAGCGACGCGCGCGTCTGGATGACGTCCGAGTCGACGGCGTGGTTCGATGTCGAGAACATCCCGCGGTGGCTGATGGCCACGATGAACGGGTGGGCCGTGCGGTCCTTGTTCGCCGCCGCCAGGTCGGAGTCGACCCAGCTCAGGATCGCGGCGGCGTCGGGGCTCGAGGGGGCCTCGGCGATCTGCTGATCGTCGATCAAGATGAAGTGCGTGTTGCCCACGTCGAACGACGCGAACTGTTTCGCGTAGTCGCCGCCGCCCGGGATCGGGAAGTTCGCGAAGAACTGCGACGTGTCCTGCTCGTGGTTGCCCGCGATGGGCACCATGATGAACTGGCCGAGCGTGAGGAACTTCGTGGCGTCGCTCGGGTCGTGCCAGATCGACGTGAGCCACGTGGTGTAGAGCGACTCCTGCTGGCCGATGTCGACGATGTCGCCGCTCACCAGCAGCAAGCTCGGCGCCGCGTCGCGCATGCGCTCGTGAACGAGCTGCCACGTCGAGACCTGATCGCGCGCGTCGCCGAAGACGCCCACGACGATCTTGCCGGTCGCAGGCACCGTGGTGAACGACTGCGTCGCGCTCCAGATCTCGCTCCCCGCCGCGCCGCCGCCGACCTGGTAGTAGTAGGTCGTCGCCGGCTTCAGTCCGCAGACGTCGACCTCGTGAATGTACGCCGGCGGCTCGTTCGCGCCGAAGGCCTGATCGGGCGGCGGTGACGTGTAAACGTAGCCGGTGTGCACGTCGGTCATCGTCGTCGGGCTCGTGCCGATGTGGAGGCGCGCGTTCGTGTTCGGCGCCGTCGTGATCCACGAGAACGCGGCCGTCGTCGTGGCGTCGGCGTACCCCGCGCCCCCCTTCGTCGTGCTTCCCGAGAGCCCGATGCGAACGAGCTGCGGCGCGGCATCGGCGGCAGCTCCCGCCGGAGCGGTCTGCGTATCGAGCGCGTAGTCGGTGAAGGGGCGCGTCGTCGACGGCGTGAAGCTGTAGGCGCAGCCGGCGGGCGTGAACGGGAACGGAGCCCCGCTGTCCCCCGTCGCGGTGGAGGTCGACGTCGGCGAGGGATTCACTCCATACGGATGTGGCGCGATGCCGTTGCCGCAGTGCGCAGCCGCGATCGAGGCTGCAGCGAAGAGCGAAAATCCGGCGAGCTGCGTCGCGAACCGGGGCTTCATCGCGGGAGAGAATGGCACAAGCCGCGCGAAGGCGCGAGACGTGACGCGTCGGGCCTTGCATGCGCGGCCAGGAGTGGGATCTTGGGCGCCGCCATGGACTACGAACGGACGATTCGGGAGGGGACGGCAGAGTCCACGCGCGTGCCGGCGCCGAGCGAGCTCGCGCTGTGCACGGCGCTCGAGCAGGCCGCGTTGATCCGGAAGCGCGCGGTGAGCGCCGAAGAGATCACGCGCAGCTCGCTGGCCACGATCGCGCGGCTCAATCCGCTGGTGAGCGCGTTCGTCGACGTCCTCGGCGAGAGCGCCATCCGCGAAGCGCGCGCCGTCGATCGTCGCGCCAACACCCGCAACGCCAAGCTCCCGCCGTTCGCCGGCGTGCCCATCGGCATCAAGGACCTGAACCTCGCGCGCGGCTCGTTCACCCGCTTCGGCTCACGGGCCTTCGAGCGTCTCTTCACGCCGTTTGACGACGCCACGACCGCGCGCTTGCGACGCGCGGGGTTCGTCATCGTCGGCAAGACCGCGACGAGCGAGCTGGGCGCGCTCCCCGTCACCGAGCCCGACATCCACGCGCCGACGCGCAACCCGTGGGACCTCGGCGTGACCGCCGGCGGGTCGAGCGGCGGCGCGGGCGCAGCGGTCGCCTCGGGAATGATCCCGATCGCACAAGGGAGCGACGCCGGCGGATCGATCCGGATCCCGTCCGCGTTCTGCCACCTCTTCGGCCTCAAGCCGTCGCGCGGTCGCGTCGAGAACTCGTACGGCCGCGAAGACGGATCGATCCTCTACACCTGCGGCCCCGTCGCGCAGTCGGTCGACGACGCCGCAGCGATGCTCGACGTCCTCGCCGGCGTGACGGTCGGCAAGCCTCACTGGGCGCCGCTCCCGCCCGAGTCGTTCCTGGAGCTCGCGCGAAGGCGTCCGCGCCGCCTTCGCATTCGCTTCACGACCCGGAGCCCGCTCGTCGAGACCGACGCCGACGCCGCCGCAGCCGTCGTTCGCGTGGCGAAGCTGCTCGGTGAGCTGGGGCACGACGTGGAAGAAGGAGCGCCGCTCGACGGATCGATCGACGAGTTCCTCCCCGTGTGGCAGCGCCTCGCGGCCGAGTGCCCGGTGCACGATTGGAGCAAGACCCAGCCGCTCACGCAGTGGCTCGGCGAGGCGGGGCGGAACGTGAAGCGCGAAGACGTGGCGCGAAAGCTGGCGAAGCTGTCGCGCGAAGTGCTGGCGTGGTTCGGCGAGGTCGATGCGTGGGTGACGCCGACCGTTGCCTCGCGCGCGCCGGACATCGGCGCGTGGAAGGGGCTCGCGCCGCGCGAGATGTTCGAAGAGGCCGCGAAGCTGGGCGTGTTCACCGCGCCGTTCAACGTCTCCGGACAACCGGCGGCGACGTTGCCGGCGGCGCTTTCGGAAGACGGATTGCCCATCGGCGTGCAGATCGCCGGGCGTCCGCTGGGTGACGGGACCGTGCTCTCGCTCTGCGCGCAGCTCGAAGAAGCGATGCCGTGGCGCGATCGCCGCGCGCCGCCGATCCCGGGGTGATATCCACGAAAGATGTCTGCGAATGACGGCGTCGCGGTCGTCGGTGGTGGTGCGTGGGGTCTTGCCTTGGCGGCGGCGGCGGCGCGCACGGGGAAGCACGTCATCGTGCTCACGCGGCGCGCGCACGATTCGCGCGCGCTGCCGTCGGGCGTAGAGCGCGCGCGCGACGCGGCTGACGTCGCGGCGCGAGCGCGGCTGGTCATCCTCGCGGTCCCGTCGAGCGCGGCGCGAGCGACGGCGCGCGCGCTGGGAGAGCACATCGACGGGCGTCACCTCGTGGTGCATGGCGTGCGCGGGCTCGTCGGCGAAGAGATGGCGACGATCGGAGACGTCGTTCGCGAAGAGACTCCAGCGCGTCGCGTGGGCGCGCTCGGTGGCCCCGCCCTGGTCGACGATCTCGTCGCCGGTCGGCCGAGCGTGCTCGTGTGCGGTTCGCACTTCCCGGAAGTGAACGGCGCCGTGACCGACGCGCTCACGCACGAGACGCTGCGCCTCTACACGACGGCCGATCGCCTGGGGATCGAGTGGGCCAGCGCGCTCGTCGGCTGCCTCGCGATCGGCATGGGCTACACGCAAGGTCTCGGCGCGAGCCCGGGCCTCGTGGCGGCGCTCCTCTCGCGATCGGTGCACGAGGCTGCGCGCATCGCGGCGGCGGCCGGCGGCGAAGAGAAGACGCTGCTCGGTCTCGGAGGCTACGGCGATCTCCTCGCCGCGGTCGGACAGGAGCGGCGGCCCGAGGTCGTGCTCGGTCGCGCGCTGGCGAAAGGGACGAAGCTCGAAGCGGCGCTGGCCGAAGCCGAGCAGCGGATCGAAGCGGTGGAGCTCGTGCCGCGCGTCGTGGCCTGGGCCGAGAAGCGAAACGTGCGAACGCCGATCTTCCGCGCGCTGATGAGCGGCGTGCTGTCGTCGCGCCCCGCGTCCGACATCTTGCATGAGCTGATGACCGGGCCGCTCGAAGCGGGCATCTGATCCGATGCGCGCGCGCTCCTCGCTCCTGCCGCCCTCGCTCCTGCAGGTCGCCGCGTGCGTCGCGCTCGCCGCGTTCGTGGCCTGCGCGCCTGCCGCTCCGCCCGTCGCGCCGCTCCCGCCCGCGCCGTGCACCGCCGCGGCGATCGCATCTGCGCCGATTCCCCCCGCGCCCCTCCCCGCGTCCGCGCCCGACACGCCCCCCGAGCACGCCCTCGCGCAGCTCTTCGCCGACGCCTGGGAAGACGAGCTGCGCGAGCACCCGGTGTTCGCGTCGACGACCGGCGATCATCGCTACGGCGATCGCTGGCCCGAGATCACCGAAGCGGCGTTCGCGCGCCGGCACGCGCACACGCAGGAGCTCCTCACGCGGCTTCGGGCGATCGTGCGCAGCGACCTCTCGTCGCCGTCGCAGCTCAATCGCGATCTCTTCGAGCGCAACGCCGCGCTGGACCTCGAGGCGGCGCCGTTCGGGTTCGAGTACCTCCAGATCGATCAGCGCGGAGGCGTTCAGAGCGCCGGCGATACGGCGGTGGAGCTCCGCTTCGCGACCCTGAAGGACTACGAAGACTGGCTCCGGCGGATCGAGACGTTCCCGGAGTACGTCGATCAGACGATCGGTGTTCTCCGCGCAGGGGTGAAGCGCCGCATCGTCCATCCGCGCGTGGCAATGGATCGCGTGCCGTCGCAGATCGATCGGCAGATCGTGAGCGCGCCCGAGCAGAGCTCGTTCTGGTACCCGTTCGCGCATTTCCCGGCGTCGATGCCCGAGGCCGACCGCGCGCGCCTCACCAAGGCCGCGCGCCACGCGATCACGACGCGCCTCGTCCCCGCGTACCGCGCGCTCGCCGCCTTCATCACCAAGGAGTACTTGCCGGCCTGCCTCGATCACGTCGGCCTCTGGCAGATCCCGCGCGGCGACGAGGCGTACGCGCTGCTCACGCGCCTGCACACGACGACGACGATGACGCCGACCGAGATCCACGCGCTCGGTGAGCGCGAGGTCGCGCGCATCCACGGCGAGATGCAGGCGACGATGGACAAGGTCGGCTTCAAAGGGACGATGAAGGACTTCTTCGCCTTCCTCCGGACCGATCCACGCTTCTTCTACAAGGACCCGGCCGCGCTCCTCGACGGCTACCGCGCGATCACCAAGCGCATGGACCCGCTCCTCGTGAAGCTCTTCAAGACGCTGCCGCGCACGCCCTACGGTGTGGAGCCGATCCCCGCCAGCACGGCGCCCGACACGACGGCCGCCTACTACGGCGAGGCGGCGCAAGACGGCTCGCGCGCCGGGACGCTCTTCGTGAATCTGTACAAGCCCGAGGCGCGGCCGAAGTGGGAGATGACGGCGCTCGCGCTCCACGAAGGGGTGCCGGGGCATCACTTGCAGATCGCGCTTCAGCAGGAGCACGCCGACATGCCGCAGTTCCGGCGTGAGACGGACTACACGGTCTTCACCGAGGGGTGGGGCCTGTACGCGGAGTCGCTGGGCGACGAGGTCGGGATGTACGACGACCCGTATTCGAAGTTCGGCCAGCTGGCGTACGAGATGTGGCGCGCGATCCGGCTCGTCGTCGACACGGGCATGCACGCCATGAAGTGGGATCGGCAGAAGGCGATCGACTACTTCCTCGAGAACGATCCCAAGCCGTCGCTCGACGCGACCAACGAGATCGATCGCTACATCGTGATGCCGGGTCAGGCGCTCGCGTACAAGATCGGCGAGCTGAAGATCAAGGAGCTCCGCGCCCGCGCGATGGCGAAGCTCGGCGCGAAGTTCGACGTGCGCGAGTTCCACGACGCGGTGCTCGCCCAAGGACCGCTGCCGCTCGACGTGCTGGAGAAGTACATCGACGCTTGGATCGCGTCGAAGAGCGCGGCCTCGGACTGATCGGCGCGATCAGCGATCGCGTTCCCGACCACCGCCGCCACCGCCTCCTCCGCCACCACCGCCTCCGCCACCCCCTCCACGCCCGCGTCGCGCCTGCATCTCGTCCATCATCGCGCGCTTCACCTCGTCGTCGAGCGCTTCGCGTGCCGCAGGAAACAGCACCGACTCCTCGAGCGCGACGTGCCTCGCATACGCCGCGCGCAACGCTTCCAATGCGCGCCCCGCGGCGGGCTCGGTCGTCGCCTCGCGAAGCACGCGCTGCAGATCGCCCTGCGCGCGATGCTCTTCGCGCAGCATCGCGATCGTCCCCGCCAGCTCCGTCAGGTGCGTGAGACGAGGGAACAGCGACGCCTCTTCGTCGTCTTCGTGACGCCGCACCGATCGCTCGAGGAAGCCGAAGAAGTCCGCGCGCGCGTCGTCGTCGCCCGGCATGCGCGCGAGGTCCGCGATTCGCTCTTCCAGCTTTCGATGCGACCGCTCCAGCTGATCGAACGGATCGTCCATCATCGCGTTCGCCTCATCCCCCGACGAGCAGCTTCAGGAGAAGCTCCACGGCCCGCCCGAACGGCGGCCGCAGGAGCGCCGTCCCCGACAGGCGCGCTTGCCGGAGCACGGGCTTCATCTTGGAGAACGAAGCGAACCCTTCGCGCCCGTGGTAGTGCCCCATGCCGCTGGGGCCGACGCCGCCGAAGGGGAGATCGTCGATGCCGACCTGGAGGATCGTGTCGTTCACGCACACGCCGCCGGAGATCGTCTTCGTGAGCACCTGCTCGATCTCGTCTTCGTCGTGGCCGATGAAGTAGAGCGACAGCGGGCGCGGGCGATCGTTGACGTAGTCGATGGCGCCGTCGAGCGTGTCGTACGTCTTGATCGGCAGGACCGGTCCGAAGATCTCGTCCTGCATCACGGCGAGATCGTCCGGCGGGTCGACGAGGATCGTCAGCGCGATCTTCCGGTTCGCCGGGTCGAGCGTCTCGTTCGCCGGGTTCACCTCCACGACCTTCACGCCGCGCTCTCGCGCTTCGCTGACGTACGCCGAGAGGCGACGGAAGTGAGCGGCGTTGATGATGCTCGTGTAGTCGGGGTTCGCGCCGATCGTCGGGTACATCTTGACGACGGCCGCTTCGCATCCGGCGACGAACGCGCCGAGGTCGCCCTTCGGGACGAGGACGTAGTCGGGCGCGACGCACGTCTGCCCGGCGTTGAAGCATTTGCCGGCCATGATCTTGTCGGCGGCGGAGCGCGGCGAGATCCCCGAGCCCACGATCACCGGCGACTTCCCGCCCAGTTCGAGCGTGAGCGGCACGAGGTTCTCGGCCGCGGCGCGCATCACGATCTTGCCGACGCGCGTGGAGCCGGTGAAGACGAGGTGATCGAACGCCAGCTTCGAGAACGCTTCGCCGATCTCGGCGCCGCCGGTCACCATCGCCACGCGGTCCTCGGTGAACGCCTCGGCCAGGATCGCCGTGAGCACGTTCGTCGTCTCGGGCACGAGCTCGCTCGGCTTCAGCATCACGCGGTTGCCGGCGGCGATGGCGCCCACCAGCGGCGCGAGCGCGAGCTGCACCGGGTAGTTCCACGGCGAGATGATCCCGATGACGCCCAGCGGCTGCGGCATCACCTCGGCGCGCGCGGGCATGAACGCGAGCCCCGCGTCGCGCGACTCGGTGCGCATCCACTCGCGCAGGTTCGACTTCGCGAAGCGGATCTCGCTGATCACGACGAACACTTCGGCGGCGATCGTCTCGTGCTTCGAGCGGTTGCCGAAGTCGCGCGAGATGGCGTCGGCGAGCGCGTCTTTACGCGAGAGGAGCGCGCGCTCGAGCGCGTTCAGGTGCGCGATGCGTTGCGCGTGCGTCGGCGCCCCTTCACGGCGGTGAGCGCTCTTGAGCCGCGCCAGCGTCGCGTCGAGATCGAAATCGTCGTTCGTCGCCGGCGACGCTTTCGCGCGCGCGGCGGGCTCGTGAGAATGAATGTCTTGGGTCACGGCCGAGAGCGTAGTCCGTTCCGTGCGGCGTGCACGCGCGGCATCACATGCCGCAGCTCTGCCCCGTATCGATGATGTCGATCCCGGTGACGGCCATGACGTAGCTCGCCCCGTCGGCGCTCATCACCTTCAGCTCGTGCAGGCTGCCGGCGTTCCCGGGCCCGTCGAGCCACAGCGACGCGATGCGGCCGTCGGGGAGAACGCACGGCGAGTTGTCGTTCGTCTGGCTCGGCGCCACGACGGCGAAGCTGCTCGGCGCCGTGAAGCGCCACACCTGCTCGGTGCCGGCCCAATCGGCCTCGAAGACGATCGTTCCGTCGGGCGCGAAGTCGGGGTGATGCGTGACGCTGGTGGCGACCGCTCCCGGGCCGGCCGTGTGCGCGATGACGATCGAGGTGCCGCTGCCGTCGGTGTTGGCCGTGCAAATGTCGGACGCGGGCGCCTGGTACTCCGTCGGCCCGCAGTCGAAGACGACCTTCGACGCGTCGGCCGAGAGCGCGAGGTCGTGCGCGTAGGGCGCTGTCATCGCCGCGGTGAGCAGCGTCGGCGCTCCCCACACGCTCGCAGTCTTCTTGATCGCGTACAGGTCCTCGCTGTGCCCTGCGTCGCTCGCGACCGACGGGTACACGATGAGCGCTCCGCCCGACGCGATCGCCGGGCGCCCGGCGGCGACGATCTCCGTTCCCGCCGCGTGCTCGACGAGCGACGCGCTCGACCCATCGCCGCTCGCGACGGCGAGGCAGTCGCCGCTCTGGCACCCGAAGCGCGTCGTCACGAACGCGATCGATGCGCCGTCGCGCGCGAGGTTCGCCCACTGATCTGTCCCCGCCGACTGCGCGTCGAGCTTCGTCGCCAGCGCCGTCCGCGGCGCGTTCACGATCGGCGCCACGAGATCCCAGCTCGCGACTCCGCCGTCGACCGCCGGATATTCCGCGAGCACGTGCCCCTCGGCCGCGTCGAACGGACCGGCGTCGAACGGAGAGACGCCGTCGCTGCTCGCGCCGTCGGACAGGTCGGGCGCGTCGTCGCCCGCCTCCACGATCGCCGTCCCGTCCTGGCCGGCGGCGCCGTCGCTCGCGGCGTCGTTCGCCTGCGTCGCGTCGGGTGACGCGTCGGCGGCGTTCGTGTCGTCGGCGTTGGAGCTGCATCCGGAGAGCAGCGCCAGGAGCGCGAAGGGAATGGTGGGGATGGTGCGACGGATCGGCGCTCGGAGCATGATCCGCTACGCATCACGCCTTACGCCCGCTCCGTCAAGACGCGTCGATCGCGGTCGTCGTCAGCGGCCCGTCGAGCGTGACGCCGTCGCACGTCGCGTACAGGTGCCCGCCGCTTCGAACCAGCGCGAACCGCCCTCCGGCGGCGGCGATCCGCTCGGCCAGAGCATCGACGAACGACGCCTCGACGGTCATCACCGTCACGCGATCGCCTCGCGGCAGCGCGCGCGCGCGTTCGATGATCCCCTGCGCGGCCTGCACCTCGTTCGTGCAGAACACGACCACGCGCACCGCGCCGTTCGTCGCGCGCTTCAAGCGATCGCTCGCCGGAGATCCGATCTCGATCCACACCGCGACCCGCCCGGTCGACGCGGAGTCGGCGTCGCGAATCGCGATCTCGGCCTCGTCGTTGTCGGACAGCCCCGCGCGCGCGAACTCGATCCCGTCGGCGTAGAGCAGCGCATAGGCGAGCGTCTTGGTGAGGACGCGCCGCGCCGACTCCGACGGATGCTGCGCCACGCGCAGATCAAGCGACTCGTAGACGCCGCGGTCGACGTCCGACAGATCGATCCGCAGATGATGAACCGTCCCCGTTCGCGCCACGCAGCCCGGCTCTCTCAGCGCCGCCGGCGACGTCGTACGATGGCCGCGCAACACGCCGCGAACAGCGCTCCGAACGCGGTCGTCGTTCCAGCGGGCGTCCCCACGCCGTCAGTCGAGCAGAAGCCGCCGCCGGCGCGCCCGTTCTTCGACCAGTACCAAGCGTAGAAGTCGCTGGCTTCGAGCGGGTTGCCGCACGCGGTGGCGAGCGTACCGACGTTCCCGACCGCGTCGGTCGCGCCCACGCCGATCTCGTAATAGTAGCCGTCCTTCAGCCCCGTGATCGTCGCCGAGGTGTCGGTCGCGTTGGCCTGTCCGCAGAGGTAGGCCGCGGGGAGCACCGTCTGCGTCGCGCCGGGGCCGACCGCGACCGAGCCGTCCTTCAACGTCAGGGGCTTGGCGGCCGCGGCGAAGACGGTCGACGCAGCGCACGTGCCGCCGCCGGTGAACGGGATCGCCGCGTCGTTCACGTTGACGCCGCTCGAGCATCCGCCGGCTTCGTCGGTCGAGGGCGCGGTCGATTGCGCATCGGTGGAGGCCTCGGCGTCGAGCGATGCGTTCGCGTCACTCGGCTCGCTCGCGTCGATCGATTGCGTCGCGTCGGTGGACGGCGTCGCGTCGATCGAATCGTTCGCGTCACTCGATTCCTTCGCGTCGCCGTCGCTGGCATCGCTCGCGTCATTCGTCGACGCGTCGACGCAGGCGGTGGTCGTCGGCGGGTAGTACGCGACTCCGTTGGTCTCGGTCTCCTCGCCGCGCGGCGGGTCGCAGTACAAGTTCCAGCCGGTGATGTCCGGATCGCTGACGGCCGGGATGCTCATGCTCACCGAGCTGTCACCCGAGTTGGCCGCGACGGCCTTGCTCGCCGCGGCCTGCGTGTCGACGAGGACGGGGTACGGCTGGGCGAGGCCAATCGCGTTATCGAAGCCGTCGACGAAGAAGAAGTAGAGCCACAGCGACGCCCCCGCCGACGACGTCTGCGCGACGCATGCGCTGTTCGTCGCCGCCGAATACACGGTCGGCGGCGAGCTGGTCGACGTGGCGTACTTGGCGAGATCCTGCATCCGGACCAGCACCGTGATCTTCGACGCCTGCGGGATCGCTCCCGCCGTCACCGGCCAGCACGTCGGCGTGAGTCCTTCGCGTGCGGCGTACGGCGTGCAATCGCCGGGGCCGACGTAGGCTACGAGCTGATCGTTCGGGTTCGTGTCGAGCCCGAGAACGAACTTGTAGTCGAGGTCGGCCGCGCAGTCGGAGAAGTTCACGGCGTTGACCGGAACGCCGCCGGGGTGCGGGTGCTTGTCGAGATCGTCGGCGCTCGTCGTCCCGTCCGACTCGACGCGCAGGACCGGGCCCACGATGCCGGTCACGCTCTGCGCGCGCGCGCCGCGCGATGCCAGCAAGAGCGCCAGCACCGCGAGGCCGCGGACCAAGGTTGAAAAACGGAGCTGCGCAGGCCGCATCGGCAGGAGGGAGAGCATTGCACATGCCACGGCGCGCGTGCTCGCATTTGCCGCGAATTGCAGCGATTCCGCGATCGAATCGCCGGCCAAGTTGGCACCCTCGCGGCGTGTGCTCATGCTCGCTTCGACAAGTTGGCAACGCTCAGTCACGCGCCCGCACGCGCCCGCTCACGCCCGCTGAACGACTCCGCGCGCCGTCTCGGCGAACACGAGGTCCGGCAGATACCGCTTCGCGCTGTTCACTTGCCACTCGCCGGCGAACAGCGCGACCGCGCGACCGCGCACGTCGACCGCCGGGATGCCGACGTTCTCGCGACCGAAGGCCACGAGGTCGACGTCCTGCCCGTCGCTCCGCGAGATCCACCGCGCGAACTCGACGGCCATCGTCTCGAGGCGCACGTCGGCGTCGTACTCGTTCTTCAATCGGTACTTCACCACCTCGAGCTGCAGCGCGCCGACCGCGCCGAGGATCGTGTCCCCCTCGCGCCCCTCCGGCGGCCGATAGAGCTGGATGGTCCCTTCTTGCGCGAGCTGCTCGAGCCCCTTCTTCAGCTGCTTGCGACGGAGCGGATCGATCATCACCACGCGCGCGAAGTGCTCCGGCGCGAAGCTGGGGATGTCTTCGAAGAGGAACTTCTTCCCGGCCGTCAGCGTGTCGCCGATCTCGAAGACGCCCGGGTCGTAGACGCCGATGACGTCGCCCGCGTAGCCCGCATCGACGATCGTGCGCTCCTGCGCCATGAACGTCGTCGGGTTGGCGAGGCGCATCGTCTTGTCGGTGCGCACCTGGAGCACCTTCATCCCGCGCTCGAACTTGCCCGAGCAGATGCGCATGAAGGCGACGCGATCGCGGTGCGCCTTGTCCATGTTCGCCTGGATCTTGAANNGGATCCATGTTCGCCTGGATCTTGAAGACGAAGCCGCTGAAGGCGTCGGCGATCGGATCGATCTTCCCGCCGCTGCTGGCGTGCGGCGACGGGCTCGGCGCGAGCTCGCAGAACGTGTCCAGGAACGGCGCCAGGCCGAAGTTGTTCATCGCGCTGCCGAAGAACATCGGCGACACCTCGCCCGCTTCGAAGCGATCGCGCTCGAACGTGTCGCCTGCCGCTTCGAGCAGGTCGGCCTCCTCACGCAATCGGGAGTAGCCGTAGTCGTCGAGCTCCTCTTTGAGCACCGCGTCGTCGAGCCCGGTCACCTGGAACGGCGCCATCTCCGACCCGGAGAGCTGCGTCGAGCCGGCGTGCTTGGCGTCGAAGAGGTACACGCGCTTGAGGAGCCGGTGATAGATGCCGCGAAAAACGTGGCTCTTGTAGATCGGCCAGGTGATCGGCACGACGCCGATGCCGAGCACGTGCTCCACCTCGCCGACGAGATCGAACGGCTCGCGGCCGGGGCGATCCATCTTGTTCACGAAGGTGAAGATCGGCATCGCGCGCTGCTTGCACACGCGGAACAGCTTCTTGGTCTGCGGCTCGACGCCCTTGGCGCAGTCGAGGAGCATGACGGCCGAGTCGGCGGCGTGGAGCGTGCGGTACGTGTCCTCGCTGAAGTCGGCGTGGCCCGGCGTGTCCAGCAGGTTCATCTGGTAGCCGTGGTAGCCGAACTGGAGAACGCTCGACGTGATCGAGATGCCGCGCTCGCGTTCGAGATCCATCCAGTCGCTGACGGCCGACGCGCGACCGCGCTTCGCCTTGACCGCTCCGGCGAGCTGAATCGCCCCTCCGTACAACAGGAGCTTCTCGGTCAGCGTCGTCTTGCCCGCGTCCGGATGCGANNGTCGTCTTGCCGGCGTCGGGGTGCGAGATGATCGCGAACGTCCGGCGGCGGCGAATCTCGTGCGCGAGCACGGAGCCCGCGGGCGCGGCGGTGGCGTCGGTCGGCTTGTCGGCGTCGTTCGACATCGAAGAGCGCGCTAGTTAGCACGTGAGCGGGGTAGGCGCCGGTTCACTCGCTCCAACCCCGCATCCGGTAGACGATTCGGGCCACCCACTCGCGGATCGCCCCGGTGCTCTCGGCGAGCGACGACGCCTGCGGCCCCCACCGGCTCCAGTGGCGCGCCGGATCGTACGCGCCGAAATCGACGGCCAGCGTGTCGGCCTCCAGCCCCTCTTTCGCGAAGCACCCGCGCGCCCGCTTCATGTGCGCCGCGCTCGTCACGATCACGTCGCGCATCCACCCGCGCTCGCGCGCGATGCGCGTCGATTCGATCGCGTTCTCGTGCGTGTTCCGCGACGCCTCGTCGACCGCGATCCGCGCCGGATCGATCCCCCAGGCCGCGAGCTGCTGCGCGATGAGGCGCGCTTCCGGCGGGGCCTCGCCCGGCCCCTCGTTCCACGACGACCCGCTGAGGATCGCGTAGCGCGCGCGGTTCGTGCGCAGGAGATCGTAGGTCGCCAGGATCCGCTCGACCGCTTCGTCGTACGCCGGGCTCTTCGTGTCGGCGGTGACCATCCCGTCCATCGTCCCACCGAGCACGATGACGGCGTCGTACGTCACGTCCGGCTTGATCGACGTGAGCGCCGGCTGCTCGAGCGCATACAACAGCCGATTGGAGACCACCGGGCTCGCAAAGAAGAGGAGCAACGCCATCGCCGCCGCCGGCAACGCGAACGCGAGCCGCGGCGCGCGCTTTCGCAGCGCGTACGACAGCACGAGCAAGAGGAGCGCGTCGAAGAGCGGGTCGAGGAAGATCTGCGCGAGGTGACTCAACGCCTCAACGCATATCGCATCACTTCGCTGGGGGCTGCACCGTCGGCGCGCAGGTCGAAACGCCGGCGCCGACGATCCGGAAGCCGATGTTCGTCATGTACGCGGTGTCGATCGTGCCGGTCGCCGGGCTGTAGTGCGTGACGTTCGTGGTCCGGCTCTTATCGCTGGGGCACGTGTAGAGGTAAAAGTCGCCGCCCCAGAACGAGAACGCCCAGTACTGCGGCGACTCGACGCCGGTCATCGTGACGACGTTCGACGTCGCGCCGCTCCCCTTGTCGATCTGCGCGATCTGAATCGGGCTGCTCGTGAAGAAGCCGTAGAGGCGACCGTCGCCGGTGCCGGTGAGCTCCGCGCTCTGTCCGGCGAGCGCGCCGGTGAACTGACCGATGGGCGCCAGTTTCTGCGACGTGAGATCGATGCTCCCCAGCCCTTGGCTCCCGCCGAGGGAGGGCGGGAGGGGGACCCCGCCGGTGGACGCGGTCGCTGCGACGAAGAGCGTCTCGTTGGTGCTGCTCGACGAATCGGTCGAGAAGCCCATCCCGAGTTGAAACCAGCCGTCGGTGAGCGCGACGTTCGTCGTCGTGCAGCTCCCGTCGGCGGTGCTGACTTTGAAGATGCTGCCGCTCGTAGCGCTGCCGCTCGTAACGTCCTGCGACACGTAATTGACCCACGCCACCGCATCGCGCGAGACGGCCATCGAGTTCGGCACGAGCGAGGTCGCGCAGCCGAGCGGGCCGACCTTCTTGAACGTCTTGTTCGGCGGATCGAAGCTGTAGAGATCGTTCTCGAAGGAGAGGACGTAGACGAGCTTCGCCGCGTCGGAGCATCCGTCGTTGGCGCCCGCATCGAGGAGCGTTCCGCCGAGCCCTCCGCCGCTGCCGCTGCCACCGCTGCTCGAACCGCCGCTGGAGGAGCCGCTACCGCTTCCGCCGCTCCCGCTTCCGCCACCCCCTCCGCCGCCGTCGCCGAAACCGCTGGAGGCGCTCGAGCCGCCGCAGGCGCTGGCCAGACCGATCACGAACGCCGACAAAAGAAGCCTTCGCATGGACATTCCGGCTAGCACAGTTGCCGCGACGCGCAGGTCGCAATCGCGTCGCGCGCGGTGTGGGGTACATTGCCGCGCGTAAGATGAAGCCGCAGCGATGAAGCCGTTCACGTTTCCACTGGGTTCGATCCCCGTCCGCGTTCACCCATCGTTCCTCGTGGTGTCGGCGATGCTCGGCGCGAGCGGGAACGTGACGCTCGCCGGGTTGGTGCAGTGGGTGGTCGTCGTCTTCGTGGGCGTGCTGCTTCACGAGATCGGGCACGCTCTGGTGGGGCGCGCGTTCGGGCTCGCGCCCGAGATCGATCTGCAAGGCATGGGCGGGCTCACGTCGTGGGGGAGGAGCGGCAGGCGGGCGGTGGGGACGGCGCGAAGCGTCGCCATCAGCCTCGCGGGCCCGTTCACGGGCATCGCGATCGGCGTGGCCGCTTACTTCTACCTGGAGAAGCGCGGCGACGAACTGAATCCGCGGTATCTCTCGCTCCTCTCCGACGTCATCTGGGTGAACCTCGGGTGGGGCATCTTGAACCTCCTGCCGATTCTTCCGCTCGATGGAGGCAACGTGCTCCGGTCGATCACGCGGCACTTCTCCGGTGGGCGCGGCGATCGGCAAGCGCATTACATTTCGATCGGCTTCGCGGTCGCCGTGGGCATCGCGGCGATCGTGACGCGCAACTACTTCGGCGCGCTGATGGTCGCGTACTTCGCCTTCTTCAACTACCAAGCCCTGAGCGCGGCCGAGTCACCCTGACCCACTCGCGCACGCGCACGAGCTGAGGCGCGACGATCTCGCCAGAAGACGACCTTCGGGTGCACAATGCGCGGGTGCGCTTCTCCCCCACGCTCTACTTCCTCGTTCTCGCCGTGCCGCTCTCGCTCGCTGGTCTCGGCTGCAACGAAGCAAAACTGACGACGAGCCCCGACGATGCTGGATGCGCCGCACCAAAAGTCGAGTATCCGTGCAAACTGCAGCCTTCGAGTGTCCCAGGATGCTCGGGCGATCTCGGCTCGGACGCAGTTCTCGGACGAGATCTGGTGTTCGACGGCAGTGCACCCGCCAACTGCAAGATCATCGTGAACGATCTCACGCCCGACGAGGACAACCAGTGCACGATCCTGGGCGCTTGCGCATGCAATCTCAGTGACGCTGGCGTGTACGGCTGGACATGCCGCGAATGAGAGACACCGAATGCTGACCCTCACGCGCGAGAAGCTCGACCCGCTGCGCGATGCGCTGCGCGCGCGTGGAGCGCGGCCATCGATCGTCGTGCCGGCGATGGCGACCTCGCAGGAGCTCGTCGATGCGCTGCGCCTCGTCGAAGAGTGGGGCGCGTTCGTGGAGGCGATGTATTTGATGATGGCCGCGGACCACCGCGTGAAGAACGTGGAGCGCGAAGTGCTGCGCGGCGCGCTGCTCACGCTGTCGGACGATCGCGTTCGCACGCGGCACATGGAAGCGATGCTCGACGCGGCGATGCGCAAGGTCATGGCCGAAGGGCCCGAGAAGCGCCTGGCGATCGTGATCGACGCGCTGAAAGGGAACCCGGCGCGCGCCGAGTCGGCGGTGGTGGTGGCGGCTGCGATCGCGATGGCGGACCAGCGCGTGGTGCCCGAGGAGCACACGCTGCTGACGGCGCTGACGAAGGGGCTCGGCGTCGACTCGAAGCGCGCCGACGCCATCCTCGAAGAGATGGCGCGCGAAGCGGCGAAGTCGTAGGCGCGCGCTAGCCTAGACGCGCGCGGCTGCTCGGCGGCGGCGGAGGGAGCGACGCGCGAAGCGCGATCCCGAGCCCGGCGCGCAGATCGGCGTACGCGCGCGACGCGCTGAAGCCGAGGAGATCCGCGCGCCGCTCTTCGAACGTGAGGTCCGCGATCCCGCGTTGCTCTTCGCGCAACATGCGCGTGGCCACGCCGAGATCGCCCGCGAGCAACATCCCGGCGCGGTTCGCCGTCAGCTCCACCCCACGGATCCACGCCGCGAGATCGACCTTGCCGCCGCGAACGTCGAGCCGCTCGACCGCGATCGCGAGCTCGCTTCGCTGCGCTTCGGTCGCGTGGGCCACGAGCTCCTTCCGGAGCTTCGCCGCGTCGGCCGCTGCGTGCGCGGGAACCGGGAGCTCTGGGCGCGCCAGCTTCACCGCCGCGAGCACGAGCGCGGTGGCCTCGCTCACCGACGGATAGAAGATGAGCGGGTAGTGCTCCGGGCGGTAGTAGACCAGGTGCCGCGCGACGAAGAACGCCAGCTCGGGCACGCTGCGGCCGCTCATCACCGACTCGCCGAACGCGGTCGACGGCGTGTGCGCTTGCAAGGCAGCCAGCGCATCGACGATGTCTTCGCGCGCGTAGAGATCCGGCGGCGCGACGCCGAGCACGTCGCCCGCCCAGGCGAACGTGCGCACCACCGACGCCGTGCTCTGGGGCGAGAGTCGCGTGTTCGGATCGAGCGCGAGGATCCGCTTCGCCGCGCGCAGCTCCGCCAGCTTCACCGCGATCGCCGCCGGCGCGATCTCGCGCACGATGGCCTCGATGACCTCGTCGTGACCCGGCGCGCGCAACGCCGTCCAGGCAGCCTCGTCGAGCTTCGTGTTCGGGCGCGGGCCTTCACCGCGAAATTGATCCGCGAGCATTCCTTGATCGACGTTCGCCGCGCCGAGATCCTCGAGCGCCGTCGCCGCTATCCACGCGCGATCGGTCGACCCCGCGCGCCTGTGCAGATCGAACAAGCGCCGGTACGTCGCTGCGCGCGTCGGCTCGTGGCGCGCCGCGGTCTCGAGCTCGACGATCGCCTCCGACATTTCCCCCTTCGCCACCAGCAGCTCGGCCAGCGCCGCCCGCGTCTCCACGTCGCGCGGTCGCAGCTTCACGGCTGCGGTGAACGCTTCGAGCGCGCCCGGCCCGTCTCCGATCTTGTCGCGCCGCAGCTGCCCTAGCCTTCGACAGATGTCCCACGCGCGCGCCGCGTCTTCGCGCACGGCGAAGGCGTCGATCAGCTTGGCGTAGAGCCGATCGAGCAACCCCCATTCTTCCTTGCGCGATCGAATCGCCACGATCGCCGCCAGCGCGCGCTCGTGCGTCGGGTCTTCTTCGAGCGCTCTCTCGAGGAGGAGGAGCCCCGCGGTCTCGTCGCGCAGCCGCCCGAGGATCACGTCGGCCTGATCGAAGTGCCGCGCCGCCTTGTCGTGAAGGAGGTTCTCGGCGTCGGCCATCGCGCCGATCGTGTCGGCCGCCTTTCGCCAGTTGCGCATCGACTCGTACGTCGCCCGCAGCGAAGACAGGATCCGGAAATCGCCCGGCGCGATCGCGCGCGCCTCTTCCAGCACCGCGGCCGCCTTCGTGACGTCCTTCGCATCGACGTAGCGCTCGGCCACGCGAGACAGCGCTTCCGCGCGCTCCGCGTCGGTCTCGCGCGTGAGCGCGATACGACGCTCGTACGACGCCGCCCGACCGAACTCCTTCGCATCGCCCGCCAGATCCGCCAGCGCGCGCAGCGACCGCGTGTGATCCGGCGACGCCGACAGCGCCTTCTCGAAGCTCGCCTCCGCTTCGCGCTTCTTCCCCTGCGCCAGCTTCACCTCGGCCACGCTCGCGTAGAGCGACGCCATGGCCTGCGGCTGACCGCCGCCCAGGATCATCAGCGCCTTCCGATACCCGTCGAGCGCTTCGTCGAAGCGCCCCTTCTGATGCGCGCGCTCGGCGTCGGCGAGGATCGGCTCGATCGCCGGCAGCGGGAGAATCGATCGCGAACGCGGCGCCCGCGTGCTCGACGGCGGGGCCGACGCGCGCGACGGCGGCGGCTCCGACACGCGCTCCAGGATCGGCGCGACCACCACGAAGTCGGTCGGTCCCTTTACGTGCACGAAGCTCGGCACCGATGACGCGAACTCGGGGTGCCCGGTCAGCTTCGGGTACGCCACCGACATGCGCATCGTCCCTTGCTCGTCGAGCGCGGTGACGTCGTCGATCGCCTGCACGAAGAAGCGCGTCAGCGCGAACGCCGGCGCCGCATCGAGCGGCCCCGACTCGACCGCCGCAAGTAGCTCCACGGCGTGCTCGCGCGGCGCGACGGCGCGCACGATCGCCTCGACGTGCTCCAGCGCGTTGAACGCGTCGCCCGCTTCTCCAGCCGCGCGCGCGTCGAGCACGAAGAGCAGCTGCTCGAGCGGTCGCAAACAGATGATCGCCGCGACCTCGTCGAGCGGGAGCGGCACCTCACCGGCCAGCGCGATTGCGCCATCGACCAGCGCGACGTCGCCCGCCACGTACACGAGCGCCGCGTCGTCCTTCTCCGTCACCTCGACCGCGCGCGTGAGGTCGCGACGCAGGTTGGCGCCGGCGCGAAGCCGGACGACGTTGAACCCCGCGCGCATGATGGCTAGCCGAAGCGGGGCGAGGCGATCGAGGCTGTCCGCGCTCTCTGGCTCGACGACGAGGGCGAAACGCATGGGTGGCCGAGGTTAGTGGCGCGTGACGCGCGACGCCACCGTCTCCAGCGAATACTCAGGCGAATGAGACGACGAACGCGGCGTGATCCGAGTCCGGAAGAGGCACGTCGCGATCGAACTCGCCGTGGTCGCGGAGCTCTTCGTTGCAGAAGCGTGCAGACTGCAGCCTCTCGCGGAGCGGGCGGCTGACCAGGATGTGATCGATCTGCTGCTTCCGTCCGTCATGCAGGATGCTGAAGCGCGCGGCCTCGGGCACGGCGTCGGCGCACGACGCGAGCGAGTGCTCCCCTCCCCCGCACACGACGCGGACGACCTGCGACGTGGGGTGGTCGTTGAGATCCCCGGCGACGACGACGTGGCGCGAGGGATCTTCCGCCAGCACGGCATCGACGAGCCCGCGCACGAACAGCGCTTCGGCCGCGCGCCACGTGGCGCTGCGAAGGTGACCCTCGGCGTAGTCGCGCCCCGACCTGGGGGTGATCGACTCGCCGCGCGTGTCCTTCATGGGGAGGGCGCGGTTCGATTTGAAGTGCCCGACGAAGAGATCGACCGTGCCGATCGATCCGCCGTCGACGCGTGCATGAACGATCCCGCGACGCAGCGGGATGCGGATTCCGAACGGCTGAGGATCTCCTTCGACGAACGTGGGGAACGGGAGCGCATCGGCCGTGTGCACACGCGAGGTGAGCACCGTCGCGCGCGAGAGGATCGCGCACCCGATGCCGCGCGCATCGACCGTCCCCATGATCGGCGGGCCGTACCCGAGCGACGCCGCGCGTGACGCGAGAAGCGCCACGACGCTCGCCGAGCCTACCTCCTGCAACCCGACGACATCGGCGTTCGCCCCTTCGAGCACGCGCGCCAGCGTGGCGAGCTTGGCATCGAGGTGGACGCGCGACGCATCGTCGGGGGCGTCGAAGAGGTCTTTGACGTTGAAGCTCGCGAGAGTGAGGGGCATCGCGCGGAGCGATCTAGCACGGAAGTCGCGCGTTCACTCCCGCACGCCGATCCCCTTCGCCCCGTCGAAGTACTTCGACGCCAGCGCCACGGCGTCGAGCCCGATCTGATGCCCGAGTCGCCGTCCCGCGAAGTCGTCGGGCGGAATGTGGATGCTCCCCCACAAGCGCGACTGCCCGGCTTCGTCCGACGCGTCGTAATACGACGCCCACTGCAACCTGACGTCGGTCGTCGGCCCCTTCTCGAAGGTGAGGAACGTGTCCTTCGGCGCGACGAACTCGCCGAGCCCGCCGGGGAAGTACGGGCTACCGGTCAGCGTCGTCAGCACCTCGGCCGCCGAGCGGCTGAACGTGCTGTGGCCCGAGATGAACGCGGGGAACGCCGGCGTCACGAACGTGCGCCGCTGGTACGTGATCCACTCGGACGCGCGAACCCATCCGACGCCCGCGACCTGATTCGCGCGATCCCCCGGCTCACCGCGCCAGTTCCGCACCGCGACCTGCCCCACGAAATGCGCCAGCTGCGCGTGCCGCTCGCCGGGCGCGCTGCTCTCTCTGGTGACGATCTCGATCAACCCCGGCACCAGCGGCAACCCCTGCGGATCGTACGAAGGGCCCTTCGGATCCGACGACTGCCCCTTCGCGCCTTGCCATCGAATGAGCGAGATCGGTCGCACGGTGGTGTCGATGCGCTTGATGCCCCACGCGGTGATCGCCGCGTCGTGCACCGCACCGTTGAGCGCGAGATAGACGTGCACGTCCCACGCGAGCGGGTCGAGCGACGCCCCCTTTCCGAACAGCTGCCGCTTGAACCCGGGCGAGTCGGCCACCCAGTTCGCGATCGTGTTCCAGTGCCCGGGCGGCGTCTCCGACTTCGGTCCGTCGGCCCAGAACTCCGCCATCACGCGCGCGAAGTCTCCGAGCTTCACCACCTGCGGCGTGTACGGCTCGCCGGTCACCGGGTTCTTCGCCCACCCCTTGCCGTCGTTCGCGCCGAGCGAGTTGTGACCGAAGGCGCCCGGTGAAATGTCCATCGTCGTCGCGTCCGACGGATCGACCGAGGCCGTCTTCCGGATCACCTCGACGAGCCAGTCGTTCATCGCCGGGCCGATCTTCGGAACGGGTCCCGGGTCGTGCCACGGCACGCCGCCCGCGACCGGCGTCATCGCGAAGGGGCGCACGCTTCCCCATTGCGCGCCGATGTACCCCTGCACGCCCGCCGGCAAGATGATCCCGTTCTGCGTGGCCGCGACCGACAAGTTGAGCGGCTGCCAGTGATCCTCCTCTTTCAACGGCGCCCCCACCGCGTCGTAGACGCATGGCGGGTTCGGTGAAGAGAAGCCGGTCGTGTCCGCGTAGTCGTTCGCTTCGTTCGATCCGTCGTTCGCGGTCTTCGCGATGACCGTGTGACCGACCCGATTTCCGAACGCGACGGGATCGTCTCCCGTGTCGTGCGTGTCGGCCGGGTCGTAGCCGAGATCGGTCATCACCGCGCGCAAGCAGGCGAGCGTCGTCGCGCCGCCGACGGCTTTGGCGTA
Organism: Myxococcales bacterium; assembly: GCA_003151595.1. The sequence goes on from PLXW01000017.1 coordinate 81,657, forward strand.
GCGGTGCGCGAGGACGTCGTAGGCCGCGTAGCTGATCGCCGCGCGACGCGCTTTGTCGACGTCGTCGGCGGTGTGTCGCTCGCGAACGAAGACGCCGCTCGCCTTGGTGTCGTAGCCGGCCCACGCGTCCCACATCGCCGCGGACACATGAAACAGATTGCGCGCGTGAACCGTGGGTCGCGGCAGATCGAGGCGAATCGCGGCGAGCGCCTGCTCGTCCCAGCGACGCGCAATCGACCCATTCTTCCCGGCCGCGACGACGGCCGCGGAGCACGCGATCGGCGCGCCACCGTCGACCTTCGCCTCGCCTTCATCGATGACGACGGGTGGAACGTGATCGCCGAAGTGCACCAGCATCCCGTTGTCGAGCGACGGATTGAGCACGTTGCCCCCCGCCGACCAGACGCCCCCCGACGCGTCGACGAAGATGGAGTGGAGCGACGACGTCACCGGCAAGGTGAGTCCGTGATCGACCGCCTTGAACGCGCCGCCCGGCTCGCGCGTGTAGATCGATCCGCGCTCTCCGCTGGTCCAGTCGCCTTTGGTCGTCGTGAAGATCCCTTGAAGGAGGCCGGCCGCGGGCGGTGACGCATCGTGGAACGCGACCCCGGCGCCGTCGAACAACACACCGTTGCCGCCGCCACCGACCGCGACCAATCGATCCCCCGTCCCGTGCACCGTGAAGAGCGTGTCCTTCGTGGTCGTCGGCACCACCGTGAACGGCGCCGCCCCTTTGCGGTGCAAGATCGCGCCGGCTGCGCCGACGACCCAGACTTCGTCGCCCAACCCGAACACCTTGAAGAAGCCGGGCACTTCGCCCCCGGCGGTCCGCGGCACGTCGAGCGGGATCGTTTCATCGTCGAAGACCCCTGCGTGGTAGTGCCAGACGAATCCGTTTCGACCGGCCGCGCTCCCCACCGCGTAGAAATTCTCCGCGTCGGTCGCCCAGACTCCATAGATGGTCTGCCGTCCGAGCCCCGGCGTCTTCATGCGCTCGAAGCGTCGACCGTCGTAGCGCAGCACCGTCGAGTTCGCGCCGGCCATGAAGACCGGGCCGTTCGCCAGCGCTTGAACCCACCACAGATCGCCGCTCTGCCCCGTAGGAAGCTCGGCCCACGCCTTCCCATCGAAGTGGAGAACGAGCGGACCGTGCCCCTTGTCCGCTCCGACCGCGAAGACGTCGCTCGCCGAGCGCCCGCTCACGGAGAGCAACGCCGACGGCAGCTCGCTCGCGAGGAGCTGCCACTCGTGCGCGGGTGCGGAGGTCGTCGAGGAGCTCTTCTGACAGCCGACCGGCGACGCCGCAGCAACGAGGAGCGCGACGAGCGCACCGAGAGAAGGATCCTTGGTTTTCATGGATTGATCAGCGTTGGAGCGATCTGCACGCGCGCGGTCGCAGAGATGGTGGTGCCGGACGGATCGGTCGTCGTGACCGTGACGTCCAGCGGCTTGCCGAGGAATTGTTTGTAATCAATCCCCTCGTTGTCGAGCTGGTATCGAATTCCGAAGAGCTTGCAGAAGCCCCCTTCGTCGGGAGCATAGGTGAAGGCGAGCGTCGTCGGAGGGATCGTCGTCCCCGTACCGGGTTGCACTCCCACGATCTTGGTCGTCGTCCCCGCTTGCTTCATGTTCTTCATGCGCGTCGCGATCCAGATGTGATGACCGCCTTGCGAGCCGGCCTCGGCTTGGAGCACCTGGTCTTTCGCGAGTGGCAAGTAGTACGACTGTCCGGTTCCGAGCTGGAGAGCGGGAGGGCCGCCGTTCTGCGGCTTGCAGCGATCGGGCGCATTCGTCGGCCAGTTCTTGGCGTACGCCTCGAGTCGAGCGGCAGGCACCTCACGCGACTGACAAGTCCCCGAGATACACGTCGCAGGCTGCGTACAGGCAGGTCCGCTCAGCGGCCCCGGCACCTTGCTGTTTCCGCGCGGGGTCGCGGGGTAGACGATGCAACGCGACTCGAGCGGAATCCGGAGGAGCGCTTCGCGGCCGGGGACGAAGTGTGTCGACGCGAGTCGCGTGAAGAGCGGCGCGGCGTTCGGATCGCCGATGGCGTCGATCGCGACCTCGACCAGCGCGGTCCCCTTGCCGACCCCCGAGAGCATCTTCTCCCACGGCTGCGGAAACCCGACGCGCGACCCGCGCGGAGGCTTCACGACCTCGTCGTCGATCACCGCGCCGTCCGCGCGAATCACGATGTGGAGCGCCGACATCACGCCCCCCATGGGATCGCTCTGAATTCCGACGACGATCGCCGTCGGGTCGACGGTTCGACAGGAGCCGCAGGCCACGGCCAGCGCGAGCGCGAAAACCCTCCTCATCGCTTCGTCTTCACGCAAGCCTCGCTCCACCAGGAATAGGCGCTATCGCCCTCGGCCGCTGTGCCAACGTGAGCAACGACCGGCCGCGCATGTCAGTGTCGGCGGCGCACCCGGACCGCGTCAACGCGCGATCCCCTCGAATTGCGCCGCTTTTTGTTTTCCAGACAGTCTGGCTCGCCCGATGCAGTCCCAAGGTTGGCGGTCGTGTGCTCACGCGGACCGACGGAGGACGTCATGCGTCGATCAGTGCTCGTGTTGGGGCTCGCAGTGGCAACGTCGGCGCTCACGCTCATCGGAGAACGGCAGGCCGCCGCGTGCGGTGGCTGCTTCCATCCGCCCACGCAGACCGCTTCGGACATCACCGACGAGCGCATGCTCCTCTCGGTCTCGCCGAAGCAGACCACGCTCTACGATCAGATTCGCTACGCCGGGAGCCCGACGTCGTTCGCCTGGGTGCTCCCGATTCACGGCACGGTCGATGTCGGTCTCAGCGCCGATGTCCTCTTCGACTCGGTCGACGCGGTGACGGCCACGCAGATCGTCCCTCCCGCGCAGAACTGCCCGCCGCCTCCCCCCGATTGCTATGGGGGGACGAACGGCGGCTCGGGGTTCGCTCCGCCGTCACTTTCGGCCTCGGAGGATGGCGGCGCCTCGGTGATCGTGACGAAGCAGGAGAACGTCGGCCCGTACGCGACCGTCCAGCTCCACGCGACGGACTCGAGCGCACTCAACGCCTGGCTCACGCAGAACGGGTTCAACATCCCGGCGAACGTGCTGCCCGTGATCGACGAGTACGTGAAGGAAGGGTTCGACTTCCTGGCGATGAAGCTCCTCCCGAACGCCGGCGTTCAGGCGATGCGGCCGGTGCGCGTGACGTCACCGGGCGCCGCACTCTCGCTCCCGCTACGCATGGCGGCCATCGGAACGGGCGCGACGGTCGGCATCACGATCTGGGTCGTGAGCGATGGGCGTTATGAGCCTCAGAATTTCCCGTTCTACCATATCGAAGACAGCTCCCTCATCTGGGACTGGAGCGTCAGCTCGAGCAACTACACGACGCTCCGCGCGCAGAACGAAGCGAAGCTCGCGGGCAAAGGGTGGGAGATCGAGAGCTCGCTCGGCCTCAGCGAAGAGCTGATCACGAACGTCATCTTGAGCGGTGGCCAGTACTACGGCGGTGGCGGCTTCGGCGGCGGGTATCCGGTCGCCGATCCCGCTTCGGACTACCTCCCCGTGGGCGATCCCGACGCGGGCTCCACGGACGGCGGCGTCACCGAGACGGCCGAAGAAGTGCGTACGGACGACGTGAACGATCTGTTCGCGGGGATGACCGGGCCGAACGTCCGCGTCACGCGGATGCGGAGCGACATCTCGCACGCAGCGATGACCGCCGACTTCGTCCTACAGGCGTCGGCCGATCAGTCTGAGCTCTCGAACATCCGCAACGTGACGACGGCGATCAACCTGCAGTGCCCGATCTACAACAACTGCAACGTCGTCGGCACCGGCTCGCCGTCGGAAGCCGCACCCGTGACGGGGACGTCGAGCGCGGGCGCTCCGCTCGGCGGCGGCGCGACGCACGGCTGCGTGGCCTCGTCGGAGTCGAGCGAAGGGACCGGAGCTCGCTTCGGCATCGTCGCCGGAATGATCGGGCTCGTCGTGACGCGCCTCGTGCGACGTCGCAAGCGATCGTCGTCGAAGTCGTAAGCCACGAAAGGACGCGAGCGCGCGGCGTATGCTGCGCGCGATGCTCTCGCTCGCGAAGCCGCTCGGTCGTCGCAGCTTTCTGATCGCGGGCGTCTCGCTCGTCGCCGCGAAGGTGCTCGTCGATTTCCTCGCGTCGCTCATCTACGACCGCCCCTTCTCGCTCCTCTTCTATCTCGTCCCGGCGGGCGCGCCGCTCTTCTCGCTGCCGAGCGCGCAAGGCGGACAATGGGGGAACGGCGCCGCGCCCGAGGCGACCGGCTACTGGCTGACGGTCGTCGCCTGCGCGCTCCCGTTCATCGTCGTCGGCGTTGCACTCACGATTCGCCGCCTGCGCGACGCGGGGATGTCTGGGCTCCTCGCGATCCTCTTCTTCGCGCCGTTCGTGAAGTTCCTCTTCTTCGCCGCCCTGGCGATGGCGCCGACGCGAGAGACTGCGCCGAAGACGTTCGAAGACGACGCGGGGCCGTTCCGCAGCGGCAAGGCGATCGACGTGAGTCTCGAAGAGCCGGGCGCGAGTCCGGCGAAGCGACGGCTCCTGGCGACCGCGGCAGGCACACTGGCCGGCGACGCGATCGCTCTGGCCGCGATGGGGATCTCGGTGGGCCTCCTCAAGAGCTACGGATGGCCGCTCATGGTGGCGACACCGGTGGTCGCCGGCTTCGTGTCGACGTCGGTCTATTGCCGCATGTGCCGGCAGCCGACGGGCGGTGGCGCGATGCTCGTGACGTTCACGACGTTCGTCGTCGGGGTCGTGGTGCTCGGTCTCTCGGCGCTCGAAGGGTTCGGCTGCATCGTGATGCTCACGCCGTTGTTCTTCGGAGAGGCGCTGCTGGGGACGCTGCTCGCCTACAACCTGGCGAAGACGCCAACGATGCCTTCGCACGCGATGGGCTCGGGGCTCGTGATGCTGCCGCTCGCGTTCGTCGTGAACGGCGCGAGCCCGCCGCCGCGCGAGGCGGCGCTTCCTATCGAGAGCTCGGTCATCGTGCATGCGCCGCCGGACGTGGTGTGGAAGCGCGTGATCGCCTTCCCGCCCCTCCCCGCGCCGACGGAGGCGATCTTCCGCGTGGGGATCGCCGCGCCGCTCGCGGCCACGATCGACGGCGAAGGCGTGGGCGCGATTCGCCGGTGCGAGTTCACGACCGGCGCGTTCGTCGAGCCGATCGAGGTGTGGTCGCCGGGACGCGAGCTCTCCTTCCGCGTGGAGTCACAGCCCGATCCGATGAAGGAGGCGACGCTCTACGCGGGGCCGCGCCCGCCGCACCTCGATGGGTACCTCCAGTCGACGCGCGGGCAGTTCGTGCTGGAGCCGCTTGCCGATGGAGGCACGCGCCTCATCGGGCGCACCTGGTACCGCGTTCACATGGAGCCGGAGGCGTACTGGCGCATCTGGGGCGACGCCGTCATCCACGCCATCCACACGCGCGTGCTGGCACACGTCGCGAAGCTCGCCGAAGCCGACGTCGCGACGTCAGCCACCCCCCGCTAGTGCGCGCGCGGCATCGGACGTCATGACTGGAATGAACTCGAAGTCCATGAGGTCGCGCCATCGATCGGCCCACTCGTGGAGCAGCTTCTCGTCATGGCACTCCATCACCTGGAAGCAGCGGTCGAACCCGTCCTCGATCCAGCTTCCGACGTAGCGAAGCCCCTCGGGCATCATGCGCCCCTTCTCTCTCAGGCGCGCGTAGATGGGCTTCGCGTCGCGGTTCTTGAAGCGCTCGATGACCATGAACAGCATGCGTCCCCCATTCCCGCGCTCGGCGGCTCGCCCTCGCGGCGCTCCGCGCTAGAGTAGTCCCATGGAGCCTCTGAACGCCGACGACCTCCGCTGGCTCGTCTCTCGCTACGCGCGCCTCCGCGCCGAGCACGGCGATGCCATCGGAACGCCGCTTCTCGTCGAACCGAACGGCGAGTTCTTCCCGGACGCCTTCACCCCTTCGCCCGAAGGCGTCGGCGCGCTCCTTCGGCGGATGCTCACGTACGCGCCCGTCGCGCCGAATCTCGATCTCGAGCTGGCGTTCGTCGATCCCGACGCGGGCGGCGGCGGGGGCGGCTCGTGCGGAACGGGCGGATGCGGCGACGGCGGCGGCGGTGAAGCGAAGGGCCCCATCGGCGAAGCTCTCATGCGCGGCGAAGGGGCGTACCGCGTGATCGTCTCCGCGCGCGACGTCGGCGATCCGATCATCCTCGCGTCGTCCCTCGCGCGCAGCCTCGGCGGGATCGTGCTCGGCGAAGCGGGCGAGCAACCCGACGGCGCGCACCACGGCGCGCTCTCCGAAGTCGCCGCGGCGATGTGCGGCTTCGGCGTGCTCCTGACGAGCGGCGCATGCGTCTACACCAAGTCCTGCGGCGGCCTTCGCGCGCATCGCTCCACGTTCCTCGATGTCGCTTCGCACGCGACCGCGCTCGCGCTCTTCGTCCGGCTCCACGATCTGAAGCCGGCGAACGCGCGCCGTCACCTCGAGACGACGCAACGCGAAGCGTTCGACGAGGCGCTCCCGTGGGTCGACTCGAACACGCGCCTCATGGAAGCGCTGTCGATTCACCCCGAGTCGCTCGTCGACGGCGTCTTCCCGATCGAAGAGACCAAGGGTCTCCTCGCGCGCCTCTTCGGCAGCAAGCCCGCGCGCGCGCCCGAGCCGGTCGCCAAGATCCAGCGCCGCACGCGCACGCCGGAAGAAGAGCGCCGCCTTGCCGAGGACAAGGCGCTCGTCGAGCAGGCGCTACGCGAGAGCTGAGCGCACGTCGCGGACGGAGGGATCCTTCGTCGCTGCGCTCCTCTGGATGACGGCGTCTCGTTACGCCTGATCGTGGCGCACGTACTCGAAGTCGACCGGCCGCCCCTTGATCCCCTGCTTCGGCGCGGCGATCCAATTGGCCATCTGCTTCGGATCCCAAACGGGCTTCTGCATCAGGCTCTTGATGTACGCCTTGTCGGCCTCGCTCGGGAGCCACTCGGCGCGCTTCGCCTCGAACTGCTCCTTCGTGATCAGGTTGCCGCTCATGTCGGCGTGCACGTCGGAGTAGATGCCGACGTGCCGGTGAAAGCGGCGGCTCGGGAGCTTCAACTCGAAGCTCACGCCGTGCGACGCGATCGTCCGGTTCCACTTGTCGAGGCCGCGCTGGCAGTCGGCGACGTACTCGTCGCGCAGCACCTCGTTCATCGCGTTGCGGAGCGGAACCTCGTCGCGTGAGAACGCACCGTCCTTCGGCACGTCCATTCCGTACGAGCCGTCGAGCGCGCGGTGGTCTTCGTACTGCTCTTCCTTCGCGCGCCCCTTCAGGCCCGTGGAGAAGAACGTCGCCGCGTTCGAGCTGATTTCTCCGCCGAACAGATCGAGCGAGAGCGAGTACCAGAGGTTCAAGTAACGCTGCATCGTCGGCAGATCGATGACGCCGAGCTTCCGCACGTCGTCCGGATGATCGACCTTGTGCTCCTTCATCATGAACGCCGTGCGATCGAGCACGCGGAGCACGCCGGTCTCGCCCACGAACATGTGGTGCGCTTCTTCGGTGAGCATGAAGCGCGTCGTACGCGAGAGCGGATCGAACGCGCTCTCGGCCAGCGCGAGCAGCTGGAACTTGCCGTCGCGGTCGGTGANNCGCTGCACGGCTCGTTGAACGCGCCGAGGATGCGCGGCTTGTTCTCGTCGCCGCTGCGACGCTCGAGGAGGGCCTCGGCCTCTTCGCGTCCGTCACGACCGAAGTACGACTGGAGCAAGTACACCATCGCCCACAAGTGGCGCCCCTCTTCGACGTTCACCTGGAAGAGGTTGCGGAGATCGTAAACGCTCGGGCACGAGTGACCGAGGAGTCGCTGCTGCTCGACGCTCGCCGGCTCCGTGTCGCCTTGCGTGACGATGAGCCTGCGGAGCGCGTTGCGATGCTCGCCCGGGACTTGCTGCCAGACCGGTTCGCCGAAGCAGTCGCCGAAGCCGATCGTTCGATTCGGCACCGCGTCCGCGAGGAAGATCCCCCAGCGGTAGTCGGGCATCTTCACGTAATCGAAGTTCGCCCAGCCGTCCGACTCGACGCTGATGGCGGTTCGCAGGAACACGTCGTCCTGCTGGAACCCCATGGGCCCCATCTCTTTCCACCAGCTGATGAAGTTCGGCTGCCACGCCTCGAGCGCCCGCTGAAGCTTCTTGTCTTCTGACAGGCCGACGTTGTTCGGAATGCGTTCGTTGGTGACGACAGTGGACATGGTTGTTCTTTTTTTCTGCCCGGGGCCCGGTGACCCTGAGCCTCGCTCCGCCTACGGGCTCCGCTGCGGCATCAATGTCGACATCTTGCACCCCGGGGGGAGCGCAGCCGCTCCACCCCGGACCCCCCAGCCGAAAGCTTTCACTAAGTCCGGCGCCAATCGAACTCGGGGCGTTCGGGCTTTCCGTAAAGGGTCAGAGCGCCACGCTCGCCGACGGCGTTGGGGCGCTGGAAGATCCAGTTCTGCCAGGCGGTGAGGCGACCGAAGATCTTGGTCTCCATCGTCTCGGGGCCGGCGAAGCGGAGGTTCGCTTCCATTCCGGTCATCGCGTCGGGCGACATGCTCACGCGCTCTTCGAACGCGATCCGGATCTCGTCGTCCCAATCGATGTCGTCGGGCGCCAGCGTGACGAGGCCGGCCTTCATCGCCGCGCTCGTGTCGATCGCGCCCGTCATCTCGAGCACGCGCGAGACGCGCTCGGGCTCGCGGAGAAAGCGCGTCTGAAGGCGCGTGAGCCCGTTGCCCATCGGGAACGGACCGGCGTTGAGCGCCGAAGTGTGAACCGCGACGCCGTCGGCCTCGAGCATGTAGATGCGGTCGGCCGCGAGCGCGAGCTCGAGCAACGATCCGGCGAAGCACGAGCCCGGCTCCACCAGCGCGAAGAAGCTCTTCGCGGTCATGTCGAGCCGCTTCAACACGCGACGCATGAGGAGCGTGACCTCGCGAACGAGCCCGTCGTCCTTGTGCTTGGAGAGCATCGCGTCGACCGCGAGGACCGCGGCCGCGTCGCCCGTCGTCTTCAGCGCGACGACGCCGATGGACGGCTGATTGAACCGCAGGTCGAGCAGCGCATCGTCGAGCTCGCGGAACGCGCGAATCGCCCAGGCGTTCGACCCCGCGTCGGCGAGCGCTTCCGGAGTCTGCGGCTCCGGCGACGAAGGGGCGCGCACGGTGATGGTCGCGCGTCGCCCGGCGGCGTCGAGCTCCAGCGTGACGTACCTGTACTCTACACGCGCCTCGGATCGCTTCGCTTCGAGCGGCGCGAGCGTGATCGGCTTGAACGCCTTCCGCTTCGAGCGCGCCACCATCGCGTCCACCCGACGCTTCACCGCGTCGTCGAACTTCGCCTTCGGCGGCGCCTCGTCGATCACGTGCCAGTCGACCGCGCGCTTCCCGCGGATCCCTTCGGCCACCGTCGAGAACACGTCAGCCAGATCGCGACGCACCTTCCGCTTGTCGACCAAGCGCGTGAGCCCGCCGGTCCCCGGAAGCACGCCGAGCAGCGGCGCCTCTGGCAAGCTGACGGCGCTCGAGCCGTCGTCCGCCAGCACGATCTCGTCGCACGCAATCGCCAGCTCGTACCCGCCGCCCGACGCCGTCCCGTTCAACGCCGCGAGGCACGGGATACCGGACTCGGCGCTCATCTCTTCGAGCCCGAGGCGCGTCTCGTTCGTGTACTTGCAGAAGTTCACCTTGAAGGCGTGCGTCGAGGAGCCGAGCATGTAGATGTTCGCCCCCGAGCAGAAGATGCGGTCCTTCGCGCTGGAGAAGACGACCGTCTTCACCTCGGGGTGCTCGAAGCGGATGCGACTGATGGCGTCGGCCAGCTCGATGTCGACGCCCAGGTCGTACGAGTTGAGCTTCAGCGGGTAGCCGGGGCGGAGGCCGCCGTCTTCCTTCACATCCATCACGATCTTCGCGACGGCGCCGGCGTACTCGACGCGCCAGTGGCGGTAGCGATCGGGATGCGTTTCGAAGCGAACGGGTTCTACGCGGTCCGTGTTCTCGTGTGCGCCCATGCGATCCACTTCGTACGACGAGACACGGCGACCAGCAAGTAGTATAGTGCTCCCCGCATTGAGTACGGCGCAATATAGTGCAGACGAGCCGCGCGCTGCCCACGGTCGCCGCGGAGAGCTCCTACGGAGCCTCGGAGCCGCGGTGCGCGCGCGCCGGAGCGAGCACGGCCTCACCATGAAGCAGCTCGGCGAGCGGGCGGGCGTGAGCGAGCGGTTCCTGGCGCAACTGGAGACGGGCGAAGGGAACATCTCGGTGGCGCGCCTCGAAGACGTGGCCGAGGCGCTCTCGACCACGGCAGCCAAGTTGCTGTCTGACGCAGGGACCCGGCCGCGCGAGGACGCGACGAAGACGAGCGCGCCCATCGTGGCGCTGCTCGGCTTGCGTGGCGCCGGGAAGAGCGCGATCGGCGCGCGCGTGGCGAAACGGCTGCGCGTCCCGTTCGTCGAGCTCGATGCGCTCGTCGCGCGCGAAGCGGGAATGTCCCTGGGAACGATCTTCGAGATGCACGGCGAGGCGTACTTCCATCGGCTCGAACGCGAGACGTTGAAGAAGCTGCTCGACGATGCCGGCTACCGCGGCGCGGTCCTGGCCACGGGCGGGTCGATCGTCAGCGACGCAGAGACGTTCGCGCTCTTGAAGAAGCGCACGCTGACCTTGTGGCTGAAGGCGCGCGCACGCGATCACTGGGACCGCGTCGTCGCCCAAGGCGACGTGCGCCCCATGCGCGATCGCACGAACGCCATGAGCGAGCTGAGATCGCTCTTGAAGGCGCGCAAGGATCTGTACGCGCAGGCCGCGCACGCCATCGACACGTCGAGCATGGACCTCGACGAAGCGGTGGAGCGCGTGGTCCAGGCGGTCGTGAGCGACGGCGCGAGCAAGCGGAAGACGAAGACGCGGACGAAGACGAGCAAAGAGGTGCGATCGTGATCGAGCTTTCGAGTCATCTGGGCGGGCTCTGGGTAACGGGGAATGCCATCAAGGGGAACGGCAAGTCGGCGACGCTGGTGAATCCGTCGACGGAGGAGCCGATCGCGACCTGCTCGACCGAGGGGATCGATTTCGGCGCCGCGCTCTCGTACGCGCGTGACCGCGGGGGCCCCGCTCTTCGCGCCATGAGCTTCGCCGCACGCGGGGAGATGGTCCGCGGGATGTCGCGCGCGATGCACGCGCACCGCGACGAGCTCATCACGCTGGCCATCGCCAACGGCGGCAACACCCGCAGCGACGCCAAGTTCGACATCGACGGCGCGTCGGGCACGCTCGCCGCATACGCCGATCTCGCGCAGGAGATCGGCGACACGCGCGTGCTCGTCGACGGCGACGCGACGCAGCTCGGGCGCTCGGCTCGCCTCTTCGGTCAGCACGTCTTCGTCCCGCGCCACGGCGTCGCCGTGCACGTGAACGCCTTCAACTTCCCGGCCTGGGGCCTCGCCGAAAAAGCCGCGGTCGCGCTCCTCGCCGGGATGCCCGTCGTGAGCAAGCCGGCCACGAGCACCGCGCTCGTCGCGCATCGCATCGTTCAGATCTTCGTCGAGGAGAAGATCCTCCCGGCCGGCGCGCTCTCCTTCATCTGCGGCAGCACCGGCGACCTGCTCGATCGTGTGGGCGGACAGGACGTGCTCGCATTCACCGGCTCCAGCAACACCGGCGTCGTGCTCCGCGGCGGCAAGTCGGTGCTCGCTCACTCGGTGCGCGTGAACGTCGAGGCCGACAGCTTGAACGCGGCGGTCCTCGGTCCGGACGTGGACGACGACTCGGAGGTGATGAACCTCTTTGTCGCCGACGTCGCGCGCGACGCCACGCAGAAGACCGGGCAGAAGTGCACCGCCATTCGTCGCGCGTACGTGCCTGCGGCGAAGGTCGACGCCGTGGTCGAGAAGCTGAAGGAGCGCTTCCTCGCGATCAAGGTGGGCGACCCCGCGCGCGAAGAGTTCACGATGGGGCCGCTGGCGACCGCGCAGCAGTTGAAGGACGTCGAGGCGGGAATCGCGAACCTCACGGCGTGCGCAAAGATCGTGCTCGGCGGAAAGCGCGTGGGCTCGAAGGGATTCTTCCTCGAGCCGACGCTGCTCGTCGGAAGCGACCCCAAGCCGGGCGACGCGGTGCACTCGCACGAGGTGTTCGGCCCCGTCACCACCGTGATGCCGTACGACGGCAGCGCCGATCACGCCGCTCGCCTCGTCGCGGCCGGCGGCGGTGGCCTCGTCGCCAGCGTGTACTCGGACGACAAGGACTTCGTCAGCGCGTGCGTCCTCGGCATTGCGCCGTTTCACGGTCGCGTGACGATCGGCTCCACGAAGACCGCGTCGCAGTCGATTCCGCCCGGCACCGTGCTTCCGTCGCTCGTGCACGGAGGCCCGGGTCGCGCGGGCGGAGGCGAAGAGCTCGGCGGTCGCCGAGGACTTGCATTCTACATGCAACGCGTGGCGCTGCAGGGCGACCGCGCTCTCGTCGAAGCGATTGCCGGTAAGCGCTAGTTCTCGGTCTTCGCGAGCTCCGCCTTCTCGTGGTCGCGCTTCGGGAGGACCGTGTTCTTTTCCACGAAGACCAAGTGCTCATCGTTCATGGGGTGATGCTGAATGTACGCAATCGGCCGTGACACCATCGCGCGCGACACGGCACTTCGGCCACACTGACCCGATGCATAGGCGCTCAATTTTTCATTAACGGGAAACGCCGTGCACATCCGAAAGGACTCGCGCGCGACGTGAAGTCCCGCTCGGAAACAGAGTCGACGATCGGATGTGAGCTCCCCGCCCGTCCACCCTTCAACCGTTTTGCCAGCTCCGATGTGCAACTGCATGAAGCACCACGAGCTGCCTCCGTCGCCTCGCGCCTTCCCGTTTTCGACGTCCTCACGAAACGTCGACTCGTGCGCGGCAATCGATGCGAGGAGCAGCGCGGTCTTCGCGCGGCCGTCTTCACCAGAGAAGAGAGGTTGTTCTTCCGGGTCGTACACGACGGCTGCGAGATCGCTGGCGATCTCCGTGAAGCGAGCGCGGTCGACTTCGTGAGCGGGCGTCCAAGCGAACATCGCCGCGACGAGCCAATTGATGATGTGCATTCCAGCCTCCTGAACAAACGTGAGCCCGACTGGCAGACTCGGGCACGGTCCCCTCGCAAGATGCGCGCCCTTCGCGGCATGCGATGACACGGGAGTTGCAGCGGACTAGGTCGGACCAGGCAGGATCGGAAGCAGCTCCGTCCTTTCAGCTTTCGGAGCGCTACGGAAGAGGTGTAATCGACGCCGAGCTCTTGCTCGATCACGGCTGACGCGCACGTATCGCAGCCTTAGCTTTGGATGCGGCGCTTCAGGATCGGAGGATAGGAACGATGAGCACGAGAGCGACCGAGTGCACTGTTCTCGTCGTCGACGACGACGCCCAGATTCGCGCGACCTTGTCCGATCTGCTCGAGCACGAAGGGTACGCCGTGGTTCGCGCGGAGAACGGCGTGCAGGCGCTGGAGCAGCTGCGTCGCGTGCACCCGGACTGCATGCTGCTGGACTTGATGATGCCCGTGATGAGCGGCTGGGAAGTGATCGAGGAGCTGCAGGAGAGCGGCGAGATCGACGACACGCCGATCGTGGTGGTGTCGGCGATGGGCCCGCCCGTCGAGTGCGAGTGTCTTCAGAAGCCCGTCGACCTCGACGAGCTGTTGAACGCCGTCGCGCGATGCTGCGGGACTCGCGCGCCGGCACCGCAAGCCGCGGCTCACTTCTGATCGCGGTTCACGCGATTCCGCGAAGTCGGCGGCCCGCGTAGCCGTTCTCCGCGAACCAGGAGAGCGCGTCGCGGAGCGCGCGATCGATCGGCGTCTGCGGCATTCCCAGCTCGCGCACGGCCTTCGCGCAGTCCGCGGCGAGGCCGCGCTCGGCGATCGCCACCGACGCTGGCGTGAACAACGGCGCCCGATGCGAGACGCGATCGGCCCAGGCGCGCGCGCCACGTGCCGCTACGCGCGCGGCGACGAACGGCGCTTCGACGATCGGGCGCCGCACGCCGAGAACCTGGAGCGCCGTGCGCGCGAGGTCCGCGAGCGAGAGATCGCGATGGCCGAGCAGGTACGACTCGCCGCGACGCCCGTGCGCTGCCGCGAGCAGATGACCGCGCGCGATGTCGCGTACGTCGGCGAAGTTCACGACGCTGCGTGGAACCACCACGACCGGCATCGACAAGCATCGCAGGAGCAAACGCCCCGTCGGCGTCGGCGCGACGTCGCCCGGACCGATGGGCCCCGTGGGGGCGACGATGGTGACATCGAGATCGCGCGACGCTTCGAGGGCCGCGTCGTGCGCGTCGTTCTTGGTGCGCGAGTACACGTCGCCGGTGACGCCGAGCGCGAAGGGGCTCTCTTCAGTGGCGCGTGACCTGCGCCCCTGCCCGCCGAAGCGCGCGATCGAGCTGGTGTGCACGACGCGACGAACCCCTTCCCGGCGCGCCGCTGCCAGGACCACGCGCGTTCCGCCGACGTTCACGCGGTGCATCGTCCCCGGAGTTCGCTCCCAGAGCGCGTAGATGGCCGCGAGGTGGAAGACGAGCTCTCGCCCTCTCACCGCGTCGCGCATCCGCGCGGCGTCCGTCACGTCGCCCGCGAAGCGCTCCACGTCGAGCCCGCGGAGGTTCCGTAGATCCTCGTTCGGCAAATGGAGCGCCCGCACCTCGTGTCCATCTTCCACGAGCGCGCGCACGACGTGCGAGCCGATGAACCCGGCCGCGCCCGTGACGAGCGCTTTCACCGCGCCAACCCGAAATACAAGACGAGGTTCGCGCCATGCGGCAGCTGCACGTAGGCCTGCCCGAGCCACAAGCCGGGCGAGAGCTCGCGTATCTCGTCCTTGATCGCGCGGATGAAGAACGGGTTGTCCGGGTTGTCGTAGTCGAGCTGGAGCGCGTCGAAGTCGCCGGCGCGCGAGCGACCGATGAAGGTCTCGAAGCGGTAAAGGTGCCAGCGATCGCGCACCACGCGGTTGATCCCGTCGCCGCGGAGCGCGTCCTTCGGCATGAAGGTCTTGCCGCGCCAGGGAAACGTGGTCGACGAGGCGAACGAACGAATCGCGCGGGCCGCACGGCCCCCGAGGACGGTCGTCGCCAGCATGCGCCCGCGGAGGTCGCCCTTCACGTCGGCGAGGGTGGGGACCCGCGCGTTCGCGTACAGCGAAGCCAGGGTGTCGACGTCGAGATCGAGCAGCGCGTCGAGCGTGAGCGCCGTAGCGGCGGTGCGCGGCTCCACGGTGCGCGTAGACGACGGAATCGAAGCGGCAATCGAGGACATCGTGGGCTCCTTTCGCGCAGCGCGCGTTCACATACGCATCCGTATGTGACCTTGCTTTCCCACATACGGCGCCGTATGTCAAATGGGTGACCCCACGAAAGACGGCGACCCGCGAAGAGACCAAGCAGCAGACGCGCGCCGCGCTGATCGACGCCGGAATCGCCCTCTTCGCGTCGCAGGGACTCGACGTGAGCCTCGACGCGATCTGCGACGGGGCGGGCTTCACGCGCGGCGCGTTCTACGTCCACTTCGCCGATCGCGACGCGTTCCTCGAAGTGGTGATGGAGCGCCTCGGCGCGCAGTTTCTCGACGCCGTGCTCGGCGTCGCGGGCGACGAAGACGCTGGGCTCGCAGGGACCGCGGCGCGCTTCTTTCGCGCGGTGGCGATGAACGAGTATCCGCTGATGCGCGAAGGGGGCGTCCGTCCTCACCAGCTGCTCGATGCCTGCGCCCGCTCACCCGCCATCCGCGAGCGCTACGTCGCCCTGGCCGAGGAGAGCGTGGCGCGGCTCGTCAAGATCGTGCGCGCCGATCAGCGGGCGGGGAGAGTGCGCGACGACATGGACGCGCGAACCATCGCGACGATCTTGCTCGCCGCAATCATCGGCGTGCAGACGATGAACGACCTGCGCATGCCGGTGGACCTCGCGCGGACGGGGCTGGCGACGCTCCGGCTCCTCGCGCCTTCGCCGCGCGCGTGACGCACCCTTCGGCCGACCTCACTCCGCTTTGAGTCGATAGCCCACGCCGGGCTCGGTCAGGAGGAAGCGCGGGCGCGCCGGATCGCGTTCGAGCTTGCTCCGCAGGTGACCGACGTAGACGTGGAGGTACTGCTTCTGCGTCGCGAAGCGCGGGCCCCACACCTCTTTCAGGAGCTGCTGGTATGTCATCACGCGCCCCGCGTGGCGCACGAGCGTCGCCAGGAGCTTGTACTCGACCGGCGTCAGGCGCACTTCGCTCTCGCCGAGCGTCACGACGCGATTGGCGAGGTCGACGCGAAGGTCGAAGGCGACGAAGACGCTCTCGACCTTGCCGGCGGCGTTCACGGCGTGCCTCTGCGCGACGCGAATGCGCGCGAGCAGCTCGGGGAGGCTGAAGGGCTTGGTGAGGTAGTCGTCGGCGCCCGCGTCGAGCGCGGCGACCTTGTCGGCGTCCTGCCCGCGCGCGGAGAGGACGATGATCGGCACCTTCGTCCACTCGCGAAGACGTCGGGTCACCTCGAAGCCGTCGATGTCGGGGAGCCCGAGATCGAGGAGGATCACGTCGGGCACGTGCTTCGCTGCCGCGGCCAGCCCCTCGGCGCCGGTGCTCGCCTCGGTGAGCTTGCAGTCGATCGTGGCCAGAGATCCGCGCAGGAAGCGGCGCATCTGGGGCTCGTCTTCGATGAGCAGGATCGAGAGCGGCGCGCTCGTCGCGGGGTCCGGCCGGGGATCGGTCATCGCGCGTCGATCCTAGGACGACGCGCCCCGAAGGAGCGCTAAAGAGTTACGCGCAATGCACCTGCGACCTTCGCGACACCGCGCGTATGCTGCCGCACGCATGCACCGGCCCCGCAAACGGACGCTCTCTCTCCTCGCGCTGGCTACTCTCGGCTTCGCCAGCGCCGCCATTTTCTTCGGCGCCATCGCAGGCGGCTGCGTCTTCGGATCGCCCACGCCGCCGGTGACGGAAGTATGCGGCGCGCTCGGCGGGTATTTCCAGAGCTGTCCGGTCTCCAGCGCATGCAGTGCCGCGTACTCGCGTGACTGCGACAAGGTCTCGACGGCGCTCTCCTCGGCCGCGATCAACGCGCTCTTTCTGTGCGCGCAGAACGGCCAGACGTGCGGCGACGCCGGCACGGCCGTGCTCTCGGCGTGCGTGACGATTGAGCTGAAGTCGCAGCCGGCCAGCGCTGCGCAGCTCCAGCTCGCGAGCGACTATTGCCGCGCGTGCGCGCCGACGGTGGAGAGTTGCGCCACGGATTTCTACCAACCAACCGGGCCCGCAGGCTCCGGACTCACGGCGTTGAGTCTCTCCGGCGACGAAACGGTGCAGAAGGTCGACTCGGCGTGCACGCCTCACTTGCCGACCGACGCGGGAGCGGCCGCGTGCGACGACCAGTTCCGTGCCTGCGCCCTTCCCATCGCCACAGCGGGGTTCTACCTTCCGCCCGAGTGCGTGAGCGACGCGGGGCTCCCGCTCGAACCGGCTGACGGCGGATGAGCGGGCCCTGGCCTTCGCACGCCCGACGATGGGATCTCCTCGGGCCTCCGCTGCGCCCTTCGCCCGAGGACGTCGCAGTCGTCGCGTCGATCGCGCGCGAGCCGTGGGTTACGCCTCCTCGCGTGGTTCTCCTCGGCGTGACGCCGGAGCTGGCGACGCTCGCGTGGCCCGCCGGAACGGAGCTCGTGGCGGTCGATCGTTGCGACACGATGATCGCCTCCGTGTGGCCGTCCTCCGGAAAACCGGCGGGGGCGAAGGCCGTGCTCGGGGAGTGGAGCGCGCTCCCGCTCGAAGCCGGCAGCGTCGATCTCGTCCTCGGCGACGCCGTGACCACGGTGCTGTCCTATCCGCACGCGCACGCTTCGGTCTTCACCGAGGTCGCGCGCGTCCTCCGCGTGGGCGGGCGCTTCGTCACGCGCGCTCTCGTGCCGCCGGCGTCGCGCGAGGACGTGTGCGCGATCGCGAGTGACCTCGCGAGCGGTCGCGTGGGCTCGCTCAACGCGTTGAAGGTGCGCTTGCTCATGGCGCTCAGCGCGCCGCCCGATCACGCCGTTCGCCTGGCAGACACGTGGGACGCCTGGCGGGAGATGGTCTCCGATCCGATCGCGTTGTTCGCGAAGCTGGGATGGAACCCCGAAGCGCTCTCCACGATCGACGTCTACCGCGACTCGCCGACGACGTACGCCTTCGCTTCGATCGACGAGCTCGATGCGATCGCGCGCGACGCCGGACTCTGCGATCGCGCCGTGCACACGCCGCGCTACGAGCTCGGGGATCGGTGCCCCACCATCACCTGGCGGAAGCGCTGAGCAGGAGCGCGTCGATCCCCTTCGACAGCTCGCCCATCGCCGCTTTCACCGGCGCGCTCAGGTTCGCGGGAAGCGTCGGCGTGCGATTCACGTCGAGGAGCACCGGCGTCCCTTCGTGCAAGACGAAGTCGAACTTCCCGTAGTCGAACCCCAGCCGCGCTCGCGCGGCGCGCATCTCGTCTGGGATCGGCACCGGCTCCCGCTGGATCATGTCTCCCCCTTTCACGACGGGGTGCGGACCGAGCAACCGATGGCATCGGTCGCGATCGCCGAGGAAGAGCCAGTGGCGCGAGTGGTATCCCCCATCGCCGCGCTCGGGGAGGAACTTCTCGATCACGAGATCGGGATCGAGGCGTAGCGCGGCGGGGACGGCGGCGATGGACGCGAAGACCGGATAGCGCTCGGTCATGTAGCGAACGGGCGGTCCCAGGGGCTCGCCTTTGCGTCGCGCGATCTCTTCGTGAAGGCGCTCGGGGATGCCGCCGGCGTTGGCGTTCGTCTTCACGATGACCGGGCCGCGGTAGTCGTCGTACGGGCCGACGAGGTTCGCGCTGATGGCGCGCTTGCCGATGTCGCGCGTCGCGCCGTTGATGGCCACGCGGTAGCCACGGAGTGCGTCGATGTAGTCGTCGGCGACGAGCGTGCGGTCGACGTGAAGGAGCACGGCGTCGGCGCCGGGGAGGTTAGTGGTCCCTTCGTGCACGACGACGCGGTGTCCCATGTCGGTCCAGTGCGGGAAGAGCGCGTGCACCAGGAAGGGGCGCGATCGAAAGAGATCGTGCGGGTGGGTGAGCACCAGGATCGTCGCCATCGGCGTTGCGACGATATACGCTCTCGAGCTCAGGGGGAGGAGTCGACTCATGCGCCTGCGCGATGGAGTGACGTGCGCGACCATGACCTGCGTCGGAGCCGCGCTGGCGATAGGCGGTCTCGCGAGCTGCGTCGGCGACGACAACGCTGCGCCGGCGGTCGACGCGTCGATCAACGACGCCACCCAGCCCGACTCGAACGTTCCGCAGAGCGAGGACGCGGGGACCGATACCGGCACCGACGCAACCGACGCCGCGCCGCAAGTCGATGCGAACCCCGGCGTCGATGCAGCCGATGCGAATCCGGGGTGCGTGCCGACGGGGCTCGCCTTCGCGCCGAAGGCGTATGTTCCCGCGCACGCGCAGACGTTCGACTGCTCGAACGACAGTCAGGATCTCGCGCTGGCGCAAGCCTGCATCGGCGACGCTTCGACGCTCGATGCGTGCGTGAACTTCGCCGCGCAGAACGCCGCGGAAGACGGCGGCGTCCCGGCCACGTGCAGCGCGTGCCTCCTGACGCCCGAGGGGAACGACGCCGGCACGTACGGTCCCGCGATCGTCGGATCGATCACCGTCCCGAACCTCGCCGGTTGCATCGAGCTGGCCGACCCCACGGACGCGGGCGTCGGCTGCGCGATGGCGATCCAGAGGGCGTGGGAATGCGCCGAGGTTCAGTGCAATCCGAACTGCGCGGTCACCGACGAGCCGTCGCACGCGGCGTTCGTCGCGTGTACGGCGACGGCCGCCACGAACAGCGTATGCAATTCATACACGGTCGCCGCGAATGCTTGCTTGGCGACGGAGGCGGTAGACGGGGGCCCCTTCGCGGTCACCGCGTTCTGCGTCGGCGCGGGCGATCCGGTCACGCAGTTCGAAGACATCGCGCGCTTCTTCTGCACCAGCTGATTCAGTCGTGCGCGCATCTGTGACTCGCATCGCACGTGCAGTCGAGGCACGGGCGTAGCGACGTCACACCGCAGTGACCGCGTACGCGCTCTTGCAACGCGCGACGCGCGCGATGAAGTCGGACGTGGAGGTTGCTCGTCGAGATGCCCAGCGCGGCGGCGACGGCGTTCGGTTCTTCGCCGAGGACGTCGATGCGCCGGAGAGCTTCGGCGTACGCGGGGCGAAGCTCTTCGAGGAGATGCGTCGCGCAGGCGCACGGCGTCGGCGCCGTGCCTTCGGTTCGTTCGTCGGCGAGATCGGCCGGGTCCGCGGTCGAGGGCGATCGCATCGGATCGCCAGCGCGTGAGCGATGATGGTCGGCGATCGCGTTGCGGAGGATGCGATGGAACCACGCGCGCGCGCGGGCCGGGTCATCGAGCGAAGACGCGCGATCGCTCGCGCGCAGCATCGCGCGTTGCACGATGTCTTCCGCGTCGGCCGCGGTCGCGACGCGGCTTCGGGCGAGGCTGACGAAGCGCGCGCGCTCAGGCGTGAGCACGTCGAGGAGCGCGCGCGCGTCCATCGGGGCTACTTCGTCCGACCGCGCGCCTTGGTGCACCCGCAGGAAGGACCGCACGTGCACGGCGAGCACAGGCACCCGGGGCCGCACGGGCACGACTGGGGGGGCTTCGGCGCAGTCTGGTTCGTCTTCGATTTCGTCATGGCTCTACTCCTGAGTGTGAGGCGGGTCGCCCGCTCTTGCACGCCTAGACGGGCTCCCGGCGCGATTCCTTACAGTTCGATCGCTGGTTTCGTAATTCCACGTCGGCGATCCGAGCTCGTCCTTCGCGCGTAGGCTCCGTATCCCATGCGCTCGGCCCTCCGCGTCCTCGCCTCGCTCAACGCGCTGTTCCAGGTCGCGGTCGGGCTCCTGTGCATCTTCACCCCCATTGCGGCGGCGAAGGTGTTCCAGCTCGGTCAGATCGGCCCCTCGGTCTACGCGCTCACGCGGATGTTCGGCGGGCTGATCTTCGGCAGCGGGCTCCTCTCGGCGCTCGTCGCGCGGGATCCCGATCGCAACCCCGACCTGCCGCTCTTGCTCGTCATCTCCTGCGTCGCGAACGTCGGCGCCGACGCGATGGTCGTGGCCAACGGCGAGATGCTCTTCGGTCAGGTCGCCGTCGGCGTCTTTCTTCAGGTCGTCGTGGTGGGCGTCGCCGTCGCGTATCTAGCCGCGCGCAAGAAGGCGTAGCGCGACTACTTCACCGACGGAGGCGGCTCGCTCCCGCCACGGCGCGTGAGCGGCTCGTCGCTCTCGCCGCCGATGGAGAGGAACTGCTCGGTCACCGGGTCGTATTCGAAGACGTCGCCCGTCGCGATCCGGAAGATCCATCCCATGATGTGGAGGTCGCCCTTCTCCAGGCGGCGATCGATGAAGTCGTACGTGCGGAGGTTCTCGAGCTGCGTGAGGACGTTCTCCTGCGTCGCCGCGTCGAGGCGCGCTTCGGGGGTGAGCGCGCCGTAGCGCTCTTCGAGGATGCGCGGGATGGTGCCCGCTTCGTCGAGCCAGCGCGAGACGAACTTCAAGTGGCGCGTGCGCTCGGGATGGACGATGGCGTCGATCGCGCCGCACTGCGTGTGTCCGCAGATGACGATGGCGCCGACGTTGAGCACCTCGACGGCGTACTCGATCGCCGCCGCGACGCCGCCGATGACGCCGCGGGTGACGGCGGGGACGATGTTCCCGACGTTCCGGACGATGAACAGCTCGCCGGGCGAGGAGCTCGTGATGAGGTTCGGCACCACGCGCGAATCGCTGCACGTGATGAAGAGCGTCTCCGGACGCTGCCCGTCGGCGGCGAGCTTCTCGAAGAGCGCACGGCGCGAGCGGAAGTACTCGGAGCGAAAGCGGTGAATTCCGGAGGCGAGCCGCTGCATGCGTCGGGGACTCTGGGGGCAGGCGCGGCGAGGGTCAACCGCCATCGCGCGGCGCGCGTTTACCCTTCGAAAAGCGAGAGCTGGCGGCGCTTCGCGTCGGCTCTCGTGCCGTGGTCGCCCGGCCCGAGCGCGATGAGCGCGTCGATCGTCTCCGCCTCCGCTGCGCGCTTGTCTTCGCGGTACCGAACGACGCGCGCGAATCGGAGGGCGACGCCGCCGGGATAGCGCGGGCTCCGCTGGACGTCGTTGAATCGAATCTCCACCACGAGCTCGGGGCGCACGCGGACGACGTGTCCTTCGTGCGTCGTCGCGAGCTCGAGGAGGCGTTCTGTCTGCCACTTCAGCATCACGTCGGTGAGACCCTTGAACGTCTTGCCCACCATGCAGAACGTTCCGTCGGCGCGGCGCGCTCCAAGATGCAAGTTCGACAGCAGTCCCTTGCGTCGTCCGCTCCCCCACTCGGCCGCGAGCACGACGAGATCGACGGTGACGAACGGCTTCACCTTGCGCCACGCGCCGCCGCGCGCGCCGAAGCGGTACGGCGAGGCGAGGTCCTTCACCATGACCCCTTCGTGGCCCGTCGCGCGCGCCTCGTCGTAGAAGAGCGCGGCCTCCGCAGGCGCCACGTGTTGAAGGCACGGCACGCGGAGATCGTCGGCCGCGATGGCGTCGAGCGCCGCGCGCCTCGTCGCCAGCGGCTCGTCGAGAAGATCGTTCCCGTCGCGATGCAGGCAGTCGAAGAGAAACGCGCGCAGTCGATCGCCTCTCGGCGTCTCCCCTTTCGAGGCCACGGCCGAGAAGGAGTCCTGGAACGCGCGCGGCTTTCCGTCGGGCCCGACGAGCACCACTTCGCCGTCGAGGACGGCGCTCTCGGCGTCGAGCGCCCGCAACGCAGCAAGTAGCGGCGCGCAGCCGTCGGTGATGTCGTTCCCCTGGCGAGAGAAGATCGCGACGCGCGCGCCCAGCTTGTGGACCTGCGCGCGAACGCCGTCGACCTTCCACTCCACCTGCGCGTCGGCGATCCCGAGGAGCGCGTCCTGGATCGAGTCGGCGTGGAGCGCGAGCATCGGCGTGACGGGGTGAAACAGCTCGAGCGACGACGGGGGCGACGGATCGCGCGCATCGCCGAGCAGCGCATCGGCTGCCCGCGCGATCGATCCCTTCACCATCACGGCCCGACGCACGACCGCATCGGTCTGGTTGGCGAGCGCCGCGAGCGCTGGGATCATCACGCCGCCGAGGCTCCCCTGCCGAAGCGAGCCGGTGAGCGCGCCGAACAGGAGGGAGCGCTCGCCGTCGGTGAGCTGCGCGAACAGTGACGCGACGCGCGCGAGCCTCTCGTCCCTTTCGCCGGTAGCCGCAGGATCCAGCGCGTCCTCCACGGCCCCCAGCGTCACCGACGCGCTCTTCGCGGCCGGCGTCTCCGACAGCGTGGAGAGCTGTGATGGCCCGATCCCGAGCGGCCCGCACAGCGGCTCGGCGACGAGCCAGCCTACCGCCGCGGCGATCTCGCTCGCCGGCGTGCGACCGAGGAGCTCCACCAGGATGGCCTTCTTCTCGAGCCGCGATCGCGTTCGCGCGAGGCGATCCGAGGCGCGCGCGAGATCCGCGAAGAGGAGCCCGTTCACGAGGCCGGCACCCCCAGGAGCGCGCGCACTCCGGCGGACTCGAGGTGGGCGAGGATCACGATCATGTCGCCCGGTTTACTCCACCCGAGCGCGCGACGGAGAGAGGCGACTTCGCTCGCCGCATCTTCGATGTCGGCGTCACGGAGGCCGCTTGCGACGAGCTCGGCGCGGAAGAGCGCGCGCATCTCCCCTTCCTTCCGGCCGCGCTGATACCCCGCAAGATCGCGGAGAACGACGAGCGCCGGCTGCTGCTCGCGGATCAGGCGCGCCGACGCGCGCACGCTGTCGTCGCTTCGATCGCCGCCGTAGCCGCAGAGGATCGCCAGCCGCCCGGCGGGCACGCGGAGCTTCGCCACGAGCGCGAAGACGTTCGTGAGCCCGTCGGGGTTGTGCGCGAAGTCGATGAGTATCTGAACGCCGCCGAGCTCGACGAGGTTCGACCGCCCCGGGTTGTCGTCGAACGACGGCTGGAACGAACGAAGCCCGTCGACGATCGCGTCCTCCGCGAAGCCCATGGTCGAGGCCAGCGCCGACGCTCCGAGCGCGTTGGCGAGGTTGAAGCGCGCCGCGCCGCCGTACGCGATCGGCACTTCGTCGACCTTCGCCAGGACGCGCTCCCCGTCGCGCGTCGATCGCACGAGCGCATCGTCGCGAAGGAACCAGGCGTCACCGCCGCGCGCCATGTGCGCCACGAGCGCAGGGGCGCGCGGGTCGAGCGAGAAGAACGCGACGGGCGCGCGGTACGACTTCGCAAGCGCGACGAGCTCGGGATCCTCCGCGTTCAAGACGACGCGCCCGTCAGGGACCACGACGTCGCCGACTACTCCTTTCACGCGCGCCATCGTCGGCACATCCATCACGCCGTAGTGCCCGAGGTGATCCGCCGTGACGTTCGTCACCAGCGCGCCGCACGCTTCCTCCACGGCGAGACCGCGCCGCAAGATCCCGCCGCGCGCCGTCTCGAGCACCGCGACCTCGGTCTCGCGATCGCGCAGCACCAGCCGGGCGCCCGCGGGCCCCGTGCAGTCGCCGCGATCGACCGCGCGATCGCCCACCTGCGCAATGTCGGTGGTCGTGCATCCCACGACGAGCCCCGCAAGGCGCGCCATCTTCGCCACGAGGCGCGACGTCGTCGTCTTTCCGTTCGTGCCGGTCACGAGCACGACCGGGATCGCGCCCAGCTCCGTCCACGGCACGTCGGCGCCGCGCGGGAGCGCATCGATCGCGAACGTTCGCGATCGTTTCCCCATCCCCAGGGTCACCGCCTCGTCGTCCCACAGAAACGGCACGCCGCGCCGTCGCGCTTCGTCTTCGAGCGCGATCAACGGCGCGTCGCCTCGTGGAACGAACGCGAGCTCGGAGCGCACTTCGCTCCATGTGCGCGGCGCGTTCCCGGTGAGCACGGCGTTCGCCGCCTCCACCGCCTTGTCCGTCACGTGCGTCGCCAGGAGAAGCGCGTCGATCCGCGCCGCGAACGTGAAGGTCGCGCCGCCTCGAAAGAAGCGAGCGGCAGGCGCGTCGTACGCCAGCCCCGCCGCCGTCGCGATCCGCGCGAGCTCTTGCTTCCACGCCCCGAACGCCGCCTCCGGATCATCGCCCGCGTCGAACGCGACCTCGGCGAGCGCCACGGGGACGCGCGCGTAGAGGCTCGGTCCCATCAGCCGCCACGAATCGACGAGGTGCATCGCGCGGTCAGTCGTCCGTCTCGCGCGCGAGCCGCACGCCGCGTTCGTCTTGAATCAGCGTCTCGCCCGAGAACGCCTCCTGTGCGCGCAGCCGGCTCACGCTCGGCGACGACGGCTCCTTCGGCGGCGGCGTCGACGCCGGTCGACGCGAGCGCGCCTCGTCCCCTTCCGACTTGTAATAGATGATCTGCTTCCAGCTTCTCGAGATCATGTCTCCGAACACGAGCAGCAGATCCCCGCGACGCGCCATGCTCAAGGCGGCGCCGATGGCCTCTTGCTCGTCGGGGATCACCTGCATGTGCTCCTTCGGATAGCCCTCTTCGAGCAGCGTCTTCTCCAGCATGCGCGGCACTTCGTCGGGCTGTCTTCCGCGGAGGTCGTCGTCGCGCCGCAAGATCAACCGGTCGAACGCCTTGCCGCCGATGCGCGCGATGTCGCGGATGTCTTCGTCGCGTCTGTCGCCCGGCGCGGCGAGCACGCAGATGCGGCGCCCGGTGCATTCGAGCTTCGTGATGAGATCGGCCATGGCCTGCACGGCGGCGGCGTTGTGGCCGTAATCGAGGATCACCTTGAACGGGTGACCGTCGAAGACGTTCATGCGCCCCGGCGCCTGGAAGTACGTGGCGTCGAACGTGCGGAGCCCCTGGCGAATGTTCTCGGGCTTCACGCCGAGCGCGTACGCCATCACGGCGGCGAACATGGCGTTCTGCACGTTGTGGAGCGCCTTGCCTTCGAGCGTCGCCGGGATCAGGTGCGTCCACAGGAGCGGCTGGTGCGCGCCGCGATCGTAGAGCGTGATCATCTGCCCGTTGATCCCCTCCTCGAGGACGACGGCCAGCCCTCCGGCGCGAATGTGCTCGCGAACGAGCTCGTGGCGCGGGTTCGTCGTGACGTACGCGATGCGCGTGGCCTTCGTGTGGTCGGCCATCTTGAGGCAGTGGAGATCGTCGGCGTTCAGGACGACGCAGTCGCGCGCCACCTCGACCACGATCCGCTTCACCTCCGCCAGCCGCTCGAGCGTCTCCACGCCGGCGAGCCCGAGGTGATCGGCCGTCACGTTGAGCACGGCGCCGACGTTGCAGCTGCGATACCCCATGCCCGCGCGTAGAAGCCCGCCGCGCGCCGTCTCGAGCACGGCGGTGTCGACCACCGGATCGCGCAAGACCATCCGCGCCGACTGCGGTCCGGTCATGTCGCCGGAGACGGTGCGCACGCCGTCGATGTAGATGCCGTCGGTGGTCGCGAGCCCCACGGTCTGCCCGGCCATCTTCTGGATGTGCGCGAGCATGCGGCACGTGGTCGTCTTGCCGTTCGTTCCGGTGATCGCGCAGATCGGGATCTGACTCGGCGTCCCCTTCGGAAAGAGCATGTCGATGACCGGGCCGGCGACGTCGCGCGGTTTCCCTTCGGTCGGCGCGACGTGCATGCGAAAGCCCGGCGCCGCGTTCACCTCGCAGATGCCGCCGCCGACTTCGCGGTAGCTCTGCGTGATGTCGGGAGTGATGAAGTCGACGCCGATGACGTCGAGGCCGATGGCCTTCGACGCGCGCACGGCCATGTCGAGGTTGTCGGGGTGCACTTGATCGGTGAGATCGATCGCGGTGCCGCCCGTCGAGAGGTTGCCGGTCGAGCGCAGATAGAAGATCTCGCCCTTCGGAAGCACCGTGTCGCGCGTCGCGCTCTTCAGCGACATCAAGCGCTCGGCTTGATCGTCGAGCTCGATGCGCGTGAGCACCTTCTCGTGACCGATGCCGCGGCGCGGGTCGGAGTTCACCACGTCGACCAGCTGCGCGATCGTCCGCTCCCCATCGCCCACGACGTGGCCCGGGACGCGCTTGGCGACCGCCACGAGCTCGCCGTTCACCACGAGCATCCGGTGGTCGAACCCCTTCAAGTAGTTTTCGACGATGACCGTGCGCGCATGCTCGCGCGCCTTCTCGAACGCGACCTTCACCTGCTCGGCGTTCACGATGTCGAGCGTCACGCCGCGCCCGTGGTTCGCGTCGAGCGGCTTCACCACCACCGGATACCCGAGGCGCTCGGCCGCGCGCACGGCTTGCTCCACGCTCTTGACGGTTCGCTGCCTGGGCACCGGTAGCCCGAGATCGCCGAGGATGCGGTTCGTCTCCTCTTTGTCCGACGCGATCTCGACGGCGATGTGGCGCGTCTCGGACGTGACCGTCGCCTGGATGCGCTTCTGGTACCGCCCGTGCCCGAACTGCACGAGGCTGTAGTCGTTCAAGCGGAGCCACGGGATGTCGCGCTCCTCGGCAGCACGCACGAGCGAACCGGTCGACGGCCCGAGCTGGCGGCGCTGCGCGAAGTCGATGAGGTCGCGAAGCTCGGCTTTGAAGTCGAACTTCGGATCGGTGACCCCTTCGGGGCGCAGCTCGATCGGGAGCAAGTGATGGAGCAGCTTCAGCCCCAGGTCTCCCGCCGCTTCACCGACGCGCTCTTCTTCGTACTCGTAGACGACGTTGTAGTGCCCGTCCTGCGCGTCGTCCGCGCTCCGCGTTCGCCCGAACGAGACGTTCGCGCCCGTGAGCTGCTGAAGCTCGATCGATACGTGCTCGAGCACGTGACCGAGCCACGTCCCTTCGTCCTCCTTCAGCCGCCGCACGAACCCGCCCGCTTCGCCGTACGAGCACGTGTGCTGCTGGAGCGACGGAATCGCCGCGAGCAAGCCGTCGTTGAACCCGTCGATCTTCGCGCTGGGCCACGCCTCGAGCTTCCCGAGATCGACCACGAGGCGCATGACGGGGAAATGCGCATAGACGCTGGGCCCGCGAAAAATGCGCTGCTCGAGGATCTTCATTCCTCACAGCGTCAGCCGTCACGCTGGAGCTTGTCCAGAGGCAAGCGACCCGGCGATACGAGGTGTGGAGCCGGCCTTGCGCGCTACCGGCGCCCATTGTCGGCGTGTGAAGAGGGAGTGTCGGCGTACCACGACGAAGATCCGCTCGAACGACACGCCGGTACGGGGTGTGAAGGCGATCTGTCGCGCAATCAACGCCTTCGCACGGCGTGTGAAGACGGTCGATCGCGCCCCCGGCGCCTCGGTACGGCGGATGAACGCCGTGACACGCGCAGATCACGTCCCGGTACGACGAGCGAAGGTCGTCAAACGCGCAACTGCCGTCCTGACACGTCGAGTCCTGGTCGTGACACGCGCGACCGACGGTTCGGTACGACGTACCGACGCCCTAGGTCGCCGGCGGAGGCTTCGCTTCGCGCGTCTCGAGGTCGAATGTCCCCCCTTCGGTGAGGACATGAAGGCGGATGTTCGTCATGCACAGCGGGCGGCCGTCGTCGGTCGTCGCGATCGACGAGTGACCCATGGCGCTGGCATCGACCAACGTGACGGCACCCGAGCCGATGACCTCGATCTTCCGCGTCGGATCGATGAAGGCGGCCGTGTCTTCGTCGAGACCGATGCCGATGGCGAACGGGTTGTACGCCAGCGCCGTGAGGAGGCGGCCGATGCGATCGCGCTGCGTGAAGTGCTGGTCGATGATGACCCGGTTCGTGAGACCGAAGCCGGGCGCGAGCGTGGCCTTGCCGACGGAGGGCGTGGGGCCTTCGGCGCCGCTGGCGATCATGTGCTCGGAAAGGATCGCGGCGCCGGCCGACGTTCCGCCCACGGCGACGCCTCGCGCGTTCGCCCGCCGGATCGCTTTGGCGACGGGCGTGCCGCCGAGGATGCTCGAGATGCGGAGCTGGTTGCCGCCGGTGAGGAAGATGCCCGTCGCGCGATCGAGCTCGGCGAGCCAGTCTTCGCGTGACGTGTCGCTCCGCTCGGCGAAGGCGATGGCGCCTGCCGACTTCACGCCGAGCCCGCGGAACAGCTTCTCGTAGCGCTCGCCCGTGTCGGGGAGGACCGACGCCGTGGGGAGGATGGCGATGATCGCCTGCTCGCCCCCGGACACTTCGACGAAGCGGCGAAGGATCTCGGCGGGGCCGACTTTGTCCTCCGCGCCGCCGACGGCGACGATGAATCCGCGTTTCTTTTCCTGCTCTACTTTCGCGGGGCTCAAGCTCACTGACTCCTACTCGAAGCGCCCCGGCCGCACCACTTTCCCCGCACGAACCATCCACGCGCCGCGCGCCATCACCTCCGCGAGGTGCGCCTCGCCGTCGAGCACCACCAGGTCCGCGTCGGCGCCGGCCGCGATGCGCCCCTTGGCGTGGAAGCGAAAGAGCGTGGCCACGTTCGAGGTGAAGACGGGGAGCACGTCGGCGAGCGCGTGGCCGCGGGCGAGGAGCGCGCGAAGCGTCTCGAGGAGCGCTGTCGATTGGCCGATGCCCATGGCGACGATGCGACCGTCGGCGTCGAACGTCGGGAGGCAGCCGCCGCCGTCGCTGCTGCACGTGAGGCGCGAGCGATCGAGACCGGCAGAGAAGTAGCGCGCGATCGCGTCGGGGGCCGAGAGGCCGGGGTCGTCCGGCTCGACGGGGAAAGCGGTGACGTCGATGTGAACGCCGCGGGCCGTGATCGCCAGCGCCTCGTCGAACAGCGCGCGCTGGCGGTTCACGTGCGTCGGATGAAACACGCGCGCGGGGATCTCGGTCGTATCGAGCGCGCGACGGACGAGATCGAGCCCGCGCGGACCGTCGCCCAGGTGGAGATGAACGAGCCCCGCCTTGCCGCTCATCATGCCGGCGACGTGCGCATCGGACGCGACGCGCGCCAGCTCGTCGAGCGTCGGCTGCGACGAGCGGTGACAGCTGAGCGCGAGCTCGCCGACGCCGACGATCGGATCGACGAACAGGATGTCGCTCCGCACCGAGCCGGTGAGCGTCTGCAGCGGAAGCTCGTAGCTCCCCGTGTAGCAATACGCGCTGATCCCTTCTTCGCGCAGCCCGAGCGTCCGCGCGACGAGCGACGCGATCGTGCGGGTCGTGCCGTCCGTTCCGAGCAGCCCTATGCACGTCGTGACGCCGGCGAGCGTGAGCGACGAGAGCGCCAGCGGGGGAACGCGCGACGCCGGCCCCGATTCGCCGCCACCGCCCGTCACGTGAACGTGCGCGTCGATGAGCCCGGGAACGAGCCGGCGCCCGCCGAGATCCACTTCGACGACACCGAGCGCCGGCGGAAGCGCGGGAAGGCTCGGCCCGACGGCGAGGATCCGTTCACCCGCGATCAACACATCGACGCGACCCAGCGGCGCCGGCGCGTAGACCTCGGCGCCGCGAAGGAGCGTGAGCACGAGCCCACGCTACCAGCGTACCAGCGTGGCCGCTCGCTTCAGGATCCGATCTTCACGCGCACGACGCCGTCGTCGTGAACGACCCACAGCTGCCCGTCGGGACCGAACGCGAGATCGCGCGCGCTCTTCCATCGCCGTTCGAGGCGCCCCTTGGCGTGGCCGTCGTGATCGTAGACGTCGATGTCGTCGCCGTTGGTCGCGAAGAGTCGACCGCCGGGATCGATGGCCAGGCCGCGCGGGGCGTAGCCGCGATGGAAGTAACCGAGCGCCTCGCCGCTCCCGCCGATGCGGGTCACGGGGCGCGCGTGCGCGTCGACCTCGACCACGACCCCTTCGTACATGTGCGGTTCGAACAGATTCCCCGCGCCGTCGATCGCGATCCGATCGCTCGTGTCGTGCTCCCAGTCCGCGCTCTCCGGAAACGTCGCCAGCGTGTGCCCGCTCGCGTCCATCTTCACGATGGCGTAGACGTTCGGATCCGTGCACGCGCTCACCACGAAGATCTGTCCGGTCTGGTCGAGCGTGATGTCGCGGTAACAGGTGTGCGGGTAGTGATGCGGCACCTTGATGAGCTGCTTGCCGCTCGTGGCGTCGTAGGCGATCAGGTCGTACCCCATCGACACCCAGACGCGCCCTTTGCGATCGACGGCCAGCCCCTGCGCCGTTCCGATGTCGTCGCTCGCCGGTCCATGAGGCGGGTTCGTGGTCTCCGATCGGAACGACGACACGAACGCGCCAGTCTCGTCGAAGCGCTGCACGCGCCCGGTGTGATCGACGACGTACCCGAACCCTTGCGCGTCGACCGCGACGTAGATCGCGTGATCGAACGCGCCGGGCTCGCCCCCCTGGTGGTGAAGAGAGAGCGTGACCGAGGTTGGGACGAGCGACGGATCGACCGGCGTCGGCGTGACCACGGGAACGGGCGCGGGCTCCACGGGCACGGGCACGGGCACGACCGCGACCGGCGGCTGCACCGGGCTCTCGGGGTGCGAGCGCGCGTTGTCGGCCGCGCGGTTCAACGCGAACCACACCATCGCGCACCCCACGATCACCGAGACCCCGATGATCGCCATCAGCCGTGGGTTCTCGCCGACGTCAGCGGGGAGCACGGGGGGAAGAGGCGGGGGCGCGTCCTCTGCGCCGCAGAAGCGACAGACCAGCGCCGAGCCATCCGCGGGACGCGTCAGCGGCGCTCCACAGCGACTGCACAGCGGCACGCCCATCGCCGCATCGTCGCACGCGCCGCATTTTTCTGTACCCTCCTTCGCGGAGCGCTCGCATGAACGACGTCAGTTACGCATCGACGATCCTCACGCTGGGAACCGAGACGCGCGCCTTCCTCTACCGGGCGGGCACGAGCGACGAAGGGGTCCTGGGGCAGATCTTCCGCACCGTCGACTACGACCTCTCTCGCCTTCGCCGCATGGTCGACCTCACGAGCTACCTCGCGCGCGGGGCCGCGTCGGGACTGCGCCCGCTCGTCATCGACGCCGGCGCGAACATCGGCGCGTCGCCCGTCTACTTCGGCTCGGCGATTCGCGGGGCGCGCGTGATCGCGATCGAGCCCGACGCCGGCAACTTCGATCTCCTGACGAAGAACGTCGACGGCCTGGACGTCGTTTCACTGCGCGCCGCGGTCGCGTCGTCGTCGGGGCAGGCGCGCGTCGCGGATCCGGGCACGGGGCACTGGGGGTATCGCGCGGAGCGGGCGTCGGCGGAGGGAGAAGGGCCCGAAGTGGCGTGCGTGAGCATCAACGATCTCTACGTGCAGCACCTCGATGGCTGCTTTCCGTTCGTCGTGAAGATCGACATCGAAGGGGCGGAGCGCGAGGTGTTCTCGGCGAACACGGAGTGGGTCGCGCGCACGCCGGTGCTCATCATCGAGCTCCACGACTGGCTCCTGCCGAAGCAGGGGACGTCGCTCCCGTTCTTGAAATGCATCGCCGCGCTCGACCGCGACTTCGTCCACATCGGAGAGAACATCTTCTCGATCGCGAACGACCTCGCGTCGATCGCCTAGCGGCGCCGAAGGCGTCCGCGTCTTGAAGCAGGTTGCGACAGCGCGGCGGCGCGCAGATCAGACCCACTGAAAGCGCGCCACGAACGCGTTCCTCTCGCGCGCCAGCTCCTTGGCGTACGCGCGGTTCGCCACGAGGCGCATGATCCCGAGGATCACGCCGAGGAACGCCGCGCGGAAGTACGTCTCCTCGAAGAGCTCGCAGCCGAGCACCTCGAAGATCGCCTCCTTCGGCCCGGCCTTGTGAACCACGATGGCGCCGCCGCGGGCGCCGCGTTCCCAGATCCGCGGCCCTTGCTCCCAGACCGTCCATCCGTCGACGCCTGCGGTCCGCGCGAGGGCCACGGCCGTGCGGGTGATCGATCCCTGCGCGCGCTCCCCGACTGCGAGCCCGAGATCGCGGCACTCGGTGTACGAGAGCCCGAGACGACCGCATGCTTGGTAGTGGATGCGCGCGATCGCGATCGGGATCCAGATGCCGGTGACCGTGAGCGGGAGCGAGTCGCGGTGGGTTGCAGGCAAGGCCTCGACGTAGCGCTTGAAGAGATCGCGCTCGCGCAGCGCCTGGAACGACGACGTGATCCACGTCGAGCGCCACTCGGTCACGGGCTTGAGATTCTCGCGCGGGCCAGGGAACTCGATGAGCGGCTTGCCCGAGCGCGCCGGACCCCGCACCCGGGTGCCCGGAGTCGGAGTCGCGGTCGATGGAGGTGTTGCGCGTGGAGAGGATGGCGATGGAGTACCCGGAGTCGGCGTCGCGGCCGATGGTGGCGCTGCGCGCTCCGCGGAGCGGGATGGAGCGCCCGCGGCTTCGGACGATTGGATCGACGCGGAAGCGCCCGCGACCGACGTCATCCGCGCGCTGCTCGGATCCGCCGCGCGCGGCCTCTTCTCGGCGCTTCGGCCGAGCGTCGCGCGAATCTTCGCGGCGCGTGACTCCGCATCGAGCGCGCCTACGGATTGGAGCAGCTCCGACGCGAGCTCGGCGACGTCCGCCGGGCGCTCCTCTTGCTCCAACCGCAGGCACCGGAACACCGCGCGCTCGAGCGCATCCGGCACTTCGCTCGAGTGCTCGCGCATCGGTCGCGGAGGGGCGCCGCTGATCACGCGCGCGCAGAGCGTGGCCAGCGTCGGCTCGTCGAAGGCGCGCTTGCCGGTGGCGAGCTCGTAGAGGATGGCGCCCAGCGCCCAGACGTCGGCGCGCGTACCGACTTCGTTCACGGTGCCGAACTGCTCGGGCGACATGTACTTCGGCGAGCCCATGACGACGCCGGTCTCGGTGAGATCGCTCACCGGCTGCTCGGCCGACAGGAGCTTCGAGATCCCGAAGTCGAGGATCTTGATCAGCTCGGAGCCGTCGGTGCGCTGCGTGAGAAAGAGGTTCGGCGGCTTCAGGTCGCGATGGACGACGCCGTTGGCGTGCGCCTCGGCGAGCCCCTCGCACGCTTGAACGATGTACTCCACCGCGCGATCGACCGGGAGCTTGCCGTCGCGGCGGAGCACCTCCTGGAGGTCGTTGCCTTCGACGAACTCCATGACCATGAACGGCGTGCCGTCGGTGAGCGTTCCCACGTCGGCGACGCGCGCGATGTGCTCGTTGCGAAGCTGCGCGGCGACCTGCGCCTCGCGGAGGAAGCGCGAGGTGAACGCTCCACGCGAGCTCGTGCCGACGAGGAGCACCTTGATGGCGACGCGCTCCCGGAGCTGCACGTGGCGCGCGCCGAAGACGACGCCCATCCCGCCGCGGCCGATGATCGACTCGATTTGATATTTGTTGGCGACGAGATCGCCGACCTCGGGAATGCGCGGCGCGCCCCCTTCCGATACGGAGCGCGCGCTCTCCTGGACGAGCGACGCCGTGTCGAGTTGATCCGACGTCGGGCCGCCGCGGTCGTCTCGCCCCCCTGTCATCTCAGTCTCCGCGCGGCTTCCGAGGCCGCGCGATTCCATACTGGTCGAGCCGCGCGATGAGCACGCCGCGCGAGACGCCGAGGAGCTGAGCGGCTTTCGTCTGATTCCAAACGCAGCGCTCGAGCGCGTCGACGATGCGCTGGCGCTCGAGCGCTTCGAGCTCTCCTTTGAGGCCGCTCGGGCCGAGGGCCGCACCGAGAGACGGATACGTGTCGGTCTTGAACTCGGTCGGCGAATGCGTCGGCCGCGGATCGGACAGGGACGTGGGCGTCAGCGAAGGCACCGCCGGCACGCTCGGGCGCGAGACGACGCGCGTGGTCATGGGCGCGGACATCTTCCCCACCGGGAGTGCCCTCGGCGTGATGTCGCCGTCGCCGCACAGAAGTACGGCGCGCTCGACGACGTTGCGAAGCTCGCGAATGTTCCCCGGCCAGCTGTACGCTTGGAGCATCGCCAGCGCCTCGCCCGTGAGCGCAGGCACACGCGGTCGATCGCGCGAGGCCTCCTGGATGAAGGTCGCCGCGAGCTTCTCGATCTCGCGGACGCGCTCGCGAAGAGGCGGGACGACGACCGTGACGCCGTTCAAGCGGAAGAAGAGATCTTGTCGGAACGTGCCGCGCACGATCTCGGCTTCGAGATCGCGGTTCGTGGCGGCGACGAAGCGCACGTCGAGCACCTTGGGGCTGAGCCCACCGACGCGCGTGACCTTCCGCTCTTCGATGACGCGAAGGAGCTTCACTTGGGTCGCCAGCGGTAGCTCGCCGATCTCGTCGAGGAACACCGTGCCGCCGTCGGCCGACTCGAGCAGGCCGCGCTTCTGCGTCACCGCTCCGGTGAACGCGCCGCGCTCGTGTCCGAACAGCTCACTCTCGAGGAGAGTCTCCGACAGCGACGCGCAGTTGAGGCAGAGGAACATCTTCTCGGAGCGAGGCGAAAGGCGGTGCACGGTCTGCGCCAGCACTTCCTTGCCCACACCGGTCTCTCCCAGAATGAGCACGCTGATGGTGCTCGCTGCGACGCACTCGACGAGCTCGCGAAGCCCTTCCATGGCGCCGCTCGCAGGGATCGCGTCGGCCAGCTTGCGGCCACGCACGGCGTCGTTCGCCGCGGCGATGAGCGCGCCGGCCGCGGCGCCGTCGGCGGGGTAGCTGGCGATCCCGATGCTGGCCTCGATGCTCGCGGCCTCGAGCGCGGCGGACAAGCGCGCCGTCACTTCGCGCGCCCCTTCGCTCCCGGTGTCGAGGAAGATCTCGTATTCGTTGGGCGCGTAGATCGCGAGGACGTCGTGCGCACGCAGCGCGCGTGCGAGCGCATCTTGAATCAGCGACGACGCCGCCGGCGCCCTGACGTTGACGCGAACGACCGAGAACTCGCCGCCCGTACGGGCGCGGCGGGCGCACTCCTCTTCCAATCGGACTTCGAAGTAGTCGTGGCCGAGGACGCGATGCGGAGGGCGCGCCGCGGTGAACCGCTGGACGACGACCATCGCCGCGCCGAGCGTGATGGCGTCGCCGACGGAGATCTCGACCGCCTCCCCCGGCAGGATGCGATGGCCCGCCACCCGGGTTCCGTTCCCGCTCCCGACGTCGCGAATGCGGAGCGTACGACCGATCGAGAGGACGGCGTGCGCGCGGGAGATCGACGCGTGATCGATCCGCACCGTGCACGCGCTCCCGCGGCCGAGCGTGACGTCGCCGCTGCTCGGGAGGCGCACGGTCTCGAAGCGATCGTCGACGTGGACGACGAGCCGGAGTCGATCGGTGTCTTCCTCGATTGCCGCGTCGGGGTGATCGACGTGTGCGGCCGTGTCATCGAGCGAATCTCGACCTTCGCTCATTGCCCCGCATTATGCGGGCTCGACCAGGGAAGCGTCCACGCCCAACGAATTGTACGACGCACAGACAATTCGCTCGATGCGCCGAGCAACGATTCGCCCCGATCGCATGAAATGGCGGTTTTTTCGCTGGCTCGCGCGTTGCTCTAGTCCCTGTCGGAGGCGGAGAACAACATGCGCAATTCACTCGTCGTTGCACTCGTGTCGTCGCTCATGGTCATCGGCGTGGGGTGTGGGTCCACACCGCAGACGACATCCACTGACAGTACGGGAACGGTCGCCGGAGCGATGAGCGTCGCTGCCAACACGAGCACCTCGTTCGACGCGACCATCATCGTCGGTAGCTCGTGGGCGCGTGCGCGTACCGAGTACACGGTGGCGACGACGCTCTACGAGATCACCACGTCGCAAGGCACGGTCGTCGTTCGCACCGGCACGGCGGTGGACGGTCGCGACGAAGCGAAGCGCGTCCAGGATCCGCGCGCGGTCGAGGGCATCGTCCACGTCGCCGGCACCGATCCGGAGCACGCCGTCCTCACGTCGCTCCTCGACGGGCTCATCGCCTCCGGCGCGAGCGAAGACCCCACGCGCCTGGAGGCAGGCTCGACGCTCTACGCCGCGGCTTACTTCACGGCGAGCGCGCTCGGCCTCGCGGCACCGACGAAGCACGTCGGAGAGTTCACGCGCGTGTCGAGCTGGCCGTACCCCGGCTTCTACAGCAAGGACGACATGCCGACGGCGCTCAAGGTCGCCGACGGTCTTCAGAACGGCAGCGGCGGCACGCCGTGCTGCGGCCCCTTCCTCTGCTACGACGCCGACTGGACGCCGAGCATGGCGGGCGGCTGCGACGATTGGTGCGCAGCGGGCGACGCCTGCAACGCCTGGGGCTGGGGAGCCTGCGGTACGGCGTTCTGGTGGCCGAGCGGCGGCTGCAACAGCTGCCCGCACTCGGACAGCGCCGAGATCAAGACGTTCAGCCCGTCGAACGACAACAACGGCACGTGCGGCGTCAAAGCGTACGAGCCCGGCACCACGCACAACGGCCCTGCGTCGAACTTCGACCAGTACGGCAAGTCGTACTTCGGCTCGGGCGGCGGCGAGTACGGCACCGGCCCGAACGATCACTTCTGAGCTATCAAGAGGGGAACCACATGCGATCGATCGTTGCTGCTGCACTCGGACTCGGTCTCGCAACAGGATTATCGATCGCGTGCGGCTCCTCCGGGCAGGAGCCCGCGGCCTCGAACGGCGACGCGGGCGCGCTCGACGCGAGCGCGAGCATAGACGCGGGCCCCTTCGCCTTCTCCATGCCGTGCACGGATTCGACCGACACCATCTACGAAGCGCCCGACGCGGCGACCTTCGCACACGGCGATCTCGTGCGCTGCGCCACCGGTACGACGCTGACGCGCGAGACGATCCAGGCGGGCTTCGTCACCGGCGGAACGACGGCGCGCCCTCCGATCAGCGGCGCGCTCGAGTACCGCATTCTCTACCGCACGGAGCGCGCGACGAACCCCGTGTCGCAGGGGTACGCGACGGCGTCGGTTTTTCTTCCGGACACGCCGCGCGCCGGCGCCCTCCCCGTGATCGCGATCGCGCATGGCACGGAAGGCACCGGCGGCGCGTGCGCCAACTCGAAGACGGGCAACCTCGATCCGCGGAACCCGCAGTTCTCGATGGTGTTCACGCTCGTCGCGCGCGGCTTCGCGGTCGTCGCTGCGGACTACGCGGGGTACGCGTCGTACGGGAGCAACCCGCCCGCCGGCTATCTCTTCGCCGACGACGAAGCGAAGAGCGTCCTCGACGCCGCCCGCGCGCTCCGCCAGCTCGCGCCGAAATCGTTCGGCGAGAACGTGGTCGTCGTGGGGTACTCGCAAGGAGGGCACTCCGCGCTCAGCGCGCTCGCCGAGGAGTCGTCGTACGGGACGGGCGGCAAGCTGGCGGGCGTCGTCGGCTACTCGCCGCTCTGGTTCAACATGGGGACGTGGGCCGCGGCCTTCTACGAAGCGAGCGCGTTCCAGCTCGCCGATCCCGCTTCGGGCGGCCTCATCAAATACGACATCTGGTACCACTACACGCACGGTGAGCTCCTCGACGGTCCGGGCCACGGAGTCGACGTGTTCGCCGCCGACAAGCGCGGAGCCATCAAGGACTTCGTCGACACCGTCTGCAACCCGGGCGACGCGGGGATGATCACCTCGATCCCCGGCGACCTCGCCAACCTCTACGATCCGGACTTCCTCGCGGCGGTGACGAACTCGCAGGCGCTCGGAAATGCCTGCCCGACGGATCCGACCCGCAACGCGCTCTGCCAGAAGTGGAAGCCTCGCTACGCGGCCGATCGCCCGCACATCACCAGCGACGCGACGAAGGTCCCCACGCTGCTCGTTCGCGGCGGCGAGGACATCGACATCCCGCAAGATCGCTTCGTGTGCGGAACCGATCGCCTCACGGCCGACGGCGTGAGCTTCGAGGTCTGCTACGAGCCGACGGCCTCGCACACCACGACGATCGCGGTGCGCGGAGATTACGTGGCCGATTGGGTCGCGCACGTCGCGCTGGGCGAGCCTGCCCCCGCTGCGTGTCCTCTGAACGGGTCGGCGATCATCGACGACGCCGGCGCCCCGATCACCTGCGGCACGCCGCCGAGCAACGACTGATCGATGGCGCGCGTCGTCTCTTCGCTCGCGGGAGTCGGCGGCTGCGTGGCGACGATCGTCGCGCTGTCGGCGCTCTCGGCGCTTGGGTGCGCCAGCGACGTGCGCGAGAGCGTGGGCACTTCTCGGGCGGCGATCGTCGATGGCGAGATCGATACGGGCGACCCGGCGATCGTCCACCTGCCGGCGTCGAACTGTTCGGGGACTCTCGTCGCCCCACGGGCCGTGCTCACCGCGGCTCACTGCGGAGTCTCCGCAGGCGACCCCGTTTCGTTCGCGGACGGTACGACGATCTCGGCGCTCGCGTTCCACGCGTATCCGAGCTGGGATCCGAGCACGGCACGAAACGACATCGCGATCGTCGTGCTCGCCGAGGCCTCCGCGGTCGCGCCGCTTCCGCTCTTCGCGGGGCCGTTCGACGACGCGCTCGTCGGCACGCAGGTTCGCATCGTGGGCTACGGTGCGACGGGCGACGGCGGCCCTGCGGGGACGAAGCACACGGGCTTCACGACGATCGCCAGCTACGAGGACACGACGTTCCTCGACTCGGCGGAGCCCGCGGCGTCGTGCGCGGGAGACTCGGGAGGCCCCGCGCTGCTCACGGTGGGCGGTGTGGAGCGCGTCGCCGGAGTCACCTCGCGAGGCGACACGGCGTGCAGCGCGTTCGGCGTGAAGACCCGCGTGGATGCGTACCTCGCGAGCTTCGTCACGCCGACCATCGCGGCAACGGGCCTGGGAACCGTCGCCGTCGGAGCGAAGTGCGACGTGAACGACGAGTGCGCGAGCGGGTCGTGCGTCGTCGCGGTCGACTCCAACCTCGTTCACTACTGCTCGTCCAAATGCAGCGCAGACGGCGATTGCCCGCACGCGATGCAATGCGACGACGGCGCGTGCCGGTACGCCGCTCCCTCCCCCGGCGCGCTCGGCGCGGCCTGTGAAGCGAACGGCGACTGCGCGGGCTCGCTCTGCGCGGCGAGATCGTTCGGTGGCGCACGCACGTGCAGCACGCTCTGCGACGCGACCGCGGCGAGCCCGTGCTCCACGGGGTTCGTGTGCGCTGCGATCGAGAGCGCCACCACGACCGCATGTTTCGCTTCCGCGACATCCGCCGCTCCGTCGGCGCGCGGCGGGTGCACGCTCTCCCGCCGCCCGAACGGCGAGCCGCCCTACGCCATCGTCGTGGCCCTCTTCGCGCTGGCGATGCGTCGCCGCGCGCGCGCTCATCCGCAGGATTCGTAGGGCACGTCAGCGAGCTACGAGGACCCTGGCGAAGTCGCCTCACGCGTAGCGCGGATGCCAGAAGCGTTCGCGCACCAGCGCGTCGATGTCGTCCCTCGATCGGCGATCGATTCGCGCGACCCCGTCTTCGATCGCGCGCGCGACGACGCTCGACGCGACTCGCAGCGATGCCTCT
This sequence comes from Myxococcales bacterium, assembly GCA_003151595.1. Next base: position 121,965 of record PLXW01000017.1, read on the forward strand.
CGAAGCGCGGCGATCGGCGGGTAGACGCGATCGGCCCAGCGCTCTTCGGTGAAGCGCGCGAGCGCGTACGCCGCGTCCTGCACCATGCCGTCGGTGACCTCACGCGTTTCGGCGATGACGGCGCCGAGGCCGAGACCCGGAAACACGAAGGCGTTGTTGCCCTGGCCGATCGATGGACCGAACGGACTTCCGGTGGCGACGATCGCCTGGCCGTTCGTCCACGCCAGCACGTCCGCCGGATCGGCTTCGCACGATGCGTTGGGATTCGACAGTGGGAACACGATGGGTCGCGGCGTGCTCTCGCGCATCGCCCCGACGACGCTCGCGTCGAACGCGCGCGGCTGTCCGGACAGACCGATGAGGACCGTCGCCTTCGCGAAGCGCACCGTCTCGGTCAACGTCGCCGGCCTCGTTCGTCCCGCGGGCTGCGCGAACGGGCGCTTGTAGCTCTCCATCTCGCGGTCGGCGGTGAGGAGCCCCTTCGAGTCGGTGACGAAGATTCGCGCACGCGCTTCGTCGGCGGAGAGACCCTCGCGCTCCAATCCGCGAAGGCAGGCCCACGCGACGCCGATCCCGCCGGCGCCGGCGCCGTGAATGACGATGCGCTGATCGCGGAGGCGGTCGCCGCGCAGACGGCACGCGTTCAAGAGGCCTGCGAGCGCGACGGCGCCGGTTCCCTGGATGTCGTCGTTGAACGACGGAACGGACGCGCGATGCCGTTCGAGCACGTCGAACGCGGCGTCCTTCGCGAAGTCTTCCCACTGCACGATCGCCCGTGGCCATCGCGCGCGCACCGCGTCGACGAAGGCATCGAGAAATTCCGTGTAGGCCGCGCCGCGCAGGCGACGGTGGCGCACGCCGAGGTAGTGAGGGTCGGCGAGCAGGTCGTCGCGATCGGTGCCGACGTCGAGGCCGATGGGAACGGTGTGGAACGGACTGAGACCGCCGACGGCGTAGAGCGCGAGCTTGCCGATCGCGATCCCGATGCCGCCGTACCCCTGGTCGCCGATGCCGAGGATGGCCGACGAGTCCGTCACGACGACGAGACGCGCGTCGTCCATCGGATGATTCGCCACGATCTCGCGGGCGCGCGCGATCGTCTCGGTCGAGAGCGTGAGGCCGCGCGGCTGCTCGTAGAGCGACGAGAACCGCCGCACCGCTTCGCCGACCGTCGGCGTGTACACGATGGGGAGCATCTCCTCGACGTGGGCGCCGACGAGCGCGCAGAAGAGAACCTCCTGGCGATCCTGGAGCCCGCGCAGGAAGCGATGCTTCTCGATCGGCGTGGCGAGGGTCTCGTACGTCGCGTACGCGCGGTCGCGTTGCGTCTCGAGCGTCTCGACGGCGGGGGGGAGAAGACCGTGGAGGCCGAGGGCGGTGCGCTCTTCGTTCGTGAAGGCCGTCCCCTTGTTGCCGAGAGCCGAGCGCAGCACGTCGCTCGCGCGCGTCATTGGGGGCGAATCCGTTCGCGGATGGCCTCGCCCATCTCGCGCGTGGAGATCGGACGCGCGGTGTCGAGGTCGGCGGTGCGACAGCCGTCCTCGATCGCGCGCGCGATGGCACGCTCGAGCGCGTCGGCCTCGCGCGGGAGGCCGAGCGAGGAGCGGAGGAGCATCGCCGCGCTGGCGATGGTGCCGATGGGATTCGCGATCCCCTTTCCTTCGAGGTCGGGCGCCGAGCCGTGGATCGGTTCGTACAGGCCGCGCGTCCCCTCGCCGAGCGAGGCGCTGGGGAGGAGGCCGAGGGAGCCGGCGAGCACCGCGGCCTCGTCGGTGAGGATGTCGCCGAACATGTTCTCGGTGACGATGACGTCGAACGACCGCGCGTGCGTGATGAGGCGCATGGCGCACGAATCGACGAGCTGATGCTCGAGGCGCACGCTCGGATACTCGCGCGCGACCTCGGTCACCACCTCGCGCCACAAGCGCGACGACTCGAGCACGTTCGCCTTGTCGACCGAGGTGACGACGCGGCGCCGATGCATCGCCAGTCGAAAGGCGACGTGCGCCACGCGGCGAATCTCGGCGTCGGTGTACTCGAGCGTGTCGACCGCGCGCGTGACGCCTTCTTTCGTTTCCCGGAGGCGCGGCTGGCCGAAGTACAGGCCGCCGGTGAGCTCGCGCACGACCACGAGGTCGACGTCGGCCAGCTTCTCGGCGCGCAACGGCGAGCACGCCGCGAGCTGCGCGTAGGGGCGCACCGGCCGCACGTTCGCGTAGAGGCCGAGCGCGCGGCGAATGGCGAGGAGCCCCTGCTCCGGGCGCACCGTGGCCTTCGGATCGTCCCATTTCGGACCGCCGACGGCTCCGAGGAGGACCGCGTCCGCCGCCTCGCACGCTTCGATCGTGCGGGGCGGGAGCGCGCTCCCGGTGAGATCGATCGCGGCGCCACCGATGGTGTGCTCGGTGAAGAAGAGCTCGTGTCCGAACAGCGAAGCGACCGTCTCCAGCGCCGCCCGCGCTTCGCGTACGACCTCCGGACCGATGCCGTCGCCTGGGAGCAAAACGATCGTCGCTTTCATGCCGCCTCCGTCTGCGCTCGCGCGAGAAACCCGTACTCGACCCCGTCGGCGATCGCTTGCCACGACGCCTCGATGATGTTGCGTGAGGCGCCGACGGTGCTCCACCGCCGGTCGCCGTCGCCGTGCTCGATGAGGACGCGCACGACCGCCGACGTGCCGTCACCGCCGTCGAGGATGCGGACTTTGTAGTCGAGGAGTCGCACGCGCGCGACCTCGGGGAAGAGCGGCACCAGCGCCTTTCGAAGCGCCGAGTCGATCGCGTTCACCGGGCCGAGCCCTTCGGCCGTGGTGTGGACGATCTCGCCGCGCACCTCGAGCTTGATCGTGGCGTCGGCGAACGACGCTCCGTCTTTCACGCCGACGATCACGCGGAGGTCGAGCAAGCGAAACGGCGCCGCGTACGACGGCGCGCGGCGCGCGAGCAGCAGAGCCACGGAGGCCTCGGCGCACTCGTACGCGAACCCGACGGCCTCCCCCGCCTTGATCCGCGCGAGCACCTCGCCGTGCGCGTCGTCCGTCGCGGCCACGCCGAGCTCGTCGGCCTTCGAGGCCACGGCGGTCTTGCCCGACAGCTCGCTCACGACGATGCGCGTCTCGTTGCCGACCAGCGCGGGATCGATGTGGTTGTACGACGCGGAGGTCCGGCGCACGGCGGCGACGTGCACGCCCCCCTTGTGCGCGAAGGCGCTCCGCCCGACGTACGCCGCGTGCTCGTCCGGCGCGACGTTCGCGACCTCGGCGACGAAGTGCGCCAGCGAGTGAAGCTCCGCGAGCGCCCCTTCGCGAAGGCAGCGGCGCTGCATCTTGATCTCGAGCGTGGGGACGACGGCGCACAGGTTCGCGTTTCCGCACCGCTCGCCGTACCCGTTGATCGTCCCCTGCACCTGCGTCGCGCCGGCCCGCACGGCGGCGAGCGACGACGCGACCGCGCACCCGATGTCGTCGTGGGCGTGGATGCCGAGGGGGCGCCGCACCGCGCGCGCGACCTTGCGCACGATCGACGCGACCTGCCACGGCACCGTGCCGCCGTTGGTGTCGCACAAGACGAGCCGCTCGGCCCCTCCACGCTCGGCGGCGAAGAGCGTCTCCATGGCGTACGCGGCGTCGCGGTCGTAGCCGTCGAAGAAGTGCTCGGCGTCGTAGATGACGCGTCGCCCGTTCGCGACCAGCCACCGCACGCTGTCCTCGATGAGCGCGAGGTTCTCGTCCATCGTCGTGCGGAGCACCTCGGTCACGTGGAGCGTCGAGCTCTTGCCGAAGATGGCGCACACGTTCGTCCCGGCATCGACCAGCGCGCGGAGACTGGCGTCGTCTTCCACGGCGACGTTCACGCGGCGCGTCGCTCCGAAGGCGACGATCTCGGCGCGCTTCCACTCCACGTCGCGCGCGCGAAGAAAGACCTCGGCGTCCTTCGGGTTGGAGCCCGGCCACCCCGCTTCGACGTACGCGACGCCGAGGGCGTCGAGACGCCGCGCGATGGCCAGCTTGTCGGAGACGCTGAGCGAGAGCCCCTCGCGTTGCGCGCCGTCGCGCAGCGTCGTGTCGTAGATCTCGACACGCGCATTCCCGGGCAGCGCTTCACGCGCGCGCGGCTTCATGGGCCTCGATGAGCGGCAAGTGCGAGAGGAGAAGCCCGAGCTCGTCGACCCCTTGGAGCAGACAGCGCTTGGCGAAGGGATCGATCGGGAACGTCGCCGTCGTGCCGTCGGGGAGCCGAAGCGATTGCGACGCGAGATCGATCGCCACGGCCACCGACGTATCGAGCGCCGCCGCGCGAAGAAGACTGGCGTGAAACCCCTCGTCGACCTCGATGGGAAGAAGGCCGTTCTTGAGCGCGTTCGCGCGGAAGATGTCGGCGAACGAGAGCGCGACGACGGCACGAAAGCCGGCCGCGGCCAGCGCCCACACCGCGTGCTCGCGCGACGATCCGCAGCCGAAATTGCGGGCCGCGATGAGCACCTCGGCGCCGATGGCCTGGCGCGCGTCGAGCGGAAACTCTTCGCCGCCGGCGCGCGTTCGCCAGTCGGCGAAGAGGGCGCTCGCGAGCCCCACCTTCGTCGTCGTGGTGAGAAATCGCGCGGGGATGATCTGGTCGGTGTCGATGTCGTCCATCGGCAACGCGACGACGCGCGCGCTGAACCCCGTGAAGCGCTTGGTGCTCATCGTGTCTTCGCCCCTTCCTGCAAGAGAACGCGCGGGTCTGCGACGCAGCCGGCGATCGCCGACGCTGCCGCGGTGAGGGGCGACGCGAGGAACGTGCGTCCCCCTTTGCCCTGGCGCCCTTCGAAGTTTCGGTTGCTCGTGCTCACGGCGTACTGCCCCGGCGCGAGCGTGTCGCCGTTCATGGCGATGCACATC
>PLXW01000147.1 GCA_003151595.1 Myxococcales bacterium
GGCCGGGGGTGAGGGTCAGTGCAGCAAGTTGAGCGACGCCAACTGCATGTGCGCCTCACCCACGAAGTGCGAATCCGGAAACCGCCGTAGCAAAGTCCGCCACGTGTTCTTCGCGTCGTTCCACGCTTCCAGCTCCATCTCGCACCACGCCAGCTCGTCGAGCGCGTCGTCTTGTTCCTCTTTGTCGATCGCGCTCTCGCTGATCGCTTCGAGGAGCGGCACGGCGTCCTTCTGTCGCGCCAGGTGCCGATACGCGCGCGCCAGCGCCAGCTTAACGCGCGCCGCGCTCGCCGGCTCGTCCTTGTACTTCAGAGAGTCTTCGAACGACGTCGCCGCCTCCTGCCATCGCTGGACGCGGACCTTCTCCAGCCCCTGCTCGTAGAAGATCTCCGCCAGCTCCGCGCGCGCCTTCTCCACCGCGTCGCCGAAGATCTGCTGCTCGGTCTTGGTCAGCGCCTCGCGCTTGATCGACTCGTACCCCTCCACGAGATCGACGCGCTTCCCTTGCCGCACCAGCTCGTAGAACTGCGCCGCCTTCGCCTCGGCGTGATTGCGATCCTCTTCGCGCTTCTGCGCGTCGCGCGCTTCCTTTCGAAGCCGATCGTTGTCCGACGTCTTCTGCTCGGTCTCGGCCTTGATGGCATCGACACGCGCGTCCCACGCGAACTTCAACGTCGCGAACGCGATGACCACGAACACCACGTACGCCGTCGCGCTGTTCCACGAGATGCGCCGCTCGTACGTCTGCTGCCGCTTGGCGATCGACTTCACGTCGGCCGAGAGCGCGTTGGTCAGGTTGTTCGTCTTGATGACGAGCCCGCGCGACTCGATGATCTCGCGCTTGATGTCGCGCAGCTCTTCGTCGATGTCGTGCATGGGAGCGCCTTCCTAAAACGCGGTATGTGCCCTCCGCAAGGTGATACCGTCGTCGGTTGGGAGGCGCGTTGGCTTCGACGTACCAGATCGGCACGCAAGCCGTGACCGTGGAGGTCTTCTTCGCAGCGGGCGCTCGCCTCACGGGCGAGATGTTCCTGCGCCTCGGCGCCGTGGGGGCCGCGGAGTCGGTGTCCGAACGAATGAACGACGGCACCCCCTTCTTCCCGCTGCGCGCTCCCCAGGGGCACGTGGTGCTCGTAGGCAAGTCGACCATCCGGTACGTCGTCACGCCGTCGATGGACGACGACGACCGCATCGCCGACGAGCGGAGCAGCTCGCCGCAGGTGCTGGTGACCGCGGAGCTCGACTCGGGTGAGTCGATCACCGGCGTCTTCTTCGTCGACCTGCCGCCCGGCCAGGTTCGTACGCTCGATTACATCAACGAACCGAAACGCGCGTTCGTCCCCCTGGCGCAGCTCGATCGCGAATACCTAATCAACCGTACGCACATCCTGCATCTGCGGGACGTGCGCGACGACGTGAGGGAGTGAGCAGGCGATGGCGCAGCTCGACAAGATCATCTTGGCCATGCTCGGCCAGCCCGGCTCGGAGATCGCGCTCGTCGCGAACGTCGAGCCGCAGCTGCACGCGCCCGGGGCCGCGCCGCACGTCCTCATCAACCGCAAGGTGGCCGCGCCGCTCCTGCGGCAACTGATCGGCGAGCTGATCGGCGAGCAGAGCTCGTCGCACCTCGACGCGAGCGACAGCGGCGACTTCTCGTACAACCTCGACGGGCAGATCGTGACGGTCCACGTGCGCGCGTGGAAGCAGACGGTCGACGCCCGCCTTCGCCAGGCGTCGTCGAAGCGTGGAGTGACCCCCGCCGTCGCGGCCCCGGCCCCTGCTATGGGCGGCGGCGGCGGCGGCGGCGGCGCCGCGCTCGGTCGCATCGAGCTGACCAAGGCGCCCGCGGGAGACCTTCGCCGTGCCGCCACCAACCCCTCCAGCGAAGGGCGCGCCCGCGCCCCCGAAGGTCCGCAAGCGCCGGAGCGTTTCGCTTCGAGCGACGGTATCGAGCTCGATCTCGGCAACGCCAAGGGGATGAACAACCGCGGGAGCGCGCGAAACGTCCCAGCGGCGCTCGGGAACGCCGCGGATCTCGAGCTCGACTTGAGCTCCGGTGCGCCGCAGTCGTCGGCCCGATCACCCGCCGGCGTGAGCTCGGATCCGCCGACGTCGCCGTCGATCGGGCGCGTGCCGGCCGCGGCTCCCGTCGCCGCCGTCGAGACGCGCGCCGAGAACAAGGCCGTCGCGCAAGGGGGTGAGCCGCAGATCAACGCGCTCTTCCGAGCGATGGTGAAGAAGGGGTGCTCCGATCTCCACCTCTCGGCCGGCGAGCGCCCGATGGTCCGCGTCGACGGCGACATCGCCCGGCTCGACGAGACGATGGCGCGCTTCAAGGGGGATCAGATCATGGATCTGCTCCGCCCGATCATGCCGTCGCGCAACGCCTCCGAGTTCGAGACCGATCACGACACCGACTTCGCCTACGAGATCCCGAACGTCTCGCGCTTCCGCGCCAACGTGTTCATGGATCGGCGCGGCGTCGGCGCCGTCTTCCGGACCATCCCCGCCGAGATCGCGACGGCCGAGAAGCTGGCGCTCTCCTCGGCGATCCAGAACCTTTGCTACCTGAGCAAAGGTCTGGTGCTCGTCACGGGACCGACCGGCAGCGGCAAGTCGACGACGCTCTCGGCGCTCATCGATCTCATCAACCGCACGCGCCACGATCACGTCATCACGATCGAGGACCCGATCGAGTTCGTTCACCAGAACAAGTCGTGCCTCATCAACCAGCGCGAGGTCGGCCCCCACACCGACAGCTTCAAGCGCGCCCTCCGCGCCGCGCTCCGTGAGGACCCGGACGTCGTCATGGTCGGCGAGATGCGTGACCTCGAGACGATGGCCATCGCCATGGAAACCGCCGAGACGGGCCACCTCGTCTTCGGCACGCTCCACACGAGCACGGCGTACTCGACGGTCGATCGCCTGATCGACTCCTTCCCGTCGGATCGCCAGGCGCAGATCCGCGTGATGCTCTCCGAGTCGCTGAAGGGGGTCATCAGTCAGACCCTCTGCAAGAAGATCGGCGGCGGCCGCATCGCCGCGCACGAGGTCATGCTCGTGACGAGTGCCATCTCGAACCTCATTCGCGAGGCCAAGACGTTCCAGATCCCGAGCCTCATGCAGACGTCGCGAAAGGCGGGGATGGTCCTCTTGAACGACGCGCTCTTCGACCTCGTCGAGAAGAAAAAGGTCGAGGCCAAAGAGGCGTACGTGAAGGCCGTGGACAAGGGGAACTTCGTGAATCAGCTGCGCGCGGCCGGTCACAAACTCGAATTCCTTGGCGGGTGACCGCGGGCCGCACGTAGATTCCTCGCTGCGCTCGGAATGACAGAGTGGGGCGGCTCGGAATGACGAAGAGGGCGCGGATAACGCGGTAGTTGCCTTGCGGATCCCTGTGGGCGCGTGCTAACCCGTGCGCCCTCGCATGCAGACCACCGACATCCGCAAAGGCCTCAAAATTCAGATCGACGGCGTGCCGTTCTTCATCGTCGAGCACCAGTTCGTGAAGCCCGGAAAGGGGCAGTCGTTCACGCGATGCCGCATCCGGAACCTCGTGAACGGGAACGTCGTCGAGCGGACGTGGAAGTCGGGCGAGTCGGTGGAGCTCGCCGACGTCGAGACGCGCAAGATGACCTACTCCTGGCAGGAGTCGGACACGTACGTCTTCATGGAGTCGATGACCGGCGAGCAGATTCACGTCGAGAAGCACAAGCTCGGCGACGAGTCGCGCTTCCTCACCGAAGGGCTCGACTGCGAAGTGACGCTCTACAACGGCAACGCCATCGCCGTGGACCTCCCGCCGAACGTGATCGTCCAGATCATCTCGAGCGAGCCGGGCGTGAAGGGCGATACGTCGGGCGGGGCGACCAAGCCGGCGACGCTCGCGTCCGGTGCCGTGGTGAACGTCCCCTTGTTCATCAAAGAGGGGGAGTGGATCAAGGTCGATACGACCAACGGTCAGTACCTCGAGCGCGTGAACCGCTGAAATCTCCGGCCCGGCGCGCGCCGACTCGTCGCGGCGCCGCTGTCTTTGCCCCCTGAACGTCGTTCAGTTCAGGCGCGCGAAACATACATACGGCTCGCGTCTCGGGACCGTCGCGAGAGTTGCGGCTGCTTGCCGGCGATCCTCCTGGACCGCATGCTCTGCCGCACAAATGACCAAGATCGTTCTTTCTTCGGGCGCCGCGATCCTTGCTCTCGTCCTCGCCGGCTGCGGCACCAACTCCGCGAGCGCGACTGACGGAGGGAGCCCAGGCGGGCCCGACGCGACGACCGGCGTCACCTCGATCGGCAGCACACCGCTACCGTGCGACGTCACCGCGGTGCTCCAGGCGAACTGCCAGAGCTGTCACGGGCTCTCGGCCGCGAACGGCGCGCCGATGTCGCTCGTCACGTGGGAGGACTTGCACGCGGCGGTGCTCCCCGACTCGATCGGCCTGCCTGCCACCGCGGGCGAGCAGGTTTATCAGATGGTCGGAACCCGCATTCACAGCGCGACCAAGCAGATGCCTCAGCCGCCGTTCCCGGCCCTCGGCGCCGAGGACATGGCGACGCTCGACAACTGGATCGCGGCTGGCGCGCCGAAGACCGACACGGTCGCGTGCACGGCGATCCCCGACGGCGGCTCGCTGATTCCCGACGCGGCCCCGCCCGCCATCCAGTGCACGAAGAACAACATCACGCTCAAGGCCACGACGCCCTGGACCGAGCCGGCGAACACGCCCGACAAATACGTCTGCTACGGCTTCACCGCCTCGGACGTCGCCGCCGGCGGGATCAACCACATCCTCGCGATGACGCCCAACATCGACAACAAGAACATCGTTCACCACGTGCTCTTGTTCGAGGCCGACTCGGCCTCGTCGAGCGGCGTCACGACGACCCCTGCTCCGTGCAACGCCGGCGGCTCACTCGCCTGGCGCATCGTCTACGGATGGGCACCGGGCGGTGGCGCGATGACGACGCCGCCGAACGTCGGCTTCCCGTACACGAGCACGACGCAGTTCGTCGTCCAGATCCACTACAACGACATCTCCGGGACGCACGCCGGCGAGACCGACTCCAGCGGCTTCTCGTTCTGCACGACGGACCAGCCGGTCCAGTACGACGCCGACGTGATGGCCTTCGGCTCGATGAAGTTCTCGATCCCGCCGAACGGCTCGCTCGGCTGGACCTGCCCGCTCACGCTCGGCTCGGCCTACGACGGGCTCCACGTGTTCGCCGCGTTCCCGCACATGCACCAGCTCGGGACGTCGATCGCGACGGAGCAGGCGATGGCTGGCGGAGGGATCGTCGACATGGGGATCAACTCTCCGTGGAACTTCAACACGCAGATCTGGTTCCCGCTGTCCGCCACGCTGCACCAGGGCGACGTCGTGACCACGCGCTGCGAGTGGCAGAACACGACGGGGAGCGCGGTCGGCTTCGGCCAAAATACCGAGGACGAGATGTGTTACTCGTTCACGGCCTACTACCCCAAGGCGAACATCGCGACCTGGTCGCAGCCGGCGCTCAGCACTTCGGGGAGCTGCTACCCGAGCGACGCCGGGCTCCCGACGCCCGACGGCGGCTGGATCGCGCAGGACTCCGGCGCCACGTTCATCCCCACCGACGCGGGCGGCGATTGACGATCGCGCGGGCGATGGCGTAACGCTTCGCCATCCAAATCTACGGCAACAAGTCGGGGCTATCCCCGCAGGCGGTCAAGACGCTCGAGCGCATTTACAGGCGCCGCGTCCCCGTCGAGAACATCACGACGCCCGAGCTCACCCGCTCGCTCCTCGACGCTTCGGCGCAGAGCGGGCGGCAAGTGGGGGCGCTCGTGCATCGCTCGGGGCAGGTCGACTACGTCATCGTCGGTGACGCCGGGAAGCTGATGCTCCCCGACATCGGGCGCCTTCGCGCGGCCGAGGGCCGCTTTCGCGGACTGCGCCTGGTGCACACGCACGTGCGCGGCGAGCCGCTGACGCGCGACGACCTCGTCGACCTCGTGCGCCTGCGGCTCGATCTGATCGCGGCGATCCAGATGAGCCACATGGGAGAGGCCCGCAGCCTCATGTACGCGTTCAACGTGCCCGGTGACGGCGATTCAGGGGATGAGAAGGGCGACGGGAAGAGCGACCTCCCGTACCGCGAGGTGGGGCCGCTGCCGATCGGCCAGGTGAACGTGCACGTCGGCGAGCTGATGGCCGACCTCGAAGCCGAGTTCGCGCGTCGCGGAAAAGCGCGCCACGTGCAGGCGAAGGACGGCCGCGCGATCTTGATTCACGTGGCCGACAAGAGGGAGTCGCACGCGATCGCTCGCGCGGAAGAGAGCTTGCGCGAGCTGCGCGAGCTGGCGCGGACGGCGGGCGTGGACGTCGCCGACGTGGTGCTTCAGGCGCGCGAGCGGGTCGATCCGAAGTTCGTGCTCGGCAAGGGGAAGCTCGACGAAGTAGTGCTGCGCGCGATGCAGCTCGACGCGGCGACGCTCATCTTCGATCGCGAGCTGTCGCCGTCGCAGATCGCCGGGATCGCGAAGGTCAGCGATCTGAAGATCATCGATCGCACGCAGCTCATTCTCGACATCTTCGCGCAGCGCGCCGAGAGCGCCGACGGCAAGCTTCAGGTCGAGCTGGCGCAGCTGAAATACAGCCTCCCGCGTCTCGGCTTGAAAGACGACGCGCTGTCGCGGCTCACCGGAGGAATCGGCGGGCGCGGTCCGGGCGAGACGAAGCTCGAGATCGGTCGAAGGCGCGCGAAGGAGCGCGTGTCGCATCTGGAGGCGCAGCTGAAGAAGCTCGCCAAACGTCGCGAGCAACGGCGCAGGAAGCGGACGCGCGAAGAGATCCCGACCGTCGCCATCGTCGGCTACACGAACGCCGGCAAGAGCACGCTCCTCAACGCGCTCACGGGCGCCGACGTCTTCGCCGAGGACAAGCTCTTCGCGACGCTCGACACCCGCTCGCGCACGCTGCGCGTGGGGTGGGCGGGGTACGGCGATCGCGAGATCGTCATCACCGATACGGTCGGCTTCATTCGCGACCTGCCGAAGGATCTCTTCGCCGCCTTCCGCGCGACGTTCGAAGAGGCGGCCGACGCCGATCTGTTGCTGCACGTGGTCGACGCCGGCGATCCGGCGAAGGACGATCAGATTCGCACGACCGAGGAGCTGCTCGGGGAGCTGGAGCTCGACGAGATCCCGCGCATCCTGGTGTTCAACAAGACCGACCTCCTGGAGCCGGGCCGAGCGCGGCTGCTCGCGCGCACGCACCCCGATTCGATCCTGGTGAGCGCTACGCATCGCGAGACGACGCGCGATCTCCTCGCGCGAATCGCCGGCGCGCTCGCCGAGCGGTGGGAGCAGAGCGCGAAGATCCCCCCGGTCATCGAGGCCGGCGAAGACGCCCCGGCCGACGAGGCCGAACGCGACCGCCGCGACGAAGGCGACGGCGAAATGACGACGATCGACGAGATGTTGAAGCGCGCCGGCAAACGCCTCACGCGCGGCGGTCGCCCGCAGATACGGTGACGACGATGAGCGAGGCCGCGACGACGAAGCCGACGCCTGGGCCGAAGCCCCCCCCGACGCACGCGGTGCACGGGAGCCTCGGCGTCCTCTCGCTCGGCGCGCTCGGCATCGTGTTCGGCGACATCGGCACGAGCCCGCTCTACACGCTCCACGAGTGCACCAGCTCGGAGCACGGCATCGCGGCCACGCCGGCCGACATCCTCGGCGTCCTCTCGCTCATCTTCTGGTCGCTCACGATGGTCGTCACCGTGAAGTACCTGGCGTTCATCATGCGCGCCGACAACCACGGCGAAGGGGGCATCTTCGCGCTGCTCGCGCTCATTCCGGAGCGGATGCGCACGGCGAGCTCGGGGAAAATTGGCTGGGTCGCGGTGCTGGTCATCATCGGCGCCGCGCTCCTCTACGGCGACGGGATGATCACGCCGGCCATCTCGGTCTTGAGCGCGATGGAGGGGCTCGAAGTGGCGACGCCCGCGTTGAAGCCGCTCGTGATCCCGATCACGTGCGTCGTCCTCGTCGGCCTCTTCGCGATTCAGCGCCGCGGCACCGGCGGCGTGGGCGCGCTCTTCGGACCGGTGATGGTCGTTTGGTTCCTCACCATCGGCGGCCTTGGCGCGTACCACCTCGCCGCGCACCCCGCCGTGCTCGCCGCGCTCAACCCGATTCACGGCGCGCTTTTCTTCGTCGCGCACGGTGGCAAAGGGCTCCTCGTGCTCGGCTCCGTCGTCCTCGCCGTCACCGGCGGCGAAGCGCTCTACGCCGACATGGGGCACTTCGGATCGCGCCCCATCCGCGTGGCGTGGCTCGTGCTCGTGATGCCGGCGCTGGTGCTCTGCTACTTCGGACAGGGGGCGTTGATGCTCACCAGCGACGCGGCGAAGGACAGCCCCTTCTTCGCGATGGTCCCCGCCGGATCGTGGACCTACGCGCTCGTCGTTCTCTCGACGATGGCCACCGTCATCGCGTCGCAGGCGCTCATCTCCGGCGCGTTCTCGCTCACGCACCAGGCGGTGCAGCTCGGGTTCTTTCCGCGCGTGACGATCAAGCACACGTCGCGCGACGCCGAGGGGCAGATCTATGTTCCCGAGATCAACTGGGCGCTCGCCGTCGCCTGCGTCGCGCTCGTCATCGCGTTCAAGGAGTCGAGCCGGCTCGCGGCGGCGTACGGCATCGCCGTTACCGGAACGATGGCCATCACGTCGATCGTGTACTTCGAGGTCACGCGCACGACGTGGAAGTGGCCCATCGGCAAGAGCCTCGCGCTGCTCGTCCTCTTCTTGTCGTTCGATCTCCCGTTCTTCGCCGCGAACCTCTTCAAGTTCGTCGACGGCGGCTACGTGCCGGTGCTCGCCGGCGCCGTGGTCTTCGTCATCATGATCAACTGGAAGACCGGCCGGCGGATCTACCGGGAGCACATCGCGTCGCTCGCGCCGCCGTTCGACACGTTCCTCGCGGAGCTCGACGGCAAGCTGGCCGCGCGCACGCCTGGCGCGGGGATCTTCCTCGCCGGCACGATGGCGGGGGTTCCGCAGGTGCTCGTTCAGCACGTGGAGCGGCTCCACGTTCTCCCGCAGAAGGTGCTCCTCGTCACCCTCGTCGTCGGCCACGTGCCGTACGAAGACGACGACGCGATGCGCATCGAGACGATCGGCAACGGGATCCATCGACTGACGATCGATCGCGGCTTCATGGACGCCACCAACGTGCCGCACCTGCTCGAGCGCGCGATCGCGCGGTTCGACCTCGGGATCGATCTGAAGACGGCGACGTACTACCTGTCGCGCGAGACCTTCCTGGCGACGTCGGCGGGGAAGATGGGGGCGATCAGCGAGTCGCTGTTCGCGTTCCTCGCTCGCAACGCGCGCCCGGCGACGGCGCTCTTCTGCATTCCACCGGCTCAGGTGATCGAGATCGGGTCGCAGATCGACTTGTGAGCGAGCGCGACGCTTTGACTCCACGCGGCATCGGAGAGGCACCATGCGACAAGTCTGGATCACCAAACGCGGCGGCCCCGAAGTGCTTCAGGTGCGTGAAGCGCCCGATCCGGAGCCGAAAGCGGGCGAAGTGCGGGTTCGCGTGAAGGCCGCAGGGATCAACTTCGCCGACCTGATGGCGCGCGTGGGGCTTTACCCGGACGCCCCGAAGATCCCGTGCGTCGTCGGGTACGAAGTGTCCGGGACGATCGATCGCGTCGGCTCGGGCGTCACCGACTTCGCCGAGGGCGATCGGGTCTTCGCGATGCCGAAGTTCGGCGGGTACACAGACGTGCTGGTCGCGCCGACGGCGAACGTCGTGAAGATGCCGGCGGCGATGACGTTCGAAGAAGGGGCCGCGCTCCCCGTCGTCTACGTGACGGCGTACGACGCGATGCTCTTCACCGGCGCGCTTCGGCAGGGCTCGACCGTGTTCATTCACTCCGCGGCCGGCGGCGTCGGGCTCGCGGCGATCGACCTCGCCAAGACGCGCGGCTGCACGATCATCGGCACCGCCTCGCCGTCGAAGCACGCCTTCCTTCGCGAGCGCGGCGTGGCGCATCCCATCGACTCGGGCGCCGACTACGTGAGCGCGGTGCGCGCCGTCGTCGGAGATCGCGGCGTCGACTTGATCCTCGATCCGGTCGGCGGCGACTCGTGGACCAAGGGGTACGACTTGCTCGCGCCGTGCGGGCGGCTGGTGGCGTACGGAATGTCGGCCGCGGCCTCGGGGAACAACCGCAACCTGTTCCACGCGCTCGGCGCGCTCATGAGCGTCAAGAAGTGGAGCCCCATGAAGCTCATGGACGACAACAAGACGATCACCGGCGTGAACATGGGGCATCTGTTCGCGCGGGTCGATCTGCTCCATCCGCAGTTCGTCGAGCTCATCAAGCTGTACGAGCAGGGGGCCTTGAAGCCGCACGTGTCGAAGACGTTCAAGTTCGAGCAGGCCGGCGAGGCGCACCAGTTCATCCACGATCGCAAGGCGACCGGCAAGGTGCTCCTCATTCCGTAATTCGGTATCGTGGGTCCCGATGCGTCGCCTCGGGATCGTGTTCGCGCTGTTGCTCGTGGCCTGTGGTGGCCCGCTGGCCGACGCGAAGACCGATTTCAAGAAGGGGCACTACGCCGAGGCGAAGAGCGCGCTGCTCCGCGCCGAAGCGGAGAGCCGCGCGTGGACCGACAAGCAGCGCGCCGAGTACGCGCTCTACCGCGGGCTCACGCACGGGGCGCTCGGCGATCGCGCGGCGGCCGCGCTGTGGCTCCGCGAGGCGAAGGCGATCGAAGACACGCACCCCGGCACGCTGGCGCCCGATGACATGGCGCGTCTGAACCTGGCGTTCGAGTCGAACGATCCCGCGCAGCTCCCGGCCTCGCCGTAAGATCGCCGAGCGCGATCCGGCGATGAGCACGCGCCGGCGACTTACTCTGTCCTTCCGGGACTGCGTCCCCTCCAAACTTCGTTTGGAGCCCTCCCCAGCCTCGCCTTCGGCGAATCGTGCTCCGCACGACGACGAGAAAGAGATCGAGCCGGGGGCGAGAATATGCGCGAAGTCTTCTCTCCTCTCCCTGTCGTGCGACAGCACGATTCGCCGAAGGCGAAGCAAGGGAGGCTCGGAAGCGAAGCTTCCGAGGGGGACGCAGTCACCACCAGAACGAATAAAAGCGCCGGCGCGCGATTCGTGCGGATTCGCGGTCGGCGATTTTATCGTGCTATGCGATTCGCCATGAGCGAACCGCGCACTTTGCGAGCGCCCCGCGGCCCCGAGATCACGTGCAAAGGGTGGGTCCAGGAGGCCGTCCTCCGCATGCTCCACAACAACCTCGATCCCGAGGTGGC
>PLXW01000103.1 GCA_003151595.1 Myxococcales bacterium
GATCTTCACGATCGCCGACGGCATCCTCTGGCTTACGCAGAGCATCGAGCGCAACGCATGCGTACGCCGGATGCAAGTGCCGAAGATGCGCGCGAGCGCGACGATGCCCGGGCTTCACACGTTCTTGATTTCGCAGGACGGCGTCTGCGTCTTCCCGCGGATCCTCCCTCGCAGCGAGCCACGTCGGCACGCGCACGAGACCGCGCGAGCATCGACGGGCGTCGAGACGTTGGACGCGATGATGTCCGGCGGCATTCCGGCAGGCGAGTCGGCGCTTTTCGTGGGACCGTCGGGCTCAGGTAAGTCGCTCTTCGCTCGGCACTTCATCGCGGCGGGAGCCGAGGCCGGAGAGCCAGGGATCATCGTCGTCTTCCAGGATCACCCGGGAGAGTACTTGGCCCGAGCGAGCGCGTTCGGGCCGAAGCTCGCATCGCATATCGAGAGCGGGCTCGTCGAGGTCCTGAGCCTTCGATCCGTCGATCTGACGATCGACGAGGCGCTCGCCGCCGTGCGCCTCGTCATCGAGCGCAAGAAAGCGCGAAGAGTCGCGATCGATTCATTGTCCGAGTTCGAACTGGCGCTCATGCCCTCGTATCGCGACGACTTTCGCGAGTCGATTTTCCGCACCGTCTCGGCGCTCACCGGCCTCGGCGTCACCGTGCTCATGACGGTCGACATCGTGCAGTCGTCCACGGAGCTCGGTCTCTCGCCCCACATCACCGAGTTCTTGGCCGACGTGCTCGTCCTTCAGCGCTACATCGAGGTCGAAGGGAAGGTCGAGAAGGCTCTCGCCGTCATGAAGATGCGCACCAGCCGCCACGACACCAGCATTCGTCGCTATTCGATCGAGTCCGCCGGCGTCGTCGTCGGAGCGCCTGTTCATGGCTCCGGTGGGGCGCTCACGGGCGTCCCCCTCGTTCGTGCAGAAGGCGCCGCCACGCTGCCGGGCTTGACCCGCGACGAAGCGGCGCTCCTGCAACAGCTCCGTGAACTCGTCGAGGCGGACGCTCGCGCGCTCTCTCGCCAAACCGGCCTGAAGAGCTCGGCACTGTCGCTGGCTCTCGAACGTCTGCGGCAGTTGGAGTATGCGAGCACGCGACGGCGCAAGGGAATCACCCTTTACCGGGCGACGACTCTGAAGGGGTAACAAGGGAGGCGCGATGCTGTTTGCGCATATCGATCCAGATCGAGATACCGTCGCGCGGGTGGACCGACGGCGAGTAGAGGCGGCGACGCCGGTGCGTGTCCTCGTGGTCGACGACGACGAGAGCACTCGCGGGGCGCTCGAGAAGCTGCTGCGCGCGGACGGATTCGCGGTTTCGACGGCTTCGGACGGCGCGGCGGCGCTCGCCGAAGCCCGGCGCGCGCTGCCCGATCTCGTTCTCACCGACCTGCACATGCCGACGATGAATGGCGTGGAATTGTGCCAGCGCCTCCGCGAGATCGACCACGATCTCCCGGTCATCGTCGTGACGGCCCTGGCCGACATGGGGTCGGCGATCGAAAGCTTGCGAGCGGGCGCAGAGGACTACCTCATCAAGCCCCTACAGTACGAAGCGGTCCTCTGGTGCGTGGAGCGCGCGATCGCGCGACGCGCTGCGAGACGGGAGCAAGAGGCGCTCTATCGCACGCTCAACGAACGCCTCGTCTTGAGCAGTATGCGCGAGCAGGAGCTCGCGGAAGCCGAGGCGCAGCAGCGCGCGCAGCTCAACGCACTGCTCGGGAACCTCAGCGAAGGCGTCGTCATCGCCGACAAGAACGGCCAGGTCAGGATGATCAACGCGGCCGCGCGCACCATCCTGGGCTTCGCGGACGAGGACGTGCGCACAGTCGACGCGATCCATTTGC
This sequence comes from Myxococcales bacterium, assembly GCA_003151595.1. The sequence continues at coordinate 1,849 of PLXW01000103.1, forward strand.
AGGAGACTCTGGATCTCCAGGGCCGACCTCTCCCCAGCGAGCGGCGCCCTCTCCTGCGCGCGCTACGCGGCGAGCAGTTCATGGACTACGAGGTGCTTCGGATACGACCAAACGGCGAGCGGCGCCGCGTGGTGTCGATGGGTACGAGCGTGAGAGACGAGAACGGCGAGCTCGCGCTGGCGATCGTCGTGTTTCGCGACGTGACGGAGCTCAGGCTCCTCGAGCAGCAGCGCGACGAATACTTGGCGCTCATCTCCCATGATCTCCGCAATCCGCTCAACAGCATCATGCTCTCGTGCTCTTTGCTGAAGCAGTCCTTGGAAAGGAAGGGGCTTGCCGAGGAGATGAAATTCGCCACGCGTGCCGTGCGGAACGTGATGCGAATGACCACGATGATCGAAGAGCTCACGGAGGCGACGACTCTCGAGTCCCAAGGCGCCGCGCCGCGACGCGAAGTGTGCGACCTGCGAGAGCTTGTCATTGATGTCGTCGATCGCATTGACGACGCACGTGCGCCACGAATCACAATCGAGGCCGACGATGGGTCGCCCTACCTCGTTCTCGCGGACGCCTCGCGGATCGAGCGCGTCGTCGCCAACCTGCTCACGAATGCGCTCAAGTACTCCGCCGAAGATGCTCCTGTGAGCATCCAGCTCGCGCGCGACGGGAGCGCCGTCGAGATCAAGGTGACTGATCGCGGCATCGGTATCGCGCCCGAGAGCGTGAAGATGCTCTTCGAGCGGTACTACAGGACGCCGGGGGGCCAAGCGCGCGCGAGCGGCCTCGGCCTCGGTCTCTACATTGCGCGCCTGATCGCCGAGGCGCATGGCGGGCGAATCGATGTTTCCAGCGAGATCGGCAAGGGCAGCTCGTTCACGCTAGTCCTTCCGTCCCACGCTGGCCCCGCCCGCGCGGGGATGCACCGTTCTGACCGCTGAGCGCAGCGGTTGGCTTCCTTGGTTCTCCGCGTACGTTGGGTGCGGCGCGGGATCCATGCTCGGGTCCACCTGGGTGCTCGAGGGGCGTGGTCACTCGCCCTTCGCCAGCGCGTCCAGCACGTCCGCGATCCCGAGGCCGAGCTCGTTCGCGCGCGTCAGAGCCATGACGAGCGCGGTCTGAACGGCGGACGCCGGCAGGCCCGTCGACTCCGCCGCCGCGGAGACGACCTCGACGAGCGAGGGCGAGGGCGCGGCTCGCGCCGTCACGCCGAGGCTCTCGAGGGTCTCATCCATGTTCGCGGCGATGTGCTCCGCCAACACCGGGTCTCTCGGGTGGACCATCCGCACGATCGCGACGAGCTGCGCCCACGACGGGCTCGACTCGCCGGCGATCCATCGTGTGAACGTCCGCCGAGATGCGCCGAGCATCGCAGCGAACTCCTTCTGGGAGCCGCCGACGGCACCGTGTGCACGCGCGACGATCTCGCTGCTGTCCATGGGGTGCATGCCGATCATTGGGCTCCAGGTGGCGCTCCGGTCGGCGCCTTCTGGCGCATCACCTCGCACGGATCGGCGCACGGTGGGAAGAGGTGAAGCGCCGGCGTGGCGAGGAGTGGCGCAGGACTCGGCCGGGTGCGGCGCCAGGCCCGACGGGGGGTGGCGCGTCTGATCGGGATCATGTGCGCCGAGAGAAACGAGGTCTGGCGCACGTCACCGTCGGGTGGTGCGCCACCGCGGGCCGAGTTGGCGCATCACCTCCGTGCCCGGTGCGCCGGGGTGCGCGTGGGTTGGCGCACGACCTCACGGTACCGTGCGCCGGGTGCGTGGGTGGCCGGCGCATGATCCCGTGGGGAGGTGGACGTGGACTCCCCGGGATGGTGCGTGAGGACCGTCGGGGCATGCGCCCCATCCGAGGGTGCCCTGGTGTTGGTGACCGGTGACTGTGCTCTTGGTGATCGGTGACTGTGGTCCTGGTGGCGCTGATGTCGCGGCCTACGCCGCCGCACAACTTGTAAAGGTTCGCCGGTCAACCTGTGCGGCGCCGAACGACATGACCGTTGACGGGCCCGTCGATGGTTGCGGCGTGCGCGCGAATTCTGCCTTGGACGCGGGCTGCCGGTCGAACGCACGCGGGAACGCGGTTTGCTCGGGTCACCGTCAAGAGATCCATGGAAGACCCGCCTTGCACGAAGTCCCTTTGGCCCATCGCTCTGTCATGCGCGCTTCTCGCGTGCTCGAAGGGGGCCGTAGACTCCACGCGAGCGTCCGCCGCTCAGAGTGACCCCGCTCCCGACGCCGGCTCGACGGTGGATGCGTCACTCGGTGGCTGGACGGAAGACGCCTCGCCGGGTGGCTCGATGACGGAGGACTCATCGCTGGGAGGGGGTGGCGTAGACGGAGGCGCGGCAGCCTCGGATGGTGGAGGGACGGGGACCTACGGTTCTCTCTTCTTCGACGACTTCGTGCAGAGCACGCCACCCGTTGGGCCCAAAGGGAATGCCACGACCTGGCTCTCGCGCTTTCCCTTCGGTGGCGCGGAGTACCTGAACGGCGATGGCAACGTCGCGTATATGTGCGACCCGTCTGCTGTGGGTAGTAACCCTGGAGCCATCGGGTACGACTCGTTCAGCATCGGCGGTGGTGTTCTCACCATCAAGGCGCAGTCTGTCGCGTCGTCGGGCATCGCGAACCCGGCTGGAGCCGCCTGGAATTCGGGCACCCTCACGTCGTGCGATGAAGAGAACGGCGTACCCGCGCCTGGCCTCTTCGCGGCCGCGCATGGATACTTCGAAGTTCGCGCGAAGTGGCCGAAGGGTGGCGTGGAGGGCACACCTGGTTGGTGGCCGGGCGTCGTTCTTTACCCACTCCCGTACAATGGCCAAGACATGCCGGGCGAGATCGATTTTCCGGAATGCCTGGGTGGCGACACGTCGCGCAGCGAGTGGACGATTCACCCTGGTCCGGGGACCAATTACTACGGGCCAGGGCCGATCGATCTCGGCGATGGCAACTGGCACACGGTCGGCGCCGATGTTCAACCCAACACCGTCGACTTCTACATGGACGGAACGAAGATCTTCTCGAACACGCCGGCTTCGACCTGGAACCCCAATCAACAGTGGTATTTCAACCTGCCGATGGAGGTGTCCCAGGTGGGCTCCTGGGGTGGTGGGCTTCCCAACGTGCCGTCGCCCGGCGGCCCCGACCCGGACTCCTGGAAGCTGGACTACGCCGGATGTTGGCAGGACTTCGCCACGCGCCAGGCCCAGGGGCCTGTCCGTGCCCCCAGTTCACCGTGACCGCCCCGCGATCGAGCGCGCGGACTCCGAACGCGTGCTCGCTCGTGCCGAGCTCGGAGCCGATCCGTTCGTCGCCGCCGTTGGACGAAGGGCACGTGACTTCTCTCGCCGTTTCGAGCACGTTCGACCCGGAGACTCCCCGATGGTCACGTACGAAGGTGGCTGCCATTGCGGCGCGGTGCGCTTCCGCGTCGCGGTCGAAGAGCACGTCGCGATCGAGTGCAACTGCTCGATGTGCCGCATGAAGGCGAACCTCCACCTCATCGTCACGCGCGATCGCTTCAGCATCCTGAAGGGCGAAGACGCGCTCTCGACCTACACGTTCAACACAGGCGTCGCGAAGCACACGTTCTGCCGCGTATGCGGGATTCATCCGTTCTACGTGCCGCGCTCGCACCCCGACCAGATCGACGTGAACGTGCGCTGCCTCGACGGCGAGGCCATGGACGACTTCGTCATCGAGAAGTTCGACGGAGCGCACTGGGAAGAGAACGTCGACCGGATTCGCTGAGGTCCTCCGTCGAGGGCGCCGGCTTCCGTGTACAGTTCTTCCTGCCATGGAGTCACTCCCCCGAGACCGCGCGTTGCGAGCCCGCTGGGCCGACGAGGCGATGCGACTTCATCACCGCTATCAGCTCGAGATCGTCGAGGCGTGCGGGCTGTGTCCGTGGGCCGAGCGCGCGCGTGTGGGCGACAACTTTCGAGCGCGCGTCCTCTTCCAGACCGACGCGCGCGACACGAGCGCTTCGCTCGCCTGCATCGACGAGTTCATCGCCGACGAACGCGCCGACGTCGCGGTCATTCTGTTCCCGCGCCTGCGCCTCGGGCGGCTCGACTTCGAACGCTTCATGGGCGCTGTCAGGGACGCCGACGCCGCGCGCCATTGCCTGGGGTGCATCCCCTTCGTCTTCGCCGCCTTCCATCCCGAGGCCCTCGTGGACGCGAGCGAAGCCGAGCGACTCATCCCGTTTCTTCGTCGTACGCCGGACCCCACAATTCAGCTGCTCCGAAGCTCGCTTCTGGAGCGCGTTCGGAGCGGCACGCCGCAAGGGACGCAGTTCGTCGACATGCGCGCGATCCACGAAGAGGCCGTGCGCACGCCAATCTCGCTCCGCGAACGCATCGCCACGGCGAACCTGGCGACCGTCGAGCGAATGGGAATCGCCGAGCTGGCGCGTCGACTCGACGCGCTGGTCAGCGACCGGATCGCGACGTACCGAGCACTCGAGCTCGAAGTGAATGGCGCCGAGATCGCCGAAGCTCTCGGCGCGTGAGTAGCTGATCATGCCTTCGCCGCCGCCCGCTCCGATCCCGATCCTCGAGACAGCGCGTCTCCGGCTTCGCGCGCATCGCGTCGCGGATCTCGGCGACTGCGCGGCCATGTGGGGCGACCCGATCGTCACGCGCCACATCGGCGGCAAGCCCGCTTCCGTCGAAGAGTCGTGGGGGAAGATCCTTCGCTACGCCGGGCTCTGGTCGCTGATGGGCTTCGGCTACTGGGCCATCGAGGAGAAGAGCACCGGTCGCTTCGTGGGCGAGGTGGGGTTCGCCGACTTCAAACGCGACATGACGCCGCCGCTCGACGCCCCCGAGGCCGGCTGGGTGCTCGCGCCCTGGGCGCACGGCGTCGGGTACGCGACCGAGGCCGTGCGCGCCGCGCTCGGATGGAGCGACCGCAATCTGGGACCGTCGACCGTGTGCATCATCGATCCGCCGAACGTGGCGTCGATCGGCGTCGCCCAGAAGTGCGGCTATCGGGAGATCGGTCGCTCGACCTACAAGGGGAGCGACGCGATCTCGTTCCGACGAGGCGCCCCCGCTACGCCTTCGCGATCGTGAAGTTGTGCGGTAGCGGCGACGACGTCGTCACCGTGATCGTCGCGCCCCCCGCGACGCTCTGAAGCTGCGCTTGCGAGAGGGTCACGGTGTGCGTGTGCGTGTGACTGGCGTCGAATGACGTCGTGTAGACCGCGCCTGCGCTGGGCGGCGACGTGAGGTCGGTCTCCGGAACGCACAGCGTGTGCGTGTGGCTGGACGTGACGGTCGACGTCTCGAAGATTCCCTGGCAGGCGCCGGTACCGCCGTCGTTCGTGCTCGGTGACGGAGAAGCGTCGTTGCTCGAGCTGCACCCCAGCGCGGCGCCGGCGACCGGCACCATCAGCAGCAACACGGTGGACTTCGAGAGAAGCTCGCGGCGCGTCAGCGTATTCGTCGTGCTCGTTCCCATGATCAATCCTCCAAGGTTTCGGCGAAGCCCAGTCGGAGTACCGCGTCGAGTACTTGAACGCAGCCTCAATCGCCCGCGAGTGATCGGCAACAGCCGTTGCCTTCGCGGCAAGTACGCGCACGCTCGAGCTGCGCCAAGCGAGCGGGGCGAACGCGATCGAATCGCATCCCTTCGGATACGGACTACCATTGCAGTGTGCCGAGTGAAGAGGTCCTCATCCCGTTCGGCGCCGCCCGGGAGCAGCGCGCGACGGAGCTCAGGAGCACGCTCCTCACGACGTCGCTTCGATCCCTGCGCGCGCACGGGCTCCTCGACGCGTACATGAAGGTGCTGCCGAAGGAGCATCACGAAGCCATCGCAAACATCGTCGCCGGCGTCTGGATGCCGATCGACCTCGGCGTCGCCCACTACAGCGCGTGCGATGCGCTCGCGCTCACGCCCGAGCAAATTCTCGCCGTGGGAAAAGAGGTCGGCGAGCGGGTGCAGGGGACCATCCTCGGGCTCATGGTCCGCACGGCGAAGACGTCGGGGCTCACCCCGTGGGCCGGATTGAAGAACTGTCCGCTTCTCTACGAACGCATGTTCATCGGCGGCGCGGTCTCCGTGGTGAAGCTCGGGCCGAAGGAAGCGCGCGTCGAGCTCGTGAGCAACCCGCTCTTCGGGATTCCCTACTTTCGTCAGGGACTTCGCGCGCTCGCGACCTCGGGCATCGAGCTCTTCTGCGAACGCGCCTACTCGTACGACGTGCAGAGGCTCTCGGGCCCGTCGTCGTTCGCCTTCCGTCTATCCTGGGTGTGAGCTTGCGCGGTCCCTTCCGGCGGACCACCTTGACGTATGCATAACGCATTGCGTCGTGAGGCGCCAGCTCTGGCCGTCGAGACCATGGCGACCCGGGAAGTACACCTCGATCAGTGGGTCGATCCGGGAATGGCCGATGAGCGCGGCCAGCTACGCGCCGGGAGGATCCTGGAATGGATGGACGTCGTCGGCGTGCTCGCGTCCACGCGCCACTCGCGGTGCCCGGTGGTCACGGTCTCGGTCGATGGGATGGAGCTGCGCGAAGCCGTGCACGTCGGCGAGCGCGTGACGATGACGGCGACGGTGGGGTTCACCAGCGCAAAGAGCATCGGCATCTGCGTCTCGATGGTCGCGGGCTACACCGGGCCGCGCGAGCGACGGTGCTTCGACGGGTACATGACGTTCGTCGCGCTCGACTCCAAAGGGGGCCCGGCGAAGGTGCCGCAGCTCTCGCCGGAGACACCCGCCGAGGTCGCACGCTTTCGCGAAGGCGAGCTGCGACGCGAGTTCCGTACGAAGCTCGACGCCGGTCTGCTCCCGGCCGCGAGCTCGCTGGCGACGGTGAGCGATCACGATCGTCCGTTCTTCATCCGCGAGCTCCTCAAGGTGCTGCCGCTGGCCTTTCGTCTGCCGTGGGAGCCCGATCTCAAACCGCGCCGGCGCCACGCTTCGTACATGCATTCGATCGAGCTGGCGCGCACCGGTCACCTGAACTTTCACGGCACGCTCTACGGCGGAACGCTCATGCGTTGGCTCGAGAACACGGCGAGCCTCTCCGCGCGCGCGCACGTCGGTGGAGCGCCGGTTCGCATGTCGGGGCTTCACGGGCTGAACTTCATCCGGCCGGTCCCTGCGAACTGCTTCGTGCACGTGCGGTCCGAGGTCGTGCACGCGACGAGCGACGCCATGACCGTGCTGGTCAACGTGCACGCGGAGGATCCGATGAGCGGTGCGCTCGCCGAGACGGTGCGCGCGTTCGTGTCGTACTCCCCGACCGACGCCGCGACGGTGCGCGTCCCGCCCATGGAGCTGACGAACGACGAAGACCGCGCGCTCTTCGAAGAGGTCGAGCACAGGCTCGGCCTGCAGCGCGTGATCGGCGGGACCTAGAAGCTGACGCCTTGGCGAGCAACGGGGGGCTGGGCGGTTGCATCAAAAACCAACCAAGGAGCCATGCCCAATGAACCGTTTCCGCTCGATCTTCGCTTCCGCTCTCACCGGTGCCCTCGTCCTCGCTGCGTCCGCTTCGGCGCTCGCGTCCGATTGGGACGTCGACGCCACGCACAGTCACGTCGGGTTCGCCGTGAAGCACATGATGATCTCGACGGTGCACGGCTCGTTCGGCAAATACACGGGCGCCATCACGATCGACGACGCCGACATGAACAAGTCGAAGGCGCACCTCGAGATCGACGCCGCGTCGATCAGCACCGCCAACGACAAGCGCGACGAGCACCTCAAGTCGGCCGACTTCTTCGACGTCGCTCACTTCCCGAAGCTCGTCTTCGACTCGACCAAGGTCGAGAAGCGCGGCGCCGATGGCCTCGTCCTCTCGGGCAACCTCACGATCAAGAACGTGACGAAGCCCGTCGTGCTCACCGTGTCGGGGCTCACGGGCGAAGTGAAGGACCCGTGGGGCGGAACTCGCCGCGGCGCGACCGCGTCGGCGAAGATCAGCCGCAAGGACTTCGGGCTCACCTGGAACAAGGGCCTGGAGACGGGCGGCGTCGTCGTCGGTGACGACGTGACCCTCGAGCTCGAGGTCGAGCTCACGAAGAAGAAGTGATCACCACTTCGCCTTGCGCAGCGCCTCGATCCGCGAGACGCGGCTCTCGGGGCTGTCGAGGCTGAAGGAGCGAACGTCTTCTTTGATCGCCGCCGGATCGAGCGGCCCTTTCGCGACGGCATCGAGGACACGCTGGCAGAGGCGATCGATCTCCTTGTCGGTCACGCCCAGGAACTTCTTGGCCTGAGCGATCGATGCGTCGTCGCCGTGCCCCTGGCTTGCGCGCAACGCGACGGCGTAGTCGGCGCGCGGGACCACGTACGTGCATCCGCGCGCGGCGGTGAGCTCGTGGATGGCGACGTCCTTCACCGCGCGGTCGACCACCTCGCGTGAGAGCCCCGCGCGATCGCGAAGCGCGAGGTACGGATTGCACCCGCCGACCGATCGCGCCCATCCCGTCTTGGCCAGCACGTCGGCGGCGGACGACCCCTTCATCGCCCCCGCGAGCCCTTGCCGCGAAGACCAGAACGCGCGCGCGCGCTCGTTCGAAACCGCACCGCCGTCCGACTTCTTCGCGGCCATGAGCGAAGTGCTATCGCGAGTCCCGCGAAAGCAGAAGACCGCGCCAACGCGGCATCAGTGCTTCGGCGCGCCCTTCGTCCCCGGGGGCGACGACGGTGCGTGACTCGCCGAAGCCGAGGGTGCCGCCGACGACGACGGAGCCGCCGAAGAAACGGGGCCCGAGGCGGGGGCAGGGGACGACGGAGGGGTCATCGGCGAAGGGGCCGCGCTCGCGGCTCCGGCTGCGCCGGCGTGCTGGAGATCGCCCGCGTCGCTCTGGTCTGGGATCGCGATGACCGCGCTCGGCGCCGGCGGGCGTGGAGTGACCTTCGCGATCGCCGGATCGATCGGCGGCGGCGGCGGAGTCGCGGCCTCTTCGTTTGTCGAGGCCAGGCAACCGACGACCGTGCTCGTCAACACGGTGGAGATCGCGAACGCGCGGGCGAGGGTCATCAATCGATCGTTCATCTTCATCACTGGCGGAGGTCGGCCCCGACGGCCTGTTCGAGCTGGAACACGGCCGTCCAGTAGCTCGTGAGGTTCTGCAGGTACTCGAGGTTCGTGGCGATGTACGTGCGCTGCGCGTCGAGGAAGTCCATGAGCGTCGCGGTGCCGCCGGCGAACTGGCGCTGCGTGATGTCGCGCGCGAGCTTCGCCGAGTTCAGCTCCGCCCCTTCCATTCGCTCGACGAGGAGCTTCGATCCGGCGAACGCTGCGTACGCCGCTTCGACGTCGCTCACGACCTGCGCCGTGGTCTGCGCTTGCGTGAGCGTCTGCGTGTTGTAGTTCGCCTCGGCTTGGCGAATCTCGCCTTGCCCCTGGTAGATGAGCGGGATGGGCGCGGTGACGCCGAACGTCAGCGTCGGGGGCTGAATCGAATTCTGCCCCGACCCGGTCTGGTTGTAGTTCAACGAAAGGGCGATATCGGGAAACACGTTGCGCTTCGCGAGTCGGATCTGCGCTTCGGCGCTCTCGCGCTGGTAGCCGAGTGCGCGCAGGTCGGGGCGCTTGTCGAAGGCCGCGTGAAGGAGGGTATCGGGCGACGTCGTGCTGAGCGCACCCGGGACGCGGTACTGAAGGACATCGCGATCGACGTCGAAGTCGGGGACGTTGCCGCGCACGCCGAGGAGGAACGCGAGAGCGACGCGCGCCTGCCGAATGTTCTGCCGCGAGGTGTCGACCGCTTGATCCGACGCGAGCTTCGCCGTGCGCACGCGCGCCAGCTCGCCTTCGTTGATCGCGCCTTTGTCGTAACGCCGCTGGTTGAGATCGAGCGTCGCCTGGTTCGATTTCGCGACCTCGAGCTGGAAGTCGAGCGCGTCGAGCGTCAGCACGACCTGGACGTACGCCGCCTTCACCTGGAACTCGAGGTTCCGCTGCGCGTCGACGCGGTTCATCTTCGCGGCTGCGAGCGCTGCGCGCGTCACATCCTTGCGGAGCGTGCGCTTGCCGGAGAGCGAGTCCTCGATCGCCGAGTTGTCGGAGACGCCGATCCCGTAAGCGTTGGCCGAGTTCCCCGAGCACGCGCTTTGATCGGTGCCTGGCGCGCATGCATACGACGGGCTGTAGTTGAACGCCCGCCCATAGCTCCCGTTCACCACGGGATTGGGGACCGCGCCGGCGGAGAGATGCGCCCCTTCGGCGCTCATCACCGCGGCCTGCGCGATCAACACGCCGAACCCGCGCGTCCGGAACGTCGTCAGCGCGTCGTCGAGCGTGAGCTTCGCGGGGATCTCCACGGGCGGCGGCACGACGTCGGCGCGCGCCATGGGCGCCAAGAAGGGAGCGCCGAGCACCGCGAAGGCGGCGAGGGCGCAGGCTGCGCTGCTTACGAGGGAGCGTTTCGAGGATCGGAAGAAGCGCATTTCGCTGGTTACCTTGGGACGCAACCGATGCCGCGTCGTGCGACCGAATGCAAGCAGCATGCGACGAGCGATCGAGGAGAAGTAGAGGCGAACGAGCGATCGATCGAGGCACGCAGAGTCACTCGCGCGCGCGACTCGGGGTCGGACGCCTCGATCTGCTAGCGTGCGCGCCGTGAGCACCTCGAACGAACCGCGAACTTCACGCCCGTATGACGTCGTCGTGTGGGGCGCGACGGGCTTCACCGGACGACTCGTCGCCGAATACCTGGCCCGCGTTCACGGCGTCGGTCGCGATCTGCGCTGGGCCATCGCCGGACGGAGCCGCGACAAGCTCTCGTCGATCCGTGACGGTCTCGTCGCCATCGATCCGCGCGCGCGCGACATCCCGATCCTCGTCGGCGACTCGCGCGACGCCGCATCGCTCGCGCCGATCGTCTCGCAGACGCGCGTCGTGCTCACGACCGTGGGCCCCTACGCCGTGTACGGGCACGAGCTCGTCGAAGCGTGCGTGGAGCACGGCACCGACTCGGTCGACCTCACCGGCGAGCCGCAGTTCGTCCGCGCGATCATCGATCGCCACCACGCGCGCGCGAAGCAGACCGGTGCGCGCATCGTGAACTGCTGCGGCTTCGACTCGATCCCGTCGGACCTCGGCGTGCTCATGCTGCAAACCGAGATGCGCGCGCGCAACGGGACGCGATGCGCCGAAGTGAAGTACTTCGCCGGCGAGATGAGCGGCGGAATGAGCGGCGGCACCGTCGCCAGCGCGCTCCACATCGCCGAGGAGATGTCGCACGACAAGAACGTGCGCCGCATCGTCGCCAACCCGTACGCGCTCGATCCCGATCGCACGGATCGCGGACCCGACGGGCCCGATCAGAAGGGCGTTCGCTTCGACGACGATCTCCAGCGATGGACCGGCCCGTTCGCGATGGCGGCGATCAACACGCGCATCGTTCGTCGTACGAACGCGCTGCTCGACTACGCGTACGGCAAGGACTTCCGTTACTCGGAGTGCCAGTCGTTCCCCGAAGGCGCGAAGGGGTTCTTCGCCGCCACGGCGATGACCGCCGGGCTCGGCGCGTTCCTGGTGGGCGCTGCGCTCGGGCCGACGCGCGCGATGATGAAGGGCATGCTGCCGGCGCCCGGCGAGGGTCCGTCGAAGGAAGCGCGCGACAAGGGCTTCTTCGTCACGCGCCTCGTTGGAATCGGCGAGGGGAACGGCTCGAACACGGCGCCGCGGTTGCTGGCCACCGTGCGCGGTCAGAGCGATCCGGGCTACGGCGAGACGGCGAAGATGATCAGCGAGTCGGCCGTGTCGCTCGCGCGCGACGACGTGGCTCCGCGCGGCGGCATTCTCACGCCGGCCTCGTGCATGGGCCTCCACCTCATCGAGCGACTACGCCGGGCGGGGATGGTCTTCGACGTCGAGGCGATGGGCCCTCGATAGCCGCGTCGGAGGGGCCGCCGACGGGTCGCATGAAGTAGGCAAGCCTGTACGTTGGTGCAGTCTTGCCGCTTGGATGGATCCGCCGGTTCTGAGACGGCCGAAGGGGACTGATTGAGCCGCGAAATCACGGTCCAGAAGAATGGCACCACACGGGAATCTTAGATGCGTCTCCGATCTTTGGGCCCGTGGTGGTCACCAAAACCACCGGATATATGTTCCACCCATGCGAAACGTCCTTGCCGCACTTTCCCTTCTCGCTCTCCTCGCGACGTCGGCGTGCACACACGTCGCTCCCTACGAGCGAGGCGCGCTCGCTCACCCGACGATGGCTTCGGCGCTCGAAGGTCCGGCCTCGGGGCACGTCCACGCGGTTCACGAAGGCGCCATCGGCGGCGGGTCGGTCGCCGAGAGCGGCTGCGGCTGCAACTAGTCGCCTCGCTTCGGAGTGGTCACGGCTTCGGTCAGACAAACATCAGCCAGGAGATTTGCCGTGCGAGACATCGCTGTTCGCTTCGGGATGGGTGCGCTCATCGTCGGACTTGCCGGGTGCAGCTCGGCGAGTGAGAGCCCGCTTGGCGGGCCATTCGGCGGCACCGCCACGACGAACGCGGCAGCGGGCACCGGCGGATCCGACGACGGAGGGACGACGCTGGGCTCCTCTTCGAGCGGCTCGTCTTCCGGTTCTTCGAGCGGGTCTTCGTCCGGTTCCTCGTCGGGCTCTTCGAGCGGCGGGTCTGCTTCTGGGAGCGGATCGAGCTCCGGCAGTAGCAGCGGCTCGGGATCCGGAAGCGGCAGCGGAAGCGGCTCGGGATCCGGTAGCGGCTCCGGAAGCGGTTCAGGATCCGGAAGCGGCTCGGGGAGCGGCTCAGGATCGGGGAGCAGCTCGGGGAGCGGCTCCGGCAGCGGCAGTGGAAGCAGCTCGGGCGGGAGCACCGCGCCGACGTGGAGCCAGATCTATACGAACTACATCGGGTCCGGGACGATCGGCGGCTGCTCGGGCTGCCACGGCGGATACAGCAGCGCGAGCTCGGCGTATTCGAAGGGCGGCGGCGCTACGTGGGCGAACCCGAACACGTCGCGACTCAGCTGGTACGGAGGCGACATGCCCCCGTCGGGTCCGTCCGCGTCGAGCTCGAGTGGCTCGAAGGCGAAGGCCGACATGGATGCGTGGGCAGCCGCGGGCTCCAAGAACAACTAGTCGTCAGAGTCGGCGCGCGAAAATGAGACGGAGCGTTTGCGGATGCGATTGAGCGGGTGCAGCCGCCTACTCATTCTCGTCGTGGTCGTGCTCGTCTCGTCGCTCGCTGAAACGCGGGCCGAGGCGGACGACACGCCGCCGGCCGAAGGTGCGCCGTCTGCGAGCGAGAAGAAGCCGGTGCCGACGAAGGCGCCGCTCGCGGATGCGAGCACGAAGCGCGTGACCCTCGAGTCGGCGGTGTACACCGACTCGGATCACGTCACGGTCTTCAGCCCGTCGGTGGCGGCGTCGATCGAGAACGTCACGCAGGGGGCGTCGCTTCACGGGAGCTACCTGGTCGACGTCGTCAGCGCAGCCTCGGTCGACATCGTCTCCACGGCCTCGCAGCGGTGGCACGAGATACGGCACGCCGGGGCGCTCGAGGCCGAGTACAAGCCGCACGAGTTCGGAGTCTCGATCGGCGGCAGCGCGTCGGCCGAGCCCGACTATCTCTCGTACGGCGTGGGCGTCGCCGCGACGCAGGATCTCAACGAGAAGAACACGACGCTCCTTCTCGGTTACGGCTACAGCCACGACATCGCCGGGCGTCACGGAACGCCGTTCTCCGTGTTCTCGCGACCGCTCGAGCGCGGAACGTTCAACGCCGGTGTCTCGCAGGTGCTCGATCGCGCGACGGTGATGTCGGTCGGCGCCGACGCCGTGTTCGAGAACGGCGACCAGTCGAAGCCGTACCGCTACATCCCGATGTTCGCGCCGAACGTGGCGGCCCAGGCGGCCGTCGGCGCGACGATCGACTGGGTCAACGCGAACCGCTTGCCCGAGCGGCCGCTGGAGCAGCTCCCGTTGTCCCGTCAGAGATTCGCGCTGACGGCGCGACTCGGGCATCGATTCACGGCGTCGACAATCCGGCTCGAGGAGCGCCTGTACGACGACTCGTGGGCGCTCCTGGCCTCGACCAGCGACGCGCGCTGGATCTTCGATCTCGGGCGACGCTTCGCGCTGTGGCCGCATGCGCGCCTCAACGTGCAGTCGGCGGTGAATTTCTGGCAGCGGGCGTATGTCTCGAACTCGAACGGGAGCACGTTCGACCTCCCCGAGTTCCGGACCGGCGATCGCGAGCTCGGGTCTCTTCGCACTCTCACCGGCGGCGGCGGCGCGCGCTTCTTCCTCGGTCCCAACGCCGACCCCGAGGCGTGGTCGGTCACGCTCGTCGGCGACGTCATGTACACGTCGTTTCTCAACGACCTCTACCTCACCAATCGCACCGGCACGATCATGTCACTGACGTTCGAGGGGGAGCTATGAGCCGCTCTCTCTCTTTGGCGTTCGCATTGCTCGCGGCGTCCGCCGTGGCTGGCTGCCAGAACCCGGTGCACGAGAACGAGGTCGCGGCTCTCGGCGACGAAGCGCCGGGCGTCGGGCCCGGGCCGACGCATCGTCCGGGGCAACCGTGCCTCGTCTGTCACGGCGGCGAAGGGCCTGGGAAGACGCAGTTCGCGCTCGCGGGCACCGTCTATCAAATCCCGATCGCGACGGTCGGGATGAACGGCGTGACCGTGAAGATGACCGACGTGGGCAAGGCCGTGACGACGACGACGACGAACAGCGCGGGGAATTTCTACGTCGCCTCCAGCGACTACTCGCCGACGTATCCGGTCGACGTCGAGCTCGACGACGGCACGCTCACGAACCCGATGCTCACGCACATCGGCCGCGACGGATCGTGCGCCTCGTGCCATTTCGATCCCGCGGGAGCGACGTCGCACGGGCACGTCTATCTCGTCGGAGAGCTCACCGATTTGCCCGACGGCGGTGCCCCGTGAGTGCCGCAATGAAACACGCCGTCGCCATTCTCATGTCGGTCCTCGTGGCGTGCTTCTTCGCGTGCTCGCCGCCGAGCGACGCGCGCATCGGCATCCAAGCGCCGTCGCGCGCGAACTTCCCGCCGGTGGCCGACCTCCTCGATCACAGCTGCGGCACGCTCGATTGCCACGGCAACTCGCAGCGCAACCTCGTGCTCTGGGGCTGCTATGGCCTGCGCTCCGATCCGGCGACGCTCCCCGGCTGCCGCAGCATGGGCGGCACGAACTCGACGCCGGCGGAGTACGACGACTCGTATCGATCGCTCGTCGGGCTCGAGCCGGCCGTCATGAGCGACGTCGTCGCGAACCACGGAGCGAACCCGAACGAGCTCACGTTCGTTCGAAAGGCTTTCGGCGAAGAGGCTCACAAGGGCGGCCTCGTGTTTCAGCTCGGCACCGACGCGGACACCTGCATCGCGTCGTGGCTCGCAGGGACGACGGACGGCACGGCGTGCACCAAAGCCTTGGCGAGCGCACCGTGAAGCTGCGCGCGTTCCTCGCCGTCTGGCTCGCGGTCGCGACCGTCGCGTTCGCGCGTCCGTCGTTCGCGCAAGATCGGCGCATCGAGGCCGCGGCGAAGGACGCCGTGAAGCACGCGCGCGCCGACTTCTCGGCCGCCGATTTCGACGGCGGTCTCGCGCGGCTCATCAAAGCCTCGAAGGCGTGCGGCACCATTCGCTGCTCGGCGCCGACGCGCGCAGCGTTGCTTCGCGACGAAGGGGTGATGCAGCTCCGTCGCGGCGAGGCGGGCAAGGCCAGCGCGCTGTTCGTCGAGGCCGTTCGCACCGACAAGAAGATCGAGCTCACGCCGCCGTACGACGTCCCCGACGTGCGCGCCGCTTGGGACGCTGCGACCGGAGCGGGCGCCGAGAGCGAAGCGAACGTGCCGCAGCCGTCGGGCGACTTCACGCACACGCCCGTGAACGAGCAGGCGGTGAACACGCCCATCCCGCTCTATGTCGAGTACGGCGGCTCCGAGCACGTGGCGACGGTCGTCGTGAAGTACCGCTCGGGGAACGCTTCTGCGCCGGGCGCGGAGTGGAAGAAGGTCTCGCTCGGTCGCTTGAACGCCGGCTGGGGGGGATCAGTCCCGTGCGGCGACGTGAAGCTCGGGACGCTCTTCTATTACGTGCAAGGGTTCGACGCTTCGGGATCGCCGAACGCGCTCTCGGGCGATCCGAAGAAGCCGTTTCACACCTCGATTCGCCCATCGATCAACGGCACGCCGCCGAGCCTTCCGGGCCAATCGCCGCCGGTCGCGTGCACCGGTGCGCAGGCCGAGACGCCGGAGCTCGTGGCAGCGGCGACGTGCATCGACGACTCCCAGTGCAACGGAGGCGCGTGCGAGAACGGTCACTGCGCCGAGCCCACGCCGCGCGCGGAGAGCGAGCGCGGGTTCGCGCGCGTGTGGATCGGCGTGAGCGGCTCGCTCGACGTCGTCCCGCTTTCCACGGCCGACGACGTCTGCGCGCTGACGGCGAGCGCCACGCCGTTCAACTCCGCGGGCTACACGTGCACCAACCCGACCGGCTCCGACTTCCCGTCGCGATCGTCGCCGGCCGAGAACAGCTCGCTCGCGCCGGGCAACGCAGGGCACGTCGATGGCGGGCCGGCGGAAGGAGACGTGCGAATCCTCGTGAGCCTCGACTACGCGCTCAGCGCGAACATCCTCGCGGGCGTGCGCGCGGGCGCTGTGGTGAACACGGGCGCGGGAGACGCGGCGTTCTCGGGGCAGGGGCTGAAGGCGCCGTTCCACGTCGAGGCGCGCGGTACGTACGTCTTCGGCGCTGACGCGCTCTCGCACAGCGGCTTCGCGCCGCTCGTGTTCATCGATGCCGGGATGGCGCGATTCGAGGCCGGGCGAACCGTCTCCGTCACGCAGACCGGGATCCCGGGGCCGCTCCAGAAAGACGCCTGGCGCGTCGGCGGGCCGTGGTTCGCAGGAGCGGGCGGGGGAGTGCGTTACGGGTTCTCGCAGCGCATCGCGTTCACCGCCGCGCTCAAGATCGCGCACGCCTTCGGGAGCGCGTCGCTCTCGACCATCGGCCCCGAGGTCGGCCTGGCTTACGGCTTCTGAGACGACGGCTTCGCAACGAGGCGGAGGAGCGCGCGCGCTTCGTGGAGATCGCGCACGATGTGCGTGGACACGCGATCGAGCCCCGGCGTCTCGTGCTCCGGCACGGCGATCACCGGCATCCCCGCGGCGTGACCGGCCGTGGCGCCGGCGAGCGAGTCTTCGAGGACGACGCAGCCGCGCGGGTCGACGCCGAGCCGCCGCGCGGACTCGAGAAAGATGTCAGGGGCGGGCTTCGGGTGAACGACGTCGTCGCCCGTGACGATGGCGCCGAAGTACGGCGCGAGCGCCAGCCCTTCGAGCACCCCGTGAACGAGCCGCCGCGCGGACGAAGACGCCGCTGCGAGAGGGACGACGCCGCGCGCTGCGTCGAGGAGCTCCTTGCACCCGGGCTTGATGGCAAGGCTCGGGGCGCGGGCGAGGAAGCGATCGATGATCTCGCTCTGGTCGCGCGCCTGATCGATCGCGAAGCCGAAGGTCGCGTTCATCACGCGCAGCGTGTTCGCCAGCCCTTTGCCGATGCACGCGTCCGCGAGCTCTTCGGTCCAATCGCCGCCGCGCGCGCGCGCGAAGTCTCGCTCGACGTCGAACCACAGAGGCTCACTGTCGACCATGAGGCCATCCATGTCGAACAGGAGCGCGTGCGCGTCGATCACGGGCCAGATGTACGGCATCGCAACGCGCGATGCTATGCTTCGGGGATGACGCAACGGCGCGGCGCGCGAGGTTTCACGCTCGTTGAGCTGATGATCGTCGTCGCGATCGTCGGCGTGCTCTCGCTCGTGGCGTACGAGGGGTACTCGAAGTACGTCATCTCCTCGCACGCGCTGGAAGCGAGCAGCATGCTCTCGGGGATCAAGAACCGAGAGGAGAACTACAAGGCCGAGACGGGCACGTATCTGAACTTGAGCGCGGCCCTAGCGGCCAATCAATCGCCGCTCGCTGACGATCTCTTCCCGATGTGCGCCGCAGGTGGACACTTGCCGGGGCGCGAGAAGGTCTCGTGGCCGGCCGGCGGCGGCTGCACCGCGGCGTGCTGCCCGCCGTGGGAAAAGCTGAAGATCAGCTCCACGGCCCCGACGTTCTACGGGTTCAGCGCGGTAGCCGGTTCGGGCCCCTCTGGGTTCCCCACGATCTCGATCAACGGCAATACGAACATGTTCCCCTCCGGCGTGAGCGGCCCTTGGTTCGTCGCCACGGCGGTCGCCGACACCGACGGGAACGGCGTCTTCACGACGTCGATGATCACGTCGATGGACAACGAGATCCATGTCGACAAGGAGAACGAATAAGCTCTCCGGCATGTTCGCCTGGAGAGGTCACGCATACGGGTCGCCCGAGTCGCTGGTCTGGGAAGAGGTCGAAGGCGCGCCGCTGGGAGACGGGCAAGCGCGCATCGAGGTGAAGGCCTCGGCGGTGAACTACCCCGACGTGCTGTACGTCGCCGGGACGTATCAGGTGAAGCCGACGCCCCCGTTCATTCCGGGGTTCGAGGTCGCCGGAGTGGTGACGGAGAGCCGGGCGCCGGAGCTGCCGGTGGGGGCGCGCGTGGCATCGACGCTCGACGGCTCGGGCGGGTACGCGACGCACGCCATCGGCTCGCCGATGAACACGTACGTGATCCCCGACGCGATGCCGTTCGAGGACGCGGCCGCGATCACGATCGTCTACCAGACGGGGTGGTTCGCGCTTCATCGGCGCGCGCACATCAAGGCCGGCGAGACGTTGCTGGTGCACGCCGGCGCCGGAGGCGTGGGGAGCGCGGCGATCCAGCTCGGCAAGGCGGCCGGAGCGCGCGTGATCGCCACGGCGGGGGGGCCGGCGAAGTGCGAGGTGTGCAAGTCGCTCGGCGCGGACATCGTCGTCGACTATTCGGAAGACGACTTCGTGGCCGTGGTGAAGGGGGCGACGCAGCAGCGCGGCGCCGACGTGATCTTCGATCCGGTCGGCGGCGACGTCTTCGACAAGTCGACGAAGTGCATCGCCTTCGAAGGGCGCCTCGTCGTCGTCGGCTTCACGTCGGGTCGCTTCCCCGAAGTGCGCGCGAACCACGTGCTCGTGAAGAACTACGGGGTGCTCGGCCTTCACTGGGGCGCCTATAACCTGTTCGACCCGGCCGCGATCCGCGAAGCGCAGCGCGCGATCTACGCGCTGTACGAAGCGAACGGGTTCCGCCCGCTCGTGTCCGAGAAGCTTCCGATGAAGGACGCGCCACGCGCCATGCAGAAGGTGGCGTCGCGCGGGAGCACGGGCAAGATCGTGCTCGTACCCGGGTAAGCTCGCGCCATGCAGAACGCCCCGCTCGCCGCGAACACGCAGCCCGCGAAGAAGAACCGCGGGTGCGTCGTCGCGCTCGCTCTCTTCGCGGTCGGCGCCATTCTCGTCGGAGGGACGGGCCTGGGGCTGGCGTGGCACTTCGGGTACCTCGAGAAGATCGGTCGCGGCGCGAAGCTGGCGTACGACGCGACGAACGCGCCGGGGACGAGCGAGCTGCGCACGGCCGGCTGCGATCAAGCGATGGTCATGAACACGGACGATCTCGCGCCGCTCGTCGGCAAGACCGGCCCGCACACGGAGAAGCTGATCGTCACGTGCATCGGCCGCTCCACCAACGTCCCCACGTGCGACGACGCCGCCTCGGCGTACGTGCGTGCGGTCGGCACGGCGACGGCGCCGTTCGTCGTCACGGTTCGCAAGACCGACGGGAAAGCGGACCGCTGCATCGAGCGCTACGCCACGGACGGGACGCGCGCGAACTGAAAGCTGGTCTCGCCTAGTGCGCGATGCGGAAGCGACCGATGAGCGGCGCGTGATCGCTCAGGCCGTGGAACGGTGACGTGCGATCTCCGAACGGGTGCGTGTCGTCGAAGTCGAGAAAGGTGAGCCCCTTGCCCGCGAGCACGTGATCGATGTGCATGCGCAGGCGCATGAACCCCGCGGTGGGCCAGTGCCGGAGCTCCCCCTCGGACATGTTATGGAGGCGCGCGAAGGGGTCGATGCATCCGAGCTGGGACGTGAGCCATGCGTACACCGGCGAGCCGGGGTGGGCGTTGAAGTCGCCGACGACGACGAAGCGATCGCTCTTCCGTTCCTTCTCGATGAAGCGGGCGAGATTCTTGGCTTCTTCGAGCTGGTTCTTTCCGAAGCCGAGTCGTTCGCTCGAGGTCCAGAACTCGCGCGCCATCGACGAGGGCAACGAGAGGTGCGTGTTGAAGACGTCGAGCGCTTCGGAGGCGTGACCTTTTCGCCGAAAGCGGACGTGCGCGCAGATGCGCGTCTGCTTCAAGTTGCGGAGCGCGTGCGAGCGGCGGTGCGTGATGTCGGCGGGGCCGGTCGCGTTGTGGTGATCGACGACGAGATCGCGACGCGCGAGGACGGCGAGGCCCGTGGTGTAGACGTTCGCGCGCTTGCCGACGCCGTAGACGTGGGCCGGGAAGTAATACGCTTCGTACGTGTCCGCCCGCGACGGGCCTAGGGCGACGGAGAGCATCTGCATGAACCGATCGAGCTGCGTCTCTTCGTCGGCCCCGGCCGGATGAAACGCGTTCGAGCGGAGACTTCGCGTCTCGACCTCCTGAAGGCACACGAGGTCGGGGAGGGGATCGAGCGAGGCGAGCGCTTCCGCGATTCGCTGCATCGCGCGCTTCGTACTGGCGAGGCCGCGCGTGGCGTGGCCGAAGTAGCGGACGTTGTACGTGACGATGCGAAAGGCGTGGGCGCTCATGCGCCGGCTCCGCGCGACTCGGCTTGCAGTCGCGCGCGGTACCCCTCGATCTGACGCGCGAGCTCCTGGCGCGGAAGGCGAAGGCCGTCGCACGCGCGCTCGAGCATTGCGCGCTCGCGCGAATCGATCTTCCCGTCGGCCAGCGCCGCCGCGACGAGCCCCGCCAGGAACCACGCCGGCTGCGCGATGGCGACCGCGGAGACGGGGGGCGCGCCGGCGGCGTACGCCTCGATCGCTTCGCGCGGGATGCCCCAGCGTCGCGCGACCATCTCGAGCAGTCGTCGCTCGCTCCGCGTGACGGTGCCGTCGATCGCGATCATCGCCGCCATCTGCGCGAAGAGGACGCTCCGCTCGCGCGGGTCGACGATGTTCGGGACGAGCCAGTCGGGGAGCGGCGCGTCGTCCGTGCGCGTGCGGCGAATCGCTTCGCCTTCGAGCACGCCGGGCGCTTCGACGGCGTCGAGCACCCAGGCGTCGTCGCCGGCGGTGAGGAGGGCGCCGCAGTGATCACACGTCGGCGTGTCGCTCTCGCCGATGGGCGCGCCGCACGATCCGCACAGGAGCGCCGTGAGCCCCGGGCGCGTGACGACGCCCGACTTTCGCGCGAGACGGAGCACCGACGCGGCGGGGGTCGACTGGCGCGCGCTGCCGAAGATCGTCGACCAGAAGATCTTCACGTACGCGTAATCGATCTCGCCCCCTTCGAGGAACTCGAGATCCGCCCCGCCGACGGCCATGTCGCGCGTGCCGGTGAGCGCATCCATGCGCCCGCGCTCGGCGAGGAACTCGGGCGTCGCGCACTTGCGAAGAGGGGCGAGCGAACCGGTGCGCGCCGCCTCGACCCACTTCCAGAACAGGTACGACGCGCGATCTTCGAGCGACTCGCGCGTGAGTTGCGGATCGCGCGCCTGCACGACGTCGAAGCCGCGTGGCGGTGCCGCGTACGGATGCCACTCCACGACCTGCGTGATCTCGGCGAGGACCCAGTCGTGCTCGCCCGAGCAGAGGAGGGCGCCGCAGTAACGGCACTTGATCATCTCGCCGAGCGTCGGGAGGTTGCCGGCCTGGGCGTCGAGGATGGCGGCGCCGCACGACGGGCACGCGCTTCCGAGGGCGCTCGCGTCGCGCGTCGTCAACGCGCCGTGCCTCCGGACGAGCGACCAGATCTCGACGTAAGGGCTCATCGAGGCGCCGCCGAGCGCGCGCTCGATCTCCGGGAGCGTGGCCTTCACGGGGACGTCGATGTCGCGGGCCCGCGCGCTCACGCGGACGTGCACCACGTCGAGCGGACCGGCGCTCTCCACGCCGAAGGTTTCGACCGACGTGACCTCGGCGTCCTTCATCACGTTGCGGCGGTTCTCGCGCCGCATCAGCTCGAGCTGCACCTGGAAGCGGCTGTAGACGCCGTCGGAGACGAACGGGCGAGCCGGGCGCATGTCGCCGGCGCACCACGCGGAGACGAGCACGTCGTTCATCCGCCGGACGCGCTGGACGATCGACTCGAGCGTCAGCGCGGGGTCGCGCGCGCGAAGGGCGTCGAGCGAGACGGCACGAACCGGGGCCAGCTCGGCGCGCTGGGCCGACGCGATCGACTCGTACGCGCCGTCGTCCATGGCGCCGCGCCGGCGGGCCATGATGATCAGGTAGACGACGACGATGACGATGAGGAAGAACACGTCGAGCGCCGAGCTCGCGCCTCCGCCGCCCGAGCCGCCGCCGAAGACGAAGCCTCCGCCGCTCCCGCTGAAGCCTCCTCCTCCTCCGCCGCCATGGAAGCCTCCGCCTCCGCCGCCGCCGTGGTAGCTGCCGCCGCCGCCGGGACGCGCGAAGGCGTCGTGGGCCGCGAAGACGAGCCACCACCCGAGCACCACCGACGATCGAGCTCGCACGTTCACGTTCGCGCTTAGAGCCGCGCGCCCCTTTCGGTTTGCTCGCGCACCGCGGCGTCGAGCGGCGCTGCCGGGAGATCGACCACGAAGCAAGCGCCGCCGCCGGGCTCTTCGCGGAAGGTGAGCGTGCCCCCTTCTTCTTCGACGATGCTCCGCGCGAGCCACAATCCGAGCCCCGTGCCGCCTGCGACTTCGCGCGTCGTAAAGAACGGCTCGAAGATCTGCGGCGCGATCGAGGGGTCGATCCCCGGCCCGTTGTCGCTGACCTCGACGAGCGCGCGGTCGTCCTCGCGCCAGGTGTGCACCACGATGCGATTCTCCGCGCGCCCCGGCGGCAGCGCCTGCGCGGCGTTGAGCACCAGGTTCAAGACCACCTGCGCGATGCGCGCGCCGCGAACGCGCGCGACGGCGCCGTCCTCGGCGATGCGCTCGATCTTTCCGCGACCGCGCGTCTCGTGCGCCGCCATTCGCAGCGCGCTCTGCACGATGGTGCCGAGGTCGACGACGTCGATCGAGCGATCGCGCGCCAGCCCCTTCAGATCGCGGACGATCTCGCGAATGCGGTCCATCCCGGCCAAGGAGTCCTCGATCATCGGCAAGACTTCCTGCGCGCGCGCCGTGCCGGCGAGGAAGCGATCGTGCATGACGCCGAGGTTCACGGTGACGAACGCCGCCGGGTTGTTGATCTCGTGCGCCACGCCGGCGGCGAGCCGCCCGATGCTGGCGAGGCGCTCGGTGGAGACGAGCTGCGTTCGCACGGCACGCTCCTCGCTGAGATCGTGCGCGACGTGGATGACGGCGACGTTGCCGTCGTTCTCGTCGGCCGGGATCACCTCGATGCGGAGCGGCCTTCGCGACACGACGCCGACGATCTCCACCACCTGGCGCTTCCGCTCCTCGAGCGCGATGCGATGGGCGCATCGCTCGACGCCGACGCACATCTGGAAGACCTCGGTGCACGTGCGGCCGACGATGTCGTCTCCCCGGAAGTGGAGGAGCTTCCGCTCCGCGCTGTTCACGCGGACGATGCGCAGGTCGGAGTCGAGCAGGACGATGCCGTCGCTGAGCTGCTCGCTCGCCGCCTGCCACATGATCTCGGCGCGGGCCTCGAGCTGCACGGCTTCGAGCACGAGGCCACCGAACGTTCCGAGCGTCGTCGCCAGCGTGACCGCGCGCGAGAGGTCGTCGCCGACGCGCGGGATCCCCATCAGCAGTCCGTGCGGCCCTTCGCGTCCGAGCAGCGGCGCCACCACTCCAGTGCCGAGGCGCCCGACCGTCGCGTGCTCGATCGTCCCGGCGACGACGTCCTCGACGTGGACGGCGTATCCGACGCTCGTGTCCCACGCCAGGCGCGCGAAGCGCTCGCGATCGAGGTCGATTCGCTTCGTTCGGATCGTCTTCTGGCCTTCCTCGCTGAGGTCGTGCCACGCGACGGGGTAGAGCAGTCGTCCCCCCTTCCGCTCGGGGAGCCACACCGTCGTCGAGCGCCCGATGGCCTGCGCGAACGAGCGCGCCAGGACGTGCAACGCGGGCGCGAGCTCTCTCTCCCCGAGCATCGCCAGCACGGCGTTGAGCACGAGCTGCCGATCGCGAAGCGCGGCCTCGGTCGCGTCGCGTGCCCGTTGCTCGGCGTGGAGGAGCGCGGTGACGTCCTTGAGGACGGAGACGATGAACGTCTCCCCCTCGATCGTGATCGGTCCAGCGGTGGGCACCACCCACAGGACGCTGCCGTCTCGGCGGTGGTGCGGTCGTCGCTCGAGCGGCTCCGCGTCGCCGGTGTAGGCGTGTCCCAGGTCGGGCATGACGTCGCGCGGTCCGGCTTGCAGATCGTGGATCCGCATGCCGACGAGCTCCTCGAGCGACCAGCCGTACTGCGCGATCGCCGCGGCGTTCGCCGTGATGAAGTGCCCTTCGCGATCGACGGCGATGACGGGAAGTCGCGACTCGGCGAAGAGCGCTCCCAGCGCGCGCGCCACCCGCTCCGCGCGTACGATCGCAGTCTCCACGCAGGCGATGGTAGCAAACGTTGGCGCCTCAGAGCGCGGCGGCGGTGCACCCGGCCTGATCGACGCAGCCTGCCCCGGACGTGCACGTCTCGCACGTGGTCGCGCAGTTCGACGCGCACGTGCTCTCCTTGGTGGTGCAGGCGCCGACGCAGGCGCTCCCTCCGTCGCACGCCGCGGCGCAGCTCTGCTCGATCTCGGCGCACGTGCCGGAGCAGGCTTTCGCCTCGATGCGGCAGTCGGCTCCGCATCCTGAGGCGTCGATCGTCGTCTGCGGCGAGCCGTCGGCAAGCGGACTCTGCGCGTCGTTCGTTCCCTGCGCCACGTCGCCGCTCGCGTCGCTCGCGCCGTTCGAGGTCCCGCCGTCATCGCCCGACCCCGACGAGGGAAGCGGATCGAAGGCGTCGAAGTCGTGGAAGCACGCCGCGAGGAGCGCGGTCGACGTCGCGACCAGCGCGAGCGCGAGAGGAGAACGCCGCGATCGACGTACGCTGGCCACGGCTAGAACTCTCCTTTGAGTCCCATCCACGTCGGCCCCGCGACCAGCGACACGTTCTCCGATTTCGTCGGCAAGCTCATGACGAAGAGCCCCACGGTCGCCGCCGCGCCGACGAGACCGACCGCGAGCCCGATGTCGGCCACCGTCTGCTGCGTCTTCCCCTTGGAGACCTCGCTGGCGCCGTAGCCCGCGGGGCACGGCCCGTGGCACTGGTTCTGGAGGTCGTTGTACGTCGCGTTCGACATCAACCCGAACACCGCGAACGTCACGAACCCCACGCCTCCCGCGACGGCCGCGCCGTACGCGAACGTCCGGAGCTTCGCGCGCGACGCGGCCTCTTCTTCCGGCGTCTGTACGTGCGCCGGCTGCAGCGCCTCGGGCGCCGCCTTCGCTTGCGGCGTGGCCACGTCGGGGCCGGCGTCGAGCGCGAGGGTCTTCCGGTCGCCGGCGGCGACGGTGATCATCTGGTGCACGTTTGGCTTGCCGGGCGTGATGATGACGACGTCGCTCGTCCCCGGCATCACCGGGAGCGCTTCGCCCCACGCGGCCTTGCCGAGCTTCTCGCCGCCGATGGTCACGCTGGTCTCGGGCGTCGCGCGATCGACCGCGATCGTGACGAAGCCGAGCTGCGGAGCGATGGCGTCGCGCTCTTCGGTCGCGGCCTCGGCGGTCTTCGCGTAGCGCGGATCGTCTGCGGCGTGCTCCTTCGCTTCGGCCGCCGTGCGCCCGTACTCCACGTACGCCGCGACGAGTTTGCCGCGCTCGCGATCGCTGCGCGCGAGGAAGAAGAGGGCGTTCGGGCTGGCGACGATGGCGTACGACTTCTCGAACTCGTCGTGCGCCTCGTCGAACTTCTTGGCGGCGTACAGGTCGCGCCCGTGGGCGAAGCGGTTCTGCGCCTCTTCGCGCTGCACGGGCGTGGCGTCGTTCGGCGTGACGCCGGCCGCGAAGACGGAGGACGGGTCGAGAGTGAGGAGCGCGGTCGCGAGAGCGACCGAGACCGCGAGGCGTGCGTGCGTTCGCATCAGATGCCCATGGGATCGTACACGCGCTTCTTCGGATGGGGCGAAGAGGCTGCAGGGGCCGGGCTGGCAGGCGCCGGCGCGGCGGGAGCGACCGGGGCGACGGGGAACGGAGTCGCGTCTTTCGGCGTCGGCGTCGGAGTGCCGTGCGGCGAACCGGGGGCGTGCTTCGCAGAAGCGGTGTGATCGTCGGTGACCTGCGGATCGAACGGGCTCGGCGCGTTCGCCGGCGCCGACGACGAGGCGTTCGCGGCGGGCGCGGCGGCGATGGTCGCGCTCGACGGAGGGGCGGGCGCTTCGGTGGTGCTCGTGACGCTCGACGGGGCGGGCGCTTCGGTCGACTCGGCGCGCTCGGGCGCCCCGCGGAGGATCATCCACGCCAAGGCGGCGACTCCGAGCGCGCACGCCGCGGCGATGGTCCACTTCGCTCGGGCGGTGCTCGCCGCGCTCCCGGCGGCGACGGGCGTGGAGACGAGCGCCAGCGACGCGAGATCGGTCTTCGACTGCGACGTCGGCCGGATCGGCGCGGGGAACGGCGCGTCTCCCAGATCCGCGCGCTCGTGCTTCCGTGCGGCCTCTGCCGTCTTCTCACGAGGGCGGAACGGCGGCGGCGCCCTCGGGCGCGACGGCCTGTCCTGCGGCACCTCGATCTCGATCACTTCGACCACGTCGGCCGACGACGGCGGCGCCGACACGCGCGACGACGACGAAGGGGGCGCGGCTGCGCGCGAGGATGACGACGACGACACGGCCATGCGAGACGACGACACCACGCCCGACGTCGCAGTGACCGCTTCGGTCGACGAGTGCGACGCGAAGAGCGCAGCCGAGGCGGGCGTCGTCGCGTCGGCGATCTGTTCGCGATCGATAGGAATCGAGACCGGCGGCGTGTCGCCGAACGACGACGACACGGGCGGCGGTTGCGTGGCGTCCGGATCGACCGGCGCGAGCGCTCTCGCGCGCGCGCGCACGTGATCGCCGACCGTCGCCTCGACGAGCGACGCCACGATGGACTTGGCCGCCAGGCGCGGACCGATCGCGCGCCGCACCTCGGCCATCATCGCCGTCGCGTTGGCGAAGCGCACTGACGGATCGGGCGCGGTCGCCTTCTTCGCCACCTCGGCCAGCGGTGTGGCCCACGGCGCGTCGGCCGGCGCGCACGCCGCTTCGATCTTCCCGCCCAGGAGGCGCATCACGATCTCGCCGACGTCTTCCCCCTCGGCGTGCATGCGCTGCCCCGTGAGGGCTTCCCACAAGATGACGCCCGCGCCGAACACGTCGGCGCGCTGGTCGGCGGTCTGATCGCCCAGCAGCACCTCCGGCGCGAGGTACCCCACCACCTCGGGCGGAGGACGTCGCGTCGCGCCGGCCGGCGCACGCAGCGGATGCGCGAGCACCGATCGCCCATCGAGCCCCACGACGATGTTTCGCGGCGCGACCTCGGCGTGCACCAGCTTCATCGGCTCGCGCTTCGCGTCGCGCAGCTCGTGGAGCGCGCTCAGCCCCTCGAGCAGATCGACCAGCACGCGCAAGCTCGCCGCCAGCGGAATGGGGACGCTCTTCGCGCTGGCCGCGCGCTCCACTTCGGACAGCGCTTCCCCTTCGACCCAGTCGGAGACGAGGAGCACCGTGTTCGTCCCCACCACGACGTCGCGCACGCGAATCACGTTGGGGTGATGCAGATGCGAGAGACGTTTGGCGTCGCGAAGGAACACGGCCGCCGCCTCGGCGCTCACCCCGGGCTCGCGCGCGAGCTGCTCCACGACGCACAGGGTCTCGCCCGGGCGACGCGGCTTGGGATCGACGGCGGCATACGTCGGCAGCGCCCGCGCGCCGAGCTCACGCAGCAGCCGGTACCCACATACGACTTCGCCCGTCACGCTGCGCCGGAGTCTAGCGCGAGACGCGCTACCGCGCCGGAAAGAGCGCCCGATTCCGCCACGCCGGCAGCTCCCGGAGGTCGGCCCACACCTCCTTTGCCGATGAATAACGGTAGGCCTCGCGCCGCCGGAGGGTCTTGGCGATGAGGCTCCCCAGCGCCGTTCCCAGCGCCTCCGCCCGCCGCCGAGGCTCGCCGTCGCTCACCTGCTGAACCAGGTCGTTGTACGGGAGGTTCACATCCATCGCCGGCCGCCCGGTGAGCATCCAGTAGAGGAGGAGCCCCACCTGGTACACGTCGCTCTGCTTGCTCGTGTAGCCGGTGGCGAGGATCTCGGGCGGCATGATGGCGTGGTGAACGACGTTCGGCCGGATGGCGAACGCGCCGCGCAGCTCGTGGCTGATCCCGAAGTCGCTGATCTTCACGACCGGGCGATCGCTGGCGTGGGAGATGAGGACGTTGCCCGGGTGCAGGTCGTCGTGGACCACGTCGTTGTCGTGGAGGAACTGCACGGCTGACAGGAGCTGCCGCGCCAGCTCGAGCACCAGCCCTTCCTGCATCGGCGCGCCGAGCATCACCGTGAGCGCGTGATCGCACCGCTCGAGCGCGAGGTAGAAGAGGTTCCCCTGCTCGAAGGCGTCGTGGATGTAGACGACGTTGGGATGGCGCAGCGACAGGAGGCGCTGCGCTTCCTTCACCCACTCGGCGTGCACCTCTCCATACGGACGGTTCGCCGGACGGATCATCTTCACGGCGTACGTCTGATCGAACGGCCCGACGCACTGGTACACAGCGCCGAACTCGCCGCTGCCGATGACCGACTGCACGGCGTACGTCCCGCGCCCCGAGACGAGCACCGCGCCGATCTGGGGGAACTGCACCGGGATGGCGGGCGGCGTCTGGATCGGCATGGCCTGCGTCTGCATCGTCTGCATCCCGGGCGTGTTGCTGGCGAGCGTCCCGAAGCGCTGCATCGACGGCGCGACCGGCGTCTGCGGCGGATACGCCCCTTGAGGTTGCGACAGCGGCTGCGACGCGATGCCCGACGGCGCCGGCTGTGGTTGCGACGGCGCCGGCGCCGGCTGCGACGGATACGACGCCGGACCGGATCCCGGCATCGACCCCGGCGAGGAGCCCGGAGGTGCGGGAGGAAACGGCGGACGACCGTTCACGCCGAAGACTCTACCAGCAACCGGAGAAGGCGAGCGCGTACGATGCCGATTCCCCCCCCATGAGAGCGAGATGAGAGCGAGATGCGAGCGAGATGAGAACGAGATGAGAGCGAGCGCATGACCACGCGACGTACCGCCGAGCACTTGCGCCTCGATGAGGCCCGCACCGGGGTGAAGTGGCGGCGGTGGGGGACGTATCTCAGCGAGCGGCAGTGGGGGACGGTGCGCGAGGACTACTCGGCCGACGGCGATGCGTGGCGCTACTTCACGTACGAGCACGCCACGGCGCGCGCGTATCGCTGGGGCGAAGACGGGCTCCTCGGGATCTGCGACAACCGCGGGCTCCTGTCGTTCGCCATCGCGCTGTGGAACGGCGAGGACTCGATCCTGAAGGAGCGACTCTTCGGGCTCACGGGGCCCGAAGGGAATCACGGCGAGGACGTGAAGGAGCTCTACTGGTACGTCGACGCCACGCCGACGCACTCGTACGCGCGCGCGCTCTACAAGTACCCGCACGCCAAGTTCCCGTACGAGACGCTCCGCGCGCGCGCCGCCGCCGCCGGGCGCGACGCGCCCGAGCCGGAGCTGCTGGGGACGGGGGTGTTCGACGACGACCGCTACTTCGACGTCGACGTCGAGTACGCGAAAGGCTCGCCCGAGGATCTCTGCGTCCGCGTGACAGTGACCAACCGTGGTCCGGAGGCGCGCGCGATCGAAGTGCTCCCGCACCTCTGGTTTCGAAACACGTGGTGCTGGGTGGCCGAAGAAGACTGCGCGCCGAAGCCGTCGCTGCGCGCCATTCCGCATGGCCACGGCGCGCTGGCCATCGAAGCAGCGCACGAGCACCTGGGGCTGCGATGGCTCTACGTGCAGGCCGACCACACCGACCCCGAGCTGCTCTTCACCGACAACGAGACGAACGCGAAGGTGCTCTTCGACGCGCCGAACGACGCGCGCTTCACCAAGGACGCCTTTCATCGGTACGTCATCGGCGGCGAGACCGACGCCGTGAACCTCGCGCGCACCGGCACCAAGGCGTGCGCGCGGTTCAAGGCGAGCCTCGCGGCCGGCGAGAGCCGCGTCTTCCGCTTGCGCCTCAGCGACGAGCCGTACGCCGATCCGTTCGCCGACTTCGACGCGGTGATGACCGCGCGCATCGCCGACGCCGACGCCTTCTACGACGCGACCATCCCTCCCGAGCTCGGCGCCGACGCGCGTCGCGTGTACCGCCAGGCGATCGCCGGGCTGCTCTGGACCAAGCAGTTCTATGCCTTCGACGTCGACCGCTGGCTCCGCGGCGACGCGCGCTACCCGCCGCCCCCGCCGGAGCGCGCGAAGGGGCGCGACAAGGACTGGCGCCATCTCTACAACAGCGAAGTCCTCTCCATGCCGGACAAGTGGGAGTACCCCTGGTACGCGGCGTGGGATCTGGCGTTCCACTGCATTCCCATGGCGCTCGTCGACGTCGACTACGCCAAGCAGCAGCTCCAGCTCCTCTTGCGTGAATGGTACATGCACCCCAACGGGCAGCTGCCGGCGTACGAGTGGAACTTCGGCGACGTGAACCCGCCGGTGCACGCCTGGGCGGCGCTGCGCGTGTATCAGATCGAGCGACGCACCACGGGGCACGCCGACCATCAGTTCCTGGAGTCGGTGTTCCACAAGCTGATGCTCAACTTCACCTGGTGGGTGAACCGCAAGGACGCCGCCGGGAACAACGTCTTCGAAGGGGGCTTCCTCGGCCTCGACAACATCGGCGTCTTCGATCGCTCCAACGCGCTCCCCGCCGGCGGCACGCTCGAGCAAGCCGACAGCACGAGCTGGATGGGGATGTACTGCCTCAACCTGCTCGCCATGGCGCTGGAGCTCGCGCGGGTGAACGCCAGCTACCAGGACGTGGCCAACAAGTTCTTCGAGCACTTCCTCTATATCGCGCACGCGATGAACGACTTCGCCGGCGAGGGCATCGCGCTGTGGGACGAAGAGGACGGCTTCTATTACGACGTCCTCCATCTCCCCAACGGCCCCAGCATCCCGATGCGCCTGCGATCGATGGTCGGGATCATCCCGCTCTTCGCCGTGGCCACGCTCGACGACTCGGTGCTCCAGAAGTTCCCGGCGTTCGAGAAGCGCGCGCGGTGGTTCCTGTCGAACCGGCCGGAGTACGCGCAGCACCTCGCCGTCAGCCTCGACGAGCGCGGCACGTCGCAGCGGCGGCTCCTGTCGCTCGTCGATCGCGATCGCCTGAAGCGCGTGCTCGCACGACTGCTCGATGAGAAGGAGTTCCTCTCGCCGCACGGCATCCGCTCGCTCTCGGCGAAGCATCGCGACGAACCGTACGAAGCCAACATCGCCGGAACGAACCATCGCGTGGGGTACGAGCCGGGCGAGTCGTCGAGCGGCATCTTCGGCGGCAACTCGAACTGGCGCGGGCCGATCTGGTTCCCGGTGAACTACTTGCTCATCGAATCGCTCCAGAAGTTTCACTACTACTACGGCGACGACTTCGTCGTGGAGTGCCCCACCGGCTCGGGCGTGAAGATGAACCTGTGGGAGGTGGCGAGCGAGATCTCACGGCGCCTCGTGAGCCTCTACCTCGTCGATGGCGACGGGCTTCGGCCGGCGCACGGCGCGGACGATCGCGCGCAGCACGATCCCCACTTCCGCAACTGGATCACCTTCTACGAGTATTTTCACGGCGACAATGGATCGGGCCTCGGCGCCTCGCACCAGACGGGATGGACCGCGCTGGTGGCGAAGCTGCTCGATCAGAGCCCGCGCTGGCGCGGCGCGCACGAGCACGCCCGGCGATCGATCTCGCAGATCCCGTGAGTCGCGACTAGCGTCGGCGCGATGGCGATGCGGAACGGGGGTCTGCCGGGTGTGCCCCGAGTGAAGCTCCGGCGGCGCGAGCTGCTCATCGGCGGCGGGATGGCGGCGCTGGCGAGCGCGTGCGCGGGGACGCGCGACGCGATGCAAGTCAGGGACGCGAGCGGCAAAGAGGCGGTGCGCTTCGACGAGGTGCTCCAGCGCGCGCTGGCGGCGGCGAAGCGCGCGGGGGCGTCGTACGCCGACGCGCGGATCGTGCGGCGCCGCTGGGAGAGCCTCGCCACGCGCGAAGATCACGTGGTGGTCGTCGAGTACGATGAGAGCTACGGCGTCGGCGTGCGCGTCCTCTCGGGCGGCGCGTGGGGGTTCTCGGCGAGCTCGCACGTCGAAGGGGGCGCGGCGGAAGAAGCGGCCAGGCGCGCCGTCACGATGGCCAACGCCAACGCCAGGGCGAGCACGCGCCCCATCGAGCTCGCGCCGGTGCAGGCGGTGACCGCGTCGTGGAAGACGGAGCTCGCGCGCGATCCGTTCGACGTGCCGCTCGAAGAGAAGACGTCGCTCCTCGTCGCGCTGTGGAGCGACGCGCGCGCGGTGCCGGGCGCGGCGCACGGCGACGGGGCTCTCCAGGCGCTCGGCGAGTGGAAGATCTTCGCGTCGAGCGACGGCTCGCGCATCGAGCAGTCGATCACGCGCGTTCACCCGTCGTTCAGCGTCACCGCGGTCGACGCCGCGACCGGCCAGTTCGAGTCGGTGGGCTCCGAGGTGCCGCCGATGCAAGCGGGGTGGGAGTACGTGACGCAATCGACGTTCCGGGCCGACGCGCGCAAGGTCGCCGAAGACGCCGTGCACAAGCTGAAGGCGCCGCCGGTCACGCCCGGCAAGCGCGACGTGATCCTCGCGCCGTCGAACCTCTGGCTCACCATCCACGAGTCGTGCGGCCACGCCACCGAGCTCGATCGCGCGCTCGGCTACGAGGCGAACCTCGCCGGCACGTCGTTCGCGACGCCCGAGAAGCGCGGCGTCCTGCATCTCGGCGCGCCGATCGTGAACGTCTACGCCGACAAGACCACGCCCGGCGGCCTGGCCACGTGCGGCTACGACGACGACGGCGTCCCCACGCAGCGCTGGGATCTCGTGAAGAACGGCGTCTTCGTCGGGTACCAGACGACGCGCGAACAAGCGGGATGGATCGGCGAGAAGGCCTCGCGCGGCACCTCGTACGCGCAGGACTTCGAGTCGTTTCCGTTCCAGCGCATGCCCAACGTGTCGCTGGCGCCGTCCGAGAAGGAGGTCACTCTCGATCAGATCATCGCCGCCACGGACGACGGCATCTACGCCACCGGCGACGCCTCGTGGTCGATCGATCACCAGCGCTACAACTTCCAGTTCGGCGCGCAGATGGCCTACGAGGTGAAGAAGGGGAAGATCACCGGGCCGGTGCGTCGCTTCGCCTACCAGTCGAACTCGATCGCGTTCTGGAATTCGTGCGACATGATCGGCGGGCCGGCGTCGTGGCGGTTGAACGGCGCCATCCACGACGGCAAGGGGCAGCCCGGGCAGATGAACGCCGTGAGCCACGGCACGGCTCCCGCGCGCTTCCGAAACATCAACGTGCTCGACGCGAGCGCGGGCAGGAAGGCATGAACGTGGAGACCGACGACAGATCCGCGCGAAGCGCGGGCTGGTCAGCACCAGAGAAGCTCGAAGAGATCGCGCGGCGCGCCGTCGACGCGATGAAGCGCGAGGCGCCGCAGGGCGAAGCGCAGGCGCGCGTGTCGTCGGGGCGCGCGTCGAACGTGCGGTTCGCGCTCGGCGTCGTGCAGTCGTGCGGCGACGTGAGCCAGGAGGCGGTGCGGCTGCGCGTCGTGCTCGGGAAGCGCCACGCCGACGTGACCTCGAACCAGACCGACGATGCGTCGTTGCGCGCGCTCGCGCGGCGCGCGGTGGAGATGGCGAAGCTGGCGCCGGAAGATCCGGAGTCGATGCCGCTGCTCGGACCGCAGACGTACGTGAACGTGGCCGACGGCTTCGACCCCGCGCTGGCCGACGTGTCCGACGAGTCGCGCGCGGCGACGGCGCGCGTGGCCATGGCGGCCACGAAGCAGGCGGGCCTCAAAGAGGCGGGCTTCTTCGAGAACAACGGCGAGACGTCGGTGCTCATGAACTCGGTCGGCCTCCGCGCCGCGACGCGCGCGACGTACGGCGAGATGACGCTCACCGCGCGCACCGCCGACGCGACCGGCTCGGGGTGGGGGATCACGGCGTCGCACCGCGCGTCCGAGATCGACGCCGCCGCCACCGCGCGCGTCGCCTGCGACAAGGCGCTTCATTCGGCGCACGCGCGCCCGCTCGACCCGGGGAAGTACACCGTCGTCCTCGAGCCCGCCGCCGTCGGCGAGCTGCTCGGGTTCTTCGCCGACACGCTCGACGCGCGCGCGGTCGACGAAGGGCGCTCGGCGCTCACCAAGCCCGGCGGCGGCAGTCGCCTCGGCGAGCGCATCGCCAACGAGCTCGTCACGCTGAAGTCCGACCCCGCGGACCCCGAGCTCCCCGTTGCGGCGTTCGACGAAGGGGAGGGGCTCGCGCGCAAGTCCATCACCTGGATCGATCGCGGCGCGCTCGAAGCGCTCTGGTACGACCGCTACTGGGCCGCGAAGCAGGGGAAGGAGCCGACGCCGTGGGGCGGCTGGCACTTGCAAGGCGGCACCGCGGCGTCGATCGACGAGCTCGTCGCCGGCGTCGCGCGCGGGCTGCTCGTCACGCGCTTCTGGTACACGCGCTGGCTCGATCCGCAGCTCGCGCTCGTCACCGGCCTCACGCGCGACGGGGTGTTCCTCATCGAGAACGGCCGCGTCGTCGCGCCGGTGAACAACTTCCGCTGGAACGAGTCGCCCATCACGATGCTCGCCAACTGCGAAGCGCTCACCCGGCAGACGTGGCGCGTCGACGCCGGCGCGCGCGTGCCTGCGCTGCGCGCCCACGACTTCAACATGGCGTCGCTCTCGGAGGCCGTGTGACGGCGAACGAGACGACAGGGAGAGGCGCCGCGAAAGCGAAGATGAGAACGAAGGCGAAGAGCGAGCGCTTCGGCGAGGCGTACTACGAGCGCTACTACGAAGACGCGTCGACGCGCGTTCACGACAAGAAGCGCATCGCCCACCTCGCGCGCGCCGTCACGGACATGATCGCGTGGCACGGCGGCAAGCTCGCCAACGCGCTCGACGTCGGCGCCGGCGCGGGCCTGTGGCGCGACTGGTTCGCCAAGCACCAGCCGCGCACGCAGTACCGCTCGATCGAGGTGAGCCCCTACGCCTGCGCGAAGTACGGCCACGAGCAGCGCGACATCTCCGCGTGGCGCGCGCGCGATCGCTTCGACCTCATCGTGTGCCAGGGGGTGCTCCAGTACATCCCCGACGAAGGCGCGGCCGCGGCCATCGAGAACCTCGGCGCCATGTCGCGCGGCTTTCTGTACCTCGAGGCCATCACCCGCGCCGACTTCGACGACGTGTGCGATCAGTCGAAGACCGACGGCGACGTGAACCTCCGCACGGCCGCGTGGTACCGCGCGCGCCTCGGCGCTCACTTCACGAACCTCGGCTGCGGCCTCTACTACACGCGCCGCGGCCCGCTACAGTTCTACGAGCTCGAGAAAGCATGACGCCCGAGACCGCGACCGCGCCCCGAATCGCGAAAGCCAAAGGGGCCATCGTGCGCCCCATGGTGGAGTGGTTCGCGGGCGCGTGCGGGGAAGCGGCGCTGCGTGACGTGGCCGCGGACCTCACGCCCGACGTGCGCGACGAGATCGCGCTCGACGCGCCGGCGTTCGGGATCCTGCCGGCGGGGTGGTACTCGGAGGCGCTCGCCAGCCAGGTGGCCGACGCCGTGCTCCGTCACGCGATGCCGCAGCACGCCGACGCGGTCATCATCAAGGCCCTCGGCTCGCGGATCGTCGATCGCACGCTCGGACGGTTCTCGCGGGCGGCGGTGGAGTGGCTGGCGACGCCGTCCACCTGCGCCGCGGCGGGTCCCATCTTCTGGCGCATGTACCACGACTCCGGAGAGGTCTCGGCGAGCGTCAACGGCGCGTCGATGCACGCCCGCAACATCCGCTGGGCGGTCCACAGCAACACGTGGTGCCGCATCGTGGGCGCGTCGTGCGTGCGGGTGCTCGAGCTGGCCGGGTGCAAGGAGCCGCGCACGTGGGTCCACAAGTGCGGCGGCGGCAAGGGGGAGTGCTCGATGGTGTTTCGCTGGACGCCGTGAGCGGCGTGACCACGTCGAAACGACCGACGTCCACGCGACCGGGGTCGTGACCACGTCGAAACGACCGACGTCCACGCGACCTGGGTCGTGTTCACGTCGAAACGACCGACGTTCACGCGACCGGGGTCGTGTTCACGTCGAAACGACCGACGTCCACGCGACCGGGGTCGTGTCCACGAGGTAATTTTGAGCAGCCACGAGGTACGCACCTCGTGGACGAGGTAACTACGACGTGCTCACGCCCCCGACCGCGCCAGCAGCCACTGCGCGACCGGCTCGAAGACCAGTTCTTCGGCGCGCCGTGCCAGGAACAGGTCTGCGTGCGCCATCGGCGTCTCGGCGTCCCCCACTTCGAGCAACGTCTTGTCGGTCGAGCCGATCGCTTCGTACATGAGTCGCGACGTCTCCGGAGGGACGACGCCGTCCTGCCGGCCGTTCACGCATAGAAAAGGGAGCGTCATCGTCGCCAGGGCGTGCGACACGTTCACCCGCTCCTCGTTGCCGGGCCTGCGCACGACGAGGTCGCGATTCACGAGCCATCGCGCAATCTGGCGGTTCATTACAGGGTTCGGATCTTCGACGGTCGCGACCAGCAAGTCGGGCTGCGACGTGTCGGTCGTGGCGACGTTGAGATAGATCGACAGAAGCTTGGGCGCGATGCGCGCCACGACCGGGAGCGCGGCGCGCGCGAGCTTGCGGGTGCCGGTCATTCGAAACTGGCCGACGATCCACGGCGCGCGAGCCACCGTCCGCAGCGCGCGGTTCACGCGCCCCCACGTGACGACGCCCCCCATGGCCACGATGCACGTCACCTTCGCGTCCGGCACGCAGG
This sequence comes from Myxococcales bacterium, assembly GCA_003151595.1. Next base: position 38,960 of record PLXW01000103.1, read on the forward strand.
CGACGTGCGCGAAGGCGAGCGCCGTCCCCAGGCTGCACCCGATGACGTCGACCGTGTCGCTCTTCGCCGCCGCGCGCGCGTACGCGATCGCCGCGCCGAGGTCCTCGATCGCCAGCTCCGCCAACCCGAAGCGCGTCTCGCCCCACGTGCGCGCGGCCGCCCCCTGGCCGCGCAGATCGACGCTCCACACCTCGAGCCCGCGCGCCGCCAGGTGCTCTTCGAGCGACGCGCCGTTCGGGTGGTACCCGAAGACGCTCGAGTTCATCTGGTAGCCCGGCACGATGATCACCGGTCGCCCTCGCCGCGGCCCTTTCGCCAGCGTGCGCCGCAGGGCGAGCTTCCAGCCGGCGCCGTTGTCGACGACGTGGTGCTCCTTCGGCGACCGCGACGACGACGGGGGAACGCTCGTCACGCCAGGACCGCGAACTTCAAGTAACGCCCCTCGGGCCAGGCGGGGAGGGTGGGGTGGTCTTCGCCGGGGCCGTGCAGGGACAGGAGGCGCAGGTCGCCACGACCGAGCGACTGATCGTCGAGCGTCGACGCGAACGCCGCCGCGTCCACGTGGCTCGAGCACGAGGCCGCGCAGAACACGCCGCCGTCGGCCAGCACGTCGGCGCAGGCCCGGTGAAGCGCGCGGTACGCCTGGATCGCGCGCGGCAGCGCCTTCTCGCTGGGCGCGAAGCTCGGCGGATCGCTGACGACGACGTCCCACGTTCGCCGCGCGCGCTTGGCCTCGGTGAGGAACGCGAAGGCATCGGCGGTCACGAACTCGTGCGCGCGCGGATCCACGCCGGCGCGCTTGAAGCTCGCCTGCGCGGTGGCGTGCGCGTTGGCGGCGATGTCGACGCTGGTCACCTTCTCGGCTCCGCCGAGCGCGGCGCGAAGCGAGAAGCCGCCGGCGTACGAGAACAGGTTGAGCACGCGCTTGGACTTCCGCGAGGCCACGATCTCCTGAACGCGCCGTCTGTTTTCCCGCTGATCGAGGAAGGCGCCGGTCTTCTGCCCGCGGGCGAGATCGACCATGAACGTCACGCCGTGCTCGCGCACGTCGATCGTGTCGGGCATCGGCTCACCCTCCACGTGCGTCGCCTTCGACTCCTGGTCTCTCTTGCTCGCGCCTTTCGGGTCGCTCGCGTCACGCTTCACGAGCGTCCGCACGCCGGCCCGGGCCAGGTGCGTCCACAGGTGGGGAACGAGCGTCTCGGCGAAGGCGCGCGCCGCGTCGCCGTCGAGTCGGATGACCGCCACGTGCTCGTACCGGTCGACCACGATCCCGGGCGTTCGATCCCCCTCGCCGTGCAGCACCCGGTACGCCGTGGTCGCGCCGCGAGCGTCGTCGGTCGGGAACAGCTCCGCTCGAATCGCGATCGCCCGGGCGATGCGCGCGTCGAACAGCGCCCCATCCATCGGCGCGTCGCCGTTCACCCAGACACGCGCGGCGATCGGCGACGCCGGGTCGGCCACGCCGCGTCCCAACACCCCGCCTTCGGGTCCGAGGATGCGAACGACCTCACCGGCCGTCACTTTCTCTAGACCCTTGGAGATGGCTGATCGCCAAACCCACGGATGTCCTCGACGAATCGACTCACTCGCCGCACGCGCGACGACAATCTCGCGCTCAGCCGCCGGTTTCATTGATCCGAATCATCGCACACACCCCACTAAGAGGAGTGACGAGGCGTCATGGGCCTCTTTCTCGTCTCCGGTCGTGTGCCAACCTGGGCGATCCCGGTTTCGTGCGCGATCCTTCCGTCGTGCTTTCGCTGACGCCCGCGCGCGGGGGGCGAGCAAGCACGCGGTCTTCGCGCCGCGCACAGCGATTGCTTAGGGTGTCAGTGTCTTCTGCAGCGTCGAGTGTTCATTCGAATCCGTGACGGAACGAGCGAGCACCGGCCAATTCGTATTCGGGGGGCCCGCAGCCCTCTCAAGGCGGTACCGATGAGCAGGAACGGCTTCGAGATGGATGACGAAACGCGCGACGCCGATCCCTCGGAGGCCGACGGCGCTTCGCACGAATCCTCGGTATCGCCGAACCCCAAGCCGCGCGCCAAGGCGAAGTCGAAGGCGCCCAAGGCGGTCGCCAGGACGAAGAGCAAGGGGACGGGCTCGCGGAAGAGCCTCCCCCCGAAGTCGCGGAAGTCGCTGGCGCCGAAGATCGATCTCGCCGACACCATCGTGATTCCGCCGGGGCGAAACCCGACGGCGAAGATCATGAAGAGCGGCCGAGCGTCTCAGAACCCGGATTTCATCAGCATCCCCCCGGCCGATCTCGACGACCACGACGAGCGCTTCTTCGCCGAAGGGGAGCAGCTCGCTTCCCAGCGCGCCGAGCACTTCGAGGCCTTCGCGCGTCTGAAGGCGGGGCATGTCTCGTCGCCCGACCTCGCGGAGCGTCCGCCGGCTTCGGTCGTCCCGCCCGAGCGCCGGAAGAAGCTGGCGGGCTACGTGAAGATCGCGGTCGGTATCTCGGCAGCGCTCTGCCTGGCCGCGGTGGCGCGCGTCGGCTTCTCGTCGGGCGACCACGGCGGCTCCGTTCGAAACGCGGCGGCTGCGCAGGTCGCGCACGCGCCGATCACGGCGATGGCGCATGCCGATCCGGTCGCACCGACGGCGCCCGCCGACCCCAACGCGCAAGCCGGTCGCGATCACACGTTCACCGAGCAAGCCGCCCCGGCCCTCCCGCTGAAGTCGGCCCACGAAGAGCGCGAAGACGCGCGCAACCTGCTCGAGCACGGCAAGGCGAAGGACGCCGTCGAAGCGGCGACCCGCTCGATCACCGTCGATCCGACCGACGCCGAAGCGTGGCTCCTCCTCGGCGCCGCCCAGCAAGAAGCCGGACACCCGGCCGACGCGCACGCCTCGTTCCTCGCCTGCACCAAGCAGGCGAAGGCGGGCAACGTCAGCGAGTGCGGCGCGATGCTTCGCTGGAACGGCCCTCGCTGATTCGCAGAAGAAAACGTCACGCGATCTGCCGCGCATTCGACACGGAAGCGCCTCGGCGCGTTGACACCCCCGGTACCGGAAGCTAGACCTCGCGCGCCTCTCGCGTCGCGTCATGCGCTCCCCTCTCGGAGGCGCGAGCGCGGTCGCGCGGCGGCGCTAGGAGCCTACGTGTTCAAGAAGGTCTGCCTCTTCTCGGGCAACGCGAACCCGCTACTGGCGCAAGCGATCGGCGCGTACCTCGAGACGCCCCTCGCCAAGATCAAGATCCAGCGGTTCAGCGACGGCGAGACCTTCTGCGAGATCAACGAGAACGTCCGCGGCGTCGATGCGTTCGTGATTCAGCCGACGTGCTCGCCGGTGAACGACAACGTGATGGAGCTGCTGATCATCTGCGACGCGCTCCGCCGCGCATCCGCGGGATCGATCACCGCGGTCATCCCTTATTACGGCTACGCCCGCCAGGACCGGAAGGTCGCGCCGCGCACGCCCATCACGAGCAAGCTGGTGGCCGACCTCATCGTCGCCAGCGGCGTCACCCGCGTGGTGTCGGTCGATCTGCACGCCGGCCAGATCCAGGGCTTCTTCAACATCCCGTTCGACCATCTCTACGCAATGCCCGTGATGCTCGACGACTACCTGCGAAAGAGCTTCGACTCGTCCGCGGTCTTCGTCTCGCCCGACGCCGGCGGCGTGGAGCGCGCGCGCGCCTACTCGAAGCGCCTCAACGCGAGCCTGGCCATCATCGACAAGCGCCGCGAGCGGGCGAACGTGAGCGAAGTGATGCACCTCATCGGCGACGTCCGCGGCAAGGAATGCATCATCATCGACGACATGATCGACACCGCCGGGACGCTCACCGGAGCGGCGCACGCGCTGGTCGATCACGGCGCCAAGCGCATCGTGGCCTGCGCCACGCACGGCGTCCTCTCGGGGCCGGCCGTCCAGCGCATCGTCGAGTCGCCGATCACCGAGCTGGTGGTGGCCGATACCATCCCGCTGTCGCCCGAGGCCAAGGCCACCGGCAAGATTCGCCAGGTCTCGATCGCCCGACTGCTTGGGGAGGCGATCAAGCGCATCCACAGCTCGGACTCGGTCAGCTCGCTCTTCGCCTGACCCCGCCGTCGCCGGCCGGCCCGGTGGGCGCCGGCGCGAGGCGGATCCTGATCGTTTGCTCCTGATTTCTCCTACCGCGCTCCGGGCACTTCTGCTAAGTGTCCCGGCCCCGCGTTCCCAAGCGGGTATTTCCCTTCACGGAGACTGAACGAGATGACCGCCGCCGCCGCCGCCACGACCAAGACGACGCCCCACACGCTTCCGTCGCTCAGCGCCGAAGCGCGCACCGCCCTCGGCAAGGGCGACGTGAAACGCCTCCGCCTCCTGGGCAAGGTCCCGGCCATCGCGTACGGCAAGTCGCTCGCGTCGACGCCGATCTCGGTCACGCCGAAGGACGTCGTCACCGTCCTCCAGAGCGAGCACGGGAAGAACAGCGTCATCCAGCTCTCGGTCGCCGGCGCGAAGGCGCTGCTCGTGATGATCCGCGAGTAC
>PLXW01000031.1 GCA_003151595.1 Myxococcales bacterium
TTACACGAAAATCCGGACAGGCTCTGTGGAAACCATTCCCCGGTCCTCGCCGCACGAGGAACCGGCTCGCCCCACGTGGAACCGGCGGCTCCGCACGAGGAATGGTCCTCACCGCTCGTGGAGCCGGCCACTCCGCACGTGGAGCCGGCCACTCCACACGAGGAACCATCGCCACCGCACGAAGAGCGGTCGTCACGGCACGAGGAGCGGTCGTCACCCACGAGGGCATGTTCATCCTGTCGGCGCCCAAACGTCCCGCGTCCCCTCACCCACCAGCTTGGCCCACTGTCACCACGGGCCCTCTCCCGCGAGGGGAGAGGACCATCGGTTTCCCCTCTCCCCTCGCGGGAGATGGGACGCGCGAAACGTGTCGATGCGCTGGGGGTGAGGGTTCGCGGGCCCGGGCCTACAAGCCAACGTGAATCGCATCCGCAGGTTCGGTAGCCTAACCTTCCTTCATGCGCCGATGGTTTGCGTCGGGGTTGGTCCTGATCCTGACGGCCTGCGGCTCCAAGGCCGCCCCGGTCCAGGGCAACATTCCCCCGTACACCGTTTGTACGGCTGGAACAGGGGCCTGCGATGCCGACTCCGGCAGCGTGGACTCGGGAGGCGACGCATATCCGACGAACGTCGCCGATGCTGCCCCCGGAGTCGTCTCGTGCGAAGGCGCGCTGTCGCTCGACGACCTGTGTTGCAGCAACAAGTACGTCCTCGGCACCGCCTGCCCGCGCGACTACGGATCGCTCGTGGCGCTCTGCGGCGACGCGAATCTGCACCTCTTCCTCGAGCCCACTGCCTGCGGCGGCTTCGTATTCATCACGTTGGGCGAAACCGATACCGCGTACGTCATCGCGTTCGACGCGACCACGGGAGCGCTGCGCGCGGTTCTCTACGGACTCGAGACGTACGAATGCTCCGGCGCCGCCGACCCAAGCGTCGTGATCCCCGGCGAGTGTCTCGCGCAGGTCGGGCTCAAGGTATGTAACTCGAGTGCGAATGACGGCGGCACCTTCGCGTCATTCTGCGCGACGCGGCCCGAAGGCGATCCCGCGTGTCCGACGTCCTTCAACGCGCAGTGCGACTACCCCACGTCGTGCATCGGCGGACACTGCGTCTACGGCGTCGACGCCGGACCGGACGGAAACTAAGCCCACGAAATCTTCAACGCACACGACGTCTCCGTCCCGTAGCTCGGAATGTTCGTGACGTACGCCTTCGTGCAAAAGAGCTCGACGGCGACCTGGTAGATCCCGCGCAGCCCGTTGCGGAAGTAGCTCACGCCGACGATCGGGTTGCTCGCCATCTCGACGCGCGCTTCCTTCGGGCCGAGCTTCACCACCGCCATGCCGCCACCTTCGAAGAGGCGATTGTAGAGGCGGTGCGTGTAGTCGAGCGCGCGCCACGGCGTGATGCCGGCGCCACGTGCGGCGCGGACCATCGACGCCAGGAACGTCCCCTGGATTCGATCGCCGACCTCGCGGCCGATCTGCATCTGCTCCACCGGCGACATCTGGAGCGCGTCGCACGCGCGGTAGTGCGCGGTGCCGGCGGCGACGGGCATCCATACACCGGCCACCGAGTGGAGGATCGTCTCGTGCCACGCGACGTCGAGCTTGCCGAGATACGCATCGATGTGGCCGTGCTCGCGCACGCTACGCAGCGACGATGCGATGAGCGTGCTTCGTACCTTCGTGACCTGGGCGAGATCTTCGACAGGCGCAGGGAAGGGGACGATTACCTCGGGCTCGGCCATCGCGACTGACCATAACCACGCCGTCGAGAGGAGCGCCGCGAGACCGCGCATGAGACTGCTGCCCTGCGGTCGTTCCGACTCACGCCGGCAATCGAAAGACGAACCTCGTCCCCTTCCCCGCGTCGCTCTCGACGCGCACCGTACCGCCGAGCGCGACGGTGCTCTCCCAGACCGCGGCGAGGCCGACGCCGCGGCCCGACACGTCGGTGACTGCGTCGGCGCTCGAGATGCCGGAGGCGAACATGGCGCGCTCGAGATCCTCGCGTCGCGCGACGGGGTGACCGGCGGCGCGCGCCTTCACGGCGAGTCGATCCCAGTCGACGCCCGCGCCGTCGTCGCCGATCTCCATGACGACACCGTCGTTCTCGAGCTTCGCGCGAAACGTGAGCGTGCCCGACGCGGACTTGCCGGCGGCGGCGCGTGACGGCGCGGCTTCGATGCCGTGATCGACCGCGTTCCGCACGACGTGAACGAGCGCGCTCCAGAGGCTCGCGTAACGCCCCTTGGGCAAGCGGAGGTCGCCGGTGTCGATCGCGATCGCGGGAACGGGCTTGCCGAGGCGCGTGGCCAGGCGCTCGGCGTGCTCGCCGAGGCGCGCGAAGCGAGACTCGATCGGCTCGTCGAAGAGGCGCTGCAAGCGGGTAACGAGCTGCGCGTGCGTCGTGCCTCGCTGCGCGTCGCGCAGGATTCGTTCGAGCTCGGCGCGCGAGAGGTGAATGACCGCGTCGCTCCCTTCCGGAGCGGCGGCGCGCTGCACGAAGGCGTCCCACGCGGCGAAGAGCGCGGCGAGATCGTGAGGACCGAGCGCGGCGCGCGTGTCCGCGATCGCCGACTCGAGCCGATGCGCGACCTCGGCGACGGACGTGACGTCGTACTGCGCGGCGTTCCCCTTCACCGTGTGGACGATCGCCAGTTGATCCTGCGCGCGCAGCTCGCCGGCGCGGAGGCGTTCCACCTGACTCCCGGTCTCCTCGACGAACGCGAGGAACGCGCCGCGATCCTTCGCCATGCGACGGAACACCTGGATCTCTTCGCGCTGCCGCTCGTGCTCGCGCCGGACATCGAGCTCGGAGGTCACGTCGGTCACGACGAGCAGCGCACCGGTCACCGCTTCGCCTTCGAGGATCGGCTTCACGGTCAGCGTGAAGTGCCGGTCGCCGAGGTCGAAGCGCTTGGGGAGCTGCTCGACGGTGACCTCGGCCGGCAAGAAGCCGTCGGTGACCTGGTCCCATCCGAGCTGCAAGAGGAGGCGCAGGCGCTCGTCGTCGGGGGCCAGCGCGTCCGGGAAGCCGCGCGCGGCGTCGTCGGAGACGCCGAACCAGCGATCAAAGGCTGCGGAGCGCTCGGTCTGAAGGGTGCCGTGCACGCCGATCGTGGCCAGCCCCTGATCGACGTTGTCGAGCACGAGGCGCATGGCGGCGTTGCGCGTGGCGAGCTCCTTGGTGCGCGCCACGACGAGCCCTTCGAGGTGCGAGCGGTGCTGCTCGAGCTCCGCGTCGCGCGACTGGATGCCGGAGAGCATCTCGTTGAACGTGTCGGTGAGCATCCCGAGCTCGTCGTTGCTCACGCGACGTGCACGGATCGAGAAGTCTTGGGACGAACGCACGCGCGCGGCGGCGTCGGTCAGCGCGCTCACGGCCCCCTGCACGCCGCGCCCGACGACGATGGCCATCGCGATCGAGAGGAGCAAGACGGCGATCGAGACGCCGATGCTGAGCCGGATCGTTCCGCGGAGCTCGCTCCCCTTGCTGCCGGCGGCGGACTCGATGCGCCCGAGGAGCATGTGCTCGACCTCGCGCAGATCGCGAACGGCGGCTCCTTGCGCGCGGTCCCACGCCGGCGCCTCGAGCGACACGGTGTCTTCGGTCGACTTCAGCAGCGCGTCGAGGAGCGCGCGCGCGTCCTGACCGCGGGCGCGGGCGTCCTCGAACTGCTTTCGCACGTCGTCCGAGGCGCTGGTGCGAAAGGCGTGGTCGTAGAGATCCTCTTCGGTCGTCGTCGTGATGAGCGACTTGAACGCGCCCGGAGGAAACTCACCGCGCGCGGCGGCGTAGGCCACGATCGCGTGCGCCAGGCTCGATCGCTCTTCGAGATCGAGGAGCGCGCCCAGCGCGGAGATGTTGCGCAGGAGCGTGCCGTCGTCGCTCAGCTCGGCCAGCGCCGCCGTCGCGCCCAGGAGACCTGCGCTCGCCGCGCCGTAGCCGCTGACGACCTCTTGCAGATCGACCCGCGCGTGCCCGACGCGCAAGCGCAGCGCCGGGAGGCTCTCCAGCGCGCGGCTCGTCTCGGCGAGCCCTCGCGTCAGGCGCGGCGGGAGCTTCGATCGCGCGCGCAGCGCCAGGAACCCGTCGAGGCGCTTCTCGGCCGCGTCGGTGGCCTGCGCGGCGGTCGTGGCGCGCGAAGCGAGGTCGACGTCGACCACGCCCGTCACGCCCGCGGCCATCGACGTGATCGCGCGCTCGTCTTGCACGGCGTGAAGGACCTCGGTCATCGTCGCCGTGAGGCGCGCCAGGTCTTCGATCGATCCGAGAGAAGCCGCCGACGTGGCGCGCACGTTCGCGTCTCTGACGACGAACAGCGCGAGGAGCAGCGCGCCGATCACGGGCACGCCTGCCAGCAGCGCGAGCTTCGCTCGGATCGACGTCATCATTGGGTGGTCCCTCAGAAGAGCTGAACGCCGCCCTCGGCGATGGACGTGAGCGCCGGGTCTTCTGACTCGGGGAGCGCGAAGCTCTCGGTCACGGCGGCGTCGAAGTACACGAGCAGGAGCCCCTCGCCGACGCCGAAGGCGTACGCGCGTGCGACGGTGGTGCACGCGGGCGCGCGATGCACGTGCCAGCCGAGGACGACCGTGGGGGTGCATTGCCGGAGCGTGACGCCGGAGCGCGCGAGCGCGTTCTTCACGCGACCGAGGAGCTGGTTCACGAGCTCACCGGCCCAGTCGCAGATGTCCCGCTCGGTCGGCTCACGGTGGCGAAGCTCGGCGGGCCACGAGCGGGCGATGATCTCTTTGCGCGTGGTCATGAGGACCGCACCGCTGATCTCGCCGGACGTGAAGCCGATGCTGCACGCGATGTCGTGATCGCGCGGGACGTCGCCGGCCTCGGTGATCAGCTCGCCGAGCGTGAGCCCGTTCGCGCCGAAGAGCGCGCGCGCCGAAGACTCGACGACCTGGTCGATCCTCTCGAGAAGGCGCTCGCGGCTCACGACGTGAGCTTTCGAACGGCGGCCAGGAGCAGATCCGACTGGAAGGGCTTCACCAGCCACCCCTTCGCGCCGCTCTTTCGCGCGCGCTCGATCATCTGGGGTTGCCCTTCGGTCGTGAGCATCAAGACCGGGAGGAGCTTGTGCTTCTCGCTTGCGCGCAGCCCTTCCAGGAGCTCGAGCCCGTTCTTGTTCGGCATGTTCACGTCGCAGATCACGAGCGCCGCGTCGGGCGTGCGATCGATGACCTCGTAGCCGTCGGCGCCGTCCACCGCTTCGACGATGTCGAAGCCTGCCTGGCGCAGTGCGGTGCCGACCTGCTCGCGAATCGTTTGTGAGTCGTCGATGACGATGACCTTCTTGCCCATGTTCTTTCTCCGATTCAAAGCGCGCGCGGACGACCCGCAGCGCGACGCGCGACCACAGTTCCTTCGAGACACCACGCCAGCGCGTCGTGCAGCGTCCGCATCATGCGGAGCCCCTCGAGGTTGATCCCCAAGGTGACCATCGTCTGCGCGACCGCCGGACGAACGCCGGAGAGAACCCCTTCGATGCCGATCGTCCGCGCCGCCGTGAGGATGCGGATCATGTGATCGACCGTGGAGGTGTCCATCACCTCGGCGCCGGTGAGATCGAGAATGGCGAAGCGCGCCTGCTCACGGACGACGGCCGTGAGGAGATCTTCCATCATGCGGCTGGCGCGATCGGCGTCGACCGAGCCGATGATCGGCATGCACAGGATCTGGTCCCACACCTTGATGATGGGGGCGCCGAGCTCGCGGATCGTCTCCGACTGCTGCTCGATCAGCTTCACCTTCTCGGCCAGGCGGTGCCCCGCGAGTACGCGCTCGGTGGCGTCGACCGCCAGGCCCAGGACGCCGTCGAGCTTGTCGTCCGGATCGCGGAGCGGGATGTACCAGGTGTCGAAGTGCACGCCGGGCGCGGCTTCGACGAGCTCGTGGAGCGTCTCTCCGGCGAGCGCGCGTTGCAGGTGATCGTGCGCGGGCGTTCCTCGCGTGGCTTCCAGCTCGTTCCGCCCCACGCGCTCGCCGGGCTTCTGCCCGAGCAGCTCGAGGCCGCGGCCGTCGGACATCGTCGTCGTCCCCTCCTGGTTCATCGAGAAGAGGACGATGCGGGCGTGCTGCATGACCTTCGCCAGCGTGGAGAGCGACAGCGCCTGCCACTCCATGAACTGCACGCGCTCGCGCAGCTCGGCGGCTTCGAGGCGAAGAGCGGTGATTTCCGATTCGTTCATGACGGCTCCTTCAACACGCAGCGAGCAAACGGACGGAGAGGGTGGTGCCGCCGCGGATCGGAGCGCGGACCTGCAACGTGCCGCCGATGGAGTGCACCAGCGGGCGAAGGCGAACGATGCGCGGGTCGGACTCGATGATCTCGGCGGTGGTGCGGACGTCGAGTCGAACGGAGCGGCGCGCGCGTTCGAGCTGCGCGCTGTCGATGACCTCGATCTCGACCGAGCCCCCGCCGGGAACGGCGTGAAGAGCCATCTCGAGCAGCGCGTGGATCAGCCTGCGAAGGTTGCTCCCTTCCGCCGCGACGATCGCCGCGCCCGAGGGGTATCGACCCGCGAGCGTGAGCCCTCCGGGGAGACTCTCCTCGACCCGCCCGACGATGTCGCGAACGACGTTCGTGAGCGACGAGTAGTCCGACCGGCCGCGCCGACCCACGCGCTCGCGGACGGTGCGCGTGAGCTCGATCGATCGGGAGAACGCTTCGTCGATCGGGGTGAAGTCGACGCCCAGCGCCGCGGCTTCGACCGCTCGCTTCAAGCTGGAGACGAGCGCGGAGATGAGCACGAGGGTCTCGGACAGCTCGTTCAGAGGGGCCGCGGTGTCGTGCTCGAAGGGGAGCGGTTCGCGCATCATTCGGCGGCCACCTTGCTCATCGAGGGGGGGCGCAGCGTGATCTTCTCGGCGGTGGCGCGCGCCTCTTCGAAGGCGACGGCGACGAACGGACCGATGGCGTCGATGAGCTCGACGTCGAAGGCGTCGAGCGATCGCTTGCCGTACGCGAGCCGGTAGATCGCGAGCCAGCCGAGCGTCTTCTCGCCGCCGCGAAGCGGGCACCACGCGAGCGCCGGAGTGGACGGACTCTTCTCGGAGCCTTCGAGGCACGCGACCTCTTCGGAGTCGAGACCGTGCGCGATGACGGCGTGCCACCCGTCGCCGCGCGGCTCGAAGAGTGCGAAGGCATCGGCGCCGAGGAAGCGCACGATGATGTCCTCGACGGCGGCGAGGATGGCGGTGAAGGCGTGCGCGCCGCGGAGCCCACGGAGCGCGATGGCGATTGCGACGCTGCGATCGCGCGCCGTGGCGAGCGATCCTCTGCGTGCGTCCCACGCTTCGCGCTCTTCATCGAGCAGGGGCAAACGTCGGCCGGACTCGGGGGGACAGTGACTGCTGGACATGACCACGAGAGGTCGTTGAGCACGCGACGTGCCACGCGAAAACGCGCATAAATCCAGCGCCCGTGCGCCTTCGCGTCCGAAAGGAGAGCGCGCGGCCGGCGGTCGTCCGGATGTCGAACGCGCGGCTTTCGTCGCGCCGCGGGCGTCTACGCGCGGCTAGAGCAGCCCGTACTTCTTCCCTTTTTCCCAGAGCGTCGAGCGCGAGATCCCGAGCATCGTCGCCGCGCGCGTGCGCGAGCCTTTGGCCAGCTCGATGACGCGGGCGATGTGTTGCCGCTCGACCTCTTCGAGGGTCATGGCATCTCCCGACGCGCCTTCGATCGCCGCGCGCGCGGTGGCAGGGTCGATGGGGAGGCCGAGGTCGTCGGGGCCGATGGCGTCCGAGGCGGCGAGCATCGTCGCGCGCTCGATGACGTTGCGGAGCTCGCGCACGTTGCCGGGCCACGAGTACGCGAGGATCGCTTCGCGCGCGCCGTCGGTGAGCGCAGCGCGCGGCCTGCGGAACTCCGCGCGAAAACGGGCGCAGAAGTGCTCGGCGAGAGGGACGATGTCGTCGAGTCGCTCGCGGAGCGGCGGCACGCGGAGCACGACGGTCGCCAGGCGATAGTAGAGATCGGCGCGCAGCTGCCCCTTGGCGATGGCGTCTTGCGGATCGCGGTTGGTCGCCGCGAGCACGCGCACGTTCATGCGTCGCTCGCGATCGGATCCGACCGGGAAGAAGCGGCGTTCTTCGAGGGCGCGGAGCAGCTTCGGCTGGAGCTCGACCTTGAACTCGGCGATCTCGTCGAGGAGGATCGTCCCCCCTTCGGCGCTCGCGAAGTGCCCGGCGCGATCCTTCTTCGAGTCGGTGAACGCGCCGCGGACGCTGCCGAACAGCTCCGCTTCGATCATGCTCTCGGGGATCGCGGCCAGGTTCACGCGCACGAACGGCCCGTGCTTGCGGTCGCTCGCCTCGTGGATGTGCGCCGCGAGCACCTCTTTGCCCACGCCGCTCTCCCCGAGGATCAACGCCGACGACGACGGCGTCGCGGCGACGCGATTCGCGATGGAGAAGACTTCGTTGAGCGCGCCGCTGCGAACGACGGCCGACGACTCCTGGCGATCCTTGGCCTCGAGCACGGCGAGCTTCCGGCGCACGGCCGCGTTCTCGAGCGCGCGATCGAGGCGCGTCGCCAGGTCGTCGAGGTCGAGCGGCTTCTCCAGGAAGTCGGCGGCGCCGCGGCGAATGGCATCGACCGCGAAGCGGATCTCGGCGCGCGCGGTCATCATCAACACGGCGGGCGCCGGCTCGATTTCGAGCGCGCGATCGAGCACCGCCAGCCCTTCGCCGTCCGGGAGATACATGTCGAGCAGCAGCGCCTCGTAGCTCTCGGCGGCGAGCGCCTTCATCGCCGACGCCACGTCTTGCACGCACGTGAAGCGATGACCGCGCGACTCGAGGAGCGACGACAGCGTCGACACCACGAGATCGTCGTCGTCGACGACCAACACCCCCCCGCGACCACCACTCATTTCTCCGATGGAGCCACGCGCCCGCCCGACTCGCAAGCACCCCGTTCGATTCGCGTACACGCGCGCCTCTCGGCTCGTCTCGTTTCCGTACGAAGCCGGCCCGGAACGCCCACAACCACGCGAGAACGTTCGTGGCTCGTCGGTTGCAGTCGTACCCTGCCGTGCCCCAACACAGGCCCATCAGCGGCTTCGAAGAGATGGAAGACGCCGCCGTGGCGCTCTCGTCCGACGCTTCGTCGACCAGCCCCGAGACGTTCGCGCGGCTCATTCACCGCGGGAGCGAGCTCCTTCGCGACGCGCAGCCGGCGCTGGCGCGCGATCACCTCGAAGAGGCGCTCCGTCTTTATCCGCACAACGCGAACGCGCGGAACCTGCTCGCGCTCTCGTTCTTTCAGATCGGGCACCTCGAACGCGCGCTCGTCCTGTTCGAGACGTTGCTCCTCGACAACCCGGAGAGCTCGGCGGCGAAGGTGAACCTGGCCGTCGTGCTGTTGAAGCTCGGTCGCGCGTCGGCGGCGCGGCCGCTGCTCGAAGACGTGGTGCGGGCGTTTCCGGAACACCATCGCGCGTGGGGGTACCTTGGCGTCGCGCTGGAGCAGCTCGGGCTCATCGCGCGCGCGGAGGAAGCGTTCCTGGCGGGGCACTTCGGGAGCGCGGCCAGGCGACTTCGCGAACGCCATCCGCCGACGACGCCGGCGCCGGAGAGCATGCCCGAGGCCGCCCCCGCGAGCTCGCGCGCGGCGATCCCGTCGCATCGCCGCCGAACGCTGCCGCCCGATCCGTGGACCAACGCGCGCCCGGCCTCGAGCACGAACGTGGCGGTGAACACGCTCCAGCGCTTCGTCGCCACGATCCGGCCGCCGGACGTGGTGAGGCCGACGACGCCCCCCGACGCGCCGAACGAAGTGACCCGCGCGAGGTCTTCCGGTCCGACGTCGTCGCGCACGAACGTCCCGTCGAACGACGTGGAAGAGATCTCGGTCGAGCACACGGTCTCGCCGCCGATGGCGATGCTCCCGCCGCCGGCGATGTCGCACGCGCCGAAGCAGAACCGACCCGCGGTGCCGCTGCTCGATGCGGCGCTCTCGTCGCTGCTCGTCGTCCCGCACGAAGCGACGGTCGTGGCCCACCCCACGGGGCTGGTGCTGGTCGGGCTCATCGCCGGTCCCGACGCGCACGAAGGGGGCTTCGCCGCGCGGAACGACGTGGTGCATGCGTTCGCCGGTCCGCTTCGTCGCGAGCCGCTGGCGCGAAGGCCGCCGCCGGCGCCGGAGCCGTTTCGCGACGGGCCGCCGTTCAAGCGCGTCTCGGGCACGGGGCAGCTCGTGCTCGCGCCGCGGCCGCACACGCGCCTCTTGCCGCTCGAGATGGACGCCGACGTCGCCTTCATTCGCGAAGACCTCGTCGTGGCCTTCGACTACGCGCTCCTCTCGGACCTCGGGCGCATGCGACGGCCGTCGCGGAAGTCCGTCTCGCTCGTCCGCTTTCGTGGCGACGGCGTGATCGTGCTGGGCCTGGAGCATCCGTTCCTCGCGTTCGACGTGCACGGCGAAGAGACCGTCACACTGCGCGCCGAGTCGCTCATCGGATGGATCGGCGGGCTCGTTCCCGAGCCGCCGTCCGACGAGGGCGACCCCGACGACGATCTCTTCACGTTCAGCGGCGAGGGCACCGTCCTCTTCCGCGCCCCCACGCACGATTGATTCACAGGAGCGACGAATGATGACGACGGCGCGCAACGACGAGCACACCGAGGACTTCTTCTCCAGCGCGGAGACGCCACTCCTGGTGCTCTCGCCCGACGGCACGATCACGCGCGCGAACGAGGCGCTCCGGCGCGCGGTCGAAGGCGCGGCGGCGGTCGAAGGCAAGCCGTTCGCGTCGCTGGTGCGCGCGGGAGATCACGCACGCGTGGCGAGCGCGATCGAGTCACTCGTGGCCGGCGGGAGCGTGACGTTCGAAGCGCGCTTCGCCGCGCCTGCGGACACGGCGAGCGGTCGCGCGTTTCGCTTTCATGCGACGCGCGGCGCGAAGCGCATCCACGTCGTCGGCCTCGCGGCGATCGCCGGGAGCCCCGACGACGCGCTGAAGCTGGCGCTCTTCGATCGCGTGCTCGCCTCGGCGCCGGTGGCGTTCACCGCGCTCGATCGCGACGGCGTCTACACGATGTGGGAAGGCAAGGCCGTCGAGCGCCTCGGCACCAAGCCAGGCGAGATGGTCGGCAAGAGCGCGATGGATGTCTTCAAGGACTCCGAGGTGTTCCCGCTGATCCTCCGCGCGCTCGCCGGCGAAGAGGTCAGCGCGCCGATCACGATCGCAGGCGGCGTGCACGCCGAGATCTGGCAGCTCCCGGTGTTCGACGACGACGGCAAGCCGAACGGCTCGTACGGCTTCGCGATCGACGTGACCGCGCAGCGCGCCGCGGAGAACGAGCTGCGCGAGAAGCTCGGCATCATCGAGCGCCAGAACGCGACGCTCCAGATGTTCTCGCGCGTGCTCGACAGCGCGCCGGTGATGCTCTGGACGATCGACTCGCAGGGCGCGTACACGATGTCCGAAGGCAAAGGGCTCGAGCTGGTCGGCTTCCGGCCGGGCGAGCAAGTCGGGCTCAACGCGCTCGAGATGTATCAAGGGCACTCGGAGCTGGCGCGCGCGCTCACCCAAGCGCTCGGCGGCGAAGAGACCCGCATCGTGGCCAGCGCCGCGCCCGGCGTCTTTTTCGAGACGTGGTGCATGCCGCTGCGAACGCGGAGCGGCGACGTATTCGGAGTGATGGGGCTCGGCATCGACGCCAGCGAGCGCGTGAAGGGCGAGCAGGATCTCCGCGAGAAGCTCGAGCTCATCGAGCGTCAGAGCGCGACGATTCGATCGCTGGCCACTCCGATCATCCAGGTGTGGGACGAGGTCCTGTGCCTCCCGGTCATCGGCACGGTCGACAGCGCGCGCACCGCCGACATGATGCAAGGGCTGCTCGAAGCCATCGTGCGCGAGCAGGCGCGCTACGCCATCGTGGATCTCACCGGCGTCGAAGTGGTCGACACGTCCACCGCCGATCACTTGATTCAGCTGTTCCGCGCGGCGAAGGTCCTCGGCGTCGACGGCATCCTGTGCGGCATTCGCCCGGCCGTCGCGCAGACCGTCGTGGCGCTCGGCCTCGAGCTCGGCTCGGTGCGCACGATGCGATCGCTGCGCGACGCGCTCAAGTGGTGCATCCGCGCGGCCAGCCAGCCGCGCGCGCACGTCGCCACGCCGCACTCGATGACCAGCTCGATGAACG
Organism: Myxococcales bacterium; assembly: GCA_003151595.1. Next base: position 12,175 of record PLXW01000031.1, read on the forward strand.
GAGCGCGCACCCTCGCCGCGCTCGGGAAATGACGACCATGACCGCCCCCCGCATTCCGATCATCAACCTGTACTCGAACCTCATCGTCCCCATCCAGGGCGCCATCGGCGACATGGCGATGCAGCAGCTCACGGACGACGTGACCGGCCGCATCGAGAAGGAAGGGGCGCGCGGCCTGGTCATCGACGTCTCGGGCGTCGCGCTGATGGACAGCTTCATCACGCGCAACATCCGCGACCTGGCGTTGACCGCGCGCCTGATGGGCGTGGCCACGATCGTGTCCGGTCTGCAGCCCGCGGTGGCGATCACGCTGGTGGAGATGGGGCTCGAGATTCACGGACTCGACACGACGTTGAACCTGGAGCGCGCCCTCGAACAGCTGGCGCGAACCCACGAAGAGGAAGCCGCTGCGCTCGGTGGTGAACTCCATGCTCGCGGGTGAGCCCACCGACGTCGTGATCGAGGCGCTGAAGGGATACTTCTCGGTGCCGATCGCACGGGCACTCGTCCTGTCGACGGTGCGCCGCGCGAAGCTCGAAGGGGCGCCGCTCGAAGGGCGCGCGATGGCGCAGATGGTGACGGCGCTCGAGCACGCGCTGCCGATGTACATCGCGGACGCCTCGCGGCGTAGCGAGTGCGTCGGGCGATTGCAGAAGCTCGTCCCCGCGAGCGCGGCACCCGTCGACTCGGGTCCACGTTCGGTGAAGCTCGTGCCGGCCTCGAACCCGATGATCGCGTCGACGGTGATCCAGGTGATGACCGCGGACGACGTCGCCAACGCCTGCGAAGTGGGGCGCGACATCGCGCGTCGCGTCGGGTTCCCCAACGTCATGCAGACCAAGATCGCCACGGCGATCGCCGAGCTCGCGCGCAACATCCTCCTCTACGCCATCTCCGGCGAGGTGCGGATCGCCGCGGTCGAGTCACCGCGTCGCGGGATCGAGGTCGCCGCCAACGACCGAGGCCCCGGCATCGCCGACCTCGAGCTGGTGATGACCGGCAACTACCGCTCGCGCACCGGCATGGGCATGGGCCTCCGCGGCGCGAAGCGGCTGATGGACACGTTCGAGATCGAGACGGCGCCCGCGGGGACCAACGTGCTCACGCGAAAGTTCCTCACGTGACCACCGAGGCGCGAGCGAACCCCGTGCATGTCGCGCTCGGCATGTGCGTGCGTGCGCTCGCAGGCGAGCAGGTGTCGGGCGACGCCTGCGTGGAAGTTCCCTGGTCGCGCGGCGTCATCGTGGCGCTGGCCGATGGGCTCGGTCACGGCGAGCGCGCGGCCGTCGCGGCGAATGCGTTCGTCGAGTGTGTCGCCGCGGGAGCCGAGCTCGCGCTGGAGGAGATGTTCGCGCGCGGGCATCGCGCGCTCTTGAAGACGCGCGGCGCCGTGGCGACCGTGGCGCGCTTCGACGAAGCGCGTGGGCAGGTGGAGCTCGCGGCCATCGGCAACGTCGCGGCGCAGCTCGCGCGCGGCGGCGGTCGACGCTCCGAGCACATCGTCGCCATGCCGGGCGTGCTCGGGAGCGCGTACCGCGCCGTTCGTCCGCAAGTGTTCGCGTTCGAGGTGGGCGACCTCTTGCTCGTGTGCTCCGACGGCGTTCGCGCGCGCTTCGATCTCGACCTCGTCCGCGCGCTCGACGTGCGGGCCGCGGCCGAGTCGATCGTCCGCACGAACGGCAAAGGGACCGACGACGCGGCGTGCGCCGTGGCGCGCGGAATGCCCGCGTCGATCGGACCGCGAAGGGCCGCGCTCCCCGATCGCGCGCTCGAAGAGGGAGAGCGCGTCGTCCCCATTCGCATGCGCGGTGACGCCGAGTGCGCGGCCCACGAAGCGCGCACGTTCGCCAAGCGCGCCGGTCTCGGCGCGCGCGCCGAATGGGAAGTGAGCATCGCGGCCTCCGAGCTGGCGACCAACGTGCTCAAGTTCGCCGGCGCCGGCGAGGTCCGCCTGCGTCACGTGATGCTCCCGCGCGAAGCGATCGTCGTCGAAGCGGTCGACCGCGGTCACGGCATCGCCAACGTCCATGCCGCCGTCGTCGACGGCTTCAGCGAGCGCCCATCGGCCGGCCTTGGCGTCGGGCTCGGCTCGGTGCACCGGTTGATGGATCACGTCGACATCCAGAGCGACGTACGAACGGGCACGCGGATCGTCGCGTCGAAATATCGAAACTGAGGAAGAGGAGTCGAGATGCAATTCGTGCCGTTCGAGGATGACATCGAGGTGAACGGACAGACGGTCTACAGCGTCGTCGAGGGGTTCGCGCTCTTCAAGAAAGTGCCGAGCGACATCCTGCTCACGCTGGGTATCGGCCATCCGGGCGCCGACGGGATCGTCACGTTGCACGAGGACGAATGGATCCCTCAAGAGCTCTGGCTGAGGGCGTTCAAGGAGATCGGCGAGGTCGTCGGCGCGGGCGCGCTGTACGGAATCGGCCTGAAGATCCCGGAGTGCGCCATCTTCCCACCGTGGGTCGTCGACGTGCACTCGGCGCTCAAGTCGGTCAACGTCGCCTACCACCTCAATCATCGACGCGCGGGGCGCGTGATGTTCGACCCCATGACGAACACGATGGTCGAAGGGATCGGTCATTACGGCTACGCGCCCGTTCCCGGCGAGACGCGGGTCCTCTCGAAGTGCTCGAACCCGTACCCGTGCGACTTCGACAAAGGAATTCTCACGACGATGGCGAGGCGCTTCGCGCCGAGAGCTTGGGTCGATCACGTCGATCCCGAGACGTGCCGGAAGAAGGGCGGAGACGAGTGCTCGTACGCGATTACGTGGGACGACCGCGGCGCGTGAGCCGCCAGGAGCTCAGCGACTGACGATTCGCACGGAGGGGACGTCGGCGTGCGCGAGGACGTCCTCGATCGCGATCTCCACGTCGTCGCCTTCGCGCGGTGCGATCGCGCCGCCGACCTCCTGGTGCACGTCGCCCATCACGCCGCCGTACGACTCGACGACAGCGCCGCTCGGACAGCGCGCGATTCGACACGCGGTGGTGGTGAGCGTGGCGCGCGTCTTGAAAACGCCCGAGTCGTCGACGGTGGTCTCGGTATGGGTGACGTGCGCGCGTGCGCTGGAGAGCGCGGCGTGTGACTCCGATCGCGCGGCGTGCTCCGAGGGGAGCGCGGTGATCGCCGCGAGGGCGAGCGCGGCGAGCGCGACGGGCTTGCCGGTGAAGCCGGCGCGACGGCGAAGCGCGATCCACGCGACGAGGCCGAGCGCGATGGCGAGCGCGATGCGCGACGAGTGGTGACTCGGTCCGCGCGGCGAGACCGTGCTGCCGCCGCATGCGCCGGCTGCCGGAGTCTGCGTGTCGTAGAGAGAGGCGATGCCTGCAGCGTCGTCGCTCGCCGGCGCGCGCGGCGACGCGGACCCGGGCGCGCTGTAGAGGAACATGAGCGCCGAAGATTCGACCGTCTCGTCGGCCATGCCGAGCGTGTGCCCGAGCTCGTGGGCGAGGACGTGGTGGAGATCGAACGGCGTCGTGAACGAGCCGAAGGATCCCCCTTCGTTCGAGAACGGCTGCGCGCCGGCCGCCGCGGTGGCGCTGGCGGGGAGCACGGCGAACGAGTAGCGACCGTTGATGATGATGTCGACGTCGAGCGCGTGGCCTTTGTCGTCGTACGTGAAGACCGTGACGGCGAGCGCGCCGCCGGTGAGCGACGAGCCGTGTGGCGCGTAGAAGATCGTGTTGAGCCCGTCGTAGCCGGGGGTGGCGCCGCCGCCGCCGTTGACGACCGCGAGCGCGGGGGCACCATCGAGCCCGCTCCAGCTTTGCGCCGCCGCCGTGATCGCCTCGGTGGCGCCGGTGGTCGATGCGTTCACCGACGGGTCGAGGTGGTACGTGACGCTCGCGTCGTACCAACGCACATCCGCGCCGCCCGGTGCTTTCTTGAGATCGTAGGCCTGCGCGCCCGCGCTCCACACGAACGCCGCGCTGGCGATCGCCACCGCAGCCGCCGCACGCAACTCACCCTTACGACCGACTCGAAAGTCACTCGACATGCGCCTACTCCGAAGGGGGCGGCGTCGTCGCAGGCCTTCACGGCCGCGTGCGCGCTCTCCCTGTCGAGAGGTGGAACGGATCTGCAGAGACGCGCTTGAGCGGAAAAGCGCTGTACCCTCGATCGACGTGATTCGCCGAACCGCGCTTCCGATCGCCGTGTTGACCGTGTCCGTCGCGCTCGCCGCGTGCGGCGCCCCCGCCCCTTCCAATGGCACCTCCGACGCGCCGAGGAGCGGGACGACGCTCGAAGCGCGCGTGATCCTCGCGCAGCCGCTTGCGCACGGGCACTTCGACGCCAGCTCACCGCGCGCGCAGAAGGTCGACGGGCAGCTCACGGCGATGCTCGGTCACCCGCTCGCGTTCTATTTCGACGCCGCGCTCGTGCCGAAGTGGGAGGCCGATTTCCAGTCGCTGTCGATCGGCGCGCTCGAAGACGTCGCGCAGCGCCTCACGGTCCTCGCACGCGTAGAGCCGGCGATGTTCGCGTGGGCCGCGCCGCACCTCACGCGCATCGAGTGGGACTACGACGCGACAAAGGAATACGAAGAGGCGGAGCTCGACGCCGGCAAAGGGACGCTGCGCATTCAGCTCACCCCGAAGAGCGACGCCGTCATCGCCGAGCACCAGCTCGAGTACGCCATCGGTCGCGCGTACGGGAAGACCCTGGCAGCGCGCTTCGCCGACGTCGATCCGAAGGGCCTCGGGCGGAGCGACGACGATCGCTACTTCGAGTGGCTGACCGACTTCGCCTACGGCTACGAGACGGATCGTTTGCCGGCGAAGGCGGACGAAGAGATCGACGCGGCGAGGGCCAAGCAGATTCTCCGCCTGCTGCGCTACGCCGATGCGCTGCGCGGGAAAGGCGCCCCGGTCGAAGCGCGGGTCCGCGATTGGCTGGTTACGCCGTCGCGTTATTTCGATCAGGCCCGCGGCAGCGCGCCCGATGCCGTCGTCGCGGCTCCCGCATCGCATCCGTTTCATCTCGCCGAGGTGGCGTGGACCGCGTGGCTGGCGCGCACGATCGACTCGCTCCCGGATAGCGATCAAGAGCGCGTGATGGAAGACGTCACGAGCGCACGCGAGCGAACCGGCGCGATCAAGGCGGGCGCGTACCCCGGCTTCGACAACGTCGCGTACGCGCTACGCGTCGCCGATCGCTGGCGCCGCGCCGGTCACCCGAGCACGCGCGACGACGACGACAAGAAGAACCACGACCGCAACGAGCTGTTCGATCACGTCATCGCGCCGATCGACTTCCCGCCCGACGAGCGCACCGGCTGCAGTCGCTCCGACGCGCTCTTCTACGCGGACGTGGCGAGCGACGCGAAGACGCGCGACCTCGTGCTGGCCGACGTCTTCGCGCGCAAAGATCCGGCGTGGGAAAAGACGGTGCTCGCGAACCTGCTCGGCGTCGAGGCCCAGGACGCCGTCTTCGCGCTGTGGAAGCGGAGCGAGTCGGACGACGCCGCGTTTCATGTCGCGCTGCGCGTGCTCGCGGGGCACGTCGATGGGTGCTCGTTCGCCGAGGCCGACATCTTCGATCAGCTCCCGCGGCTATGGCGCTCGCATCCGCGATCGCGCGGACCGCTCCTCTTTCTGCTCTCGCGCTACGGCGGGGAGCGCGTGGGGTGGGATCACTTCGAGCGACTCTTCGACGCGAAGCTCGCGAAATCGGACGTCACGGCGTACCTCGCGGAAGAGCCGGATCCGTTTCAACACGTGCACTGGATGTGGCCCGCGTTCGCGCCGGGGTGGTCGCACGCCGACGTCGTCGTCGCGCGCCTCGACAGCTGGCTCACCGAGCACGTGCGCCGCTTCGACATGTGGGGCGGCGAGCTGGTGACGCTGGCCGAGGACATCTGCACCGACAAATCGCCGGCCGACTCCGCGAAGCTTCACGCCTGGCTCATGGCGCGCGTGAAGCTCCATCCGTCGGAGCAGCAGACGCTCGACTCGGCGCTCGAGAAGACCAAGCCCGGCGGCTGCGCGCCGTAGTCACGCGTCAGGCCGCGCGACGGCGAAGGAGCGCGAGGAAGATCGGTCCGCCGACGAGCGCCGTGATGGCGCCCACCGGAGGCTCGGTATGGAGCACGCGGAAGAGCGTGCGCGCGAAGAGATCGCACGCCACGAGGACGATGCCCCCCGCGAACAGTGACGCCGGCAACAGCACGCGCGCGTCCGGTCCGACCACGCGACGGAGCGCGTGCGGGACGATGAGGCCCACGAACCCGATGAGTCCCGTCGTGCTCACGATCGCGCCGACCACCAGCGAGCCGACGAGGAACGTGCGTCGCTCCAGCGCGCGGACGTCGACGCCGAGGTGCTGCGCCGGCTCGTCGCCCAGCGCGAGGACGTTGAGGCGCGCGGCGTCGGCCAGCAGAATCGCGGCGCCGATCCCGACGTAGGCGGCGACGCACGCCAGCGCGGTCACCGACGGCACGTCGAGAAAGCCCATCAGCCAGTAGAGGAGCTCCTGCGCCTTCGTCGCGCTCACGAGCGTCTTGATGAACGTGATCGCCGCCGAGGCGATGGCGTTGACCACGATCCCCGCGAGCAAGATCGACGTGCTCGACGCGCGGTTCGTCGCGCGCGCCAGCCCATAGACGAGCGCCGTCGCCGCGAGCCCGCCGGCGAACGCTGCCAGCGGGACGATCGACGCGCCGAAGAGGGTCAGCGCGTTGACGCCGAGGACGAGCGCGATCGTCGCGCCCAGGGCCGCGCCCCCCGAGACGCCGAGGATGTACGGCTCGGCCAGCGGGTTGCGGAGGATCGCTTGAAACGCGACCCCCACGATCGCGAGGCCTCCTCCGGCGATCGCCGCCAGGAGCACGCGCGGCAGGCGCACGCGGAGCGCGATCGTGCGATCGAGCGACGCAGGATCAAACAGCGCGCGCGCGAGCGAGATCGGCTCCGTCCCGTACGCGACCCCGACGGCGATGGCGACCGCGAGCCCCGCCGCGAAGAGCAGGACGAGCGCGCCACGCCTCGGCTCACGTCGCGTTGCGTTCATGCAAGATGCGCAAGCCCACGAGCGTGAGCACGTCGTCGACGTCCTGGATCGTGCGCGACAGCGGCGCGATGAGCCCCGCGAGCCCGCCGGTGGCGAGGACGGCGCACGGATACCCGAGCTCGTCCTTCAAGCGATCGACGATCCCGTCGACCAGACCCACGTACCCGAACACGATCCCCGACTGCATCGAGTGCAGCGTGTTGCGGCCGACGACGCGCGGCGGCTTGGCGATCTCGACGCGCGGGAGCTTGGCGGCGCGCGAGAAGAGCGCGTCGGCGCTGATCTGGATGCCGGGCGCGATGACGCCGCCAAGGTATTCCCCCTTCGGCGTGACGCAGTCGAACGTCGTCGCCGTTCCGAAGTCGACGACGATGACTCCGCCCTTGGCGCGCTCGAACGCGGCGACGGCGTTGACGATCCGATCGGCGCCGACCTCGCGCGGGTTCTCGTAGAGGATCGACATGCCGGTGCGGATTCCGGGCCCCACGACCAGCGGCTCACGACCGAAGCCGCGCTTCACGAGCTCGATCATCGGCTCGGTCAATGACGGGACGACGCTGGCCAGGATCGCGTGGTGAACGTCGCCAGGCGCGACCTCGTGCATCGCCAGTAGCTGCCGGAGCGTGACCGCGTATTCGTCGGCCGTGCGTCCACGACCGCTCTCCACGCGGAACTGATGGAGGAGCGTCGTCCCTTCGAAGAGGCCGTAGACGATGTTCGTGTTGCCGACGTCGATGACGAGGAGCATGGATCACGCGCAGCGTATCACTGCTCCACTTTGACGGAACGGATCGCGTCCCCTTCCGCCAGCGCCCACCAGTCCCCTTCGGCGCGACCGACGCGCGCGTACTCACCGTCGAGGTGCGGGACGCGCGCCAGCGTGACGAAGAGCTGGCTCGATCCGGTGTCGCGACCGGCGAGCGCCACGCCGACGTCGAGCGCGCCGAATGGGACGGGCGAGGTCTCGCATCGAAGGAGCGTCCCCGCGCCGCCGTAGCCGTCGCCGTCGGGGTCGCCGAACTGCGCGACGAAACCGGGAACCACGCGGTGCACGACGATGCCGTCGTAGAAGCCCCCCTTCGCCAGCGCGACGAAGCGCGTGGCGGCGACGGGCGTGAGCGAGGGCTCGAAGACGATCACGAGATCGCCCGCGTCGGTGCTGAAGGTGACGCGCGTGTCGTGGGCGAGCGCGCGATCGATCTCCGGCGCGGCGGCTCCGGCGTCGGCGGGCGCGGGGCAGGCGGTGGCGTCGTCGCCCAGATCGCGCAGCGCCTTGGTGGCGCGCTCGCGCATGGTGGCGTTCGGATCCTGGCAGGCGAGCTTGGCCGCGGCGCGCGCGCGATCGAACGACGTGGCGACCGCGGCGTCGAGGAGCGCGGCGCGCGTCTCGATGAGATCCTCGGGCCACGCGCGATCGAGCGCCGCGCCGAGCGCCTGCGCGATCGCAGGGTCGAGCGCGCGCGCAGGGTTCGTCGACGGCGGCGGCGCAGAGGGATCGAGCGCCGCGCGTCGCTCGCGGTCTGCGAGCACCATCACGCGATCGGGGTGCGCGTGGATCACCTCCGCCGCCGTGGCCACGATGCCCCCCTTCTTCGCGGTGAGCGCCTCGGCCAGCGCCGCGCGCCCGACGTCCGCCAGCTCCGGATGATCGCCGATCGCTTCCAGCGCCGCCTCGCGCACCTTCACGTGATTGCTCTTCGTGAGCGCGCGCCACGCCACGCGACGATCGCCCACGAGCGAACGCTTGGTGAGCGCCGAGAGCCGCGCCCGCTCGGACGCCTCGCTCGACTCCGCGTCGCAGTGTTTCAAGACGTCGGAGTCGTATGCCCCCTTGGCCAGCGCCGCCGCCGCGCCGCACCGCAGCTCCGCCAGCCTTCGCCCGAGCGACACCGGCGGCGTCCCCGGCGCGGCCAGCGCCGCGAGCTGGAAGAGCGCCGGCTCGCTCTTCTTCGGCACGTCACTTCCGAGGGAAGCCACGAGCGACGTGAGCACGCCGTAGTCGTCGCCGCCGACGCGCGAGATCTCGAGCGGGTCCTTGCTCGGCACGAGCTGCGCGAGCGCGTCGGCCGCCGCGGCGTGTCCGTCGTCGCCCAGCGCACGAAGCGCCCGTGCCGCGTCCGCGCGCTCGGCCGGCGAGAACGAGTGATCGAGCACGATCCGCTCCACGTCGGGCACCGACGCCGATCCCGTTCGTCCGAGCGCGCGGACCGCGAACGCGCGCGCGACTCCGGCGTGCGCCATCTTCGTGAGCGCCGCCTTCGCCACGCGCGGCCCGAACGCGTCGGGCACGCGCTCCAGGCGCGCGAACGGATACAGCGCGGCTTCGTTCGACTGCGGCGACGTCGCGCCTTCGATCAGCGCGGTCATCGTCTCGTCGCCCAGCGCGCCGCGCTTCGCCGCGACGTCACCGAGCGCGTACGCCGCAACGACGCTCCAGGCGTCGCGCCTCCGCACCAGCGCCGTCAGCGTCCCCTCGGCCGTCACCCCTCCGCATCGCCCAACGGCACGCGCGATCGCCTCGCGCACGTCGATCGCGTCGCGCGCGACGCTCGCCATCGTCGCGCTCCCCGCGTCGCCGTCGAACGAGATCGCTCGCGCCGCGAGCGCGTGCACGTACGCCTCTTCGTGCCCCTTGCACGCCATGCCCAGCCCGTAGGCGCCCCACGCCGCGACCACGGCGTCCTCGTCTTCGAGCGCGCGCAGGAGCCCCTCGGCGCCCTCCGCGTCTTCGATCCGCGCCAGCGCGCGGGCGGCGCATCGGCGCGCATCGACGTCGTGGCTCGCGCGCGCGGCCGGCGAGACGTCCTTCGCGCGCCGTCGATCTTCCGCGCGCGCGATGTCCTTCGCGTCGATGACCGGCGGCGCATCGGCGTCCACGCTGGTCACGGGCGCGTTCTCTTGATGCCCCTTCGCGCAACCGAGCACCGACACCGCGACGAGCATCACCACCAGCGTCGCCAGCATCCGCTCCCGCATCCGGATCCAGGCCCGCGTCGTCCAGCGGTCGTCGCGCTCGCCCGCCGAGATTCGCTCCACGACCTCCAGCCCCTCGGCCTCGAAACACTTCGCCGCGCGCGGCAGGTGCCAGACACACGTGACGATCGCCACGCGACCGATCCCGCGCTTCGCGCACTGCGCCGCCACGAACCGCGCGTTCTCGCGCGTGGTGAACGACAACCGCTCCCGCACGATGCACGCCTCGGGAACGCCGAGCGCCACCAGCGCGCCCGCCATCGCGTCGGCCTCCACCCGCCCGTCCCAGACCCGCCCGCCGCTCACGATGACGACGCGCTCTCGGCTCGCGCTCCACGCCTTCGCCGCCGCCGCGACGCGCCTGGCCGCCGCCCCCTCCCCCAGGCCCGTCGCGCCGGAGTGCGCGGCCACCGAGCACCCCAGGACGACGAGCGGACAATGGCCTGTTGACGATCTCGCCTCGGGGGGCTTATCACGAAGTTTCGTCATAGCTGTGACTGCTCGCGTGGAGCATCGCACCGCATCGCAAGAGATGGGGTGCACGTCCGAGCAGTAGCGAAGACGCTCTTCGTTTCGGACGCCTCTTCGTTGTGGACGAGAGCGCCCGCGCCCGACGACACTTGGAGTCGAGAATGCAGATCACCTTCTGGGGCGTGCGCGGCAGCATCCCCACGCCGGGACCCGACACCGTCGGCATCGGCGGGAACACGAGCTGTGTGGAGCTCCGTGCGGGGAAGGCACTCCTCGTGTTCGACGGCGGCACCGGTCTGCGCCTCCTGGGCAAGAAGCTCCTCGCGGAGATGCCCATCACGGCGCACATCTTCTTCAGCCACGTTCATTGGGACCACATCCAGGGGTTCCCGTTCTTTGATCCCGCGTTCGTCAAAGGCAACACCATCCACCTTTACGGTGGGAACAACGTCACGCGCACGCTCGAAGAGACGCTCGCCGGTCAGATGGACCATCCGAGCTTCCCGGTGCACCTCGCCGACATGGCGGCGAAGATGACGTTCAACGACCTCCACGAAGACCAGAAGCTCGAGCTCGACGACGGCATGGGCGGCAAGGCGGTCATCAGCACCGGCCGCGGGAATCATCCGAACGGCGTCTGGCTCTATCGCGTCGACCACGCCGGCAAGTCGATCGTCTACGCGACCGACACCGAGCACACGAAAGAGGTCGACCCGAACCTCGTGAAGATCGCCTCGGGCGTCGACGTGCTCATCTACGACGCGCAGTACACCCCCGAGGAGTACGACGGCACCTCCGGCAAGGGCGGCTCGAAGGTCGGCTGGGGGCACAGCACGTTCACCGCCGCGGTCGAGATCGCGAAGGCGGCGAAGGTGAAGAAGCTCGTCCTCTTCCATCACGACCCGCTGCAGAACGACGACGCCGTCCGCGCGAAAGAGAAGCGCGCGCAGGCGATGTTCCCGAACGCGGTCGCGGCGTACGAAGGGCTCACGATCGACCTCTGAGCTCCCGCCCTTCGAACTGAGCCGTCATCTCCCTTCGGTCGCTCCTACGCTTGCTGCCCGGCTTTCGCCGGTCAGAGCTCGGAGCCTCAGTCCGATCGCGCAATCCTTTCGTTTCGCCCTTCAAGGACGAGATCACGTTTCGCGTCCGCAACGGGCTCGAAGGCGAATCGTCGCGAAAAGACGCGGGATCGTGCGTGGCACTCCCCCTGCAAACGCGCGTCTGCAGGACAGCGCTCGCTCGATCGGTTCGCCGACGGGAACCCCTGCGCGACTCCTGGAGGAACTGTGGGATCGATGTTCGAAGGGGGCGCGCTGCGCGTCTATAGGAACAGCCTTTCAAACGTCCACCCCCTCGATCGCGAGGCGGAGCGGAAGCTCGCCAAGCGGTGGATCAAAGGGGACCTGAAGGCGGGCGAGAAGCTGGTCGAGGCGTGCTTGCCGTTCGTGATCTCGATCGCGCTCGAGTACCGCCGCTGGGGCGTGCCGCTGGAGGACATCATCCAGCAAGGGAACATCGGGCTCCTGCGCGCGGCGCGGAAGTTCGATCCTGCGCGCGAGTGCCGGCTGGCGACGTACGCGGTGTACTGGATTCGCGCGGAGATTCGCGAATACGTGGTGCGCGCGTACCGCGTGGTTCGCCTGGGGACGACGAAGGCGGAGCGGCGAGCGCTGCGCGCCTATCGGACGACCAAGGAGAGCGATCCGGAGAAGCTCGCGGCCGTGTCCGGGCTCTCGAAGGAGCGCGTCGAGCAGCTGCTGCCGCTGCTCGTGGCGCGCGAGTCGAGCCTCGACGCGAGCACGAACGACATGGGGCCCGCGGTCGAGCGCCTCGCGGCGAACGACGCTTCACCCGAAGAAGATGCCGGCGCGAAAGAATCGCGCGATCGGGCGAGGGTCGCGGTGGCCGATGCGCTGAAGGGGCTGAGCGATCGCGAGCAGCTCATCGTGCGCGAGCGGATGATGAGCGATGAGCCTGCAACGTTGCAGAAGCTCGGCGACATCCTCGGCGTGAGCAAGGAGCGCGTGCGGCAGCTCGAGGAGCGTGCGCGTGGAAAGTTGCGCATCGAGCTGGAAGCGCTGCGCGAAGACGCGATGGCGCTCGGAGTCGCATAGTCGGCAACTCGCGCCTTTCCGGGGTCGGCTGCTAGGCTGACCGACCCCCTCATGGCCTCCCAGGCGGCGAAAAAAGCGGTGCTCGCGTGCGTGCTCCTCGCAGGGGGCACGATCGGGATCGCATTGATGCGGGCGCGCCCCGTGGTGATCGCGAAGCACGGCCCTGTCGTGACTCCGCAGTCGCCGCGCGTCGTGGCGGTCGATGCCGGCGACGAGGACGAAGAAGATCGCGCGTACGCCTTTCGCGTGCCGACGGGGAAGCCCGCCGAGCTGGCGTGCGAAGAGGCGCGGCGCGTGATCGCGCAGGTGCGCACCGGGCTGGCGTACGAGCCGGACAGCGTGTCGCCGCGCGCGCTCGCCGCAGGTGCCGCCGACTGGCTCGACCCGCACGGTCTCTGGAGCGCCGCGCCCGACTCGCCGATTCAAGCGCGCATCGAGAAGCGCGCGAGCGACCTGGTGGCCGAGATGGAAGGGCGCGTCGGCGACGACTGCCCCGCGGCGCGCGACGTGGGGGAAGCGCTGCTGGCGTGGGTCGACGTTCTTCGCACGCGGTTCGACGACGCGCGCGCGAGCCACGCCGAAGCCGACGCCGCGGCCGCGAGCGAAGAGATCCCGTTCGACGCCATCGCCTACTCGCAGCCCGCGAAGACCTTCGCCGACGAGCTCGGCGCGCGCGTCGGCGCGTTCGAGCGCGCGTACGGCGAGAGCGCGAAGCCGTATGGCGAAGCGGCACGCGATCGGTTCTTCCCGCTGCTCACGTCGGACGAGTGGGGGCGCGCGCTGCTTGCAGCTGCGGTGCGGGCGTACGTGCCGCTCGTCGATCCACACGGAGCATGGGCGCCGCTCGACGAAGAGGAGAGCGTCTACGAAGTGGACCTGGCGGGGCATCCGCCGTCGCGCCTGTGGGAGAAGTCCGAGCGGACCGCGATCGGCGTCGTGCTCGGCGATGGCGCGGCGTCGCCGCTGGCGGAGGGCGATCTGCTGCTGGCGATCGCGGGGGTGACGACCGCGGGGTTGCCGCTGGAGCAGCTCGATCAACTCAGCTACGCCGCGAGCGATCTCCCGTCGCCCGCGGTGGCGACGATCCTGAGGCGAGGCGAGCACACGCTCCGCACGATCACGGTCGAACCGCCGGCGGTGCCGAGCTCACCGACGCCGTCCGACGACGACGAGCGCCTCCCGGCCGATCGCGTGACGTACGCCGAAGGGGACGCACTGGTGGTGGCCATCCACGACGTGCGCGACGACCTCGGCGACCTGCTGGCGCGCACGCTCTCCAACGACGTGCGACGGCACGATCTCCGACCGATCACCGGCATCGTGCTCGACCTGCGCGGCAACGGCGGCGGGTCGACCGACGGAGCGATGGCGGCGATCGGTCTGTTCCTCCCCGGCGCGCCGCTCTTTCCGATGAAGCGGCGCGACGGAACGATCGAGACCGATCGCGCGCCCGAGCCGGCGACCGACGATCGCTGGCGAGGGCCGGTGGCCGCGCTCGTCGATGGCGAGACGGCGAGCGCCGCGGAGATGATCGCAGGAGCGCTGGCCGTCTATCACCGAGGGCCGTCGGTCGGCGCGCCCACGTACGGGAAGGGGTGCGCGCAGGAGTACCTCGACGACGACGTGCACGCCGGGGTCTTGCGGTTGACGACGCTGCTCTACGCGCTTCCCGACGGCGAAGCGGTGCAGCGCGTGGGGCTCACGCCGATCATCGGTCTGTCGTTGCCGCCGGTCGACGACGCCGAGCGCGAAGCGACGCTGGCGCATGCCCCTCCGACGTGGCGCGGACCCGACGTCCGCGACCACAGAACGCCCACGGCCGATCAGACGTGGCCTCCGCACAACGGCGCGGTGGGGCCGTGCAAGGACGACGGCGTCTGCAAGGCGCTGCGCGCGCTCGGCGCGGCGTCGGCGAAGAACGTCAGAGCGACGAGAGGGGGAGGGCGTCGATGAGCTTGTTCGTGCTCGCCTTCTCGATCATGCGCCGCAGCGAGCCGTAGCTCTTCATGTGCCCGCGCCGGAACTCTTCCACCCCGAAGAGGCGGCGCGCGAGCGGGAGCGCGGTCTTGTCGTTCGTCGAGGCCACGAGGGCGTCGGCCACGCGCTCGCGCAGCTCCTTCGGGTAGCCGGCGCGCGCGACGATCACGTCCGAGGGGATCGCGCCGAACGTCCACAAGACGCGCACGCGCGAGCGCATCCCTTCCATCTGACTCCACGAGCCGGCCGTCACGTTCCCCGCGCCATCGACCCGCGCGAACGTGGCCGCGACGTCGACGTCGCCCGACGCCACCGCGCGCACCGACTCGTCATGCGAGCCGGTGAACACCTCTTCGTCGAAGACCTTGCGCGGATCGACGCCGAGCATCGCCAGCTGGATGCGCGGCATCACGTAGCCGCTCGCGCTGCACGGATCGACCCAGGCCACCTTCATTCCGCGAAGGCCGTCGAGCGTGTGCACCGTGGCCGCGTTGTTCACCAGGAGCACGCCGTGGAACGCGGCCTGGCCCGCGCGGTGATTGCTCACCAGCGGCTCCACGACCTTCGCGCGCTCGAGCGCGACGTACACGACCGGCGGGAGCCACGCGACGTCGATCGTCTCGTCGCGAATGCGCGCTGCGAGGCTGGCGTACGAGTCGAGGAACTTCGTCGACAGCGCCACCTTCGCCCGCTCGCCGATCCACGTGACCCACTCGGCCAGCGGCTCGCGCGCGGTCTCGACCCCTTGCATCGACGCCAGGCCGAAGACGCAGCGATCGGAGAACTTGTGACGCATGACCACTGACAAGCGTACCGCGCTTCAGTGCGCGGCGTGGAGATCGCGCGCCAGCTTCAGCACGAGCGCAGCCACGACCAGAACCACGACGATGCGAATGAAGCGATCGCCGTGACGGATCGCCAGGTGCGCGCCGACCCATGAGCCGGCGATGTTCGCCGCCGCCATCGGCAGCGCGAGCGACCACAGGATGTTTCCGCGCGTTGCAAAGAGCGCGAAGGCCGCGGCGTTCGAGGCCAGGTTGACGACCTTCGCGTTGCCCGAGGCCGACGTGAGCGAGTCACCGAAGAGGAGCACGAACGCGACGATGAGCATCGTGCCGACGCCCGGGCCGAAGAAGCCGTCGTACGCGCCGAGGACCAGCGAGACGAGCGCGCCCCACAGGAGCGCGTGCACGAACGGCGTGTGCGGCTTGGACTTTCGCGGCCAGGCGACGACGACGGCCGAGACCACGAGCATCACGATGACGAGCGGGCGCAACACGTCGGGTCGCATCGAGAGCTGCGCGATGGCGCCGAAGACCGAGCCCACGAGACCGCAGGCGAACATGAGCGGCGCGCGCGAGCGATCGACCGCGCCGCGACGCCAGTATCCCGACGCCGACGTGATCGTGCCGAAGACGGCCTGGCCCTTGTTCGTGGCGAGCGCGATGTGCGGCGGGAGCCCGACGGCCATCAACGCCGGCAACGTGACCAGGCCTCCGCCCCCGGCGATGGCATCGACGAGACCCGCGAAGAAGCCGGCGAACGCGAGGATCGCGATGTCGGCCGTCAGCCAGGTCACGTCGCGGCTTCGTCGAGCACCACGGCGTCGGACGCGGTCGCCACGAGCTCGTCGATCGTCGGGGCCGCGTCGGGCTCCGCTTCGCGCGCTTCCTTGGGGCGCCTCACGAGGTCGAGCTCGATCGGCGAGACGATCGCCCCGTCCTTCCACATGCCGAGCGCGACACGCACCGAGCGGTGCGGGAGGTCTGCGCTGGCCAGCGCTTCGACGACCTCGGCGATCTTCACCGCGCCGCTTCCGCGAATCTCGACGTCGACCAGCATGGTCATGAGATCGCCGACGATCCCCGCGTCGGCGATCGCCGCCCGCGAGGCTTCGGTATCGACCGCGATGCTCCTGAGGAACGCGCGGACGTCGACCCACTTGCCTAGCCCATCGATCTTGCGGAGCACCTTGTGCTCGCTCTTGGCCATGAGCTCGTTCACGCGACCGGCGAGCCACGAGTCGCCCCCCTCGCCCGCGAGGACGCTGCGCGCGATGGCCACGGCGTACCGCCCGCTGTCGATGATGCGCGAGACGCCGGCATCCTGAGGTCCCAGGCGCACGCCGCGCAGGAAGCGGATCCCATCGGGCAATCCGTCGTTCAACGCGATCGCGGTCTCGGCGGCGTCGAGGTCGGCTGTGATCTTCACGTCGACGAGCTCCTCGAGGCTGGAGACGCCGAGCGACAGCGCCGGACCGAACGTCATCTCGGCCTTCGGGTGGTAGCCGCTCGAGTAGTAGAGCGGGATGTCGAGTCTGCGAAACGCGCGCGGCAGCACGCGAATGAGATCGAGGTGCGAGAGGAACGCGCTGGGCCCGAGCTTCGTGTACGCGAAGCGGTAGCGCCGCGCCTCGCCTTGCACGATCCGCGGCGGCGGCCCCTTCTTCTTGTTCGCTTGAATGGGGGGCGGGAGAGGCTTCGCGACGACGCGCGCCTTCGCGCCGAGCTTCACGAGGTACTCGACGCGCTCCTGGCGCATCGCGGACATGTCGCAGGCGACGCCGCAGTCGTAGCAGACGAGCTTTCGCGTATCGGCGAGCGCGTCGTCGAGGTTCGTCGCCTGAACGAAGGCGCCGGCCGCCTTCCCGCACGGCGGCGAGAGCCTGCTGGCGAGCGCCTTCCGGTACTCGCGCGCCAGGAACCCCTCTTCGAGCCCGACGCTGATGTGATCCCAGGGCAACCGCGCTGTCACCGGGATCGTCCCGAGGTACGTCGTCGGGTCCACGCCCTCCGCTTCGAACGCGGCGACCCACACGTCGATGTCGAGCTGGTCTTCCCACGAGTCGAAGCGAGCGCCCGCGCGGTACGCGCGTTCGAGCACGTTGCACAGGCGTCGATCGCCGCGCGCGAACACCCCTTCAAGCCACGACGTGGTGCAGTCGTGCATCTTGAGGTCGACGTTCGTCGTCCGCACTTCGTCTTTGAGCCAGGCCTGCTTCGCCAGCACTTCGCTCGCGGGGTTCATGGCGCACCACTGAAACGGCGTGTGCGGCTTCGGCACGTGCGTCGAGACGCTGACGGTGACCTTCGGCGCGCCGCCGATGTTGCGCTCCTTCTTCACGCGCCGGCCGGTCTCTTGCGCGCGCGCGCCGACGCGGACGATCTCGCGGACGTCGCTCTCCTCTTCCGTCGGCAGGCCGATCATGAAGTAGAGCTTCATCGAGATCCAACCGCGGCTGAAGATCCGCTCCGCGGTCGTCATCAGCTGCTCTTCGGTGACGTTCTTGTTCACCACGTCGCGCATCCGCTGGCTCCCCGCTTCGGGAGCGAACGTGACGCCGCTGGCGCGGACGCGCTGGAGATCGTCGAGCACGTCTTCGTCGAGGCCGTACGCGCGCAAGCTGGAGACGCCGAGCGAGACCTTCTCGGGGGCCAGGCGATCGACGACCTTCTTGATGAGCGGCGCGATGCACGAGTAGTCGGCGGTGGAGAGCGACGTGAGGCTGGCCTCGTCGTAGCCGCTCTTGCGCACTGCGCTGACGACGGTGTTCACGATCTGCTCCGGGTCGCGCTCACGCACCGGCCGATAGATCATCCCCGCCTGACAGAAGCGGCACCCTTCGGTGCAGCCGCGCGCGATCTCGATCGACATGCGATCGAAGATCGCCTCGGGGCCGCCGACCGGGCCGTCGTCGGGGAACGGGAAGCGGTTCAAGTCGTCGACGAGCGCGCGATCGACCGGCAGGCGCGCGGTCTCGACGAGCGCGCGATCGACGACCTCGAACCCTGTGTCGGCTTCGATGGTGGTCGCGTAGAGCGACGGGACATAGAGGCCGGAGAGCTTCGACAGCTCACGCAGGCGATCGGCGCGCGAGACGCCGCGCGCTTTCAGATCGGTCCAGAGGAGCGCGACGTCGGCCGCGCGCTCTTCGCCGTCGCCGATGACGAACGCATCGACGAACGCGCTCAGCGGCTCGGGGTGCGTGGCCGTGGGGCCGCCGGCGATGACCAGCGGATCGTCTTCGCCGCGATCGCTCGAGCGGAGCGGGATGCCGCCGAGGTCGAGCATCGTGAGGACGTTCGTGTACGTGAGCTCGAACTGGAGCGAGAAGCCGACGACGTCGAAGTCGCGCAGCGGGCGCGCGGTCTCGAGCGACAGGAGCGCGAGGCCGCGCTTCCTGAGCTCGTCCTGCATGTCGACCCACGGCGCGTAGGCGCGCTCGGCGAGCGTGTGCGGCGCGTCGTTCAGGATCTTGTAGAGAATCTTGAAGCCGAGGTGGCTCATCCCGATGTCATAGAGATCGGGGAACGCCAGACAGACGCGCGCTTTGACGCTCGCCCAGTCTTTCGGCTTCGCGCCGAACTCGCCACCGAGGTAGCGCGCCGGCTTCTGCACGAGGTGCACGAACGAAGCGTACGGATGCTCGACCATGCCCATCGCGCAGGGTTGTACGGGGAAACGGCTGGAACGCAAGGTTTGCCACGAACCCTCACCCCCGGCCCCTCTCCCGCGAGGGGAGAGGGGAGGAGAGATGGCGTCTTCTCCCCCTCTCCCTTTACGGGAGAGGGGGTTGGGGGGTGAGGGGTCGTGCGGCGAGCCCAAGCCGCTCCGCGAAGGCGTCCACCAGCGCCGCGCCCGCCTTTCCCTGCGGCAGACCGGCGTCGCGCGCCAGGGGCTCGGGGATCGATCGGACCTCGCAGCGAAGCACCGCGACCGCGTCGCGCATGGCCTGCGAAATGCGGGCGCGCGTGTCGGTGTCGAGCGTCGGCGCGAGCCAGCGGGCGATCGACCAAGCGAGCGCGGCGTGGCGCGTCTCGTCGATCGCGATCCGACGCATGGCGCGCGCGACGTCGGCGTCCGGCGCGTGCTCCGCTTGCCAGGTGGCGACGAGCGCGCCGAATGCTTCGCGCACGCACCCTTCGACCGCGTTCTCGATCGCGAAGGCCTCGCGGGATCGCGCGCGCGCTCTCTTCACCCGAACGACCGGCGGCGTGGCGCCTCGCGTTCGCGCCAGACGCGTCATCACGCGCGCGTGCCTCGTCTCGTCGCGCGCCGAGCGCGACGCGCAGCGCACGAGCGCACGCGGCGCGTTCATCGACGCGAGCTCCTCGGCGAGCCGTCGAAACGCGCGCACCGACGCCCCCTCCAACCACGCCACCTCCGCCAGCCACGCGCCGAGCGCGCTCGTCGTAATCGGGCGTCGCGCATCGACGAGCCCTGCAGGCCGTCGTCCCGCGTCGGGGCAGCTCACCTTCCCCGTCGTGCACTCGATCGTCAGCGGCCCGCTCGGGATCGCGCCGTCGCTCCCGCATCCGAGCACGAGGCACGGGTAGCCGAAGGCGTTGCCGCAGACCGTCGCGCACTCCGGCAAGTAGAGGAAGCAATCGAGCGACGACGCGTCGGACCCCAGCCCGCACGCCAGCGACTCGAAGTACTCGCAGCCGTTGCCGTCGTCGGCGCCGTCGAGGAGCACCGGGTCGCACGACGCGTCGCGGCCGGCATCGACGGGCGGCGCGGCATCGACGTTCGCGAGCGTGGCGTCGACGCCGGCATCGGCGGAAGGGGCGCTCGCATCCGCATCGCGCGTCGCGCCGTCGTCGCCCGCTCCGCACCCCGCCACGCTGGTGGTTGCGAGTGATGCGCCCACCGACACGCCCGCCGACACCAGAGAGGCGAAGAGGACGCGCAGACGCTTTTCCTCACGAGTGATCACGGTCCCCAAATCCTAGGCGACTCCCGACCGAGGGGGATACGCTCGTTCCTCCATGGGCACGCTTCGCGTTTTCCTGGCGCTCTCGGCGATCGTCTTCGCGCTCACGGGAGCATGTGGCAGCGCGAGCGAAGCCCCGCCGCACACCACCACGAACCTCGACTGCCTCGCCTACCCGCTCACGTCGTTCTGCTGCGAAGACGCGGGCCCGCGCGCCTGCCCGGGAGACTTCGCCGCGGCGCAGATGTGCACGACGTGGCCCGGCGGCTTCACCGTGCGGTCGTACTCCACGCCGTGCCACGGGCTCATCGCCGTCACCGTGAAGAACACGCAGTACACCACGGCGTACGTCTTCGAGTCGTCGGGCGGGACGCTCTACGCGATCGGCGACGACGCGGCGACGGATCAACCGGGGAGCATGGCGCTCGAGTGCGGCGCGGGGCCGCAAGGGTTCACCATCCCGAGCGACTGCGGCGCGACGTGGCTCGACACGACGCAGGGGGACGCTTGCGCATCAGGGACGGCGACCGCGTCGTCGGTCTGTCACTGACGCGCGATCGCTGAAGCGCGATCGGACGGTCATGTAGGCGCGGACGCCTTCGGCGCCGCTAGAGCGCACCCGCGTCGACCACGCTGGCGTCGTCCACGCCCGCGTCGCCTTCGGACGGCGGAAGCGCGACGGCGAGCACGTGCGCGAACTCGTCGCGCGCGGGCGGGGGCGAGCCGTGGAGGCGCGCGCGCCACGTCGCATCGGTCGGTCGCTCGCGGGCGGGCGCATCGACCTCGTAGTGCGACGCCGCAGCGCCGAGAGTGAGGACCAGGCGACCGGTGTGCGGCTCGCGAACGACGAGGAACAGATCGTCGAGATCGCCGCACGCCTCGACGAGCACGCGCGACGAGACGAGATCGCCGTGCACATCGACCGCCAGCGAGGCGTCCGCCGCGCGACTGGCGACCAGCGCCGCTTCGAGCGCGGCGAGGCGCTCGGGGAACGACGCCAGCGCCGCGCGCTCTTCTTCGCTCGGTGACTCGTCGTTCGCTTGCCGTCGCGCGACGGCGAACGCATCGGCCAGGAGGCGCTCGCTCATCTCGAGGATCGGAATCGCGGACGACCCTTCCGGAACCTGACCAAGCGCGCGCAGCCCGTGCGTCGTTTGTCGAACGAGCGCGAGCAGCTTCGCGATCGCTTCGGGGTGCGCCTCGACGAACGCCGCCAGCTCGGGGGGCGCCAGCGCGTGCGGCTCGGTGGTCGACGGCGCGGTGGCGAGCGGGAAGCGGGCGAACGGGAGCGCGTCGTGACGGAGCGTGGTCCACGCCGCGAGCGCGCTCTCGATCTTGCGCGTGCGCCACGCCAGGCTCGCGGCGCTCGGCTGCGACGCATCGGCGGCCGACGGCGCGAGGTACGTGGCGATGGCGTCGAGCGACGAAGCGTACACCGAGTCGTGCCGCGACCCTTCGGGGGGGCGTCGCGCGTAGAGCGCGTCGAGCGTCGCGTCGAAGCGTTCGTACGCGTCGTCGCCGCTGTCGTGAAGGAGCGCGCGCGCGT
>PLXW01000137.1 GCA_003151595.1 Myxococcales bacterium
CCAATGAAGAGACGGTTGCTCTAGGTCTCGCACAGTTCTGAAGTGCGTTCGCCGCGGTGCGACGGAGGTCGCGCGCAGTGCGCGCTGACTCTGTTTCATCGTGACAGAGGTTGCGCGCAGTGCGCGCTGACTCTGTTTCATCGTGACAGAGGTCGCGCGCAGTGCGCGCTGACTCTGTTTCATCGTGGCAGAGGTCGCGCGCAGTGCGCGCTGACTCTGTTCCATCGTGACGGAGGTCGCGCGCAGTGTGACGGAGGTCGCGCCAAGTGTGACAGAGGTCGCGCGAAGTGCGCGCTGACTCTGTTCCATCGCGACAGAGGTCTGTTTCGTCGTTATTCCGTCGAGGTTGGAAATCGGCGGGCGTAGATCGATGAGCCGTCGTCCCAGCCGATGGCGATCCACGGCCCCGCGCCGCCGATGGCGACCGCCGGATTCCCGCGCGTGACGCCGGGGGCGATGCTCGCTTTGAACTCGGTCGCTAGGCCGTCGACCGGGTTGAAGAGATAGCCGCTCGTCCCGCCGAGCACCGCGCCGCGCACATCGCCGCTCGCCGAGTCGATCCACGCGGCCACGAACGACCCCCCTGCGGCGCTCGATCCGGCGATCGTGGGCGTCACTTGATCGCCGGCGCTGACGACGTCGTTGATCGCCGTCGCTTGATCGTTGGCCACTTGCGAGAGGTTCGCGTCGTACCGCTGCACGAAGATGTCGGTCCCTTCCGACGTCCCGTGATCGGCCCACACGATCGCCGCGCGCCCATCGCCGAGCACCGCGACTCCGGGGTGGTCCTGCGTCCCGGTGTGACTCGGGCCGCTCACCGCGATCTCGGCGCCGTTCGGCGTGCCGCTCGTGGAGATGACGCGCATCTTGATCTCGGTCGTGTCGTCCCACACGACGATCCAGCCGCTCGCCGTCGCCGCGACCTGGACGTTCTCGTTGGAGGAGCCCGTGCTGAGCACGTTCTCCGTCCCTAGCGCCGAGCCCGCGTCGGCCGACGGATCGAACGTGCGCCCGACGACCTGGCCGGCGTTCGGACCGTTCACGTCCTGCCAGGCGATGAAGAGGACGCCGCTCGCGTTCGCGGCGACCGCCGGCGACACCTGCTGATTCGGCTCGCTGGCGCCCCCCGTCCCGTTGATCCCGACGATGCCGCCGACGTCGGCCAGCGAGCTGTCGAAGGCGTGGAGGTGGATGTCCGGATCGCCGTTCGTCGAGGTGTCGTTGAACGCGTAGTAGTAGAGGCCGTTGACCAGCGCGGCGGCGGGCTGCGACTGATTCGCCGCGGCCGGCGCCGGCGGGAACCCCGTGCCGTTGGGAGCGATCAACGTCTGCGCTGCGGCGATGGGCGTCGACACCGGCTCCAGCGCGTCGCTCATCACGCGGAGCGCGACGTCGACGTTCGCCTGACCTTCGGCGAAGAACGCGAGCAGCTCCCCGGGCGTTCCGGACTGCGACGGCCAAAGGAAGAACGCGGGCCCCGCAGGCGAGGTCGCGCCCGTGGAGAGCGTCTCTTCGACCGAGTGGCACTGCGAGTCGCACACGAGATCGCTGCCGCCGTCCGGGGTAGGGGGGTCGCACTGCTCGGTCGACTCGACGACGCCGTTGCCGCACGTGGCCGGCGGGACGAACCGCTGCATCGTGATCGCGACGGCGAGCGTGTCCTGGTTCACGGTGGCCGTCGCGCATCCGTTGGCGAGGACGGCGTTACTGGCGTCCAGCGCTTGCGCCGTGAAGACGAACACGTCAGGAGACTTCGTGATCGTGAGCGTGCCGCAGAACTTCGCGCCGCCCGTGCAGCTCGTGGTGCCGAGCGATTGCGTCGCCACCTTCGGCGTCGTCGACGTGACGCCCGTGGCGAGCGCACCGGCGGCGTCGCAGGCGACGGCGTTCTTCGTCCCGTCGTAGACCGTGAGGTTCAGCGTCTCGGCGCTGTCGAGCACCCCTTGCGGGAAGACGATCGAAGGGGCGATGGCGATGTGCACGGCGTCGCCGCTGGTCGTGCTGCAGGCGAGGCCGACGCCTGTGAAGAGGATTGAGAGGCCCGCGCTGCGGACGAGTCGCATGGCGCCGACTTTAGCACCGCTTCTTACGATCGCGCGGATCCCAGCGGTGCCGGCGGCGACGTCGTTCGAACCTTCACGCCCGCCAGCGACAGCGCGTCTTCCAGCGCCGCGCATCCGAGCACGCCCCCGGCAAGCACCGCGCGCCGATACCCCGCGCGCGCCACGCCGTTCGCCACCCGCGAAGCCCACGCCGCCAGCGCGTCCTCGTCGTCGTCCGGGTACCCCGCCGCGATCGCGATCGCCGAAGCTTCCAGCGGCACCGCGCACCGCGGGAACTCCCACTGCGCCGATGCCTCCACGTGCGCCGCCTCCGCGCGCGCCGCCGCGAACCCTTCGGCCAGCGCGGCGCGCGCTGACCGCGCCGTCGTCCCTTCGAGCGCCGGGAGCACCTCGGACGCGCCGTCGATCGTGCTGGCCGCCAGCGTCGGTGAGCCGCCCCCCTCGGCGAAGATGCGGCCGAGGACCGCGCAGGCGTGAAAGAGGTCCTTCTGCACGCGCTCATCGCCCGGATACGAGGCCAGCGTCGTCACGCGATCGACCACGAGCGCGCGCGGCCCTTTCGTCGCGTCGATGACCGCGCGGTCGCCGGGGAGGAACGCGGCGCTTCGATCGCGCGCGCACCACGCTTCGACGAGCTCGTCGATCGATCCCATCGTCTAGTAGCTGTTCGTGGTCGCGGCCGGCGGCGGTGACGCGGGCGCCTGCTGCTGCTGTTGCGACGCGCCGGCCGCGCTCGCCGGCTTCGCGGGCTTCGCCGCCGCCTTGGGCCCCATCGCGTTCAGCTCGTTCTGCGCGCGGTTGATGTACGACGGCACGAGCAAGAGCTGATTGAGCCGCGCGCGCGCCGCGTCGTACTGGGCGAGCGCGCGATAGCACCGCGCCGCATCGAACATCGCGTCGTATGCCACGACGCTCACGCCGGCCTGCTGCGCGACGCGATCGAACCGCACCGCCGCCGTGCCGCACCCGCTCGACTCGCGCACGCTCCGCGCTTCCCACAAGGCGGCGTTGAGATCGCCGTTGCGCGCGCCGTTGTCCCAGAGCTGCGTGGCCGTCGTGTAGTCGCCGGCGTTGTACGCGATCATCGCGTTGTCGAAATCGGTGAGCGGCCCTTGCCGCTGCTTGTCCGCCAGCGCGCTGCTCTCGTCCTTCTTCGGGCCGCCGTAACCGTTCGTCGCCTGCTGCTGCGGCGCCGCGGCGTGCGCCATCGACGGCGGCGCGGGGGCGGGCTGAGCATTCGGTGCAGATTGCACGTTGCCCGACTGCCCCAGCCCCGAGGCGTAGCGCGCGGACGGGGGAGGCGCTCCCCCTGCGCCGCCGCGCGTCGTTTCGTTCGAGTCGAGATCGTCGGAGAGCCCTTTCGGCTTCTCCTCCGAAGGCTTCGCGCGCGGCGCGCGTGCGAGGAGGCCGTCGATCGGCGAGTCGCCCCCCGAGGCGTACGAGTTCGGCGCCAGCGCCGACGCGGCTGCGGTCGCCGTGGCCGCGGCGGTCGCCGTCTTCGAGTCCTTCGCCAGCGCGGGATCGCCTGCGAGCGGGGGAGGCGCCGCGGCGAACGTATCGGGAGCGGCGCTGGCCACCGGCTCTCCCTGCTCGCTCACGATCATCGTGCTCGACGGCGGCTTCGCGACCTTCCCCTTGATGAGGAGCGCGCTCGTCCCGATCATCACCAGGAACAGCGCCGCCATCGCCGACTGCGGCCGCATCGCCCACGACCCCGCGAGCGACACGACGTTCGACATGCGCCGCCCGATCGGCACGACCTTCTGCGCTTCCTTCGCCGCGGCGAGGATTCGATCTTCCAGGTCCGCCGGCGGCTCCACGATCGGCAACACCGCGAGCCGTCGCGTGGCCTTCAGCCCCGACAGCAACGCCGCGCAGCGCGCGCACCCGGCGACATGCCGCTTGGCGGCGGCGCTCGTCACCTCATCGAGCTCGTCATAGAGCTCGTCGAGGAGGGTGCTTTCGAACTTCTCGCAGTCCATCGTCGTCTTTCGGTTCCTCGGTTCCTCAGCCCATTCCTCAACCCAAGCTAGTCACGTTTCTCGTCACGTCTTCCGTCCTCATGTCTTCCCGAGAGCCCGCGCGTACTCCTCGTATTCGCAGAGCGCCTGCTGAAGCCGCTCGAGCGCGTAGCGCATGCGGCTCTTCACGGTGTTCTCCGGCACGCCGGTGACCTCGGCAATCTCCTTGAACGGAAGGTTCGCCACCTCGCGCATCAAGAAGACCTCGCGCTGTTCTTCGGGGAGGGCCTCGACCGCCTTGGCGATCCGCTCTTTGAGCTCCGACCCCGTCGCTTCGCGTTCGACGCTCGCGCGCGTGTCTGCGGTTTGCTCACCAAGCGTGGGACCGTCTCCTTCTTCGCCCGGCTTCTCTTGATCGAGCGAGGGGTGCTTCCGCAGCGCGCGCTTGCGGAGCTGGTCGATGCAGAGGTTGCGCGTGATCGTATAGACCCACGTGGTGAAGCGAGCCTCGTGCTTGAACTCGCCCGCGTTCTGAACCACGCGCACGAACGCGTCCTGCACCACGTCTTCGGCGAGCTGCGGCGCGTGCAAGTGCCGCAGCGCAAAGTTGTACAGCGCGCTTTGATGCCGCCGCACGAGCGACGCGAACGCCGCCCGATCGCCGCGTTGAAAGCGGATCATGAGCGCTTCGTCGGTCACGTCGCGTCCGCCAGTCATGCGTCGCCTCGCCAGCTTGCGGCGCGGCGCCCGGGGACACGCGCGCCGAAATGAGCCTCGAGACCAGCGAATGGAACACGCGCGCCCTCCTTCTCCTTTGGAGTTGGACGTGCGTGAAGGCGAGAGGATCTTCCCCCACATGCCCGCCGGCACGTCAAGGGACGCATGGCGTCAACGGTTCCCCCATCCCACATGACGTTCTTAGGATCGCGGAGCCTACACGGGTCTTCGCGTCAGCGGATCAAGGGAACAGCGCAGCCGCACGTCCCGGCTCACGATTCCGAGCTTTGTGAGCAAACGCGTCGGAGTCGTTGCAAGCGAGACAGGAGGACCACTAGACTCTCCTCGCCACACTTCCCACCAGCAGCTGGGGAGGACGAGGTGTGGCTGCATAGAGGTGATCGCCGCAGTTCAGCGTGTCACCGGTGCGCGCGACGGCGCGAAGATTCACTGCACGCGAATTAAGAGCGAAGAACGGGCTTGAAAGGGGAGTTTCGAATGCGACGTCACGCGACCATGGGTCTCGCTGTTGTGCTGTCGGCGCTCGTGTCGTTCTCCGCGCTTGCCGCGGGGGCGAAGAAGAAGCCCGCGGCAGCCGCCGTGGATGCAGGGGCGCCCGCGACCGCTGCGGCTCCGGCCGACGCGGCTGCTACGGCCTCTGCGGGTGATGGAGGGGCCGCCGCCGGCTCCGGTACGCCTACGGCCGTGGCCGGTCCGTCCGGCGCTTCGAGCACCGCGACCGCGAAAGCGGCGATGGATGGTCCGACGTACGCCGTTCGCCTGCGCGACCTCGAAGCGCGCGTCGACGAGCTCAAGGATCAAATCCGTCGCAGCCACACGCGCCTCGCGCTCCTCTCGGACACGATCATGTCCGGCGGCGCGTCGGGCTCGCGCGCCGACGTCGAGTTCGACAACGAGATGTCGAACGCCTTCCGCCTGGTGCGCGCGCTCTTCGTGATCGACGGCACCGTCCAGTACAACCGCCAGGACGAGACCGGCGCGCTCGCCGATCAGAAACAGATCCCGATCTTCAGCGGCTCGGTTCCGCCGGGCGACCACACCGTGCAGGTGCTCCTCTCGTTCCAGGGGAACGGCTACGGAGTCTTCACGTACCTGAAGGGCTACCACTTCGAAGTGAAGTCGAGCCACGCCTTCACGAGCGTCGAAGGTCGCGCGCTCACGCTGACGGCGACGGCCCTCGAGAAGGGCGGAGTCACCACGCCGCTCGAGCAGCGTCCGTCGGTCGAGTGGCACGAGAAGATGGCGCCCATCGGCGCGCCGGGAAGCGCAGCGCCCGCTGCCGCTCCTGGTGCCGCGCCGGCCGCTCCGAAAGCGAGCGTGAGCGGTAGTCTGTCGGTCGGGGGAGGCAAATGAGAAAGCGCAGCTCGTGGTCGCCGCTCATCGGCGCCGCGGCAGGCGCGCTGACGATCGTAGCGAGTAACTCGGCGTGGGCCGATTCGGACGAGCACGCGCGTACCGCGGGGTCCGACTTGGTGAACGTCGATCGCGAGATCGGCACGGTGCAAGCCGCCGTCGACAAATCGAAGCGCGAACAGATGTCCGTCGAGGAGCGTCTCGCCAACGGCGAGATCCTCTATCGAACGAAGGACTATCCGCGCGCCTCGCTCGTGTTCAGCGAGATCCTCGAGAAGTACCCGAACACGCCGAGCTATCCCGACGCGCTCTGGCTCCGCGGCGAGACCTACTACGCCTCGCACGAGTACCTCGCGGCGCGGCGTGATTACCGTGCGATCGTCGACAAGCCGAGCGACGCCCGCTTCCAGGTCTACTTCGGTCGCGCGCTGGCGCGGCTCGTCGACGTGAGCCTTCGCATCGGCGACATCCAGGGGCTCGACGACGTCTTCCAGCGCCTGGGGCAAGTCCCGCCGTCGCAGGTCGACGCGGGGCTGAACTACGCGAAGGGGAAGGCCTACTTCGCGAAGAACGACTTCTCGACGGCGCAGTCGTCGTTTCAGGCGGTGTCGGCAGGGACGGAGTACGGCCATCAGGCGCGCTACTTCCTCGGTCTCATCTCCATGAAGCAGATCCGCCCGACGGCGAAGGCCGCGGCGCTCCCGGCGCAGACGAACTCGCAGACGCAAGCGACCGTCGCGCCCCCGAACTACAAGCCGGCGATCGACGTCTTCAAGCAGGTCACCGAGCTCCCGCCCGACACGGACGATCACCGTCACGTGATCGATCTCGCGTGGATGGCGATCGGCCGACTCTTTTACGAGATGGAGCAGTACGAGCAAGCGTCCGACGCGTACGGGCACGTGCAGCGCGAGTCGCCCGAGTTCGACACGATGCTCTACGAGCTCGCGTGGGTCTACGTTCGCCTCGGCGACGTGCAACGCGCCGAGCGGGCGCTCGAAGTCCTCCAGGTGGCCGACCCGAGCTCGCCGTACGTCGGCGACGGCACGCTGCTTCGCGCGGACTTGCTCCTTCGCGCCGGCTCGTTCGACAAGGCGCTGCAGCTCTATGAAGGAGTGCGCACGCAGTACGATCCGATGCGCGCGAAGGTCGAGGGGTTCCTCGATTCGACGACCGACGTCGGCGTCTACTACGAGAAGCTCTCGCAGCAGCAGCTCGACGCGCTCGATCAGAACGAAGCGCTCCCGCCGCTCGCCGTCCGCTGGGCGCGCGAAGCGGAGGACGGGCCCGCGGCGTTCGCCGTCATCGACGACGTGAATCAGTGCCGCACGCTGATCAAGCAGTCGAACGATCTCATCGACAAGCTCACCGTGCTCACCGACGCGGCGAACCGCGTGCGCGCGTTTCCCGAGCTCGAAGCGGGGGAGGAGGCCGCGCTCGGTCTGCTCAACCGCGTGTCGCGCGCGCGTCTTCAGATCGCGCACGGACTCGACGACGACGAGAAGGATCCGGTCGGCGCGCAGCTCGCGCAGACCCGCGCCCAGCGTCGCGCGTTGATGGGCGCGATCGGCGACATGCCGACGACGAGCGGCGAGTTCGAGGCGCGCGATTCCGTCGGGCGCCAGCAATGGAACACGATCTCGCAGTCGCTCTCGGCGCGAAACATGGAGATCGATCAGCTCGCGGCGATCGTGAATGGCCTCCGCCGCATGCTGAAGGACGACGCCCAAAAAGGGGTCGCCCGCGATCCGAACTCCGTCACGCGCTTCCAGGCCGAGCTCGACTCGAACGAGCACGATCTCAAGCTGTACCGTCAAGAGGCCGACGAGCTTCGTCGTCAGATCAATTTCGGTCGCGCGCAGGTCGGCGTGGGCGACGCGCGCTTCCAGGCTGACGCCGTGAATCGCACGTCGTTCGCGAGGCTCGTCGAGGACGAGGTTCAAGAGGTCGTCGGCGGACAAGGGGGACCGAAGGCGCAGCTCTATGGGCAGCGCGTTCAACCGCTCTTGATGCAAGCGAAGCAAGAAGAGGATCGCCTGACGGTCGCGTTCGCGGCGCTCGAAGCGCAGGTGAACGCGCGGACGATCGAGCTTCGCGCGAAGATCGACATCGAGCGCGCGAACCTCGTGAGCTACGCCGCGCAGCTCGAGACGCTCGACAACGGCACGCAGGGGGCACACGACCTCGTCGGCCACGTCGCTCAGCGCAACTTCGGCATGGTCCGCGACAAGCTTCGCGGCATCGTGCTCCGCGCCGACGTAGGCATCACCGAGCAAGCGTGGGAGGTGCGCGAAGAAGAGCTCGCGCGCGTTCACAACTTGCAGACCGAGCGCGCACGCGAAGAGCAACTGCTCGACGAGGAGCTGCGCGAAGTGCTCGACGATTCGAACAACGGCACGAGCAACGGGGGCGCGGCGAAGTGATGAAGATCAGGGGCTCGAGCTGGCTTTTCGCGCTGGGGACCGTCGTCCTGGCCGCGTCGCTGCCGATCAGCGTTCTCGCGCAGACTCCGCCGGCGGGTGCCCCCGCGCCCACGGCAGGGAAACCGGCGCAACCGGGGCACAAGAAGGGCGCGGCGAAGAAGCCCGCGGTCATCACGATGGCGCCGGTCACGGGGTTGCCCGCGACGCCGACCACCGGGACGACTCCCGCATCGGACGCCACTGCCGATGGCGGCACCACGGCGCCGAGCCCCGTGACCCAGTCGTCCAACACCGTCATCGCGCCCGCGCCGACGGTCCATCCGGTCTCGCCTCCGCCTCCGCCTCCCACGGCGAGCCAGCTCGCGGCGTACCAGGCGCTCAAGACCGAGACCGATGCGTTCGAGACCGGCGCGAAGGACTACCGCGATACGGTGACGACGATCATTCGTCTTCACTACGAAGCGAAGAAGAAGGAAATCCTCTCCGGCCTCGACGACGAGATCGGCGTCGAGAAGGTCGAAGCGAAGAAAGCGCGCGACACGGCGATCAAGCGCCTCGAAGAGTTCATCGCCACGTACAGCGGAACGCGCGCGAAGGATCCCGAGTCACCCGACGCGATGTACCGCCTCGCGGCGCTCTACGAAGATCGCGCGCGCGCCGAAGACGCGACCGACGATCTCTCGATCGGCCTGAAGCCGGCCATCGCGCTCTACAAGCGCGTGATCAACGAGTACCCGGGCTACAAGCAGCTCGCGTCGATCTTCTATTTCCTCGCGCACGCCTACGACGACGCGAGTCGGCAGGACGAGTCGCAGCAGGTGTACCGCTCGCTCGTTTGCCACAACCACTTCAAGTACCCGACGCCGCCGAACCCGAAGGATCCGAGCCGCGACACGATCCTGCCGATGCCGCAGGATCACGACGAGGAGTACTGGAGCACGTGGCGCAACCTGCACCGCGATCCGGCGTCGCTGAAGAAGGGGGGAGCCGACATCACGTACGTCGATCCGTACCCGACCGACTGCGTGGCGATGCCCCAGCCCGACCTTCAGCCCGGCGAGCCGTCGAAGGTCGGCGAGTCGTGGTGGAACATCGGCAACTGGGAGTTCGATCAGCTCGATCTCGGCGGCGGCGTCGTGAAGGACGAGCCGGGCGCGGTCTACGACTACGACCGTGCGGCCAGCGCGTACCAGCACGCGATGACGTTCCACGTCTACCCGATCTACGGCGTCGCTCTCTACAAGTACGCCTGGACGCTCTACAAGCAGCAGCGCTTCGCGGACGCGACCAAGCAGTTCGTCCAGCTGCTCCTCTACACCGACGATCTGATGAAGGAACGCGGAGACCCCGGCGTCGACTTCCAGACCGAGGCGTACCAGTACATCGCCGGCTCGCTCGCGATCGTCGACTTCGCCGGCCCCGGGCCGAACGAGCCGTACATGCAGCGCGCGGACATCTTCGACACGGAGCCCGATCCGACGAAGGCCGAGGTGAAGCTCCACGTCGCGATCGATCGCGTTCGCGATCCTGCGCTCATCCCGCAGGACAAGAAGTGGACGATCAACATCTACCGCGCGCTCGCCGACGAGTTCCGGTCGCTCGGCCAGTTCAACAACGCGATCGAAATCTACGCGGACATGTTGAAGAAGTGGCCGATGGATCCCACGGCCCCGGACACGCAGAACGCGATGGCCGAGACGTACGATCAGCAGAACATCACCAAGCGCGTGAATACGCCGGAGCACGACGCCATCGCGGCGAAGGCGCTCGAGGCTCGGACGGCGCTGGCGAACTACATCGGCAACACGCCGTGGGTCGACGCGAACAAGGACAACCCCGAAGCGATCGAGCGCGCAGAGACGCTCGTGCGCGGCGGGTTGAAGTCGGCCGCGGCGCAGCACACGAACAACGCGAACGCGGCGGTCACCGAAGCGCAGCAGTCGGGTGATCCGGCGCACATCGCCGAGGAGCTGACCCGCGCGCTCGCCGAGTACAAGCTGGCCGCGCTCGGCTGGGCGGGCTTCCTTCACCAGGACGAGAACGCGCCCGACGCGTACGAGAGCCGTTACTGGCTCGCGCAGGCGCGGCACGAGCAGGTGAAGATCGAGGTCATCCTCGCGAAGTTGAAGAAGGGAGCACCCCCCACGTCGCAAGAGATCGCGGAAGCGCGACAGGCGGCGATCGACGTCCGCGACTCGAACGAAGACGACAAGTACCTGATGAACGCGGCGCTCTTCGTCGTCGATCTCAGCGACGTCGATCGCGATCTCGCGTTCCAGCAGTTCGCCGACACGAACGGCGCGGCCGGGTTCGAGGATCGACAGACGCCGCACTACACGGGCGACAACAACACCGGGAAGCCGTCGATCGATCCGATCCCGCCGCAGGTGCAGTCGAGCATGCAGTCGCGCGACGACTTCATCGTTCGCGTGCCGCCGGCGCTCGACGTGACGCACAACTCGACCGAGTTCCAGACGTACGACGCTGGCCAGTTCTATCTGTACGGCCACTTCGACGAAGCGCGCGCGCGCTACGAGCCGATCTACAACGAGCACTGCGGCAAGGATAAGTACGGCTACGAAGCGTGGGAGAAGCTCATCGTGATGAGCAACCACCTCGGCGACGCCGACCGCTCGCGAGACCTCGCGCAGAAGGAGAAGGATCATCCGTGCGCGATGACCGCCGACCAGCAGGCGAAGGCCGAGCTGATCGTGAACCCGACGCTGCAGGAAGCGGCGTACGCCAAGGCCGGCGCGAAGTTCAAGGAAGCGCAGGCCGCGCAGCCCGGACCCGATCGCGACAAGCTCTGGCGCGAAGCGGCCGGTCTCTACGAAGCGGCGCTGCAAGCGGCGCCGGGCCGTGACGAAGCGCCCGAAGGGGCGATGAACGCGGCGTACGCGTACAAGCAGGTCGGCGACTTCAGTCGCGCGATCGACACGTACACGCTGTTCATCGGCGCCTACGGAAACGAAGACACGCTGAACGGACTTCAGAAGGGCGACCCGAAGAAGAAGCCGCCCGTCGTGGCCGATCAGAAGAAGTACGACACGCGCGTGACCGATCTCGGGAACGCGTACGACGCGCTCTCGACCACGTACTACTCGTTCTTCAACTACCAGCGTGCCGCCGAGACCAAGGAGAAGATCAGCTCCAACACGCGCTTCGACGAGAAGAAGCGGAAGGATGCCGCGGCCGACGCGATGGAGCTGTACCAGGCGCTCGGACAGCGCGACAAGATGCTTGCACAGTACAAGCTCATGTCGACCTTGCACCCCGCGGCTGACGAGCAGGCGAAGGCGGACTACGAGGTCGCCGACTACGATTACCGCCAGTGGTCACCGCAAGGTGGCGACTCGGGATCGAACCGGCAATCGCGCGTCGCGGCCGAGTCGGCGTTGATGGGCTTCTACGCGAAGCAGCACGCGCGGCCGGCGGCGGCGAAGTACTCGCTCGAAGCGGCCTACCAGATCGCCAAGATGAAGA
This sequence comes from Myxococcales bacterium, assembly GCA_003151595.1. The sequence goes on from PLXW01000137.1 coordinate 12,022, forward strand.
AGTCGTCGGGCGACGGCGGGTATCACCAGTGGTTCAAGACGGTGATCAACGAGTGGGAGTTCATCGATAGGAACGTCCCCGCGCAAGGCAAAGACGGGAAGAAGGACTCGCAGATCTCGCCGTACGCCGACTACGCCGCGGAAGCGGAGTACACGGCGCTCGACGAAGAGATCCACGAGAAGTTCGACTACGAAACGGGCCACCACCACTTCGCAGGATCGGTCGAGGACATCCTCGGCACCTACGACAAGGCCGGCAAGAACACGCGCAAGGGGAAGTACCAACTCGACGCCGAAGAGGCCGATAAGTACGACAAGGCGCTCGAGCACATCGCGCGCACGTATCCCTCTGTCGAGTGGGTGCAGGCTGCGATCGCGCGGAAGGGATCGCTCTACGATTCACTTCGCACAGGGCTCTACAACACGGTCGCTCCGGCGCTGAAGTACTTCACGCCGCAGCAAGAGCGCCTCTTGAAGACGCTCGAGAACAGCGGACGCGACGACCTCGCCCAGCAAGCGGACGACCTGCGCTCGACGGTCAAAGAGGGGTGGCGTTCGAAGAAGGAGTCCGAGCTCGCGGCGATGGACCAGATCATGGTCCGCAACTACGTCACGGCGGTCGTGCTCGCGCGAAAGTACAACGTGCGGAACTCGTCGGTCGCGCGAGCGATCAACCGGCTCGCGTACTTCACCGACATCATCGGTGACACCAACATGCGCACGTACGTGACGAACACGATCGACCCGACCGACGCGAACAAGAGCGCGAAGCTCGACTACAAGGACGGGATGTTCGTGCAACAGCGCCCGGGCATGGCCGCCGTGCCGCCCCCGGACGCGAACGACGAGCCGCTCCCGGTGGCGCCGTGAGGGCCGCCAAGGTGGCAATCGTGAGGGGAGAGATGATGCGGACGATCGGACGAAGCGGCGGTTTCACCGTTGCGGTGAGCGTCGCGGCGATCGCGTCCGGTTGCGGGGGGAGCTCACCCGCACCGGTGAAATCGCCTACGGCGTCGACGGGCGACGCCGGCGCGGCCGTGGCAGTGGCGCCGAACGCGCAAGGGCAGGAGGTCGGGGTCACGGATCCCGATCAACACCCCGAGCTCTCGGGGCCTGCGAAGGAGTCGTACAATCGCGGCTGGTCAGCGTGGCTCGCCGGCGACTTGAATGGCGCCAAGGCCGCGTTCACCGACGCGACCCAGAAGGACTCGCGGGCGCCCGCTCCTCACTACTCACTCGGCGTCGTTCTCGAGCGACTCGGGCAGGTCCCCGACGCGCAGCAAGAATACCGCGCGGCGTACACGTTCAAGGCCGACTACGAGCTGGCGATGGGAGCGTACGCGCTGTCGCTCGCGTACTCCGGCCACGCAGGCGAAGCAGACACGTTCCTCACCGACAAGCACAATCGCAACCCGCAATCGGCGCGCATCTCGACGTATCTGTCGATGGTCAAGTCGATCGAAGGAGACAGCGGGAGCGCGCAGTCGCTCGCGCAAGATGCGCTGCGACTCGATCCGAACAACCGGGACGCGATGATGGCGATCGCGCGCGATCACTACCGCGCGCACCGCATGGATCTCGCGCTGTACGCGCTCCGCGCGATCCTCGACGGCATCGGTGAAGCGTCGCCTCCGCGCGACAAGGACAACGCCGAAGGGCATCTCCTTCGCGGGCTCATCGAGAAGCAAGACGGCAAGCGCGCCGCTGCGATGATCGACTTTCAAGCGGCGCAGACGAAGCGCCCCGACTTGGTGGAAGCGACCATTCAGCTCGGCGTGATGAAGCTCGAGGCAGGGAACGCGGCCGAAGCGACGCCGCTGCTCGAAATGGGCGTGAAGTACGCGCCGACCGATCCGATCGCGCACTTGAACCTGGGTGACAGCTATCGCCTCGGCGGGCGCACGGCGGATGCGAAGCGCGAGCTCGAGACGTCCTTGCAGCTCGACTCGACCCAAGCGGTCGCGCATTACGACCTCGGCCTCCTCTATTTGTTCTCGCCGAGCGTTCCCGGCTTCCAGCCGCTCGATCAGGTCGCGCAAGCGATCAAAGAGCTCGAGACGTTCAAGACGATGCACGTGAAGACCACTCCGGGGCAGACGGACGACACGGACGACTTGCTCAGTCGAGCGAAGGCGAAGCAGGCCGAGCTCAAGACCCCGGCTCCTCCTCCTCCGGCAGCGGCGGCGCCTGCGGCTTCGGCGCCGGCTGCTGCAGCGAAACCTGCTGCCGGCGCGGCGGACGGCGGGAAGTGATTGGCGCGCGCGCGATGCGTGGCGGATACTTGAGCGCGAGCAAGCTAGAAAAGCGGAAGACGGAGCGAAGCATGACGAAGACGATCCTCAAGCTCGGAAGCATGGCGCTCGTCGCGCTCGCGTTCTCGTTCGTCGCGGGCGAGGGGACGGCCTCGGCGGCGGATCAGAAGGGCGGAGTCATCACGCTGCGCGAGGTCGAGATCGTCGGCCGAGTGCAGAAGCCGATCGCGTCCGTCGACGTCGGCACCATCCTGCCGAAGCTGACGCTCGCGGAGCTCCGCCAACCGTTCCTCGATCGCATCGAGGAAGCGGTCCAGCACGATCCGTTCTGAGTGATCTTCACGCTCGTCGCGATCGGCATCGCCGTGATCTGCGTGGCGGCAAGCGCGCGCCGCTTGATGTTCGCGGCGCAGGCGACCGCGCTCGACGTCGGCGTGCTGCTCGCCGCCGTTCGCGAGACGCCGGAATCGTGGCCTTCGATTCGTGACGCGATCACTCGAGAGCCTGCGGCCGAGTGGGAGCGCGAGCTGCTCGTCGCGCTCGACTCGAAGCACGTCGCGCTCGTCAACGAGCAGCTGAGCGAGCTCGATTACACGGCGCAACGTTGGGCTCGCGTCCCGCGCGTGTGCGCGAGCATCGCGTCGAGCAGCGGCTTTCTCTTGGCCGCGCTCGTCATGCGCGATGCGCTCGCGTCCGAGGACGTCGACGTGAACGCCGCCATCGCCGCCGCGATCAATGCCGTCGTGGTCGGCCTCGCCAGCGCCGCGTTCTGCGTCGCGGCGCATCTGCGTGCACGTACGATGGTGAGAGAGCGCCTCGCCACGACCGACAAGCTGGTCGAGCGCCTCGAGTTACTGTCGTGAATGTCCTGAAAGGACAGGCACGCAAGACCAGACCGTGACGCGCGTGACGCGGCTTCCCAGCGGGATGCCGGTTCGTGTACTCTCGACATGATCGGAATTTGGGAACAAAGGCCGATTTGCTGCACTCTGAATCTTCGTAGTCCTCGCATCCCAGAGCGGATCCCAGAGAATGATGCGCCGTCGCACGTGATGCCCGGCGCCAAGACTGCGTACGCAGGTTCGTGAAAGGCGGAGTGTCCGAATGAATCAGGGGCCGAACGTAGGTTCGCCGGGGGCTGCAGGCCGACCTGGGCAGATGACCGCGGTCATGCGGGCGATGGCGCAAGCCACCGGTCCGAAGGTGCTGCGCATCGGCCTGGTTCAAGGGGGCCGCGTCATCGAAGAGCGCATCATCAAGCAGCGCACGAGCGTGACGGTCGGGGCGAGCGAGAAGGCGATGTTCGTCATCCCGAGCAACGTCGTCCCCGCGCAGTTCAAGCTCTTCGAGCTGCTCGGCGCCGAGTACTACTTGAACTTCATGGACGGCATGAGCGGCCGCGTGGCGCTCGCGACCGGCATCACCGACATCGGCGCGTTGAAGGGGCAGGCGAAGCGCGTCGGCAACGCCTATCAGGTGAAGCTCACCGAAGAGGCGCGCGGCAAGATCGTCGTCGGCGAGACGACGTTCCTCTTTCAGTTCGTCGCGCCTCCGCCGGTGCAACCGCGCCCGCAGCTCCCGCTCGCCGTCAAGGGCGGGCTCGCGAGCCAGATCGATTGGAACCTGACGATCATCGCCGCGTTCAGCTTCATGCTGCACTTCGGAATGATCGGCGCGATGTACTCGGACTGGATGGACCCGATCGTCAACGACGACGTGAACGTTCAAGGCCTCATCGATCTCGCGAGCAAGGTTCCGCCGCCCGTCGTCGAAGACAAGCCGCTCGACACGACGAAGAGCGACGACAAGAAGTCGGACGACAAGCCCGCGCCGGCTGCGAAACCTGCAGGCCCTGCGGGACCGAAGGCGCCGAAGACGAGCGACGCGGCGGCCGCGAAGCTCGCGCAAGCCGCCGAAGCGTTGCAGGTCGGCATTCTCGCGGCGTTCAACGGGAGCTCCGCGGTGCAGGGCGCGCTCTCGCGAAGCGACATTCCGCCGGTCGACTTGAGCGGCGCTGCAGCGTCGGGTGCGGCCGTCAGCTCTGCGGGCGGCGATCTTCACCTCGGGAGCGGCGGTGGGGTCGTGCAACCTGGTCGCGGTGGTGGTCTCGGATCGATCGCAGGCGGCAATGGCACCGGCGCAGGCAACGGCGCAGGCACGCTGACGGCCGTGCAGGGGCCGCGCGGCGACGCTTCGATCGGCGCGACGAGCGCGTCCGTTCCCGTTTCGAACCTGGAGCGCGTCGTCGCGCAGCTCCGCCCGAAATTCAAGAACTGCTACCAGACGCAAGGGCTGAACATCGATCCGGGGATGTCCGGCTCGGTGACGATGGTCGTCAAGATCGCGCCGAACGGCGAAGTGAGCTCGGCCGATCCCTCCGCGAACAACGGCCTGTCGGATCCGGTGGTGCGCTGCATCTCGCGCGTCCTCAAGAACGCGCAGTTCGACGCTCCGGGATCCAGCGGTTCAACCGTTCAGATCCCTGTGAAGTTCGTCAAGCAGTAGAAAAACGTTGCTCAATCGCGCCGCGCCGCGTCTTCTTCGTGGAGACGCGGCGCAGTAGTTTTGTGGCGTACGGCATCTATCGAACCGAGTCGTATGGAGCAGTCGAGACGAGCCTTCGAGGACATGATTCCGCGGCCGTCGACCCACCGAATGAACGTCCTCAACAAGCACCGCACCGGACACAGGGACCGCAAACCGCGACCGGGGATCCTCGGCTCGTGTGTTTCGAAAATAGGTTTGGCGCCCGATCGCAATCATCGCGTTTTCGCCTGAAATTCAGCCAGTTCGTTGGGTGTGGCTCATGCAGATGGGATCGTTGACATGGCTAGCCGAGACCGTTAGAGTGACCAAACATTCCGCTCGGAGGGGAGCGACCCGCATGCGACTTCGCTCGAGACTCAAGTGGTTCGTCACCTTCGCGGTGCTGGCCTACGCCGCTTCGCCCGCAGGCGCACAAACGTCTCAGCCGCCGACCCCGGCGCCTGGCGTTGACGCGCACGTCGGCTTTCAGGCGCACGTCAACGTGTCACCTGAACAGATGCTGGCCGAAGGTTCCGGACACATCACGTTCATCAACCAGGCATCACAGACCGTCGGCCGCCGGCTCGCGACAGCGCGCCACGAAAAAGACGTCGTCAAGATGCTCTGCTTGAACGACAAGCTCTCGCAGATCGACGTCGCGGGACGTTCCGCGGGCGATCGATTCCGCTCGCTTCAGGCGGCGGTCGGTCGTCATGACGTCGAGCTCGCGAATCATGAGCACACGATCGGCGGGGTGCTCCGGCAGCGCGTCGAGCAGTTGATGACCGAAGCCAATCAGTGCATCGGTGAAGAGGCCGCGTACACGGGGGCGACGACGACGTTCACCACCGTGGACCCGACTCTTCCCGGGGATCAGACCTCGCTTCCGCCGTTCGGTCCCGTGAACATACCGGCTCCGCCGGTCGAGGTTCCGCCGCCCCAAGCAAAGAGCCCTTCGAAGTAGGTGCGCACGGGTTTCGGCGCCGCAAGGCATCGGGCCCAGTTCCGGTTGCAGTACGGATTCCGGGTGCAGTACGGACATGGCGGCCACGCGAAAGCGCGGACCCGTCGATAGAGTGTGCGTGAGCCGACGACGGATATGAAAAATAGAGCTTTCGGACGTATTGCCGCAACCGTGGGAGGCGCGTGTGCGCTTGCTTGGAGCCTGCCCGCGAGCGCGCAGGAGTTCATGCAGGATCGCCGCGTCCAGCAAGGACCTGGCTACCAAGCCGGCGAGTTCGAGCTGCACCCTGGGATCGCAGCCGAAGTTGGGTACGACTCCAACTATTTCGGCCGCTCTGACAAGACTGACATTCACTATCTGAACGGGGCGCCGCAAAATCCGCCGACGGGCACCGGCCTGCTTCGCGTGACGCCGTCGGTTCGTATCTCGACGACTCCTGCGGCCCAGCGAACAGCCGAACAGCCGACCCAGCGCCCTGCGGTCTCGTTCGACGGCGGAGCGAGCGGGACGTACCGCGAGTTCTTCAGCAGCCAGACGAGCAATCAACGGAACATGTCCGGGAACGCGGACGCGATGCTCGGGATCCTCCCCGGCCGCGCGTGGAGCGGAAGCTTGACAGCCAGTTGGATGCGCATGATCCAGCCGACCGTCCTCGGCGACCCCGATCTCTCCTACAACAACGACACCATCACCGCCGGCGCCGATCTCGCGGCGCAACCGAACGAAGGCACGCTCGACTGGCACTTCGGGTACCAGTACACGGGCATCTTCTTCGAGCAAGCGTCCGGAAGCCCGTACAACAACCAGATGCATACCGGGTACTCCCGGGGTCGCTGGCGGTTTCGTCCGCGCACCGCGCTTCTGTACGACGGGTCGATCTCGTACCGGTCCTTCAACAACGCTTCGAACGCCTCGTTCGACGAGCACTCGACGACTCCGGTGCGCGTGCGCATGGGCCTCGAAGGGCTCGTCACGCCGCGCTTTTCGGTCCTCGCGCTCGTCGGCTACGGCGGGACGTTCACGACCGGGGCCTCGAACGACGCGAGCGTGCAGCAATACGACTCGGTGATTGGTCAGCTCGAGCTTCGGTTCTTCCCGGGGACGACCTCGCCGGAGCTTCAGGCGAAGCCTTCGTTGCTCGTCTCGACGATCGCGCTCGGATACATGCGAGACTTTCAGGCGAGCTACCTTGGCCCGGCCTTGGGGCTCGACCGCGGCTACCTGCGGGCAGAGTATTTCTACGCCGGCAAGTTCCTCATCACGATCGAAGGCGGAGTCGGGGCTTACGAGCACCCGGATCTTTACTTCGGAGCGGTCGGAAACGCGGCTCCGATCAAGATGGCGAACGCGTACACGGACGTGCGTGCGGATGCGACGCTCTTCACGGAGTACCGCGTCGTCCAGTCGTTCGGGATCAACGGCACGTTCAGCTACGCCGAAAACTTCAGCTCGACACAGCTCCCGGTCACCGCGGCCGACGTCGTGACGCGCAACAGCCTGTTCGATATGAGCTGGCGCCGTTACCAAGCGTTCTTTGGCGTTCGCTGGTTGATGTAGTCGGGCAAGCGTCCAGCATCATCCTCGGTCCCCGCGTAGGTCAGCCGATGCGGAATCGGCGCGACCTCCACTTGCGACTCGACTGACCTTGCGCCCTCACCGCGCGATCGTCTACGAAGGCCCCTATGTTGCGTTTCCGTTGGCTCGTCGCGTGTGTCATCGCGACGATCGTGGCGTGCACGAGCACGCGGCCGCCCCCTCCCGCGAATCTCCCCGCTCCTGTCGCGAGCACCGTCATCGGTATCGGTGACCTCATCACCGTGTCACTCGTCGGCGAAACGCTCCCGAGTGACTTCCGCGTGCAGCCGGACGGAACGATCGACTACCCGTATGTCGGGCGCTTGAAGATCTCCGGGCTGGAGCCGCAAGAGATCGTCGACGTGCTGCGGAAGCATCTTGTCGACGGGAAGATCCTCTCCAACCCGCAGATGTCGCTCATCGTGAAGGAGTACAACTCCAAGCGCGTCACGGTCATCGGCCAGGTCACAAAACCCGGCGCCGTGCCGTGGACCGCTGGGATCAAGCTGGTTGACGCGCTGTCGCAGGCGGGGTGGTTCACGCCGATCGCCGATAGCAATCACGTCGTGCTGACGCGCCAGGTGTCGAGCACCAAGACGGTGACCGCGATCGTGAGCGTCGACGCGATCACCGACGGCACCCAGGCCGATTTGCCGCTGCAGGCGGGCGACACCGTGAAGGTCGAGTCGCGCGTCTTCTGAGCGCGGCGGAGTCGAAGGCGGGCTCGATGGCAGCAGACTCGACGGCAACACGCGCGATGCCGAGGGTCCTCGTGCTCCATACGGGGGGCACGCTGATGATGCGTGCGCGCGCCGGCGACGACGCGGCGGGCGGGTCGCTGACGCCCGATGTGTACGGGCGCGATCTGGCCGTGGAGCTTCCGAGCCTCGTGCGGATCGCCGAGCTCGAGACGCGGATCCTGTTCACGATGGACTCGGGCGACATGCAGCCCGCGAACTGGATCGCCATGGCGCGCGAGGTCCACGCCGCGGTCCAGGATCCGCGGATCGACGGAGTGGTCATCGTCCACGGGACCGACACGATGGCGTACACCGCGAGTGCGCTGGGGCTCCTGCTGGGCCCGTTGCCGAAGCCGGTGGTGCTCACGGGGGCGCAGCGGCCGCTCGCGCAAGCGCGGACCGACGCGCGCGAGAACCTGATCGATGCCGTGCTCGTGGCGACGCTCGGAGTTCCTGAGGTGACGATCGCGTTCGCGTCGCGCGCGATACGCGGCGTCCGTGCGACGAAGCGGGATGCATGGGGGTTCGATGCCTTCGATTCGCCGAACTGCGCGCCGCTGGTGGAGCTAGGTATCGGCGTCGAGGTCGCGGCTCACGTGCGCGCCCCGTCGGCGCTCGCGCCCTTCGATCCGAAGGTCGATGCGCGGGTGCTCGCCGTGCGCGTGTTTCCGGGGATCGATCCGGCGCTGGTGAGCGGGGCGCTGAGCGCGGGGGTCCGTGGGCTGGTGCTCGAAGCGTACGGGACGGGGAATCTGCCGCACCTGGCGGGGTCGCTGATCCCCGCGCTCGAAGAGGCGCGCGCGCGCGGCGTGCCAGCGTTGGTGGTCTCGCAGTGCCTTCGCGGGTTCGTGGACATGACCGCGTACGCCGGCGGCGCTGCGGCGAAGGCGGCCGGCGCGATCTCCGGCGGCGACATGACCGTCGAAGCGGCGATCGCGAAGCTGATGATCGGCCTCGCGCGCTACGACGATCCCGCCGTCTTGCGCGCGTGGCTCGAAGCGGACGCCGTGGGCGAACGAACCGCGCTGGCTTAAGTGACGAGCCGACGAGCGCGCTACTTCCCTTCGAAGTTCGGCTCGCGCTTCGAGGCCCACGCCATGATCCCTTCCATGGCGTCCTGGCTTCGCAGGAGCTGGAGCTGACCCTCGCGTTCGCGGCGAAGCGCGTCTTCGAGCTCGCCCCAGCTTCCATAGACGGCGCGTTTGATCTGCGCGAACGCGAGAGGCGGGCCCTTCTCGAGCTCGCGTGCGGCGGCGAGCGTCACGTCGCGCAGCTCGCTCTGCGAGGTGAGCTTCATCACGAGGCCCAGCGACTCGAGCTCGGGGCCTTCGATCTTCTCGGCGAAGAGCATCCACCGGAGCGCGCGCGCGGTGCCGACGAGGCGCGGAAGCCAGAACGTGCCGCCGCCGTCGGGCATGAGACCGATCTTCACGAACTTCTCCTGCACGTACGCTTCGCGCGTGGCGACGCGAAGGTCGCACGCCAGCGCGAGATCGGCGCCGAAGCCCACCGCGCAGCCGTCGAGCATGGCGATGCTCGGCTTGGGGCAGCGGACGATGGCCTTGATGACCGCGTGGTACTCGTCCATGTAGGCGTCGAGGTGCTGGAGGAGATCGGGGTCCTCCATCATGTTCTTTCGCAGATCGGCGCCGGCGCAGAAGTGGCCGCCCGCTCCGGTGAGCACGACGCAGCGAACGCCGTCGTCGGCCGCGGCGGCGTCGAACGCGTCGCGCACGCCGGTGATGACGGCGCGCGTGAGGGCGTTGCGCGCTTCGGGGCGGTTGATGGTGACGACGCGCGTGCGCCCTGTGGTCTCGACGAGGACCTCCGACGTGATCATCGATGCTTCCTTCTCGTTCGTTTTTCGTGAGTGGCTTCGCCGGGCTTCGTAGGGCCGGCGACCGACTCAATTATGCGCGATTGAAGTCGGCGCGCTTGTAGAAGTCAGAGGCGAGATACGCCTTGATCCCGCGCTGAATCAAGATCTTCACGACGGCGCCGAGCGGCACGGCGAGCAGCACGCCGAGAAACCCGAACAGCGACGCCGCTGCCATCATCGTGACCAGCACCTCGATGGGCGCGAGTCCGACGCTGCGCCCGACGATCCGCGGCGTGATGAACGTGCCGTCGAGGAGCTGAACGCCGAGCATCACGGCCACGACGCCAACGAGCGTCCCCATCCCATGCCAGTCGAGGATCGCCATCACCAGCGCGAGGCCGAGGCCCGTGAAGAAGCCGACGTAGGGGACGAACGCCATCATCCCGGTGAGGACGCCGATGGGCACCGCGAGACGGATGTCGACCAGGCGGAGGCCGGTCGCGTAGAGCGCGCCGAGGACGATGTTCGCGGTGAGCTGGCCGCGCACGTAGCCGCCGAGCGTGCGATGCACCTGGCGCGCGATGTCGGTCGCGGGGGCGACCCAGCGACGCGGGATCAGCTCGCCGACGCGGGCCACGATCTGATCGAAGTCGATGAGGAGGTACAGCGCGAAGAGCGGCACGATGAGCGCGCTGAGGATGACGGCGACGTAGCTGAGCGTGCCGAAGAGCGCGAGCGCCGCGGCGCTGACCATCGACGGGAACTCGGCCTGGACCTTCTCGCCGATGACGCGGTTCAAGTCGCCCATCGAGTGCGGGAGCTTCAAGTGGAGCGTGCTCCAGAACCACGGCTCGACGCGCGCTTCCAGATCTTGCAGCTCGCGCGGCAGCTCGGTCGCCGCTGCGCGCAGCTCGTCGATGAACAGCGGCACGGCGAAGACGAGCACGATCGTGATGAGCCCGACGATCGCCGCCATCACCGCGATCGCGCCGAGCGCGCGCGGGACCTTCATCGCCTCGAGGCGATCGACGAACGGATCGAGCGCGTAGGCCAGGAGGAACGCCAGGAACAGCGGCACCAAGACGCCGCGAAGGATGTACGCGAGGACGAGCACGACTCCGAGCCCCAGCGCGATCAACAACCGGCGTGCGCTCTCGGAGCGTGCCTCGGGCGGCGAGTCCACCATCGATCTCGAATCGTACGCCGAATCGAGCGGCGGCGCGTCTGCGTCGCGGCGACGCCCTCCGGGTGCTAGCTTCCGCCCCGTTCCATGACGTCCTCGCCCGACGAAGTGCTCCCCCGATTCGACGAAGACGTTCCGCGCCCCGTGCCGCCGCTCGCGCAGCAAGACGGCGCGACGATCGCGCGCCTCGTGGCGGTCATGCGGCGGCTGCTCGCGCCTGATGGATGCCCCTGGGATCGCGAGCAGTCGTTCGAGACGCTTCGCAAGTACACGCTCGAAGAGGCGTGCGAGGTGATCGACGCCATCGACTCGGGTGATCGCAAGGCGCTCCGCGAGGAGCTCGGAGATCTGTTGCTCCAGGTCGTCTTTCAAGCGGAGCTCGCCCGGCGTGAGGGGGCCTTCGCGCTCGACGACGTCGTGAGTGGGATCGTGGAGAAGCTCGTTCACCGGCACCCCCACGTGTTCGGCGACATGGAGGCGAAGGACGCAGACGAGGTGCTCGCGAACTGGGAGAAGCTGAAGGCGATCGAGAAGAAGGGGAGGGGGCTGCTCGGCGGAGTTCCGCGGAGCTTGCCGGCGCTGACGCGAGCGCAGCGCGTCGGCGAGAAAGTGTCGCGCGTGGGGTTCGACTGGGAGGACCAGGCGGGGTCGCGCGCGAAGGTGAGAGAAGAGCTGGGCGAGCTCGACGAGGCGATCGCGGCGAAGGACCCCCGCGCCATCGAAGAGGAGCTCGGCGACACGCTCTTCGCGCTCGTGAACCTCGCGCGGCACGTCGACGTCGACGCGGAGGGGGCGCTGCGAAGGACCATCGACAAGTTCGCGCGACGCTTCGCGCACGTGGAGAAGCGCGTGGTCGAGGTGCACGGAGGGTGGGGCGACCCCGCGAAGAAGGCGGGGGATGGCGGCGGGAACATTCCGCTGTCGACGCTCGACGGATACTGGGAAGAGGCGAAGCGCAGCGAGCGCGCCTGATCGGCCGAGCCCGCGCGGCGCGTGGTAACTTCCCGCGCCATGAGACGTTTCGCGATCGCTTCGCTGGTCCCGTCACTTGCCTCGTCGCTCTTCGTGCTGGCATGCGCGAGTGATCCGCCGCCGCCCGTGATCGCGCCGCCGGCACCTGCGCCCGTCGTCACCGCATCGTCGGCGCCGATCGTCACCACCGAGCCGCTTCCGACGTGGGACGCGGTCGCCTATCGAACCGCGATCGACGAGGCGCTCGGCGCGTACTTCGCGGCGAATCCGGCCAACGCGACGCAGACCGGCGTGCACGCCTTCGACGATCAACTCCCCGATCTGTCCGAAGCCGCGCAGAGCAAGACCGCCGCCGACTTTCGCACGCGCGCCGACGGCCTGCGCGCGATCGCCGCGAGCGTTCCGAAGGACGCGGCGCCCGCTGAGGCCGGGACGGATCATCCTGCGCTCGATGCGCGGCTCCTCGCCGACCGCCTCGAAGACCGCGCGTACATCCTCGATACGCTGCGCCTCGAAGAGCGTGATCCGTCCGACGTCCTCAACGTCATCGGGGCTGCGATCCTCGGGCTCGTCGATCACGACTACGCGCCGAAGCACGATCGGATGAACGCGCTCGCCACGCGGCTCGCGCGGGTCCCGGCGATGCTCGACGTGGCGCGCGCGCGCGTGAAGGCGCCGTCGCATGCTGCGCTGGAGAACCTCGCCGTCGTCGGCAAGGGGCTGCCGGCGATGCTCCGCGGTCCGGGCGTCGTCGACTGGCAGAAGGGGCTCGAGGCCGACAAGCCGCTGCAAGATCGGCTGGCGGCGTCCGCAAAGACGGTGGCGACCGCGATCGATGTGTACGTCGTAGCCATCGGCAAAGCGTTTCCGATCGCGACCGCGAAGGACGAGCCGATCGGCGCGGCGAAGTGGTCGGTGCTGGCGCGCCTTCACGAGGGGGTGACCGACTCGCCGTCTGCGATCCGAGCGATGGGCGAGAAAGAGATCGTGCGCCTCGACGAGGAGCTCGACGTGCTGCTCGCGCAAGAAAACCAGAAGCCCGGGAAGCCTCACGAGACACGAAAGGCGTTCTTCGATCGGCTTCAGAAGGACACTCCGAAGCTGGACGGCGTGCTCGACGAATACCGCGCGTCTGAGAAGCGCGTCGAAGCGTGGATGCACGAGCATCCGGTGGTCGACGTGCCGTGGGACAAGGTGCAGCTGGTAATTGCGCCGACGCCGCCGCATGCGCGCGGCCTCTCGTTCGCCAGTATGAATGCCGCCGGGGCGCTCGACGCCGTGAGCGACGCGCGGTTCCAGGTCACCGAGCCCTTGGAGACGATGCCGCCCGCGCAGCGAAACGGCCTTCTCCATTTTCACGCACTGGGTGCCATCGACATCGTCGGCGTGCACGAAGCGATTCCCGGTCACTACTTGCAGTACCTCTTCATCCGCGACGTGCCGTCGAAGGTTCGCAAGGTGACGTGGGCCTCGACGCTCGGCGAAGGGTGGGCGCACTACTGTGAGCAGATGGTGATCGAGAACGGGTTTGGCGGGAGCGATCCCGTTCGGACGCACGCCTTCTACCTGCGCATGGCGCTTCAGCGCGCGGCGCGCGTCGTGATCGACGTCGCCGAGAACGACGGCTCGATGACGCTGGCAGAAGGGGCGAAGTTCATGGAGGACAACGCCATGCTTGCCCCCGAGGCGGCGAAGATCGAAGCACGGCGCGCTGTGGTCTGGCCGGCGAACATGTTCACGTACACGTATGGGAAGCTGAAGATCATCGCGATGCGCGAGGCCGTGAAGGCGAAGGAAGGGAGCGCTTTCGACCTGCGGAAGTTCCACGATCGCCTCCTCGCGGTCGGCGGAATGCCCATCGGCGCGGCCCGCGAGCTCGCCTTTGGTGACGAGCTGAAGTAGCGGACGAGCCGGAAAAACGAGGCGGTTTGCGCGATCGTCCTCCGCGGCCTACCTTTCGCCGGCCTTGAACGACTCTCCCGCTCCCACGATGCCGCCGCTCGCGCGCACGCCCGACGAGTGGGCGCGCGTGATGACTTCGCTCGGCGGTCGCGCGTTTCACGGGCGGCAAGTCTTCAAGTGGCTGCACGTGCGGGGGGTGACCGACCCGAGCGCGATGACCGATCTGCCGAGCGCCCTCCGCGGCTCCCTGGCGTCGCTGGGCATGAACGCGGTCGCGAAGATCGCGCTCGAGCGCCGCGCGCTGGACGATACGCGAAAGCTGCTCGTGGAGCTGGCAGGGGGCGCGACCGTCGAGACCGTGCTGATCCCGAACGTGACCAAGGGGACGAGCGATCTCCCTTCGCCCGTTCCCGCCGACGACGCCGACGCGGCCGCGGCAGACGATGACGACGACGCGGACGATCCGCTCCCCGCGACCGCCATCGCGCGCGTCACGCAGTGCATTTCGACCCAGGTCGGCTGCGCGATGGGGTGCGTCTTCTGCGCGAGCGGAGTGGCCGGATTGAAGCGGCACCTCGGCGCCGACGAGATCGTGGCCCAGGTGCTCCTCGGGCGCTCGCGCCTCGATCTGCACGAGCAGCTCCGCAACGTCGTCTACATGGGGATGGGCGAGCCGCTCNNCGAGCCGCTCCACAACTACGACGCCGTCGCGCGATCGCTTCGCTTGCTCACGCACCCCGAAGGCATCGGCCTGTCGTCGCGCCGCGTGACCGTGTCGACCAGCGGGCTCGTCCCCGAGATCGAGAAGCTCGGCGCCGACTTCGCCGGTCAGATCGGGCTCGCGATCTCGTTGCACGCCGCCGACGACGAGACGCGCACGCGCCTCATGCCGATCAACAAGAAGTACCCGCTGGCGAAGCTCATGGACGCCCTCCGCGCGTACCCGCTCCCCAAGCGTCGCCGCATCACGATCGAGTACACGCTCGTCGCCGGGCGAAACGACGGCACCGTCGAAGCGAAGAAGGTCGCGCGCCTCCTTCGCGGCCTCCCGGTGAAGATCAACCTGATCCCGATGAACCCGATCGACGCCAGCACGCTGGGCCCCCCGGATCTCTCGGGCGTCCTCTCGTTCCAGCAGACGCTCTGCGACGCCGGCTACTCGTGCTTCATCCGCCGCCGGCGCGGCGATGAAGTGAGCGCGGCGTGCGGGCAGCTCGCGCTTCTGGGCGCGAAGCCCAAGGTTCGCGTGAATCGATCGTGAAGCGAACGAGCGCGAGAACAAACCGCGGTAGCGCGGCGTTGCGCGAAATGAGCTAGAACGCCACCGTTCACCTTCCGAATGATCCCGTACCTCCACATCCCCGAGCTCCCCCTCCTCAAAGAGGCGCACGAGCTCCCCTTCGGCCTGAAGTTCGGCCCCCTCGCGCTTCACCCCTTCGGCTTGCTCGTGGCCACGGGCGTCATCATCGGGACGAACCTCGCCATTCGTCGCGCGCGCCGGCTGGGGCTCGATCTCGAGCGGCTCAACTCGTTCATCACCTGGATGCTCGTGGCCGGCTTCATCGGCGGGCACATGCTCGACGAGATCTTTTACCACCCGCAAGAAATCAAAGAGCGCTGGTACTCGCTCTTCATGTTGTGGGAGGGACTCAGCTCGTTCGGCGGGTTCACGGGCGGGTTCATCGGCGTCGCCTTGTGGAAGTACTTCGAGATCGCTCCCACCGGCGGGCTCCGTCGGCGCGCGAAGCCGCAGCCGATCCTTCCGTTCTGCGACGTGATCCTCGCGGTGTTTCCGGTGGCATGGATCTTCGGGCGGAGCGGCTGCTCGTCGGTGCACGATCATCCGGGGACCCTCCTCAGTCAGGTCCACGAAGACACGAGCTCGGCGCTCGGTCGTCTCTCGGAGTCGTTGAACCACCTGCTGGCGGTCGACTACCCGGGGCTCGGCGAGTCGGTGCCGCAAGATCAGTTCGCCCTCTTCCACGGGCACGCGCCGCGGTTCGATCTCGGCCTGCTCGAGATGCTCTTCACGTGCATCATCGCCGGCGCCTTCGCGCTCACCTGGAACAAGAAGCTCGCGACCGGGACGTACATCGTCGTGGTCAGCCTGGCGTACGCGCCGGTTCGCTTCGCGATGGACTTCCTTCGCATCACGACGGCCGAAGACCCCCGGAACGCCGACCTCCGTTACGGGTTCGGCGCGCTCACGTTCACGCCCGCGCAGTGGGAGTGCGTGGTGCTCTTCGTGTTCGGCGTGGCGATGGCGTTCTACATCCGCTCGCTGAAGAAGCGCGGGATCGAGCTCATGGACGAAGTGCGCGCCGTGCCGGGCGAAAGCGGCGAGGACGGCGCGTTGGAGTCGGGAGTCACGCGGGCGTCGTGACGTGGCGCTCCAGCGCGGCCCGGACGTCGTCAGGGATCGCGATGGCCTTCAATGCCTGGAGATCGCTGACCGCGCACACGTGACGGATCGACGCGATGTGCTCGCCGTCGGATGCGCGCGTGATGGCGTAGCGGAAGGTGCACGACTTGTTTCCGATCCGCTCGACCGACGTGGCGATGCGCGCGACGTCGCCGTAGCGGAGCGGATGCTTGAAGTCGCACTCCACGTGCACCGCGGGAAACCCGACGCGCCGCTGCGTGATGAGCGCGACGTAGCCCCCTGCGAGCTCGCGTTCGAAGAGCGTCTCCATGGCCTCGTGGCAGTAACCGAAGAAGCGGCCGAAGAAGACGATGTTCGCGGCGTCGACGTCCTCGAATCGAACGGGGCGCTCGTAGATCGCCGTCACGGAGCGAGGTCCTCGGCGACGCTGAGGAGCGTGGCCGGCGTGAGCGCGGTGCACGCCTGGTAGACGGGGTGGTCGACGACGATCTCGACCCGCGCGTCCTTCGTCTTCGCGCGAATGTGCGCGGCCGACTTCGCGGTGAGCGGGAACCGCAGGTAGTGCACCGCCGACGTTCGGTCCTCGAGCTCGCGCGCCGGATCCCACGTGGCCGCGTTCTTCTCGCCGTCGACCACGAGCGCCACGTGCCGCTCGAAGCCGCGGGCGTCGACGAGGAACTTGTCGCGCACGGCCGTGTCGATGATCTCGATCATCACGGTGGCGCACAGCTCGTCGGTGCCGGGGACGAGCTTGTTGTACGTCTCCATCTCGTGGAGGATCGCCGCTTCGCGCGTGATGCGCTCGGTGCGGAGCATCTCCTGGATCTGGAGGAGCACCGTGTCGTGGTTCTCGAAGAGCGCGGTCACCTTGTCGCCCACGGCCACGCGCCGCGCGCGCTTCTCTTCGATCACGCGCGCCCGAAAGCGATCGCGGATGCCCTCGTAATCGGCCAGCCCCATCACCTCGCTACGTTCGACTGGACGCATCGCCGACCTCCTCGCGCTCGCGCTCGCTATTGGGCGTGACCCTCACCGGCTCGCCCACGCGGATGCCGTAGGCCTCCGCGAGCGCTTCCACCGGATGCATCACGGGGACTCCGTTCTCTTTCGCGATGCGCAGCGCCGACAGCGGGCAGTCGGTGACCACGGTCGCCGCTTCCACCTCGTCGATCGCGCGCACCATCTTCTGCGCGTACTTCTTCCCCATCTCGTAGTACTCGGCCTTCATCCCCCACGTGCCGTCGACGGCCGAGCACTTCTCGATCACCTCGACCTCGGTGTCGGGCAAGACCCCGAGCACGCGCGAGCCAGGGAACCCGATCTTCTGCGCGCGGAGGTGACAGGCCGCGTGGTACGCGACCTTGCCGAGCCCCTTCTTGAAGTCGCGGTTGAGCGTCTTGTCGCGCCGGAGCTGCTCGAGCATCTGCATCAGATCGAGGGTGTTCTCCGCCACCTTGCGCGCTTCGCTGGTGCCGAGGAGATCGGGGTACTCCTTCTTGATCGTGTACGAGCAGGTCGGCTGGATGACGACGATCTTTCGCCCCTGTTCGATCTCGCGAAGGAGGCTCGCCACGTTGAAGCGAGCCTTGGCCTGCGCCGCGGCGATGTCGCCGCCGTCGAGGTTGGGGATGCCGCAGCACTGCTGCTCGGGGCGCACGACGTCGAAGCCGTTTCGTTCGAGGACGCGGACGGCGTTCGCGGGGACGGTCGGGTTGTTGTAGTCACCGGTGCAGGTGGCGAAGAGCGCCACGGTCCCGCGCTCGCCGGCGCCGGGGAGCTTCTCGTGGCGCGCGAGCCACTTCTCGAACGACTGCGTCGCGAACTGCGGGACGGGGAACTCGGCGGAGATGCCGAGGAGCTTCTCGTTCACTTTGCGCACGAGGCGATTGGCGTTCACGAAATTCGCGACCGGGGCCATGAGGCCGCTCGTCATCGCGCCGAGCTTGCCGGGCTCGCCGAGCACTTGATCCACGAGCGTGACGCCGTTGCGCTTGGCGCTCTGGGCCTTGGTCCGCATCAAGAGGCGAGGGACGTCGATCATCCACTCGTGCTTCTGATCGGCCGTGTACGGGCAGTCGATGAAGCAGAGCTTGCACTGCCAACAGAGGTCGTTGATCGACTTGAAGTCTTTGTCGTCGAGCAGCTCGGCGCCTTCCGCGCCCTTCGTCTCGATGTCGCGATCGACCCGCGCGAACATGTCCGGAAACGATCCGCAGTAGCTCACGCACATCCGGCAGCCGTGACAGACCTCGAAGACGCGCCGCGCTTCGTTCGTGAGATCGGCTTCATCCCAGAAGCGCCAATCGCTGGGCGAATTGGCCGGAGGGAGCGCGGGCTTGGGACTTATTTTTTTCATGGGAACACGCGGTCGAGACGCGTCGTCATCCTGAGGAGCGCAGCGACGAAGGACCCCCGCAGTCGATCAGAGCCTCCGCTCCGACCGGGGGTCCTTCGCTTCGCTCAGGATGACGAAGTGGTCGTGAGCGCCTACTTCAGCGACTCGAGCATCTTCGTGAAGCGACCCGCGTGGCTCTTCTCGGCCTTCGCGAGCGTCTCGAACCACTCGGCGATGTCGGTGAAGCCTTCGTCGCGCGCCGACTTCGCCATGCCCGGGTACATCGTCTCGTACTCGTGCGTCTCGCCCGCGATCGCCGCCTTCAGGTTTTTCTCGCTGCTGCCGAGCGGGAGGCCTGTCGCCGGGTCGCCGACCTGCGCGAGGTACTTGAGGTGACCGTGCGCGTGGCCGGTCTCGCCATCGGCCGTCTCTTTGAAGTTGCCGGCGATCTCCGGGAGCCCCTCGATGTCCGCGACCTGCGCGAAGTAGAGGTAGCGACGGTTCGCCTGCGACTCACCGGCGAATGCGTCCTTGAGGTTCTGGTGGGTCTTGGTGCCCGCGAGTGACTTGCTCATTTGATTTCTCCTGGTTACGAAACGATAACGATTCCAAACGTCCTAGTCTTTGCGCCCCCCGGCGCACTTCGCGCACAGCCCGCGGTACACGCGCTCGATGGCGCGAACCGAGAACCCGCCGGCCGATTTTCGGAGGCGGCGCACGGTAGCCGAGCTTGGGGCGAGCGTCTCGGCGGGGATGTCGTGGACGGTGCCGCAGCGGTCGCATACGGCGTGGTGATGGGCCGACGTGTTGGGGTCGAAGCGCGCTGCGCCGCCGAGGCGCAGAGTACCTCCAAGGCCCGAGGAAACGAGCGCGTCGAGCGTGTTGTAGACCGTGGCGAAGCTCATCGACGGGAACTCGCCGCGGAGGCGCTCGAACAGCTCCTGCGCGGTGGGGTGCGACTCGTCGCCCGCGAAGATCTTCACGATCGCCAGGCGCTGCGGCGTCATCTTCAACCCGGTGCGTTTGAGGTCGCGCAGCATCGCTTCCGAGCGCTCGTCCGCCATCGCGGATGCGGGCGCGGCGCGTCTCGGCGTGGTGGAAGGCATGCCCGTACCTTAGTAAGAACGATTCTAAAGTGCAACCCGTCTCGGGCGCATCTTCCGGCAGGGAAGCGGACGTTTCAGAAGAACGAGTTGGGCTTGCAGTCGTCGCCGGATCCCATCGGCGTCGCGTACTCGAGCACGTCGAAGTCGCCCGGCGCGATGGCCGCGAGGTCGTTCGAGCCGAGCGTGCTCCCCCACGTCATCGACGGGTCGGATTGCGACACCAAGCTGTCGCTCTCGGCCGTGAAGATGTCTTCGCCGCCATCGGCGAGGAACATCCCGTAGGTCTTCAGCGCCTGGACGACGGCCTTGCCGCCAGGCGACGTGATCTGCGAAGCGTCGAAGCCCGCGTGCAGGCGCAAGTGCATGCCGTACGCGGGGCCGGTGGTCGACGTCGTGCTCGTGGTGCCGTGCGACCCGGGCGCGACCCATGCCGCGCCGCCGCGGATCTGACCGTTCGGCAAGATGAAGCGGAGCGCGTGCTTGATGACGCCGGCCTTCGTTTCGCGCACGCCGATGAGGCCTGGCGAGATCGCGAGCCCCGCGGCGTCGGCGCTCGAGCAGCCCGAGCCGCGACCGGCGGGCGGGTAGTGCTTGGTGAGATCCCACACCGTCTCTTGCGCCCCGTTGCCCGTGGTTCCGCTGATGCTCTGAACGCTCCACAGCTCGAAGAGCTTGTGCGACGAGTCGTCGACCACGAGCAGGTGGCAGTCGCCTCCTTGCGTGCACGTGTAGCCGGTCTCTCCTTCGAGCATGCCGCCGGCAGGGACGGGGACCGGCGTCGTGTCGCTGTCCCCGGTGTCGCTGAGCGTGAACGTGGCGGTCGGGGTCGACGACGTCGCGTGCTGGAGCACGATCGAAAAGTCGATCTGCATCTTGTTGCCGTGGCCCCAGGTGAGGCTGCCGATGATCGACGACGAGTCGCTCGCGATGCTCGCCTTCGACACGTCCTGGTACCAAGGACTGTCGCACGGGAAGAGATCGGCCGGGCCGCCCGTGGGGCCTCCGCCGCCCGCGGTCCCGCCGCCGGTGCACGCGCCGCCGTCGCTGGTGGACCCGCCGCCGTCGTCGCCCGAGCTGCCGCCGGAGCTGGACCCACTCGAGCTTCCACTCGAGCCTCCAGAGCCTCCGCCACTCGAGCTCCCCGAGCTGCTGCCGCTGCTCGATCCGCTACCGGAGCCGCTCCCGCCGCCGTCACTCGTACCGCCGGCCGGGGTAGAGGTTCCGCACGCCGGAGCGAACGATCCGAGCGCGACGATCAGTGCGACCGCTGCGGTTGCGCCCAAGGTTCGATTCAGGGAGCGATGAAAGCGCATGACGTGGGATTCTGTCCCTCCACCCGCCGCGCGTCGATCAAAGAAGACGGCTCAGTTCTTCTCGCGATTGCCGCGACGACCGCCGAGAACCGCCAGCTTGAAGTATTGAAGCTGGCTCACCGCCGCTTGCTTCACGAGATCGATCTTGCCGCGCGTCCCGAGCTCGCGCGCGCCGGCGCGTGTGGCGAGCTCGCCCGTCTCGTACAGCTCGCGCGTCTTGGCGCGCTGAAGCTTGCCGCTCGACGTCTTCGGCAACGCGCCCGGCATCACCGCGACAACGTCGTCGAGCGTGAGCCCCATGCCCTCTTGCACCGCGCGCCGCACGCCGATGCACAGCGCGCTCGACTTCACCGGGTCCTCGGCGTCCTGCGCTTCGAACGCGATCACCACGCGCTCTCGATCGCGCTCGACGCCGCTCGGATCGCGCGCGCCGAACGCGATGACGTTCCCTTTGCGAACGCCGGCGACCTTCGCTGCCTCCCACTCCATGTCTTGCGGGTAGTAGTTGCGGCCGTTGACGATCACGACCTCCTTCGATCGCCCGCAGATGAAGAGGTGACCGCCGTCGAGGAACCCGAGGTCGCCCGTCTTCAAGAAGCCGCCGGCGAACGTGTCGCGCGTCCGCTCGGCGTCTTCCCAGTAGCCCTGCATGACGCTGGGGCCGGCGATCCGGATCTCGCCGACCTTGTGCTCGGGGAGCGGAGTCGCGCTGGTGGCGTCTTCGGGATCGAAGATCGCGATCTTGTGATCGGGGAAGGCGTGCCCGCACGAGACGAGACGAACCGCGTTCTCGTCGTCGTCGGCGACCGGCTTCGCGGTGTTCTCGCCCCAGAGCGTCGGGCCGTGAACGCTCAGCGTCTTCACTCCTTCGCCCAGCTCGGTGAACGCGATCGCCAGCGACGCCTCGGCCATTCCGTACGACGGCAGCAGCGCCTCCTTCCGGAAGCCGACCTTGCCGAACGCTTCGACGAACGCTTCGAGCGTCTCCGGACGGATCGGCTCCGCGCCGCAACCGGCCACGCGCCACGACGAGAGATCGATCCCTTCCAGATCGCGCTCGCGGATCCGCTTCACGCACAGCGCGAAGGCGAAGTTCGGCGCGTACGCGATCGTCCCTTTGTGACGCGTGATCGTCTGGAACCACGAGACCGGTCGCTTCAAGAAGAGCAGCGGCGGCAGGTACGTGATCGGAATGCGATGCGCGAGCGGCGCCAGCACGAAGCCGATGAGCCCCATGTCGTGGTAGAGCGGCAGCCACGAGACCCCGCGGTCTTCTTCGCGGATCTGAAGGCCGTCGGCCATGATGCACTTGATGTTCGCGGCCAGGTTCGCGTGCGTGAGCGTGACCCCCTTGGGGCGCGACGTGGATCCGCTGGTGAACTGAAGGAAGGCGACGTCGTCGAGGCCGATCTTCTCGGCCTTGAGCGGCTCCATCGACTCGCGAATGCCCTCGATGGCCACGACCTGCTCGAGCGCCGGACAGCTCGCCTGCACGGTACCGAGCAGCCGCTTGATCTTCGACGTCGTGACGAGCGCGCGCGCGCCGCATTTGGCGACGATGTGCCGCGTGTTGTCGAGGTACCCTTGGAGCTGCCCGAGCCCGAGCGGCGGATAGATCGGGACGGGGACGATCCCCGCGCGGATGGCGCCGAAGAACGCGAGCACGAAGTCTTCGTTCGTGGGCAAGATGAGCGCGACGCGATCGCCTTTGCGCAGGCCCAGCGCCTGGAGCGCGCCGCCGTACCGGGCGCTCGCGCGCTCGATGGCGGTGTACGAGAACGAAGCCTCGCTCCCGGTCATGGGGCTGCCGTCTTCGGGGATGAAGCGGAAGCCGCGCGTGGGGTCGCTCTTGGCGGCGTCTTCGATGTATTGGGCGAGGGTTCGCGGGCTCGTCACGGTTGCGGGTGTAGCAGAGCGTCGCGCGTTGCAAAATCGGGTAACGTGGGTGGCCCTCCCGTGAGCGACTCCAACCCCGCGCCGCGCGTCCGCGTCATCTTGAACCCGAGCGCCCAGTCAGGCGCTGCGCTCCACAAGGTCGGCATCATCGGCGACACGATGCGGAGGTTCGATCTCCCGCACGAGATCGTCCTCACGCGCGCCCGCGGCCACGCCAAGGAGCTCGCGCGCGCCGCGGCGGCCGACGGGGTCGACGTCATCGCCGTGGTCGGTGGCGACGGAACGTTGAACGAGGTCGCGCAGGCGTACATCGACGAAAACGGCCAGGCGGTGCGCGGCCCGGACCTCGCGATCATCCCCAGCGGCACCGGCGGCGATTTCAAGAAGACGCTCGGGATGTCGGGCGCGCTCGACGAAGCGATCGCGCGAATCCGTCACGGGCAGCGGCGCCCGATCGACCTCGGCGTCTTGCGGCTCCACACGCACCAGGGGGACGAGCGCATCCGCGCCTTCGTGAACATCGCCAGCTTCGGCATCGGCGGCGAGGTCGACGCCATCGTGAACTCGGCGCCGAAGTGGCTCGGCGGAAAGGCGTCGTTCTTCCTGGCGACGGTGCGGGCGATGGCCTCGTACAAGAACGCCGGCGTGCGCGTGAAGGTCGACGGAAAGCCGTGGTTCGAAGGGCCCATCTTCAACGTGGCCATCGCCAACGGGCGCTTCTTCGGTGGCGGGATGATGATAGCTCCGCACGCCGATCCGTCCGACGGCCGCTTCGAATGCGTCGCGCTCGGCGATCTTTCGCGCAGCGAGGTGATCGGGCTCTCGCCGAAGATCTACCAGGGTGCCCACCTCGGCTCGCACGACGTGCGGGTCACGAGCGGAACGCGCGTGGAAGCCGAGCCGCTGCATCCGTGGGGAAACGTGCTGCTCGACGTCGACGGCGAGCAGCCCGGGAAGTTGCCGGTGAAGGCCACGTTGCTCAAAGGTGCGCTCACGTTTCGTGCGTAGCCGTCGCGCGATCTGCGGCAATCGCGACAAGCCTTTGACAAGATCCTACGAAGCTCGCGACAATCGCAGTCCAGGAACCAAGGAGAGCTCATGGCGCTCATCGAGACCGAGGAAGCCGCGCGACGACTCGCGCGCGCCATCGCTAGTGATCTCTCGCTCTACAACGAGGAGAAGATCGTCAGCGGCATCACGAACGACAACCTGTTCGACACGCTCTCCGAAGAGATCGAAGAGGGGCGGGCGCTCTTCAAGCGGCGCGTGTCGCCCGAGCTCTATCCGAAGAATTTCTACGATCGCGCGCTGGTCGACATCCTGATCAAGGCCAAGGGGCACATCAAGTCGAAGATCTGGTGAGCGTCGGCGCCGGTCGACGATCGTTCGTCGCGCGCCGAGAGGACGCCGGGAGTCGGATCGATCGGTTCCTCGTGAGCGCCTTCGAGCGCGCGGGCGAGGCGGTGTCGCGCGCGGAGGCGCAGCGCTGGATCGAGCACGGTCGCGTCACGAGCGAAGGGCGCGCGCGGAAGGCGGCCGAGAAGCTGCGCGAGGCCGAGGTCGTCGAGGTCGATCCCGAAGGACCGCAACTGTCGAGCGCCGCACCGGACGCGGACGTGAAGTTCGACGTGATGTTCGTCGACGACGCGGTCGTCGTGGTGAACAAGCCGGCGGGGCTCGTGGTGCATCCGGCGCGCGGGCACGAGAGCGGGACGCTCGTGAACGGCCTCCTGGCGCTGGGGCTCTTCGATGCGTCGGCGCTGGAAGGGGACGAGCGCGACGCGGCCGGGCACGTGCGTCCGGGCGTCGTGCATCGGCTCGACAAAGGGACGAGCGGCGTGATGGTCGTGGCGCGGACGGGCGCGGCGAGGGAAGCGCTGAAAGGGCAGTTTCATGCGCACACGATCGGACGCGAGTACGTGGCGCTCTGCGTGGGCGAGGTGAAGAGCGCGACGATCACGACGCTCCACGGGCGGCATCCGACCGATCGCATGCGGTTCACGACGCGCGTGACGATGGGGAAGCGCGCGGTGACGCACGTGCGCGTGATCGAGGCGCTGGGGGCGAGGGCGTCGTACGTCGCGTGCACACTGGAGACGGGGCGCACGCACCAGATTCGCGTTCACCTCGCCGAGTCGGGGACGCCGGTCATCGGCGACCCGCTGTACGGGAAGACGCCGCGCGATCCTCAGGTGCGCGCGGTTGCGGAGGCGCTGGGGCATCAGGCGCTCCACGCGCGGCTCTTGGCGTTCGTGCATCCGGTGACGGGGAAGCGCGTGACGTTCGAGGCGGAGGCGCCGAGTGATTTCACCTCGGCGCTGGAGACGTTGCGACGCGCGAGGTGAAATTGGGATCGCGGCGAGCCTCCGTTCATCTTCGCGACGCTTCCGTTCACCTCCCTCGCTCCTCCGTCGTATCGGGCGAGGTCGAGCGACCAGGCCGGCGATAGGAGCGAGGAGCGCGGAAGGTGAAATTCGTCTCGTCGGAGGTGAAATTCGACCTTCGTCTCGTCTCGCGAGTCTCCGACGGATCCAATTCCGTACCCGGCCGAGACGATGAAGGCTCGAAAGACGTCGACGGAAGCATCTCCGCTGGCTCGCGCATCTTCCGTGGATACAAATTCGACCTCTCGAAGGTCGACGCAGGCTCGCCGGAGGTATCGCGACACCTCCGGCGACACGAATTCGGACCGCGGGAGGTGAAATTCGTCTCGCCCGACGGCGCGCGTCACTCGGCCGGGGTGAAATACCTGGTCGAGCAATGCACGCGAGGCGTCTGTGGGGTGGCAAGCGTGTCGCCGCGGGTGACTCAGGGCACGTCGAGGGCGAACGCCTGCGTCACGGGGAACAAGCAGCGCGTCCGGGTGCACGCCTGATAGCGGAGCGTGCCCCGGATCGTACGCCTCGCTTCCGGCGCGCCCTCGTACGGGACCCGCACCTCGGTGTCGCCCTGGAACGTCGCGATGCTCTTGTCCGCGAGCTCGAACGGGACGGGCTGCGGATACTTCGGTGCGCCCCACGTCAGCGCGCTCGTGCCGTCGAGGGCGAGGTGCGTCGCGATGTACTCGGGCGCGCTCGGGCGGTCCGACATCACGTGGTAGCCGGGCGCGACTCGCACGTGGATGGCGATCTCGCCTCGCGCCGTCGACGCGTCACGTGCGATCGATCGCGCGTCGATCGTCACCACGTTCGCCGTCGAGGGTTCCGGCGACGCGAGCATCCGATCGAGCTCGGCGCGCACGGCCGCGAACGAGGGGTCGAAGTGTTTGGAGTCGGGGAACAGAAAGAGGCGGATCTTCCCCGCCGGATCGACGATCAGGGTGGCGTCGAGGAGCACCTGCGCGCGGTCCTCGAACGACGGCTGTGCGCGCGGCGGGGCGAAGCGCTTCGCCACGTCGCCTGTCGCGTCGCGCAGCGCGACCACCTCGCGCGAGACGTGCGCCGCCGCGTACGCGGTCCAGCGCGCTTCATCCTCCTTCAGATCGATCAAGACGACCCGAACGCCACGCGACCGATACGAAGTCGCGAGCTCGCCGAGGTGCTCGACCTCCGCGTCGCAGTACGGGCACCACGACGCCGTGAAGTGGAGGACGACCCACGAACCTCGAAGGGAGTCCGATCGAAACGTACCGCCGTCTCCGGTCGGGAGCTCGAAGTCGGGGGCCGCGTCGCCCGGCTGGGGCGAGCCCATCTCCGGACGCACGGCACCGTAGAGACCCGCGCGTTCCCAGAGCGGCGCCTCCTTCGCGCCGCCGCCGCAGGCGACGACGAACGCGAAGAGAGGCGCGACCCACGGGCGGATCATTTGGAGGCCGTACGCGCGAGGAGGCCGTCGATCGCGCGGCGCGCGTGAACGAGGCGCGAGTCGAAGTGGACCGTATCGACCATGGTGAAGAAGCGGACCTTCCCCTCCGCGTCGATCACGGCGTTCGACGTGACGAGCACCGTCGTTCGGTCCTTGATCGTCGGCTGCGCGTGCGCCGGCGTGAAGCTCGCCGTCACCGACCCCGTCGTGTCGTGCAGCACCGGGAACGGGAGCTTCGTGCGTCCGAGGTACGTGCCGTATCCCTCGTCGTTCTCCTTGATGTCGATGGCGACGATCCGTACGCGATCGTCGTTCGCATAGTCGGCGGCGAGCCTGGCGAGGTTCGGCTCCTCGGCTTCCGAGAACGGGCACCACGACGTCACGAAGGCGAGCATCACCACCTTCCCGCGCAACGACGAGAGCTTCACCTTCGCGCCGGTCTGATCGGCCAGCTCGAAATCGGGCGCGAGCTCGCCGACGTGAGGGCTCCCCATGTCTTCGGTGACGGAGATGCTCGGCTCGCTGGGGGTCGAATCGAACGGAGAGCTCGCCGCGGCGCCGCCGACCTGCGCCGGGGGCACGACGGCCCCGCCCGCGCAGGCGAGAATCAACGGCAAGAGCGCGACCGAAAGTGTCCTCGGCTGGATCATGGGAGCCTCCTTCAGCGCTTCGCTTCGAGCACGAGGTTGAACGGCGTCTGCGTCGCGCGGCCGAAGTGCGTGAAGCCTCCGCCGTTGACGACGACGTCACGCAGGCGCGCTTCGCCGGCTTGCGCACCGAGCGCCGGGCCGTGCTGCGAGAGCGAGTGCGGGACGCAGAGCATGGTGGAGGCCGAGTAGAAGACGCGGCCCACCGGGTTGTGGTTCTCCTCGGGGAGATCGGACGCGAAGGGCTCGACGATCATCCACGTGCCGTCGGGCGCGAGCGTTTCGCGGACGTGGCGCGCGGCTCCCTTGGGATCCTCCATGTCGTGGAGGCAGTCGAAGTGCGCGACGAGATCGAAGTCGTGGCCCGGGTAGCCGGTCGACGTGCCGACCTCGAACGTCACGCGATCGGAGACCCCCGCGGCCTTCGCCCGTTCGCGCGCCGACGCGATCGATCCGGCGTGCGAGTCGAAGCCGAAGAAGCGCGACTTCGGGTACGCCTTGGCCATCAAGATCGTCGATGCGCCGAGCCCGCAGCCGACGTCCGCCACCTTCGCGCCGCGCTCCAGCTTCGCGACCACGCCGTCGAGCGACGGGAGCCAGCTTGCGATGAGGTTGCCGATGTACCCGGCTCGGAAGAAGCGCTCGGTCCCTTCGAACAGGCACGGGTGCTGCTCGCCCCAGGCGAGCCCTTCGCCGGTGCGGAAGTTCTTCGAGAGGCGCTCTTCGGCGGCGTACATCGCGAGCGCGATCTGGAACATGCCCGTGCAGAACGCGGGGCTTTCGGGATCGGCGAGCGCGAAGGCTTGCTCGGCCGGGAGGGTGTAGCGCTGCGTGGCGGCGTCGTAGGTGACGTAGCCGCCGGCGGCCATGGCGTTGAGCCACTCGCGCACGTACCGCTCGGCGCATTCGCTTCGCTTGGCGAGCTCGGTCGTCGTGACCGGGCCGCTCGCGGCGAGCGCGCGGAAGAGGCCGAGCCGCTCGCCAATGACGACGAGCACTCCGCTCATCGCCGCGCCCACGTCGGTCACGACCTTGCCCATGAACTGCTCCAGCTTCGCTTGATCGATCGCCATGATGTCCTCCCGAGGTTCTTCGTTCTTGCGTGACGCGCTCGCGCTTCGTTCGGTGCCGCGCGCCACGAAGAGGAAGGTGCGCCCCTCCCGTTGGAGCCAGCGTTGGAACTTGCGTGGAAATGGGCGAAGCTCCGCGCCGTGGGGCGGGCGATCGCGAAAGGCGTGGAAATTCGCCTGCTGGGCGAGCTGCAGGTCGTTCGCGAAGGGCAGGCGGTGGCGCTGCCGGCATCGAAGAAGACGCGCGCGCTCCTCGGGTACCTCGCGGCCACGGGGCGGCCTCACCTGCGCGAGAAGCTGTGCGAGCTGCTCTGGCCGGGGCCGGACGATCCGCGCGCGGCGCTGCGATGGAGCCTCACCAAGCTTCGGCCGCTCGTCGACGAGAAGGGCGTCACGCGCGTCGCGGCCGATCGGGATCGCGTGGAGCTCGAAGCGCACGGCGCACGGATCGATCTCAGCGAGGTTCGCGCCAAGCTCGCATCGGCGCCGCTCGATCTCGCGACCGAGGAGCTCTCGGACGTGGCCGCGCGCTTTCGTGGCGAGCTGCTGGAGGGGCTCGACCTGCCGGATGCGTATCGCTTTCACGAGTGGCTCACCGCCGAACGCGAGGCCACGCGCGCGCTCAGGCTGAAGGTGCTCGGCGCGCTGGTCGATCGACTCGCGGGCGATCCCGAGCCTGCGCTCCGCTTCGCGCGCGAACGGGTGGCGGTCGATCCGCTCTCCGAGTCGGCGCACGTCGCGGTGGTGCGCCTCCTGGCGCAGGTGGGCAATCGCCAGGGGGCGCTCGAGCAGTTCGAGGCCTGCTCGCGCATCCTCGCCTCGGAGCTGCACGCGAAGCCCGGTCCTGCGCTGCTCGCCGCGCGAATGATGATTCAACCGACGACGTCGCCCCCTCCGCCGATGCCGGCGGCGGAACCGCTCTCTCCTCCCGCGACCGCGCCGGCGCGAGAGAGCGCGACGCCGCTCGTGGGGCGCGCGCGCGAGTGCGCGGCGATGGAGAAGGCGCTGGCGTCGGAGTCGCCGGTCTTGTTCTTCGCGGGAGAGGCCGGGATCGGGAAGTCGCGCTTGCTCGACGAGCTCTCCGCGCGCTCCTCTCGAGGAGGCGCGCGCACGATGCGCGGTCGCGCGTACGAGGCCGAGCGCGTGCGTCCGTACGGCGTGTGGATCGATGCGTTGCGGTCGATCGACCTGGGAACGCTCGACGACGCGCTGCGCGCCGATCTCGCGCCTCTTCTCCCCGAGCTCGGCGCGGCGTCGACGTCGAACGATCGCGCGCGCTTGTTCGACGCGGTGGCGCGCGTCCTCGTGTCGCTGGCGCCGATCACGGTGATCCTCGACGACCTTCAATGGTTCGACGAAGGCTCGGCGGCGCTGCTTCACGCGACCGCGCGCGCGGCGACGGCGGGCGTGCTCTTGGCGTGCGGCGCGCGCGCGGGCGAGCTCCCGGACAATCCGCAAGCGTTGAAGCTCGTTCGCGCGCTGGCTAAGGACGGGCGACTCCTTCGCTTCGATCTCGAGCCGCTCGATCACGGCGAGACGGCGGCGCTCGCCCGCGCGATCGATCCGCGCGTCGACGTCGATCGAGTGCGACGCGAGAGCGACGGCAATCCGCTCTTCGTCCTCGAGGTCACGCGCGCGCTCGCGGCAGGCGGAGGCGACGTGCCGGCGTCGCTCGAGGGGATCATCGCCGACCGCCTCGCGCACCTCGACGACGCCGCGCGCGAGATCGTGCCGTGGGCCGCGGCGCTGGGGCGGACGTTCGATCTCGATTCGCTCGCGCGCGTGACCGGGCTGGCTGCGGCGGCGCTCGTGAGGGGGCTCGAGGAGCTCGAGCGGCGCGGGATCGTGCGCGCGTCGCTCCGCTCGGCGGAGTACGACTTCGTCCACGACCTGATTCGCGAAGGCGCCTACCGCCGCCTCTCGCCGCCGCGACGGCGACTCGTCCACGCGCAGATCGCGCGCGCGCTCGCGGCGGGGGGCTTCGGAGACGGATCGACGGCCGGAGAGGTCGCGCATCATGCATCGCTCGGCGGTGAGCGTGAGCTCGCGGCTCGCGCGTACTTCGCGGCCGCGGAGCGCGCGCTACGGGTCTTCGCCCACCCGGACGCGACACGCTTCGCCGACGCCGCGATCGACTACGCGACGACGCTCCCGGCGGACGTTCGCATCCCGCTCCACCTCGCGCTCCTCCACGTGAAGGTGGTCTCGACCGGCTTGAAGGGGGACCGCAGCTCCCTCGGCACCCAGATCTCGCGCGCCGTGATGGAGGCGCAGGACGCGGGGCTTCACGCCGCCGCAGCCTCCGGGCTTCACACGCTCTCGATCCTCCAGAACGACGCCGGCGATTCGGAAGGGGCGCGCGCGAGCACGCTCAGTGCGGCGCAGATCGCGCAGAACGCGGACCCGAACGTGAAGGCGCGCCAGCTCTGCGACAGCGCGCGCTGCTTGGCCATGCTCGAACGCGAGATGCCGCGGGCCGACGAGATGCTCCGCGAGGCGAGCGCGATCCTCGGCGCGCGCGCGGAGGCATCGCTTCATTTCGCGTGGGGGCGAGGCCTGATGGCCCGCTTCTGCGGTGAGATCGCGACCGCGCGTGCGCTCATCGAGCGCACGGTTCGTCTCGCGCGGTCCGCAGAGGACCACTGGGCCGAGTGCGAAGCCTCGATGGAGATGGCCCAGCTCGAGCTCGAGACGGGCGACACGGCGTGCGCGCTGGCATGGTGCGCGAAGCTCGGCCCCGTCGCGGCGCGCATGGGCGAGGGGAGCGAGGGGCCGGCCGCCGAGGCGCTGGAGGCGCTCGTTCGCGTGACGGCGGGTGAGGGCGAAGGGGCGCGGCTCGATCGCGCGATCGCGCGGCTGCGCGAGATCGACGCGAAGGGGATGCTTTCGTATGTTCTGAACGCCGCGGCCTCGATCGATCTCGCCTGCGGGCGTCCCGAAGTCGCGCGCACGCGAGCGACCGAGGCCCTCGAAGCGGCGCGCATCGTGGAGCGATCGACGCAGGTGGTGATCGCGCACGCCGTGCTCGGACGGGTCGCGCTCGCGAAGGGGGACAGCGCGACGGCGACCCGTCACCTCGGCGACCTCGCCCCCGATCTCGCGACACCCCTTCGCGTCAGCGCGCGCGCGCGATCCATCGCGCACGCTCTCGCAGCCGCCCTCGGCCAACGCATCGAACCGTGAGGAGACCAAGCCATGACCCACATGATCGTCGAAACCCTCTACGACCCGCCCGCGACCGACGATGAGATCGACGCCAGCGCGGCGAAGCTCGACCCGTGTCTGCAAGGGCACGACGTTCGCTGGGTGCGGAGCTACATGTCGACCGATCGTCGCCGGCGCATCTGCATCTTCGAAGCCCCCGACGCCGACGCCGTCCGCGTCTCGTACCGATCGGCGGGCGTGAAGTTCGAGCGCGTATGGGCCGCCGACGAGATCAACGACGACGAGGAGTGAGCGAGGCCCGAGTCGCGGGTCAGCCGCGCCTGCGTGCCGCGCGCGCGCCTAGGACGGCGAGCGCCCCGAGGAGGGCTGCGATGGCGTAGGTGCCTCGCGGTCCGTCGGGGGACGTCACGCAGCCGCCGCTCGCTCCGGCGTTGGCTTCGGAGGGGGCGTCGCTGTTCGTCGTGGGCGCGGCAGCGTCTACTCCGGCGTCGGGCGCGATCGCACCGCCGTCGCTCGTCGCGGTGCCGCCGTCGCTCTTCGTGAGGCCGAGCTGCTTCTCGAGCGCCGGCCATTGCGCCGCGCACGCGGCGACCGGCGAGCTCGCGGGGCAGGCGAGGGGGCCGCGGATGGCGTGGAAGTCGAGCGCTGCGGCGAACGTCGCGCCATCGTCGCTCGAGACGCCGAGCGGAAAGCTGCTGAAGGCGTCGCCACACTCGTAGAGCTTCGCGCCGCTCGCGCCGAGGCACTCGATCGAGAGCGTCGCCTTCGGCGTGAAGGCCAGCGTGTCGCTCGGAGCGGCGTGAAGGCCGTCGCTCGGCCAGAGCCCGCCGACGAAGACCTCGCCGCCGTCGGGAGACAGCGCGAACCCGAGCATGGCGCCGCCGGCGTAGACGGAGCGGAACGTCTTGGCCCCATCGTCGCTCACGAGGAGGCGCGCGCTCGCGACGCCGCCGCTCTGGTTCGACGTGCGCACGTACACGCGATCGGCGTTCGTCGGATCGACGGCGGCGAGGTACACGCCAAGGTCGCCGGCGACGAGCGGCACGGTGCTCGACGTCCAGTGCGCGCCGCGATCGCTCGACGTGATCACGTACGCCGCGGACGCCGTCGTGGAGGTTTGGAAACCCGAGACATAGATCCGCGCCGGGTCGTTCGTCGCGACCTCGATCGTCGCGACGAGCACAGGCGGATCGACCGGCGCTCCGAGCGCGCTCCACGTCGCGCCGTCGTCGCTCGTGGCAAACACCTGCGACGCGAACGAAGACACGCCCGCTTCGGGGCTCGCGTAGTCGGAGGTGACGGCCAGCGCCTGGCTCGCGTCGTCGCCGCGCACCACGAGGTCGGTCGCGAAGCGCGGGCCGATCGCCGGCGCAGTCGACCACGCGCAGCCATCGGGCGACGTCCAGAGACCGTTCGACGACGCGACCAGGATCTCTTCGCTCGCCGTGACGCCGATCTCGGGGCCGTAGTTCGTGGTGTCGCCGAACGCGCTCTCGCAGATCCAGTCCCAGGTCGCGCCGCCGTCTTTCGAGACGAGGAGCCCGAAGGTGGCGCGCAGGTAGAGATGCGAGGCGTCGTTCGGCGCGACCACGATCTGGTTGGCTTGCGGGTAACGCCCGTTGGCGAGCGCGCGCGCGGGCGGACCGAGGAGCGCCGCTGCGATGAGCGTGGCGCAGGCGACCTGCGAAGCCCGCGGTCCACGCGATGAGAGTCGAGCGCGCACGCGAAAGAACTGTGCGTCGCGGCGCTGTATGTCAATCGCGAATCCCGCTAGCGTCGGGTTCATGCGTGAGGGAACTGCCGGCTTGGGGGCGCTAGCGGCGCTGACGATGTGCTCCGCGTTGATCGGATGCGCAGGAGACGACACGAACACGGCGCCAGCCGACGCCGGCAAGCCGAGCGACGCGACGGTCTCCGACGGCGCACCGAACGATGCCGGTCCGGCGGGCGATGGAACCGTGGTCGCGCAAGACAGCGGGCCGCTCCTCGGTGCGCTCATCACCGTGTCGATGCCGAGCACCGTTGGCGTCCTGCTGGACGAGATCCCGGCCGACGATCGCGATCGCGTCGCCGCCGCCATCCTCGCCAAGCCCACGGACTTCTGGGTCACGCGCGCGGACCAGCAGATCAAGCTCACCGCGTACCACCTGGTCTTCCGCGCCGTCTTCTATCCCGACGGCTTTCGCCAGCAGCTGCCGCTCCCGCCGGAGTCACAGTGGCAGATCACGTTCGCGGCGGGCGACGCAGGCGACGACGACGGCGGCACTGCCGAGCCGTATCGAATGACCACGACCGACGGGCACGATCTGGTCATGGTCGACTACACGCTTCAGACCACCGTCCTCACCGATCAAGACTCGCCCGGCGTCTCCGAGCCGAGCCTCCTCGGCATCGGCGGAATCTGGAACGAGCCGTTCACGCTGCCGCTCGATCCCGAGCAGCTCCTTCAGCGCACCGGCTACGCCTGCATGGACGAAGCGGAGTTCCCGCCGAACAGCGTGGATAGCGAGGAGACCGACTCGTTCTACGACTGGACGTGCGACGTCGAGCCGCAGCTGAGCGCCAACGGTTGCCACTACTCGGCGCTCCCTCAGGTCTCGTGCCTCGACGCGCTGGCGGCGAACGTCGGCTCGATCAGCACGCAGGCCACGTTCGAGCGCGTCGCGTGGGATCCGGCCGTCGCCGATCAAGTGCGCGTCGGCCCGATCACGAACGACGCCGGCGCCGATCTCCAGATCATCCAGGAAGAGTTCCAGACCCACCGCGTGACGTACCGCTACATTCCGCCCGACTCGTGCACGCTCGTCGAGCAGTGCGTGGGCGCGCCCGGATGGCGCCGCGTGCTGCAGTTCTCCACGGCCGACAAGAACACCGGCACCGAGACGGTCGACATCGGCGCGGTCACGTATTTCAGCGAAGACGGCGGTGAGGCCGGCGCCACCGAGCCCGAGACTCACAACGCCTTCGAATGGAGCGCCTGCCACCATCACTGGCACTTCACGCACTACGGCGAGTTCGACTACGGCGACGGCGGCGCGCCCGGCAATCACAAGCGCGGCTTCTGTCTCCAGAGCACGACGCGCGCGCTCAACATCGAGACCAGCCCCACGCACAACCCGTACGGCGACTGCTCGTATCAGGGCATCGAGAGCGGGTGGGGCGACGAGTACAAGATCGGGCTCGATTGCCAGTGGATCGACGTGACCAACATGGACACGTCGCAAGCGCCGTTCACCTCCGCGCTCCAGTTCACGTCGAACCCCGACGGCTTCCTGTGCGAAGGGACCCCCGTGCTCGACGACGCTGGCGAGCAGGTCTGGGAGCCGACGCAGTTCAAGACCGAAGCGGGCGCGGTCGTCGATCGACCGAAGTGCGATTTCTTCCCGCCGTGGGCTTCGAACAATCACGACCAGTACGACGTGACCGTGCCCACGAGCGGCAATGGGTACGTGACGACGCCGTGCGCGCTCGGCGAGATCGGCCCGGTGCGAAACTGCGGGTTCACGCTGCAGAGCAACGTTCTCTCGTGCACGCCTGGAGCGGCGTCGACCTTGAAGTGCTCGGTGCCGGCGGGCGCCAGGCCGCAGACGGTGCGCGTCTGCGAGAGCAGCATCGCGCTCGACAGCGGCACGGCGTGCAAGTTCAACGAGTCGCTCGGCAACGGCGTCGTCGAAGCGGCGGCCGACGGTGGTGTCGAGACGGTGAGCATTCCGTTCACCTGCCCGGCGGCGCGCGACGTGCTGGAGGTCGGCGGGAAGTACTCCGTCTACACGGCGCCGGTGCTCACGGACGACACGGCGCAGGTCGTGACCTGCACGTTGCAGTAGGCGCTGGAGCAGGGGCTCGGTACCCGGCGACCCACAAACTACGGTGCCGCGTGGGGCTCGCCGCGGATCGGCGTGTTGCCCGCGAGCAAGCCGGGGTGACGGCGCTTGAGGAACGAGAGCGCGATGAACCCTACGAGCACCGCGAACCACAGCGTCGCGAAGCGCACGAGGATCATCGCGGCGGTGCTCACGCTCGTGGGCACGTGGCCGAGCTCGCGCATCTGTCCTTCGAGGAACGTCTCGGTCACGCCGAGCCCGCCCGGCACCGGAACGAGCGCGCCGGCCAGCGTGCTGGTCGCGTAGAAGAACGAGCACAGGGCGACGCTGGTCGATTCGCCGAACCCGCGGAGGATGGTCCACAGCGACAGGCACTCCAGCGACCACGCGCCGATCGACAGGATCGTCGGCGCGATCAAATTGCGCGGGGCGAGCATCGTGGCGAGCGAATCGTACGCTTGGTGCAGCTTCGGGCCGATGGCGCCGATCTTCCCGGGCATGCGCTCGACCATGGCGATGATCCGCATCGACAAGCTGCGCGAAGCGATGACGGCGATCAGCGTCGTGACGACGATCGCGCCGGCACCAGCCCACATCAGCCCGCCTTGAAAGCCGAGCGACCCGAGCACGATGAGCACGATGATGCCGATGAGATCCGTGACGCGCTCGGCGACGACGATGGGCGCGGTCTTCGCCATCGGCACCCCCTGCGTCTCGAAGAGCACGTACGACTTGAACACCTCGCCGACCTTGCCCGGCGTGACCGTGAGCACGAAGCCGCTCAGGAACGTGAAGAAGCTATCGACCTTCGGCACGCCGCGGATGTCGAGCTGCGCGAGGTAGATCTCCCACTTGAGGAAGCGGAGCACGTAGTTGCCGAACGCCAGCGCGCAAGCGGCGCCGAAGGCCCACCAGTGGAAGAGCGCCAGCGACGCGCCGACCTTGTCGAGGCCGCGCCACACGGCGAACGCGCCGTACACGGCGACCCCGAGGAGCATGACGTAGAGGACGCGGCGGATTTTCTGCTGCATGAAGGCGGTGGAACCGTTTCGTTATTTGGCGCGCGGCGTCCGGCGAAGGAGCCCCATGCGACCGGCAGCGTAGAGGACCGCCGCGAGTATCACGAGAGCGGCGCCCACGTAAAACGCCCACGCCGGCGCCTCCCAGACGCCGCGCGAGAGCGTGCCCGGGTCGGGGCGAGAGACGATCTCCGGCTGCACGAGGCCACGCTTTACACGATGGCGCGCTGGCGCGCTCTCCCGACCTGTCTCTTTGACAGCTTCGCCCCCGCGTGCGATTCGTTTTCGTCGCGTGACCACCACGGAACCTTTCGCGCCGCCCCCCCAGCCGCCTGCGCCGAACGACGCCGAGCTCCTCGAGAAGGCCGCGTCGGCGAACAAGCGACTTCACGCCGCCATCGGCGCGCGCGTCGTGGGGCAAGCGGGGGTCATCGATCACATGCTCGTCGCGCTCCTGGCGCGCGGGCACGCGCTCATCGTGGGCGTGCCGGGGCTGGCCAAGACGCTCCTGGTGAGCACCGTGGCGCGGATCCTCACGCTGAGCTTCCGGCGGATCCAGTTCACGCCCGACATGATGCCGTCGGACATCA
>PLXW01000160.1 GCA_003151595.1 Myxococcales bacterium
GGGGGCACGACTTCCGGCCGGACTATCTGCGCATCGGCGCGCTCGTGGAGCGACTGCATCCGCCGCGCATTCTTGCGTGCACGGCGACGGCGACGCCCGAGGTGCGCGCCGAGATTGCGACGCAGCTTGGCTTCGTGGCCGGACAGTACAAGGAAGTCCTTCGCGGCTTCGCGCGGCCGAACTTGCACCTGTCGGCGCGGAGCGTGGAGGGGCCGAAGGACGCGCGCGTGGCGCTCTTCGAGACGTTCGCCACGGCTCTGGGTGCGCCGAAGAGCCCGCGCGGCGGCGCGATCGTGTACGCGGCCACGCGTCGCGGGACCGAGCAGTGGTGCGAGCTCCTTCGCGAGCGCGGGTGGCGCGCGCGGGCGTACCACGCGGGGATCGACGCCGAGACGCGGACCAAAGTGGCCAACGCCTTCGCGGCGCGCGAGCTCGACGTGGTGGTGGCGACGAACGCCTTCGGCATGGGGATCGATCGCGGCGACATTCGCGCGGTCGTTCACGTGCAACCGCCAGCGTCGATCGAGTCGTACTACCAGGAGGTGGGGCGCGCGGGGCGCGACGGCGAAGAGGCGCACGGGGTGCTCCTCTGCTCCGGCGCGGACATCGCGCTTCGACGGCGGCTCGCGCAGCTCGGCACCGACGGCGGCACGGCCGATCCTGCGCAAGGCGCGCGCGCGTGGGGTCTCTTTCGCGAGCTGCTCCGGTACCTCGACGCGCGCACGTGTCGACACGACTTCGTGCTCCGCTACTTCGGCGACGAGCAGGAGCTCCTCGGCGGGTGCGGTCACTGCGACGTGTGCGCGGCGATCGAGGGTGGCAACGCGCAGAGCGACGACGCGCTCGGCGAGAGCGCGACGATCCTCGTGCGAAAGGCGTTGTCGGGTGTGGCCCGCGCGCAGCGACGCGCCGGGCTTCAGGCGATCGTCGACATGCTGTGCGGCGCGGACGGCGAGCGAACGCGCAAGTTCGGCTTCACCGAGCTGTCGACCTTCGGACTCTTGAAGACGCAAGAGCGCGAGTGGGTCGTGGCGTTGTTGCGCGCGCTGCTCGCGGCAGGTTGGATCGATCTCACGTCGAGCGAGCACCCCGTCCCGTACGTCACGCGGACGGGGGGCGACGTGATGCGCGGCTCGGCGCCCGTACGCATCGTGCTTCCGCCGGCGCACGCGCCCACGCGAAAGCGTGCGCGTGACTCCGACGATCGCGGTGGGCGGTCCGATCGCGCCGAGCCGTCTCGCAAGCGCGACGTCGCGAGTGATCTCGACGACGCGACGCGCCCGCTCTTCGAGCGACTGCGCGCGCACCGTGCGGAGCTCGCGCGTTCGCGCCGGGTGCCGGCCTATGTCGTGGCGCTGGATCGCACGCTCGTCGAGCTGGCGACGCAGCGTCCGGGGTCGCTCGACGCGCTCGGGTCCATCTACGGCTTTGGACCGAGTCGCATCGAGCAATACGGACAGAGCTTCCTCGACGCCCTCAGTTCGCCGGCTTCAACGTCGTGACTTCGCGGCGCTTGGCGTGCGTCGCCATCCCGCCCTTGCGACCGGCCACGCGCGCCTCGTCGCTGGTGAACTGATGGGCCGTGCCCGCGCGGTGCGCAGCTTTTCCGCCACGCTTCGCGAGCTCGCTCACGAGCTTCGGGTCCATCGCGGCGAACCCGCGCGGCTTACGCGGCTTGTCGGTCGACTCCGTGGACTGAATGACGGGCTGCGAAAGGTTCGTGGCGTCGTTCTCGTTGATCATGAGTGTCTAGCTCCTGTGCTTTGTGGGTCTTTGGAGGGGGGGCGTGCGTGTCGCTCCGGGCACCAGTCCCGAACAGGCCAAACGTCCCGACGTTGCGGGAGTGTCCTAAGCAGAACGCGCGCCAGCGTACGGCAGCGTGATTCCCTCGTGATTTCAGCGATCGCTCCCTGGCGCCCCGTAGCGTTCCGCGCCGCATGAGGCGAATCGCTACAGTTGAGGTGCGCGCAGGGCGAAACCCGCGCTTTTCGCGCCGGATGTTACCCGCCTGAGCGGACTGAGCGTGGCAGCCTAGAACTCGGCGCGAAGGGCCGCGAACGAGGCGACGAGGCGCGTCGCCGGGACGTTCTTCTCTTGGTCCACGTAGATCTGCGTTTCTTCGACGTCCCACGCGAACGCGCAGCGCGGCGCGATGTGCATCTCGAAGCCGAGCGCGATCTGGCCGGCGACTTCCGTATCGCTCTTCAACCACGGCACGAGATCGACATCCGCTCGCCACTGACCGAACGACATCTCGACGTACGGCAGGAGCTTCCCGCCCGCCATGCTCACGCGCGTGACCGCCATGCGGCTGGAACGAATCAGTCGCACGCGATCGAAGAGGAGCGCGCGCCCGTCAGTCAGGCTGTACGCCTCGCGCCAATCTCGGGCCAGAACTGCAATGTGCAGCTCGCTTCCGATGAACGCGGTCGGCGCGGCCGACGGCTCGTGACGGGTGAAGAGAGAGGGGTGCTCCTTGTCGACCGGTTGGCCGGGATAGTGAGCGGTGAGCCAGCCCCCGTCGTTGATGAGACGCGGAATGATCTCGTTGAGCGGCTCCGCGCTCGCCGACACGGCGCTCAGGCTGGTGGCGAGGACGGTTGCGAGCGTTACGAAAAAACCACGGCCCTTCATACGAGAAGGATGATCAGCAATCGTCGTGCCCCGAATCGGCGAACGATTTTTGGGAAGAAATCGGCGCAATCCGCGTAGATGGCGCGCGCGAGGTGAGGACTCGAGTCCTCACTCCGTCCCCAAAGCGATCAACTCGTGCACCATCGGATGCACAGTGGGGCGTGCGCGTTCTGCACGAGTGGGCGTGTGCGGGCGCACGCGAGTGCGCCGTTTCTCACCCACCGACCTCACCCACCGACGACGTCGAGCCGCTCGGCCAGCTGCTTCTCGAGCGCGACGAGCGCCTTGGTGAACCCGGCGATCCCTTCCTCGAGCTTGTCCTTCGCCATCCGATCGGTCTCGTGCATCTTGCGGAAGGTCGCCTCGTCGATCGCGATCCGCTCTTCGCCGAGCGCGGCCGCCGACTTGGGCTCCAGCTTCCGCGGAAGGTCGCCCGTCTTGCCCGCCAGCTCGGCGAGCAGCGCCGGCGCGATCGTGAGGAGATCGCACCCCGCGAGCTCGGTGATTTCGCCGAGGTTGCGGAAGCTCGCCCCCATCACTTCGGTCCCGTGCCCGTGGCGCTTGTAATAGCGGTAGATGCGCGTGACCGAGAGGACGCCCGGGTCCTCCGCCGGAAGGTAATCGCGCCCCGTGTCCTTCTTGTACCAATCGAGGATGCGCCCGACGAACGGCGAGATGAGCGTGGCCTTCGCCTCGGCGCAGGCGACGGCTTGATGCATCCCGAAGAGAAGCGTGAGGTTGCAGTGGATTCCCTCCTTCTCGAGGATCTCGGCGGCCCGAATCCCTTCCCAGGTCGAGGCGATCTTGATGAGCACGCGCGCGCGCGAGGCGCCCACCGCCTCGTACTGCTGGATGATCGTGCGCGCCTTCTCGACCGTCGCCTTCGTGTCGAACGACAGGCGCGCGTCGACCTCGGTCGAGACGCGGCCGGG
The DNA here is from genome assembly GCA_003151595.1 of Myxococcales bacterium. The sequence goes on from PLXW01000160.1 coordinate 3,567, forward strand.
CACGATCTTCTGAATGCGCAGGCCGAACTCGATCGCCAGGCGATCGATCGCGCGCTTCACCACGTCGTCTTTCGACGCCTTCGCTCCCGCTTCGCGGCGTGACCAGACGAGCGTCTCGTCGACGATCGGCGCGTACGCCGGCATCAGCGCCGCGGCCGTGATGAGCGACGGGTTCGTGGTCGCGTCGCGGGGACGAAACTTCTCGATGGATTGGAAGTCACCGGTATCGGCGACGACGACCGTCATCTCGCTGAGCTGTTCGAGAAGCGTCTTGCTCATGATCGACCCCTGTTCTGCCGTGGCTTTTGTGGCTGGGGTCGAATTGTATCAGTGACGGAGCACGTCGGGGATGCGCGCGAGCGCCCCGTGCAGAGCGCCCTGAAGGGCCGAGAGCTCCACGCGGTTCGGGGCGCCGTCGCTCTTGGCGCGCGCCCTCCCTTCGAGGATCGCGAAGACCGCTCCGCGCTTGGCGTCGCGAAGGGTCGCGCTGATCTCGCACGTGGCGTCCGTGGTGCGCGTCTCGGCGAACGTGTCCATTCGCACCAGCGCGACCGAGACGATGACCCGCTTGCCGCGCGGCACGTGACTCATGTCGAGCGCGCGCACTTCGTCTTCCGAAGCGGACCGGACGAGCGACGCGTAGTCGATCCCGTCGCGCGCAACTTGCGAAGAAACCTCACCGATCACGATCGGCTTGTCGCCGGCGTCTCCTGAGACCGCGACCGCGGAGAGCGCCATCCCGACCGAAACCGCGTAGAGCGCTCGCATCGATTGCCTCCTTGTCTTCACGCCTCTGGGCGCGTTGCTTGGCGCGTGCCGCGCCTCACGATCGAGCGCTACGCCCGCGCTCCGAGCGCGGCCAACTTCCGCACGCCAATGAAGTGTTCGATGATGCGCGCATGAAGGTGACGGTGCTCGGTGCGGGGTACATGGGGAGCGCGATGGCGACGGTCGCGAAGATGCGCGGCCACGAAGTGCGGCTCTGGGGGACGTGGCTCGACGATGCGCTGATCGATCCATGCGAGCGCGGCGAGCCGCACCCGCGGCTGGGGCTGACGCTCGACGGCATCACGATCCTCCGGAGCGCGCGGCTGGCCGAAGCGCTGGCGGGCGCGGAGCTCGTGGTGCACGCGGTGAGCTCGGAGGGGGCGGTGCCGGTGATGACGAAGGCCGCGCCGTATCTCCCCGACGTGCCGGTGCTGTCGGTGTCGAAGGGATTTCTGGAAGCGAAGAGCGGGAAGATGGATCGGATCGACGTGGTGGTGCCCGAGCGGATCGGGCGCGCCGTGCGGTTCGTGCATGCGGCGGGACCGGCGAAGGCGATCGAGATCGCAAGGCGCGTGCTCACGTTGATGCAGTTCGCAGGACCGGACGCCGAAGCGTGCAAGCGCGCGCTGGGGGGCGATCACTTGAACGTGGCGACGACCGACGACATCGCCGGCGCGGAGATCTGCTCGGCGTTGAAGAACGCCTACGCCACCGGGCTCGGGCTCTGGGACGGGCTCGTCGGCAAGGACTGCCACAACGCGCGCGCCGCGTGCTTCTCGCAAGCGATCGTCGAGATGCGCGCCATCGCGCGGGCTGGCGGTGGGCGCGACGAGACGGTGTACGGCGCGGCAGGCGTCGGCGATCTCCACGTGACCGCGGCGGCCGGGCGCAACCGCGCGTTCGGTGAGCGGGTCGGTCGGGGAAAGCCGGCGCGCGACGTGGCGGCGGAGATGGCGGCCGAGGGGCTGCTCACCGAGGGGTACGCGGCGATCGCGACGGCGTGGAGGTTCGCGCGCGAACGTGACGTGCGCGACGTGCCGTGGCTCGGCGCGCTGAACGCGATCGTGTGGGAAGGGGCCGACGTGGCCAAGACGCTCGGCGCGCTGAAGCTCAGCGTGTGATGTGCGTGACGCGCGCGCGCGCGTCGAGCGCGGCCACGAGCGCGTCGAAGCCGACGAGCGAGTCCACCAGCCAGTAACGCCCGCGCCACGCCGAGCTCGGCTCGATCCGCACCAGCACGCGATCTTTCACCAGGAACTTCCGCACGCGAACGCGCGCCACGTCGCGCCACGCGAAGCGATGCACGCGCGCGTAGTGAAAGAAGGCGATGCCGTCGTCGTCGAGATCGACGCGCGATGGGAAGTGAAGCGTCGCCGCGCCCCACGCGAGCACCAGCGGGATGGAGACGAGCAGCGAGAAGCGAACCGCGGGGACGTCGATCAGGAACACGCTCACGAACCACGCCGCCACGAGCATCACATCCTGCACGACGGGGCCGCGAAGGCCGCGCGGGTACGCGAACGTCATGCGCCGAGGAGCTTCACGATCTTCTCGATGTCGGCGTCGATGCCCACGCCCGTGAGGAACGAGAGCGTCCGCAGGTACGGCTTGCCGCGCGCGTCGTCGACCTCGGTCGTGGACACGATGAGGTCGTACGCAGACGCCTTGCTGCCGACCTCCGACGCCTTGCACTGATCGATCGCCACCGCGAGCCCGCGCGCCTTGAGCTTCTCTTCGAGCTTCTTGGCGACCACGGTGGAGGTGGCGATCGCGGTGCCGCAGGCGACGAGGATCTTCTTCATGCGGCGAGAGCGTAGACCAGTTGGCTACGAGGCGAGCGCCGCACGCGCGGCGGCGAGGCATTCGTCGCGCGTGACGCCTTCGAGGATCGCCGCGGCGGCGCCGACGCGCGGAGCGGCGACGCTGAGGGCGTCGACGCCGAGGCCCACGAGGATCCGCGCGCCGCGCTCGTCGGCGGCGACCTCGCCGCAGATCGTGACCCGCTTTCCGCGCGCGTGAACGCGCTCGACGACCTGGGCAACGATGGCCAGCACGCGCCGGTCGAGCGCCTGGCCCGCGTCGCTTCGCGTGACGCCGAGGACGAGCGACGCGAGATCGTTCGTGCCGATGCACACGAAGTCGGCGGCGTCGGCGATGGCGTCGGCCGCGTTGGCGGCCTCGGGCGTCTCGATCATCGCGCCCACCTTCACGTTCGGCAGGTACGCGCGGATGGCGTGCACGTCGGACGCGCTTCGCGTCATGGGGATGAGCGCACGAACGTTCGCCAGCGACGCCGCGCGCGCGATGGCCGCGAGCTGCGTGTGCAGGATCGCCGGGTGCGCGAAGAGAAGCGCGGCGCCGCGCGCCTCCGGATCGCCCGACGCCAGCCACGGGAGCGGCTTGTCGCCCCCCGCGTCCCACAGTCGCGCGGTGACCACTTTTCCCTTCGCCGCCCGCGCCACCGCGAGGAGCGCGGCGCACTGATCGTTCTCGCTCGGCGCGCTCGTTCGCCCTGCGAACAAGAGCTCCGTTCGCAAGAGGCCGACCCCTGCGGTCCCTTCCGGCACGCGATCGTGGAGCGAGCCGACGTTCACCAGGAGCGCCACGCCGAGCGCCTCGGTCACGCGATCGATGGCCCGCGCCACGTCGCCGCGGTTCGCCTTCGCGTGATGCTCGCGACGCGCCCGCGCGTCGATCACCAGCGCCTCGCTCGGCGAGACCCATACACGTGCCGCGGGGAGCGTCGTGTCCACGACCACGGGATCTCCGTCGGTGATCCCCATCGCCACGTGCGACGGCACGAGCGCGAGCGGAATCTCGCGACCGCGCGCGAGGATCGCGGCGTGCGACGTGCGCATCCGTCTCGCGTCGGCGCTCGCGCCGTCGACGTCGCCCGGCTCTTCGTCGACGGCCACGATCCCGCGCACGTGCGGCGGGAGCGACGCGACCAGCGACGGCGTGAGCACTTCGACGACGATGACGATGTCGTCTCGAATGGCCTCTGCCCGCGCGATCGCCTCGCGCATCGGGTCGCCGTCGGACAGCGCGTCGATGAGCCGCGCGCGCGCGTCGATCAAGAGGTCCGTCGCCGCACCCGTGGTCAGCGCGATGATCGCGTCTTCGCTCGTCTCGCCGTCGTAGATCCGCGCGCGCGCGCTCTCCCCCACCTCGTGCACGATCACCTTCTCCGGCTCGAACAGCGCGCGCTCGTCGGGCGCGAGGCCAGCCATCAGCGTGTCGAGCTCGGCGAGGGCGTGCGTCTCGGCCGCGTTGAGTCGCGCGCGCTCTTCCTCACGCGTTCCGCGCGGACGCGACGTGCGCTCCGTCGCCATCACCACGAGCGCGATGCCGATCGCGATCCCTTCGACCGCGCCGCTCCCGGTCTCGGGGACCAGGTCGGCGTCGAAGTTCCGTGCGATGAGCTCCGCGATCGCCGCGATCGCCTCTTCGGCGCCGTCACCCTCCGCGAACAGCTCGATCTCGTCCCCCTTCGCCGCGCCGAGCGAGAGCACGTCGAGGATCTTGCGCGCGTCGGCGCGGCACGTCCCTTTGCGAACGTGGATCGTCGCGCGATGCTGCGCGGCCAGGCGCACCAGCAAGTTCGCGGGGCGCGCGTGGAGCGCGTCGGGGAGCAACAGCTTCATGACGCGTTCTTGTCGATGTCGCCGTCGCCGCTCGCGCTGCGCGAGGCGCGCTCCTTCGAGGCGATCTCGGAGGCGAACTGCGACCGAATCTCGCCGCGAACCCACCACCACACGCCCGCATATGCGACGGCCGCGGCGGCCCCCACCAGGAGCGTACCGGGGCGGAACAACTGGAGGACGATCCAGGGAACGACGTGACTGCCCAACGCGACTCCTGACCATTCGCGGTACTGGCCAGCTGTGCCCGACAAACCTTCCGGCGCGAAATGCGCCGCACGCGCGAGCTCGGTCGTGAGCGGTGCGAGGCTCGTGCCTATCCAGAGGATGAAGCAGAGAATCACGATCGCGTTGATGAGCCCGCGCACCATGTTCCCTCGCGACGCGGCAACTCCCCACAGAACGTAGAAGGGGAGCGCCGCGAGGTCACCGAACGGGAGCATGCGGTTGCCCGGCAAGACGAGCGCGAGCAGGAGGGCAATTGGGACACACAGTAGCGCGACCGCCATATTGGCCGGGTGACCGATCACGACCGCAGCGTCGAGGCCGATGAGCACGTCGCGACCGGGGAATCGCTTCTGCAAGAACTCGCGCGCGCCTTCGGAGATCGGGATGAGTCCCTCCATCAAGATGGCGACCATCTTGGGGAGCACGACGAGCACCGCGGCCATGCTCACGCTGAGCGTGAGAATGTCTTTCACCGCCTTGCCCACGAGGCCCGCGCGGAAATCGGGGATCGCACCGAGCGCGCCGAGGAGCATGCCCATGACCGCGCCCATGAGGATCGGCTCGCCGAGGAGGCCGAGTCGTTTGCGAACGGAGGCGGGGTCGGCGTGGAGGCGCGAGAGGCCGGGGATGTTGCGCTCGATCTTTTCGAGCGCGTACATGAGCGGCGCCCAGTTGAGCGTCTCGGTGTGCGGGAGCGAGATCCCTTCGAGGCCGAAGTGGTGCTCGACGGCGGGCGCGGTCCAGTCGGCCATCTTGAAGATGACGAACGCGGTGATGAGCGCGCCGACGACGCCGAGCGCCATCGAGCCGGTGGCCGCGCTGATGAGCGCGCCCGTGTAGATGAAGTGCCAGTAGTTCCAGATGTCGACGTCGACGGTGCGCGTCTGTTTGATCGCCACGAGGACGACGTTGAGGATCAGGACCGCGGGGATCAGCGCCGCGGCGATCGGAGAAGCGAAGGAGACCGCAGCGCCCATCGGCCACCCGACGTCGAGGACGTCGAGCTTGAGGCCGAGTACGTCGGCGAAGGCCATCGCCTTGGGGCCGACGACTTGGACGAGCAGCCCGATGGCGAGACCGATGGCCACGAAGCCGACGCCGACGGTGAGCCCGGCGCGGAAGCTCTTGGCGAACCCCTGCCCGAGCGCGAGGCCGAGCAGCGTCATGATGACCGGCATCATCACGGGTGCGCCGAGATCGAGGACGTAGTGGACCGCCGAGTCGAGACCGTTCATGCGGCCGTCCAGCGTGACGCGATCAAGGCGCGCATCGCGTCGGCGTCGGCGGCCGAAGCGAGCGAGGCGCGGAGCGTGGCGTCTTGAAGGAGCTCGATGAGGCGCGAGAGGCCGGCCGACGCTTGTTCCTTCGCCGTCAGCGCGGGCATCACCACGAGCGCGACCTCGAGCTGCGTCGCGGGATCGCCCATCTGTCGAAACTTCACCGGCGCGGCCAGGGTCGCCATCGCCAGCGCATGCGACGCCACGTGCTGCGGCTCGGCGTGCGGCAACGCCACAGCGCCCCCTTCGAACGGCAACCCCGTCGGTGAGCGACGCTCGCGCGCCACCGCCGCCGCTTCGAACGAGTCGTTCACGTGCCCCGCGCGATGCAGCTCACGCGCGAGCGCTCGGATCGCCGCCTCGGCCGAGGCTGCCTGGAGGCGCGCGAAGCACAGGATTTCCGCGGTGCTCACGATGCGAGAGCGTACACGCGCGACCGTTCGATGGGCGTACGATCGGTGGCGTGATCCTGGTGACGCTCCTCACGGGCGACGCGATGGACGACGCGCGCGTCGCGCAGCTCGCGGAGGACCTCGGCGTCCTGGCGTACGAAGCGCGGATGACCGTGGCCGCGGGGTATCCGGCGATCGTGGAGACGACGGCGGACGCTTTGCGCGCGCACGACCTCGTGGAGACGCTGCGCGCGCGCGGCGGCGACGCGGTGGCGTGCGACGGGAGCGACGTGGTCTCGTCCGAGGCGATGATCGCGCTCGATCGCTTCACGCTCGACGCGCGCGGCCTCTATGCAGGAAGCGAAGCGCTGGAGTGGACCGACGTGCTCTGCCTGCTCCGCGCCTGGCATCGCGCGCGAACGGCGACGGAGACGAAGACCACGGAGCGAAAGTTCGACGTGGGGAAATCGATCCTCAGCGGCGGCCTCGCCAACACCACCACGGTGACGAAGCAGACGAAGGAGAGCTCCGAGCGGCGCGAGCAGGTGCTCTACGTGTTTCGCCAGAGCGGGCGGACGCCGTGGATCCTGCGCGAGCAGTCGACGCACTACGAAGGGCTCGGCCCGGCGCTCGCGCGCACCACGATCGAGAACTTCGCGACGACCACGCGCCTCCTCGGCCAACACGCGCCCCACGCGGCCTACGACGAGCGTCTCGTCACGCGCGCGCGCATCCCCGAGCGCGCCGTTCGCCATGGGACCACTGCGGAGTCGACCGTCATCAGCTCGTCGGCCTCGGGCGTCGATGTCCTCGCGCACCTCGTCGCGCTCTCGATCGCGCGCGAACGGGGCGGCACCCCGTATCGACGCTAGGCGGCGCCGAAGGCGTCCGCGCTACACGACGCTGACGCGCTGTCCGCGTTCCGACAGGCGAGAGACACGCGGCTTTGGTGGCGCCTTGGGCTATTTTCATGGCGTTTGGTGCCTATGGCGCGAGCGCATCGCGTGCTAGATAACGCCCGTCGTGACCGATCAATTGAGCTCCGATCTCGCGTCGCTCCGCATCGACCGAGAGGAAAAAGGCGGCGGCAGCGGGAAACGTTTCGCGCTCTTCACGGTGCTCGTCGCCGTGATCGGAGGCGTCGCGTGGGTCGAGTTCCCGCGCGTGCGGGCCGAGGTCTACAAGACCGAGGTGTCGGTCACCGACGTGACGATGCTCTCGCCGGTGCAGTCGTCCATTCAAGTGACGGCCACGGGGTACATCATCCCGCAGATCACCTCGAAGGTCGGGCCGCACGACATCGGGCGCATCGCGCGCGTCCTCGTCAAAGAGGGCGACACAGTGAAGGCCGGGCAGGTGCTGGCCGAGCTGGAGACGCGCGATCAGAGGAGCGCGGTGGCGGCGTCGGCGTCGAAGGTGGCCGTGGCCGAGGCGAAGGTCGAGACCGCGAAGGCCACGCTGGCCGAGACGAACGTTAAGATCGCGCGCGAGACCCCGCTCGTCGAGCACGGCGCGGAGAGCAAGAGCGTGCTCGACGATCTCGTCGCGCAGCGCACGTCGCTCACGCAGCAAGTGAAGGCCGCGCAGGCCGAGGTCACGTCGGCCGAAGCCGATCGCTCGACGCTCGGCGTGAACCTGTACCAGCGCACGATCGTCGCGCCGATCGACGGCGTCGTCGTCTCGAAGCCGGCGATGCCCGGCTACATGGCGACGCCGGCCGACACGAATCCGATCGTCGAGCTGGTCGACTTCAAGTCGCTGCTCGCCGAGGTCGATGTCCCCGAAGGGCGCCTCTCGCTCATCAAGATCGGCGGCCCCGTCGAGCTGGTGCTCGATGCATACCCGGATCACCACTACCGCGGCGCGGTCGTCGAGTTCGGCAAGCGCGTCGATCGCTCGAAGGCGACGATCGTCGTGAAGGTGAAGTTCACCGACGACATGGACGGCGTGCTCCCCGAGATGAGCGTGCGCGCGAGCTTCCTCAACGCGCCCATCACGGACGACGCGCTGAAGGCGCCGCCGAAGAAGGTGATCGCGGCCGACGCGGTGGTCGATCGCGGCGGGCGCAAGGTGGTGATGGTGGTCGACAACGGCGTCGTGCATGCGACGCCCGTGACCGTGGGCGCCTCGATCGGCACGAGCGTCGAGCTGCTCGACGGACCGCCGAGCGGCGCGCACGCCGTGTCGGCGCCGCCGCCGGAAGTCGTGGACGGATCGAAAGTGAAAGAGAAGGGGACGTGATGAGCGCGATCGTCGAGATGCGTGGCGTGTCGAAGACGTTTTACCGCGGAAAAGAAGCGGTCAACGTGCTCCAGAACCTGGACCTCGAGGTCCCCGAAGGGGCGTTCGAGGCGCTCATGGGACCGAGCGGCTCGGGGAAGTCGACCCTCCTCAACTTGATCGCGGGGCTCGACAAGCCCACGTCGGGCACGGCGAAGGTCGCGGGCGAAGAGCTCTCGAAGATGAGCGACGGGCAGCTGGCGAAGTTCCGCTCGTCGAAGATCGGGTTCATCTTCCAGGCGTACAACCTGTTGCCGGTGCTCACGGCGCTCGAGAA
>PLXW01000120.1 GCA_003151595.1 Myxococcales bacterium
TGGCGCAAGCCGCGCCCGGGGCTCGCCCCGCTCCTCCGCCCGCGCCCGCTGCACCTGCGGCCGGAGCGAAGCTGTCGCAGACCGGCGCGCGCCCGGCGCCCCCGGGACCTCCGCCTCCGCCGCCCGCTCCGCAACGCCCCTACGACGAATCGGAAGACGAAGAAGCGACGATGGTCGCCGCCATCCCCGCCGAGGTCCTCGCCGCGGCGACCGGCGAGCACAAGGCGTCGGAAGACACCGCCGAGTGGCTCAGCGTCTACGAAGATTTCATCCGAACGAAGAAGCAGTGCGGTGAAGCGACCGACGGCCTCACGTTCGACAAGTTCCAGCACACGCTCAAGAAGAACCGCGACGCGCTCATGGCGCGGCACGGATGCAGGCGCGTTCGCTTCTCGGTCTATGTGAAAGAAGGGCGCGCCTCACTGAAGGCGACGCCGGTGAAAGAGTAGAGGAACCATGCGAAACCCGATCATCGGAGCCCGAGCGAAGCTCGCGCTGGGGCTGGGCGCGGCGGCGGTGTTTTGCGCGGGGAGCGCGCGAGCGACCACGGTCGAAGAGGTCGGCGACAACGGCTCGGAGCAGATGGGCCGCGGTGGCGCGTGGGTCGCGCGCGCGAGCGATCCGCTGGCTGCGTTCTACAACCCGGCCGGTCTCGCCGGTCAGGACACGCGCGTCACGTTGCAGGCGAACGTGAACATCATGAAGACGTGCTTCACGCGTCTCAAGGCGACGAACGACACGACGCAGGGCGACGGCACCGCGCCCGGCCACAACTACCCGCAGGTCTGCAACGGCGGCACTCCGTTCCCCGATCCGGCTCTGGCCATGACGTATCGCCTCACGCCGCGCGTCGGCCTGGGCTTCGCGGTCGTCGCGCCGAGCGCCTCGGGGCAATCGACGTGGCCCGACTCGAACTCGGTGACCTCGCCGCAATCGCCCCAGCGCTACCTGCTCACCAGCGCGAACACGGTGCTCCTCACGCCGACGCTGGCCGTGGGCGCCGAGGTGGTCGATCGCCTGCGCCTGGGCATCGGCCTCATCTGGGGCTTCTCGACGGTCGACTTCTCGAACTACGCCATCGTCGCCAACGAGAACAACCAGGCGGCCGGTCTCGGCGGCGCCGGCAACGACGTCAAAGCGGAGCTGAAGGCGAAGGACCTCTTCATCCCCGGCGTGGTCGGCGGCGTTCTCTGGAGCCCCACCGATCAGATCGACATCGCCGGTTGGTACAAGTTCATCTCCAACATCAAGGCCTCGGGCGACGTCATCACCACGACCGGCAGTGGCAAGGGGCTGCGGGTCGGTGACACGATGGACAGCGACTGCGGCGTCAAGAACACGAAACCCGGGACGTGCTCGCCCAACAGCGTCTCGGTGACGGTCCCCATCCCGATGGAAGCGAAGGTCGGCTTCCGCTTCCACCAGCCGCGCGCCGGCGCCGACATGGTCCACCGTCGCGACCCGATGTCGCAGGACATCTTCGACATCGAAGCCGATCTCACGTGGGCCCACGACAGCCAGTTCCAGGCGATCAACATCGCCATTCCGAACGGCATTCCCACCCCCGGCATCAACGGCTCGTTCCTTCCGCCGGACGCCAGCGTCCCGCACAACTACAAGGACGTCGTCGGCGCCCGCTTCGGTGGCGACTACAACATTCTCCCTGATCAGCTCGCCGTCCGCGCCGGCGCGTACTTCGAGACCGCGGCGCAGTCTTCGCAGTACCAGAACATCGACTTCGCCGGGCAGCAGCGGGTCGGCATCGCCGCCGGCGGGACGTACCGGATCCACTTCGGCGACGAGACGCAGAAGAAGGCGCTCGAGTTCTCGCTGGGAATCGGCCACACGTTCATCGCCACGACGAGCAACACGAACGCCAGCGGTCCGGGGCTCAGCGGCCTCGCCGGAACGCTGTGTCTCACTGGCACGCCGACGAACGGCGTGTGTCCGAACGGAACGCCCACGTACAAGACGGCGTGGCCGGTGAACCTCGGGACGATCACGAACGCGTTCACGCAGATCAACGTCGGCGCCACGTACCGTTTTTGAAGTAGCAGCGTCTTTGCCGGCGGTTGGACGCGATCGCCGTGCGACGGGCGTTCTCGCATGGCTATACTTACGGCCATGACGTCTCCCCGTAAGGTCATCATCATCGGCTCCGGCCCCGCAGGTCACACCGCGGGCATCTATGCAGCGCGCGCCAACCTGAAGCCGCTGCTCTTCGAGGGCATGGTCAAAGGGGGAATCCCCGGCGGCCAGCTCATGATCACCAACGACGTCGAGAACTACCCGGGTTTCCCGGCGAAGATCACCGGCCCCGATCTGATGGCCGCGTTCCGCGGTCAGTCGGAGCACCAGGGGGTCGAGATCAAGAGCGAGGACGTGAACAGGGTCGACCTGTCGAAGCGCCCGTTCCACGTCTGGGCCGGCGACGACGACACGCTGCACAAGTCCGAGACGCTCATCATCGCCACCGGCGCGCAGGCGAAGTGGCTCGGGCTCGAGAGCGAGCACGCGCTGAAGGGGAAGGGCGTCAGCGCCTGCGCGGTGTGCGACGGCGCGTTCTTCCGCAACCAGCACGTCATGGTCATCGGCGGCGGCGACACGGCGATGGAAGAGTCGATGTACCTCTCGGGCCTCGCCGCCAGCGTCACGCTCGTTCACCGGCGCGAAGAGTTCCGCGCCAGCAAGACGATGCAGCATCGCGTGCAGAAGAACGCGAAGATCAAGATCCTCTACAGCACGGGCATCGAAGAGGTGCTCGGCATCGAGAAGGGCGAGGTCACGGGCGTGCGCGTCCGTCACTTGCCGTCGAACGAGCTCAAGGACGTCCCCGTGACCGGCTTCTTCGTGGCCATCGGTCACACGCCGAACACTGACCTCTTCAAGGGGCAGCTCGACCTCCACGACAACGGCTACATCAAGACCAAGCACGGCACGACGCAGACCAGCGTGCATGGCTGCTTCGCCGCGGGCGACGTTCAGGACTTCGTCTACCGGCAAGCGGTGACCGCGGCGGGGACCGGATGCATGGCGGCGTTGGAAGCCGAGCGGTGGTTGGCGGCGCAGGGAGAGCACTAACCACGCGCTGGACCATTCGCGCGATGCGAGCGTAACCTCGCGGTGCATCGAATGAACGCAGCCCACGCCTCCACGGCTTCGGAGCGCGAAGACCAGCTCGCGAAGGTGCCGTTCTTCGACGGGCTCACGCGCGAAGCGCTCTCGCTCATCGCGCAGGTCACGACCGAAGAGGCGCACGCGCTCGGCACGCGGATCTTTCAGTACGGAGATCCGGGCGACAAGCTGTTCATCATCCTCGAAGGGAAGGTCCGCATCTCGCGCGAGGTGGCGGGCATGGGCGAGGAAGCGCTGGCGGTGCTCGGCGGGGGTCAGGTGTTCGGCGAGATGGCGCTCCTCGACGAGTCGCCGCGATCGGCCGACGCGCGCGCCCACGAGCGATGCCGCCTGCTCGTCATCACCAAGGATGCGTTCGAAGATCTCCTCTTCATGCACAAGGACCTGGCGTACGAAGTGTTGTGGGCGTGCGTGCGCATGCTGAGCGCGCGCCTCCGCGAGACCAACGACAAGCTGACGTTCCTCTCCACCAGCGTGAAATTCTGATGCGAACTCTGATCGTTTCTCTCGTGCTCGTCGCCTCGGCCGCGTGCGGCGGCGCGCAGAGCCGGGCTCCCGCGACCCCGGCGACGCCCGCCGTGAGCGCGCCGGCGCCGCAAGGTCCGCCGAGCGGGAATGGCGCTGCCACCTTCGGCGACGAGAATTTCGCGGGGCCGATGAAGCCGATCGCGGCGACGACGATGGAGGGCGATCTGAAGGCGCTCGGCCTCGATCCGGCCGCGCTCCCGGCGCTCGATCAGCTCCCGCCCGAACAGCTCAGAAAGGTGATGAAAACCTTCACCAAGGCGCTCGGCGCGCGCTGCACCGATTGCCACGTCGAGGGGGACTTCGCCGCAGCGACGCCGCGCAAGGCGATCGCGGTCGGCATGTGGAACCACTTCGTCCGCGAAGTCTCGATGGCGAACGGTACGCCCGTCTACTGCGACTCCTGTCACCAAGGCCACCTGACGCCCCTGCTCGATCGTCACGACGACAAGGCGCTCAGCCACTGGATGGAGACGAATTTCGCGAAGGGGCTGAACCTTCGAAGCGGCAAGAAGAACGAGTGCAAAACCTGCCACGGCGAGCCGTTTGACGGGGTTTTTCTCAAGAGATGGGCGGCCGCCTCCGCTGCCGCGCCCGCCTCGAAGTGACTCGCGCATCGCGCGATCACGGCGATTCTTTTGACGGCGTGCGCGTTCGTTCAGTAATGTACAGGCGACATGCAAGGCCTGACTCAACGCCAGCAGATGGTGCTCGACTACATCCGCCAGTCGATCAGCGACCGCGGATACCCTCCGACGCTCCGCGAAATCGGCGCGCGCATGGGCATTCGCTCGACCAACGGAGTGAACGATCACCTCCGCGCGCTCGAGCGTAAGGGGTACCTCACGCGCGAAGACATGAAGTCGCGCGCGCTCCGTCCGACGGGTCTCGGCGTGATCGGCCAGCCCGACGTGGCGCCGATGGCGCCGGCGAACGATGACGATCTGGTCGAGGTGCAGGTGCTCGGGCGCGTCGCCGCCGGGTTGCCGCTCTTCGCCGAAGAGCACGTCATCGACACGGTGCGGATCGATCGCGGCCTGCTCAAGGGCGGGCGCGAAGTGTTCGGGCTGCGCGTGACGGGCGACTCGATGATCGACGCCGGCATCCTGAGCGGCGACTACATCTTCGTCCGCAAGCAGCTCACCGCGCAGCGCGGCGAGATCGTGGTCGCGCTCATCGGCGACGAAGCGACGGTGAAGTACTTCTACCCGGAGAAGGACTACGTCCGCTTCCAGCCCGCGAACAAGACGATGGCGCCCATCCTGGTGCGCGCGATGGACTTCAAGCCGACGATGCTGCTCGGCGTGGTCGTGGGCGTCTTCCGAAGGATCTAGCGTCCCGAATCCTAGGGCCTCCCGAGGCGATACCTCAGCATCCCGAAGCGTGGGATGCGCGGTCCGACGTGTCCCCTCGGCGTCCCGGAGCGCAAGGTGCGCGATCCAAGGCGTTGGACCGGCTTCCCGAGGCGTCGGGCGCGCGGTCCACGGCGTCGGACCGGCTTCCCGAGGCGTCGGGTGCGCGGTCCACGGCGTCGGACCGGCTTCCCGAGGCGTCGGGTGCGCGGTCCACGGCGTCGGGCCGGCTTCCCGAGGCGTCGGGTGCGCGTCCCACCGGGCCGACTCGCGCAGGAGACGTCTTCACTCGCCGAGACTCCGCGGAGTGTCGCCGACACTCCCGCTCCGCACGCCGAGCGGCAGCGGCGGTACGAACGTCGGTCCCTCGCGAACTCTCAGTTGACCACGATCGTTCGCGAACGATACCGTCGCCACAGCGTGATGCGGACCCGTCTGATCGCGTCGTCCCTTCTGGTCGCATGCCTCGCATGCGTGACGGGTTGCGGCGGTGTGCTCTACGCCGCTTCGGTGAACGGCGCGTCGGCGCGCCTCGAAGAAGCGCGCGAGATCGGCGCCGAGCAGCTCGCGCCGTACGAGTACTACTACGCGAAGGCGCACCTCGAGCAGGCGCAGGTCGAGGCGAGCCAGGCGAACTACGGCGACGCCACGCACTTCGCAGACACCGCCGACGAGTACGCGGGCAAGGCGATCGATCTGGCGCAGTCGGCGCACAAGGCGGCGGGACGCGAATGACGTCGTCGTTCGTGCGGGTCGCGTCGCAGATCCTGTCGGCCGCGCTCGTCGCGCTCGTCCTCGGCGGGTGCTCGCAAGGGCCGGTGCTTCGCGGCCGCGTGAAGGGACTGGAGAGCGTCGTTCTGCAGGCCGAGAAGAACGGCGCGATGAAGTGCGCGCCGCGTGAGCTCGCGCTCGCCCGCTCGCAGCTCGAGTTCGCGAGCGTCGATCTGAGCCAGGGCGAGATGTCGGCGGCGAGGGCGCACCTCGAGATCGCCGAGCCGAACGCGCAGGCCGCGCTCAGCGAGAGCCCGCCCGACAAATGCGCCGAGCGCGGCTTCGTCGAGACGCCGGGCGATCGCGACGGCGACGGCTACCCCGACACCGAAGACTCGTGCCCCGACCAGCCCGAGACCTGGAACGCCTACGACGACAACGACGGCTGCCCCGACGATCCCGACAGCGACAACGATCGCATCGCCGACTCGCACGACTCGTGTCTCATCGAGCCCGAAGACCACGACGGCTACCTCGACGACGACGGCTGCCCCGATCTCGACAACGACGCCGACGGCATCCCCGACGCGCTCGACAAGTGTCCCAACCAGCCCGAAGACATCGACGGCTGGCAGGACGAAGACGGCTGCCCCGACCCGGACAACGACGGCGACACGGTCCTCGATCTCGACGACCTCTGCCCGAACACCCCCGGCAGCCCCGGCGGCGAGCGCCCCGGGTGCCCGAAGAAGAATCAGCTCGTCGTCGTCACGGCGAGCGAGATCCGGATCCTCCAGCAGATCCACTTCGCCACCGGCAAGGCGACGATCCTCAAAGATTCGTTCGGCATCCTCGATCAGGTCGCGGGAGTCCTGAAGGACATGCCGAAGGTCTCGCTCGAAGTGCAGGGGCACACGGACAACGTGGGCGACAACGCCTACAACATGAAGCTCTCGCAAGCGCGCGCCGACGCCGTGCGGAAGTACCTCGTCGGAAAGAAGATCGAGGCATCGCGTCTCGTGTCGAAGGGCTACGGCCCGACGCAGCCGATCGTGCCGAACAGCAGCGACGCGAACCGTGCGCTGAACAGGCGCGTGCAGTTCATTCGCACCGAATCGCGCACGCCGTAGCCGGCAACTGAACACGCTCTCTGCCGAGAGACGCCGTTTGTCGGACAAATTGCTGCGAAATCGTTGTATGGGCGATGGGCTCGTCACGAGTGCCCCAAGGAGATTCCGCGTGCCTTTTCGTCCGGTTCTTCGCTCGATCCTCGCGCTCGCGCTCGCGTTCGCGCTCGTGGTCGTGGTTCTGTTTCGCCCTTCGCTCGCCAGGGCCGACGCCAAGGTGGAAGCCGCCGCCAAGGCGCTCGAGCAGAGGGCGATGCAGGAGGACTACCTCGCCACCGACTTCGACAAGGCGCTCGAAAAATTGAACCAGGCCGCCGGCAAGTGCGGCACCGAGAAGTGCTCGAGCATCGTCCGCGCGCAGATCAAGGTGGAAGTCGGCGTCATCCAGGTCGCCGGCAAGCAGAACCGCGACGCGGGCATCGCCTCGTTCGTCGAGGCGCTGAAGATCGACTCGAACGTGAAGGTCGACGACGACCTCCGCTCGAAGGAAGTCGACGCCGCGTTCGCCGAAGCGAAGAACAAGGTCGGCTCGTCGGGCGCCCCGTCGGCGGCTCCCTCGGCCGGCGACTTCGCGGTGCAGCCTGCTCCCGCGCAGATGGTTCGCACGCCGCTGCCGGTCTACGCCGTGTACGCCGGGACCGAGACGCTCACGAAGGTCGTCGTGAAGTACAAGGCGTTCGGGATGACCGAGTGGAAGTCGATCGACGCCAAGTCGATGGACAAGGGTTGGGGCGCCGAGATCCCGTGCGTCGACGTGCAGCAGGGGGACCTCGTCTATTACATGCAGGGGTTCAACGCGAACAACGACCCCGTGGCCACGAGCGGCGATCGGAACAACCCCTTCAAGACCGTCGTGAAGCGCGACTTCTCAGGCGACGCGCCGCACTTCCCGGGCAAAGACCCGCCGAAGCAGTGCGCCGACGCCGGCGACTGTCCGCCCGACTTCCCCGGATGCAAGAAGCCCGCGGCCAGCGAAGAGACGCCCGACAGCTCGCTGAAGAGCGAAGGCTCGGAGTGCGAAGAGGACTCGGAGTGCGAGAGCGGCTCGTGCAAAGACAAGACGTGCGCCGCCGGCGGGCCGAAGAGCAAGCGGTCGAAGTTCTGGGTGGGGATCTCCGGGCAGTGGGACATCGTCCTCCTGCCGAGCGCCAATCAGGTGTGCTTGCTCGTCCCCGCCGGCCAATCCGGCTCGGCGCTCCCCGTGAACACGAACGGCTACTACTGCACCGACCCGGGCGGCGTGGACTATCCGTCGCGCACCGACGGCACGGCGAACGGCCTCATCGACCCCAACAAGTCCGATCAGGTTCAGGGCGGGTTCGCGCCGGGCAACATCCGCGTGATGCTCAGCTTCGATTACGCCGCGACGGCGAACCTCCTCGTCGGCGCGCGCCTCGGCTACGTGCTCAACACGTACACCGGCACGGCGGCGAAGAACGAAGGGAAGACGTTCGCGCCGATTCACGTCGAAGCGCGCGGCACGTGGGTGTTCGGGCGCGATCCGCTGGCGAACAAAGGGCTCGCGCCGTACGCGATGGTCGCCACCGGGGTCTCGGAGTGGGACGCGCAGGTCGCGGTGACCGTCGCGCCGCTTCACCCCACCGAGGCGGGGCAGTCGCGGACCGAGCAAGCGTGGAACATCAGCGGGCCTGGGTTCTTCTCGCTCGGCGGCGGCGTCCGGTACGCCTTCACGCCGCGGTTCGCCGCGATGTTCGGGCCGCGGTTCAACGTGGCGTTCGGGAAGAACGCGACCTTGATCTCGCTCAGCCCCGAGCTCGGCGTCCAGTACGGCTTCTGAGGCGGCGGCTCGCCTTGGAGCTGCGGGCGTGAGCGAGAATGACGAGACGCTCGTCTCGCTCTTCGAGGCTTCGGCGTCGCGGAACCCGGATCGTCCCGCGCTTCGCTCCAAGCGCGCGGGCGTCTGGGAGTCGGTCACGTGGAAGGAGTGGGCGCGTCGCGTTCATGCGCTGGCGGCCGAGCTCATCGCGCGCGGCGTGGAGCACGGCGATCGCGTGGCCATCTTCGGCAACACGCGCGAAGAGTGGGTGACCGCCGACGCCGCCAGCGCCTTCGCCGGCGCCGTGGTGGTGCCGATCTACCCGGCCGTCATCGGCGAGCAGGCGGCGTACATCCTCGAGGACTCGGGGGCGAAGGTCCTCTTCTGCGAAGACGGCTCGTTCATCACGCGCGTGCTCGACGTGGCGCCGGCGCGGA
The DNA here is from genome assembly GCA_003151595.1 of Myxococcales bacterium. The sequence continues at coordinate 9,065 of PLXW01000120.1, forward strand.
TCGACGCGCTCGCGGCGATCGTGACGTTCGACGACGCGCGTCTGAGCCCGCTCCCCGATCGCGTGCGCGCCAAGACCCTCTCGTGGCGCTCGCTCGTCACGCGCGCCGAGACGCGCGAGCCGGCCGAGGGAGATCTCGTCGCGCCGCGCGCGCGGGCGCTGAAGCCCGAAGACCTGGCGACGCTCCTCTACACCTCGGGGACGACCGGAGACCCCAAAGGGGTGATGCTCACGCACGCGAGCTTCGCCTACGAGACGCGCGCGCTCGAGGCCGCGCTCGACGTCACGAGCGACGACGATCAGCTCATCTTCCTGCCGATGGCGCACGTCTTCGCGAAGATCCTCGTCGCCGGGATGATCCGCGTCGGCGGGACGATCACCTTCGCCGAATCGCTGATGACGGCCATCGACAACGCGGCCGAGACGAACCCCACGTTCATGGCCTGCGTGCCGCGCCTCTACGAGAAGATCCACGCCGTCGCCAACGAGAAGGCGGCGCAGCAGGGGAAGATCAAGAGCAAGGTGTTCGACTGGGCGACGTCGGTGGGCGTCGAGTGCGCGCGGGCCGAAGAGCGCGGGCGGCGCGTCGAAGGGGCGCTGGCGATTCAAAGGCGCTACGCGGATCGGCTCGTCTTGCGGCAGATCCGCCAGCGGTTCGGCAAGCGCCTGCGGTTCGCCATCAGCGGCGGCGCGCCGCTCTCGCGCGAGCTCGCCGAGTGGTTCTGGGGGTGCGGCGTGAGGGTCGTCGAGGGGTACGGTCTCACCGAGACGACCGCCGGCACGAACCTGAACACGCCGACCGCGTACCGCTTCGGCACGGTGGGGCGCGCGCTCCCGGGGACCGAGGTGCGCATCGCGGCCGACGGCGAGGTGCTGCTTCGCGGACCGAACGTGATGAAGGGGTACTGGCGACGCGACGCGGAGACGCGCGAGACGATCGATGAAGACCGGTGGCTCCACTCCGGCGACATCGGGACGATCGACGGCGACGGCTACCTCACGATCACCGATCGCAAGAAGGACATCCTGGTGACCGCGGGCGGCAAGAACGTCGCGCCGCAGAACATCGAGGCGATGCTGAAGCAGTCGCCGTGGATCAGTCACGCCGCGGTGTTCGGCGATAACCGGCCGTACGTCGTTGCGCTCGTCACGCTCGACGCCGACGCGATGAAGCGGTTCGCGCGCGAGAACCGCCGCGACGCGAGCCTGGCCGCGCTGGCCGTCGACCCCGAGGTGCGCGCGCGCGTGTCGCTCGAGGTCGACGCGATGAACCGGCGCCTGTCGCAGTTCGAGCAAGTGAAGCGGTTCGCGATCCTCCCCGCGGAGCTCACGCACGAAGCGGGCGAGCTGACGCCGACCTTGAAGGTGCGGCGGAAGGCGATCGGCGAGAAGTACGCGCGCGAGATCGACGCGCTCTACGTCTGAGCGCGTGGCCGATCAGATCGGCCCTCGCCAGCGCGCGGCGTCGAACGGCCCGGACGGCGCGTTCAGCGAGACGGCGACCATGGCCAGCGTCGCGTCGGGGTGAACGCGGCCGAGCGTGACCTCGTCGTCTTCGATGCGCGTCGCCATGGGGAGCATGCGGCGATGCGCGACGGCGAAGTAGACGACCAGCAGGAGCAAGAGAGAGCCGAGGAACCCGAGCGCGCCGCCGGCCACGAACAGCTCCACGTTCGCGCTCCCGCCCAGGAAGATCAGCCCCAGGCACGCGACCGGCAGCGCGGCCGTCCATCGCATCGTCGTGACCGCGCGGCGATAGGCGGCGTCGCACGCTTCGCAGATCGGCAGATCGACCGCGGCGGTCCTCCGCGTCGCGTAGTAGCCGATGAGGCCGAACATCCGGCCGTACCAGGGGACGAAGACGAGCTGCTTCATTCGTCGCTGGATCCTCGTCGGCTCGCGCGCGCCGCACTTCACGCAGATGCTCGGGAGGAAGGTGTGGCGCGAGAAGCGGATCGTGCTCCCTTCGCCGCGAATGGGACCGGGCGCGTACGCGCCTCCGGCGGTCGTCTGCGGCGGAGCGTACGGATTGAACGCGGGTCCTTGGCCGGGCATCGCTCCCCTCGCTGTCGAGCGTACAGGCGAGTCACTCGCGCGCGAGCGAATCGATCGCCGCGCGCAGGCGAGCGACGCCGTCGGCGAGGCGCGGGCGCGGGACGGCGGAGAAGCACAGGCGTGCGCTCCGTTCGTAGCCGCGACCGAAGGCGTCGCCCGGCGCGAGGAGGACGCCGTGATCGATCGCTCGCTCGAGCGCCACGGACAGCGGGCGCCCGTCGAGCACGGGGGTGAAATCGAGAAAGAGGTACGTCGCCCCTTCGGAGACCCAGAAGCGCAACCCCGAGCCCACCAGCCCTGCGGCCGTCTCGTCGCGCGCCGCGCAGTAGTCTTCCCGCGCCGCGCGCATCCAGGCGTCGCCCGAGGTCATCGCGGCGATCGCCGCGCGCTGCATCGCTACCGGAACGTTGAACACGGTGTGAACGCCCACGCGCCGCGCCGCCGCGATCACCGGCTCGGGCGCGATCACCGCGCCGATGCGCGCGCCGGCGAGCGCGTGGCTCTTCGAGAACGACTGCACGACGATCGTGCGCTCGGCCATCCCCGGGAGTGAAGCGATCGACACGTGGCGCTCGCCGTACGTCACGTCGGCGTACACCTCGTCGGCGAACACCCAGAGATCGTTCTCGACCGCCACGCGCGCGATCGACTCGAGCTGCGCGCGCCCGAGCACCTTGCCGTCGGGGTTGTTCGGCGAGATGAAGTAGAGCGCCTTGGTGCGCGGCGTGATCGCTTCGGCGAAGATCGCCCCCGCGTCGAGCGACGGGTCTTCGTACAGGCGCAACGTGAGCGGCACCTCGACGGGGCGAGCGCTGCAGGCGTGGAAGATCCCGACCGACAGCGGCCAGTACGGCGCGGCCACGAGCACGTCGTCCCCCGCGTCGAGCACGGCGCGCGCGGCGCAGAAGAGCGCGTGCGTCCCGCCCGAGCCGAGATGAACGTGCGCGGCGCCGGCGACGTTGGGGATGCCGTGGACGTCGCGGGCGCGCGCGGCGATCGCGTCGCGGAGCTCGGCGAGTCCGGCGGTCGCGCCGTAGCGGTAGAGCGCGTCGTCGGCCTGGCCGGCGACGGCGCGCGCGAAGTGGGCTTCCGGCGGCGGCGCGAGGTGGGTGTCGCCGATGTGGAGCGGGATCAAGGTCCCCCCCTTCGCCGCGTGCGCGTCGATCCGCGCCTGCAGGTCGGCGAACACGCCGGTTCGGATTCGCTGCGCCGACTCGCTCAGCGTGGCCATGATGCCTTCGCTTCTATCACCGGGCGCGCCCTGTGCGGTAGAAGGCGCGACCATGCACGTACGCGTACGCCTCGCGCTCGCCCTCTCGCTCGCCGCTTCCCCCTTCGCCGCGCTCGCGTGCGGAGGTGCGCAGACGCCGGTTCAACCGCCGAACGCGAACGCGAACGCGAACGCGAACGCGAACGCGAACGCGAACGCGAACGCGGGGCCGGCGACGGTCGACGAGGCGCGCGCGTTCCTCGCGCAGGTCGACGCGGATCTGCACACGCTCTGGCCCGCGCGCGATCGCGCCGCCTGGGTCTCGCTCACGTACATCACCGACGACACCGAAGCGCTCGCCGCCGCGGGCGAGCAAGCGACCGCCGCCTACGTCACCAAGAAGGTCCAGGAGTCGCAACGCTTCGCCGGCCTCGCGCTCCCCGACGATCTCGCGCGCCAGATGAAGCTCCTTCGCCTCGCGCAGACCGTCCCCGCGCCGAGCGATCCGAAGAAGGCCGGCGAGCTCGCATCGCTCGGCGCGGCGATGGGCGGCGCGTACGGCAAGGCCACGTACTGCCCGCCGGCAACGTCGAAGCTCCGCCCCTTCCTGAAGAAGGGGGAGACGTGCATGCACCTCGAGGATCTCGAGAAGGTCCTCGCCACGAGCCGCGATCCCGCCACGCTCGAAGAAGCGTGGAAGGGGTGGCACGACAGCGCACGCCCGCAGCGCGATCGCTACGTGAAGTACGTCGCGCTGGCGAACGAGGGGGCCAAGGAGCTCGGCTTTGCCGACGTCGGCGCGCTCTGGCGATCCGGCTACGACATGACGCCCGAAGCGTTCGAGGCCGACATCGAGCGCCTTTGGGGCCAGGTGAAGCCGCTCTACGACGAGCTCCACTGCTACGCGCGATCGAAGCTTCGCGCGAAGTACGGCAAGGACAAGATCCCCGAGCACGGGCTCATCCCGGTTCCGTACCTCTCGAACATGTGGGCGCAGAGCTGGGAAGACGAGTTCGATCTCCTCGCGCCGTACAAGGGCGAGCCGACGCTCGACATCGCCAAGGCGCTCGCCGCGAAGAAGATCGACGCCAAGGGGATGGTGAAGATCGGCGAGAACTTCTTCACGTCGCTCGGCCTCGATCCGCTCCCGGCGTCGTTCTGGGAGCGCTCGATGTTCACCCGCCCGCGCGATCGCGAGGTCGTCTGTCACGCCAGCGCGTGGGACGTGAACTGGAACGACGACCTTCGCATCAAGATGTGCATCCAGCCGACGACCGACGACCTCGTCGTCATCCACCACGAGCTCGGTCACGATTTCTACTACTCGCAGTACTACAAGATGCCGATCCTCTTTCAGACGACCGGCGCCAACGACGGCTTCCACGAAGCCATCGGCGACACGATCGCGCTGAGCGTGACGCCGCAGTACCTGAAGGATCGCGGGCTGCTCGCCGAGACTCCGAAAGGGGACAAGAGCCGCATGGACGCGCTGATGAAGAAGGCGCTCGAGAAGGTCGCGTTCCTGCCGTTCGGGCTCACGATCGACAAGTGGCGCTGGGACGTGTTCGCCGGCAAGACGCCCCCCGAGAAGTACAACGCCTCGTGGTGGGCGCTGAAGGCGAAGTACCAGGGCGTGGCGCCGGGTGAAGCGCGCACCGAAGAGGACTTCGATCCGGCGGCGAAGTACCACGTCGCCAGCTCGACGCCGTACATCCGGTACTTCCTCGCGTTCGTGTACGAGTTCCAGTTCCATCGCGCGCTGTGCAAGGCCGCGGGGTTCACCGGGCCGCTCGATCAGTGCTCGATCTACGGGAACAAAGCGGCGGGTGAGAAGCTGCGCGCGATGCTGGCAATGGGCGAGAGCAAGCCGTGGCAAGACGCGATGCAGGCCATCACGGGCGATCGCGCGGCCGACGCGTCGGCCATCCTCGAGTACTTCGCGCCGCTGCGCGGGTGGATGAAGGACCAGATCAAAGACGAGAAGTGCGGCTGGTGATTTCTCCTCCCCTCTCCCCTTGCGGGAGAGGGGCCGGGGGTGAGGGTTCGCGGAGGCCGTCGCCCTTCACCAACCGGTGTCGCCGCTCGCGCGCGTGAACGTCCACGCCGCCGCGGTGCCGTTCGAGAGGCCGCCGCTCGCGGGGCTGGTGACGACGACGTTCGTCGCCGTCGCCGAGCCGCTCGCGGTCGGCGCGACCTCGATGCCGAACGTGCCGGCGTGCGCGATGCTCACGTCTTCGATGCTCGCGTTCTGGATGGAGTCGTCCGGGCCGACGAAGAGGACGCCGGCGTACGTCGCGTCCTCGATGTCGACGTCGTCGATCGCGATCCCGGTGATGGGCGACGCCGACTCGCGACCGCTGATGGTGAGCGCGCCCCACTCCTGGCCGAACATCGGACCGCCGGCGCGGACGAGCGTGTCGCGCGCGATCGTGGTCGTGCCGCCGAAGGGGTGCGAGTCGAACTCTTGATCGACGAAGACGCCGGGGTAGCTCACGGTGTCGGAGCACACGTCGTCTTCGATCGCGTTGCCCGTGCCGCCGTAGATGGCGAAGCAGTTGGCGCGCCACGGCGTCTGCGCCGTGTCGAAGCGGAAGACGTTGTTCGTGTTCGCGGGGTCGCCTCCGCCGGCGAACGACCACGATGCGAAGCCGTCGTCGCCCGTGTTGCGGGCGCTCGATTGCTCGATCGTCGAGTTGCTCGTGCCGTTGCAGAAGTTGATGCCGTCGGCGAACGTGTCGCGCACGCGCGCGCCGTGTACGAGCAGGCCGTCGGTCGGCGCGTTTCCGTTGGTGCCGATCCACGCGCCGGTCGTGAAGTGCTCGATCCAGACGTCGCGGATCTCGGAGCCGGTGCCGAAGACGCCGCCGATGCCGGCGATGCTGTCGCCGTCGTTCCGGAGCGTGGTGTCGCCTTCGAGCGCGAGGTCGGAGACCTTGCACGCCGACCCGCCGCAGATGAACCGCGCCGACGCGCCAATGATCGTCGAGCGCCACATCCCCGCGCCGAGCACGGCGACGTTCTTCACGTTGAGCGCGGTCGACGCATCGAGGTACGTGCCGGGCGGAAGCCAGACGTTCATTCCTTTCGACTGCGCGTCGTTGATCGCGTTCTGGATCGCTTGTCCGTCGTCGCTCGTTCCGTTGCCCGTGGCGCCGTAGGAAGCGACGGAGAGCGTGCCGGCCGGTTGCGCGAGCGCCGGGGCGACCTCTTCGAGATCGACGAGATCGATCACGTAGTACGCGGCCGTGTCCGAAGCGTCGCGCTGGAGCGCGATCGTCGCTCCGGCCGGGACGTCGGCGGCGAGGAGCAGGCGGGCTTCGTCGTAGAAGTGGTGGGCGTAGCCGTCGCTCGGCGTGTTCGTCGTGGCGTCAGTCGTCTGCGGGTTGCCGTAGGCCCACGCGTAACGCGACGTGAGCGCGAGGCTCTGAACGCGCGCGCCGTTCACGTACACGCCGAGCGATGCCTGGAGCCCCGCGCCGTCTTGCGAATCGGGGAGGACGAACCGGACGACGAGCGAGTTGAAGGCGCGCTTCGCGGTGAAGCGAACGTAGTCGCCCGTGTTCACCAGCTTCACGGCCTCGCGTCCGGACGACTCGCCCGCGATGTTCGCGAAGACGTCGGCGTCGTTCACCGCGCGGCTCGGGCCGAGGTGCGTGGCGTTCGTCGCGCCGCTCTCCGCTTCGTACTCGACGTACGGGAGCGTCGCGCCGCGCGCCGCGGGGAGCGGAGCGCCGTCGCTCTGAAAGCCGCTGTCGATCGCGGCGGACGCGCCGTCCGGTGTCGTGACGATCGACCCTCCGTCGCCGCCGTCATCGTCGCTCGCTCCTCCTTCGCCGGAGGGACCCGCTCGCGCCGCCGGGGTTCGTCGGGGACGAACCGTTCGCTTGCGTCGCCGTGCGTGCGTCAGTCGCCGCGCCTCCTGAGCACGCGACCGACGTTGCCATCCCGAGGAGCGCGCCCATCCACCACGTCGTCGAACGACTCATGGTCGCTCTTCAGTGCAAGCGAGGTGCCTGGAGATACCAGCGCGTGGGGCGTCACTGCGCCGTGAAGACGACGTTGTCGTACCGGATCTCCCAGGCGGGCGAGGGCTCGCTGACGTAGCTCGTTCCGACGCCGATCTGCAGCGACGTCGCCTGCACGGTCGCCGTGAGCGGCACGTCGAGCTTCTTCGTGCCGTTGACGAAGACCATCGCGTCGATCGTCGTCGCTGCCGGCCAGTCGATCTCGATCACGACGTCGCTCCACGCGCCCATCGCCAGCGGCTCCGTCGGCGGGAGCGGATGGTTCACGTAGACGGTGCCGCCGTCGGGATATCCGGTCTGCTCGCCGAGCGTGAGGGCCGGGGCGCCGCTCGACACGTTGATGGCGAGGCCGAGGCTGTAGCGGTCGCCGGTCGCATCGAGAAAGTCGACCGCGCCGAGGACGATCGCCGCCGCGGCCGTGACGTCGATCTGGAGCGGCTCGACGCTGAACGCGAAGCGCAGCGTCGCCGGCAAGGAGGGGACGCCGAGCGTCGTACGGAGCGCGACGTCGACGACCTGCCCCCCGTCGGTCGGCGTCGTGGTCTCGTCGAGCGCGTTGGGTTTGGAGAGCGCGCCGGCGTCGGTCTCGGTGAGCGTGCCGCCCGTTTCGCCGAAGCTGTTCCAACTCCCGGGGAGCGCGCGCTCGTCGAAGTCGTCGCAGAAGAAGAGCCCGCCGTCGGGGGGCGTGAGCGAGGCGCAGAACGGGCCGCCGTCAGGGAGACCCGTCGCATCGGTCGCGTCGAGCGCAGCGTCGATCGCACCGCCGTCGTCTCCGTTGCCCACGTTCCCATCGGGCGCGTTGCCCGTCGTTCCATCGTTCGCGGCTGCGTCGACTTCCGATTCGCCCGGCGGTCCGCCGGCCATCGTCGCGTCGAAGTCGAAACAGGCGGCGACGAGCACCACCGCGAGCGTCGCGGCTGTCACCCGCAGGGACGGATGCATCGTACAGAACGCTAGCACGCGATGGAGGTGATGCTCCTCACGCTCGCCTCACGGGCAGAACGTGATCGTGTAGCTCGTGTTCGTGCTGGCCGATCCGCGGCAGGTGAACGTGCTCGTCAGGTCGTCGTACGGAAAGCTGTACGCCGTGGGGCATGCGTCCTTGAACACCGCCGCGTACTTCCCGGCGCGCGACGGTGCCGTCCAGCGCGGGTTCGAGCTCTGACAAGTGCCGGCCGGCGACCAGCTCGGGCAGCCGCAGCAGCTCGCGTTGGCGCCCTGGCTGTAGCAAGAGCCGCTCACGCCGCTCGGTCCCCCTTCGGTGCAGCGATAGAGATCGACCTCGTTGGCGCAGTCGAGCGCGGGGTTCGAGGGATCGACTGCGCACTCCTGGCCCGCGCTGCGGCAACCGACGTAGTGACCGGGATCTTGATCTTGAAGCTCGGCGGGGCAGCTCGAGGCGAGGTCCCACGAGCACGCCGGGAGCGCGCCGCAGTTGCCGGTGCAGCCGGGGCTCGCGCAGTAATAGGGGACGTTCGTGCCGGGGGGCGGCGTCGTGTCGAAGGTGCCCGCGGTGGGCGCGATGGCGAGCGGGACGCTCGCGCCGTCGACGTTGCTCACGTCGTAGAAGTCGCTGCCGCTCGACGGAGGCATCACTGTGAACTCGGCGAGCGTCGCCGGAGGCGCGCCGCCGACGCCGACGGGGCACTCGAGGTTGCCACCGCAGTCACCGGTCGCGCACGTCGTGTGGCCGTTCGCCGTCGTGCACTCGGTGCGCGGCCAGAAGCGACCGCCCCACGACGGCGGGAGCGTGAGCGCCATCGACTGCCCGTGCGCGAGCTGCCAGTTCGCGCTCGGAATCGAATATGTGCAGAGTTGGTTCGCCGTGTTGCACGCGCTCCCCGAAGGGCACCCCGCGCTGCACGGCGTGGCGGGCGCGATCGGGTTCCCTTCGCCGCCGACCCACACGTCGTACGAGCATTGATTCACGAACGTGAACGCGCGCTGTCCGTTCGAGCTCGGCGGAGGCGGCGTGGGAGTCGGCGCAGGCGTGGGCGCCGGCGTAGGCGGCGGAAGGATCGTCGTGCCGCCCATCGTGCACACGCTCGACGGATCGTTCTTGCACGTCGTGTAGACGATCTGGTCGGCCGACGTGAAGCAGCTCCCGTCGCTCGGACAGCACGAGAAGCCGCTGGGGCAGTTGCACGCCGAGAGCTCGGCGCCGCTGCACGCATTGCCCGCCGTCGATCCTCCGCCGCCGCCCGCCGCCGCGCCGCCGATGACCGTCGGGTTCCATCGCTGCGCGTTGGTGCCGTTGCACGAGTACAGCTGCACCACGGTGCCGTCGGCCGGATTGTTCCCGGCGACGTCTATGCACTTGCCGCTGTTCGTGTTCATGAACGAGACGAAGCCGCCGCCGGCGTCTTGCACGGCGAACGATTGCGCCGCCGTCTGGTTGCAGTCGTAGAGCTGGATGCGCGTCCCATCGGCCGTGCCTGCGCCGGCGACGTCGACGCACTTGTTCGCTTCGAGGTTCACGATCGCGAACGCGCCGTTGCCGGCGTCCTTCAGCTCGAACGATTGCGCGCCGCTGCCGTTGCAGTTCCATTCCTGGATCTGCGTCCCGTCGGCGGTGGCCGACCCGCGCGCATCCATGCACGACCCCGAGTGCGACAGCGCGCCGAAGTTGAAGACCTGTCCTGCCGAGACGGCGGCCGCGCCGCGCTCTACCCGCTCCTCGGGCGACGCGCTGCACGCGAAGGCGACGAGCGCGGTGAGAGCGAGGGCATACGGAGCTGTGTGGGTTCGCATGGGAGGCGTTGCATCGCAACGCGAGTGCCAACGCCGACAAGCCTCGAATCCCGCGCGGTGCGTGTGCGCCGTCCGCGCGTCGCCGACGGGGCGCGACGCGATCGGTCGCGGGGGTGACCGAATCGGTCCGGGTCGATGGACCAGCCGCGCGGCCTGCCGAACCGCGAGCGTCGGAGGCGCGTGCTAACGTGGGATCCGTGACGCGCGAGGGGCCCCGGGTCGTCGGGCGCTACGCCATCCATGGAGAGATCGCGTCCGGCGGGATGGCTGCCGTGCATTTCGCGCGCCTCACCGGAACCGCGGGCGCGCGCACCGTCGCCGTCAAACGCGCGCACCCCCACCTCGCGCGCGAGAAGGAGTTCGCGCTGATGTTCCTCGACGAGGGGCGCACGGCGATGCGCGTCCGTCACCCCAACGTCGTCTCCACGCTCGACGTGCTCCGGACGGGCGACGATCTCGTCCTCGTCATGGACTACGTCCACGGCGAGTCGCTGTGGAACCTGGTGCGCGCGGCGAAGGAGATCGACGAGCGCGTGCCGGTGCCGATCGTCGCGGCGATCTTGATCGACACGCTCCACGGACTCCAGGCCGCGCACGAAGCGACCGACGAGCACGGCGCGCCGCTCGGGATCGTGCATCGCGACGTCTCGCCTCAGAACATCCTGGTCGGCGCCGACGGCGTCACGCGGCTCGTCGACTTCGGGATCGCGAAGGCTGCGGGCCGACTCCACTCGACGCACGACAGCTCGGTGAAGGGGAAGTACGCGTACATGGCGCCGGAGCAGGTGCGCGGCGAGCACGTGAGCGCGGTGACCGACACGTACGCGGCGTCGATCGTCCTGTGGGAGCTGCTCACCGGCGAGCGCCTCTTCGTCGGCAAGACCGAGGCGGAGACGATCCACAAGTGCCTCGTGGGCCGCGTGCAGGCCCCGAGCCTCGTGGCGCCTTCGCAGGGGACGACGTTCGACGCGCTCTTGAAGAAGGGGCTCTCGCGCGATCCGGCGGCGCGCTACGCGACGGCGCGCGCGATGGCGAGCGACCTCGAGGCGTGTGTGGCGGCGGCGGTGCCGGCTGAAGTGGCGGCGTGGGTGACGCGGATTGCGGGCGATGCGCTCGCGGCGCGCGCGAGAACGATCGCGGAGATCGAACGGAGCGAGTCACGCGTGAGAGGGCGCTCGCGCCGAGGGGCGATCGCGCTGGCGCTCGTCCTCACGACGATCCCCGCCGCGCTGATCGCGGTGCAGATCGCAAAGCGAAGAGAGCCGACGCTATCTCCCCGCGAGGTCGCGATCGCGATCGCGCTCGACGCGGCTCCCCCCACACCGGCCGCGGTGCCATCGGCCCCGGAAGCACCGAGCGCCGCTCCTCCCGACGCCGCCCCCAAAGCGACGTCGCCGATCACGCGCCCCCCTTCACGCGCGACCCCTCCGCGCTCGCGCCACCCGAAGCGCGCGGCGTGCGATCCGCCGTACTCGATCGACTCCGACGGAAAGCAGATCTTCAAGCCCGAGTGCATGTGAGGTTCGTTGTTGTAGTGTGAGGAGGCTCGATGAAGGCCGCTCCTCTCGCAGCGTTCGCCGCGCTCGCCACGCTGGTCTCGTTCGCTCCCGGGGCGCGCGCCGCGGACGACACCGTGCGCGCCTGCATCGCCGCATCGACCGACGGGCAGACGCTCCGCAAGCAGGGGAAGCTCCTCGCCGCGCGCGAGCAGATGATCGCGTGCGCGCGCGACGCATGCCCGGCGATCGTGCGCTCGCATTGCGCGCGCTGGTTGTCGGAGGTGGAGGCCGCGATCCCCAGCGTCGTCATTCGCGCCGAGGATGCCTCGGGGCGAGACGTGATCGGCGCACGCCTCTCCATCGACGGACGCGCACAGAAGCTCGACGGCCATCCCGTGCGACTCGATCCAGGCGCGCACACCGTCACGATCGAGGACGACCACGGCGCGCGCAAACAAGAGACCGTGCTGCTCGCGGAAGGGGAGGCGTCGCGCGTCGTCACGCTCCGTTTCGCCCGCGTCGCGAGCGCGAGTGAAGAGCCCGCGCCCCCCGCGACGTCGCCCAACCGCGGACGCTACGTCCCCGCCGGCGCGTGGATCCTCGGTGGGGTCGGCGTCGTGGGGATCGGCGTGGCGACGTACTTCGGCCTCTCCGCGAACGGCGACCTCTCCACTTTGAAGACGAGCTGCTCGCCGCACTGCACCGACGCGCAGACGCAACCCGGTCGCACCGATGCGCTCCTCTTCGGCGCGTTCGCCGCGGGCGGCGCGGCAGCGATCGCGGGCGCGCTCGTGTGGGGCCTCGCGTTCCCCTCGCATTCCTCGACGACTGCTGGCGCGCGCGTGGACGTTCGCCCGATCGCGAATGGCGCCGTGACCGCGCTCACCGTCACGTATTGAGCCGGCGCGCGCGGCGAACGCCGTGCGTGCTACAGATCGGCAGATGCCGCCGCGCGAACCGCCGGGAGATGGCGAGACACGCCGTCAAGCCGGGAGCGCCCCTCTCGCACCGACGAGCTTCGAAGTGCGGGTCGTCGAAGGACGCGACATGGGGGCGAGCGTCGCGATCGATGCGACCTCGGGCAAGGCGCTGCTCGGCACCGGCCCGCTCTGTGAGCTGCGCCTCACCGATCCGATGGTCTCGCGTCGCCACGCCTCGCTCGAGCTCACCGATCTCGGCGTGCTCGTGACCGATCTCGGCTCGACGAACGGATCGTTTCTGGGCGACGCGCGCGTCGTCGTCTCGTACCTCTCGCCGGGCGTGCGCCTGCGCGTCGGGGCGACGACGATCGACGTGCGCGCCGTCACGGCAGGGCCGGTGAAGCTGCGTCGCGCCGAGTCGCTCGGGCGCATGGCGTCGAGCAGTCCGCGCATGATGAACGTGCTCTCGCTCTGCGCGAAGCTCGCCGCCTCGGATGTCCCCGTCGTGCTCGAAGGGGAGACCGGCACCGGCAAAGAGCTCCTCGCCGAGTGCATCCACGAAGCGAGCGCGCGCGCCGAAGGTCCCTTCGTGGTCCTCGATTGCCGCACGACGCCGCGCGCGCTCGTCGAGGCGCACCTGTTCGGCGAGACACGCAGCGACGGGACGGTGCGCGCCGGCATCTTCGAGCTGGCGAACGGCGGAACGCTGCTTGTCGACGAGCCGGGCGATCTCGATCTCGACACGCAGGCCAAGCTCCTTCGCGCGCTCGACAAGGGGGTCATCGTTCGCCTCGGCGACACGAGCTCGATCGCCGTCGATGCGCGCGTGATCGTGGCCACGTCGCACGACCTCGACAAGCTGGTCGAAGAGAAGAAGTTTCGCGAAGACCTCTACTACCGCCTCGCCGGCGCGCGCATCGAGCTCCCGCCGCTGCGACGGAGGCGCGAGGACATTCCGCTCCTCGCCGGCGACCTGTGGACCGAGCTCGGAGGCAAAGGGCTCCTCCCCGACGAGTTCCTGGAGCGCTTCGAGGCGTACGAGTGGCCGGGCAACGTGCGCGAGCTGGAGCGCGCGGTGGAGCGCTTCCTCGCGCTCGGCGACAAGGTCTCGTTGCTCGTCACGCGCACGCATCGCCACGTGGCGCGCCCGCTTCTACCCGCGCTTCTATCCGAGGACGACGACGCTCCCGCTGGTCCGAGCGAAGGGCTCCTCGAGCGCGTGCTGAACGCGAACCTCGCGTACTCCGAAGCGCGCCAGCGAATGCTCGAAGAGTTCGAGCGCGCGTACCTGGAGAAGGCGCTCGCCGACAATCACGGCAACGTCGCCGCCGCGGCCGCGTCGTCCGGGATCGCGCGTCGCCACTTCCAGCGCATTCGCGCGCGGCAGCGCTAGCGGTTCGAGCTCCGAGGTCCGGAACCTCCCCGAAACATTCCGGCAAACCGACGGGCACGTACCGCGTGCGACGGTTCGGCGCATGAACGAGCTTCCGCGCTTCGCCTCCGAGCCTCCCGTGTCCGAAGTCGATCCGCTCGGACAGGAGCGCGAGCGTCCCGACGACGAGTTCGTCTTCGCCTTCCTCCGCTCGATGCCGATGACGTACCGGCGCCTCTTCGACGAGGGCGCGCAGCACGAGCACGCCGCCATCGCCTATCGCCGCGGCGCGAGCGCGTCGCACCTCGAGATCTGGCGGAAGCTCCCGGAGCGGATCGTCGCCATCACGCTCATCGCCGAAGATCGTCCGGGCCTCCTCTCGCGCGTGAGCGCCGCGCTCGTGGCGCACGACATGGACGTGGTGGCGGCGCAGGCGTACGGCCGCATGCGCGCCGACGGCGAGCGTGAAGCGGTCGACTTCGTCTGGATCCGGCGCCTCCCCGGCGACGGGGGAATGGCCCCTTCGATTCGAACGCGCGACGTCGCGCAGATCGGCGAGGCGCTCGACGCGCTCGTGCGCGGCCAGGCGAGCTTCGACGGCGCGGTGAGCTTCGCGCGCGCGATCCGTTCGGCAGACTCGTCGACGCGCGTTCGATTCGAACGCGACCTGCGCGACGGCGCCAGCGTGCTCCTGGTCGATGCCGTCGACCGCCCGGGACTCCTGCTCGTCGTGGCGCGCACGCTCTTCGAAGAGCGCGTCCAGATCGTTGGCTCGCACGTAACGACCGAAGAGGGGCACGTGCTCGACACGTTTCAGGTGACCGAGCTCGACGGATCGCCGCTCACCGGCGCCCGCCAGCTCGCCGTGCAGACCGCGGTGCTGGCGGCGCTCCGCGAAGGGTGACGCGCGCGCTCGTCCTCCTGCTCGAACCCTAAGGCTTCTGCTCCATGGCGTTACCACGGAGGTCGAGCTTCTTCTCGCCGGTCTTCTTGCCGGTGTCGTCGTACGCGCAGACCGTCTCGTGGATGCCGTGACTGTCGTGCGTGGGCTTGTCGTGCGCGTCGTAGAACGCGGTCTCCTCGACGTTGTTCCGCTCGTCGTACGTGCTCCGCGTCCGGGCGATGCCGCTCTTGTCCGCGTGGAGCGCGCCGCGCACGTCGTACGTCGCGATCTCCACGGCGTTGCCGCGCGAATCGTACTGCGTGCGGCGAACGGACCAGCCGTCTGCGGACATCGCCAACGCACCGTCGACGCCGAAGCACTGCTCTTCGATCTTGTGCCCCTGCGGATCGAACGTCTTTCGATGCCCGGCACACCCGTCGTTCGCGCCGCGCGGCGCCGCTGACGCATCGACGAAGCGCTCGTCGACCGGGCGCCCCGCGTCGTCGTACTTCACGCGAACGACGATCTTCCCTTCGATGGACGCGGTCGGCGTCCCGGCGCCGTCGAGGTAGGTCGTCTCGACCGCGCGACCGTAAGTGTCGCGGGCGTAGCGAACGACGGCGACTCCGTCGGGTCCCTTCGCCGGCGCCTCGTGCGCGTCGAGGTAGCTCGCTTCGACGAGGCGCTGGCGTGCGTCGAAGCGACTCCTGACCGACGCGTACGTCGCGCCCTGCGGCATCACGAGCGCGTGATCGCCATTGAAATAAGCCTCTTCGACGACGTTACCGACGTCGTCGTGGCGCGTTCGCCGTAGCGACCAGCCGTCGGCGCCCACGGCCGGCTTTCCGTCGGTACCGAAGCGCGCTTCTTCGATCAGCTCGTCACGATCGTTGTACGTCTTCCGGGTCGTCGCGAAGCCGGCGTTCGTGCGAACGGGCTCTCCGCTCACGCCGCGCGCCGTCTCTTCGATCCTGTTGCCGCGCGCGTCGTACGCTTTGGTCATCGAGGCGTAGCCGTCGGTGAGCAGCGCGGGTTTCCCCGAGCCGTCGAGCGTGTCGGTGCGCACGAGGAGGCCGCGATCGTCGTAGCTGCGGCGCTCGATCGACCAGCCTTCCGTTCCCGTGACCGCCGCCCCGCCCTCGTCGAAGAGGGCCGTCTCGACCAGGCGACGATGAACGTCGTACGCCCTCTTCTTCTTCGCGCACCCGCAGTCGCGGTTCGTGACCGGCTCGTCGCGCTTTCCGAAGTACGACTCGAGGAGCACGTCGCCGTTTCGATCGCGCACGTACTTCACGCCGGCATAGGCGTCGCGTCGCAGGATGCGCTCTCCGTGCAGATCCAGGTATTCGTCTTCGATGACGAGCCCGCGGTCGTCGTTCGTGATGCGCCGCGTGGCGTACTCGCCTTTGTAGAGGACGGGCGCGCCGGTCGCGTCGAAGTATGATTCGGCGACGAGGTCGTCGTTCGCGTCGTACGTCCAGCGTTGCATCGCGAAGCCTTCGTCGCTCGCGATCGGCATGCCGTCCGTACCGAAGGAGGCGCGCTCGATCTCGTTGCGCAGACGGTCGAACTTCGATCGCTCGAGCGAGACGCCGTGCACGTTCGCCGTCGGGTGATCGTCGGGACCGAAGTACGCGAGGCTCGTCCGCAGGCCGCGCTCGTCGTAGGTCAGTCGCGTGATCGCGCCCTCGTCGCGCGCCGCGATGAGGTGGCCCGACTCGTCGAAGTTTCGCCGCTCGACGACGTACCCGCGTTCGTCATGCGCCATCGTTTGCTTCGCGTACCCCTCGTTGCAGGCCAAGAGGCCGCCCGCGGTGTCGAGCCCCTCCTGGGCGACGCGCTGATCGAGGTCGTCGTACGTCCATCGATACGCGGTCACGTTCTGCAGGTGGCGGCGCGCGCGGTTCCCGTTCGGATCGAGAAATTCTTGAAGCACCATGCGGCCGCGGTCGTCGAGCGTCTCGCGCGCCGACGAGAACGTGTCTCCCGTCCGGAGGCGAGGTCGCCCCTCCGCGTCGCTCCACGCGACGGTGCCCACGCGCTTTGCCGGATCCCAATCGAAGCGAATCTCGTGCGAGCCACCCCACTCGCCGAACTGCACGAGCGGCTCGCCGTGCGCGCCGAAGAATCGAGTGTCGCGCTGGTCGTCTTCGCTCGAGAACGTGACCCGGAGCATGTAAGCGCCCCCCACGCTCATGGGGTGGCCATCGAGATCGATGTACCGCGTCTCGTGTCCCGGGGTGTCGTCGTCGCTGACCTCGGTGAGGCTCGATCCGTCCTTGGCGGCCGCGGGGGCGCCGTCGGCCCCGAGCACCGTCGTGCGGATGGGGCGGCCGAGTCGGCCATTCACGAAGACCCGTCCGTACGCCCCGTCGTCCGCCGCGCGCGGCTTGCCGTTCGCACCGAAGAAGGCGACGCGCGCGACGAGCCCCCGCGAATCGAACTCGCGATGGACGGTCGTGATCCGCGTGTCGGGATCCTCCTCGCCGAGCTCCGTTGCGTGACGGGGAGTCGCGCCGTCTTCGTCGACGAAGTCGACCGTGTGGCCTCCGTTGGACCATTTCTGACGTTCGGTGACGTTGCCGCGGGCGTCGTGGCTCACGATCTCGCGCACCGAGCCGTCGTCGGCGCGCGTGATCTCGCCTCGCATGGAGTGGCGCTCGCCGTGACCGTAGGCGCGCCCCGCGATGCTGACCGTCTCGAGCTTCGTGACGCGACCGCCGACCGTGGTCACGCGCCACGTCCAGTCGTACAAACGCTTGGCGACGGCGTCCTCGCCGACCTCGCGCACGCAGCGCGGACCGTCGATCGCGTCGACCATGGTCGCGCAGTACGTCACGCGCGGCACGTGGCTCGCGCGGTACGGGATCGCCCACGCGAGCACCGCCACGCACGCCAACCCCGCGGCGGCCAGGTAGCGGCGTGATCTCGGCGCGATCGATCGACGCGCGCTCTGCGCCATCGCCGCGCGCGTCGAAGCGCCCGGCGTCCTCGCCTCAATCGGTGCGGCCGCCGTCGGCGCGAACGCCGTCCCCGACGAGACCCCACGCGCGCTCGCAAGGGGCCGCCCGCTCGACGCGTCGACCGTCGCGTCGACGCCCGACGGCGTCGAGGTCATCGCCGGCGGCGTGGCGCTCTTCGGCAGCGTCGCGATCGGCGTGCCGAGCCCCTCGATGCTCGCCTTGTGAAGCGCTTCGCGCATCGCCTGCGCGCTCGGCCAGCGGTCCTTCTTCTCGAACGCGATCGCGCGATCGATCACGTCGACGATCGGCTTGGGTACGTCGGGCGCGAGACCGGCGAGCGATCGCGAGGGCTTGGTCGCCACGTTCACGAGGAGCTGCGGCGCGTTCTCTCCCTCGTGCACCAGCTCGCCCGAGAGCAGCGTGAACAGCGTCGCCCCGGTCGACCACACGTCGCTCTGCGCGTCGACGTCGCCCGCTTTCGCGAGCGCTTGCTCCGGCGACATGAACGCGGGCGTCCCCAGCATTGCGCCGCTCACCGTCGCGCTCGCGCCCGCGTCGTCGCGCAAGCGTGCGATGCCGAAGTCGAGCACCTTCAGCGCGCCGTCGTTCGTGAGGAACAGGTTCGCCGGCTTGAGATCGCGATGCACGATCCCGTTCGCGTGCGCCGCCGTCAGCACGTCGAGCAGCGCGTCGCCGATCGAGAGCACGAGCGGCACCGGCATGCGTCGCGCGTAGCGGGTCCACACCTCGTCGACCGCGGACCCGTCGAGCAGCTCCATGACCAGGAACGCCGCGCCGTCTTCGGCCACGTCGTCGTCGAGCACCGCCACGGCGCCGGGGTGCTTCACCGAGTTCGCGACGTACCCCTCGCGAAGAAAGCGCGAACGCACGCTCTCGTGCATCGAGATCTCGGCGTGCAGCATCTTGATCGCGAATTGCTTGTTGTTGCGGTGCGTGGCCACGTACACCGCGCCCATCCCGCCCACGCCGAGGACGCGATCGAGCCGGTATTTTCCGCGCAGCGTGCTGCCGATGCGATCGCGAGCGACCTCGAGGAGGTGATCTTCCGGCATGCGAGCGTCGACCGCCATCGTACCCGAGAACGCGCGCCGGGCCGCGACCTCGAAGAATACGGGCACCGCGGACGCTCGAACGCGCTCTCGGTAACTTTGCCGAAAACCCGCCGCCGGCCGCGCATCGATCCCCTGACGAGACGGGCACCTGCGTCTCCGGACGGTATGACGCCCACCCATGAAGCTCGCCCACGCTCTCTCGGCCGCGATCACGATCGCTTCCGTCACTCTCGTCTTCGCGTGCGGAGGGCAATCGAACAGCCCTGCCACGACGCCGTCGTCCAACGACGCGGGGAACAACCCCGTCTCGACGAACGACGCGGGCAATACGAGCGGCGACGACGGCGGAGGCGCGACGTGCACCGTCGCCGGAGGGTGCCCGACGGCCGGCGACGTCTGCTGTTTCACGGCGTCGACGACGGGCACGTGCGTGCCGAAGGCTTCGTGCGCCGGAGTGACCGTCACTCAGACCTGCACCGCGGGAAGCTGCGGCAGCCAGGTCTGCTGCGCCTCGTTCGCCGGAACGGCGCTGTCGACGGCGTGCGCGGCTTCGTGCACCGGGCAGTCCGCGCAGCTCTGCAGCGCCAGCGCGCCGTGCCCGCCGGGCGACACGTGTCAGACGGCCGCCGGCTACGGCATCTGCCTCCCGAGCAACCTCGGTCAGACTGACGGCGGCAACGCGGGTGACGACGGCGGGTCGTCGATCGACGATGGCGGCTCGAGCGACGCGACAGGCGAGTGAGCGAGCGAGGGCGCGAGGCTCCAAGCGTCTAGCCGCGGCGCTCGTCGTGCCTCTTCGGCTCGAGCCTCGGCGTGCTCCAGGTGATGAGCCGCGCGCCGCGCTTGTAGGTCACGTACGACCAGAACCACTCGAACATCACGATGACCCGATTGCGAAAGCCGATCAGGTACCAGAGGTGAATGAAGAGCCACGCCAGCCAGGCGACGAAGCCGCTCAGCTTGAAGCCGAACGGCTCGGCGATCGCGCGTGAGCGGCCGATGGTGGCCATGATCCCTTTGTCGACGTAGTGGAACTCGCCGCGCGCGCGCCCGGCGATCGACGCGCGGATCGACTTGGCCGCGAACGCTCCGCCCTGCATCGCCACCTGGCTCACGCCGGGGAGAGGCGCGCCGTCTTGATCGAGGCGCATCATGTCGCCGATGACGAACGCTTCGGGGTGATCGGGGACCGTGAGATCGCGGCCGACGATGACGCGCCCCTGTTTGTCGAGCGGCACGCCGAGAGAGCGCGCGATCGGCGACACGGCGACCCCCGCGCCCCACACGACGCTGGCCGACTCGATCCGCTCGTGGGCTCCCTCCGCCGTCGTGAGCGACACGCCGCGCTCGTCGATGCACGTCACGCGCGTCCCCGTGCGCACGACGACGCCGAGCTCCTCGAGCTGCGAGACGGCGCTCGCCGACATCGACTCGTGGAACGCCGGCAAGATGCGCGGCCCCGCCTCGAGCAAGATCACGCGCGCCTCTTCGGGGTGGATCGAGCGGAAGTCCTGGCGCAGCACGAAGCGACGAAGCTCGGCGAACGCGCCCGCGAGCTCGACGCCCGTCGCGCCGCCGCCGATGACCACGAACGTGAGCAGTCGCTTTCGTTCCGTCTCCTCGGGGGTCCGCTCGGCGCGCTCGAACGCGAGGAGCGTGCGACGCCGGACTTCGATCGCGTCGTCGAGCGACTTGAGTCCCGGCGCGTACGCCTCCCAGTCGTCGTGCCCGAAGTAGTTCGTGTGCATCCCGGCGGCGAGGATCACGTAGTCGTACGGCACGGCGCCGTCGTCGAGCGTCACGCTCTTCTTCGCGAGATCGATCCCGACGACGTTCGCCAGCTGCACGTCGAGGTTCTTCTGCTTCGCCAGGATCGATCGAATCGGCGACGCGATGTCGGCCGGCGAGAGCCCCGCGCTCGCCACTTGATAGAGAAGCGGCTGAAACAGATGATGGTTCGTGCGATCGATGAGCGTCACGTGCACGGCGTCACGCTTCAACGCCTTCGCCGCGGTGAGCCCGCCGAAGCCTCCGCCGATGATGACTACGCGCGGGGTCTCCATCCAGGATGAACGTAGGGCTCCCGTCGACGAACGACCAGCGCTCGTCGGCTGAGGCGCGACGGCGGCGGCCCAGTTGGACTATAGAGATCGCGGAGGACTCGCCCATGAAACGCACGCTGTCTCGCCTCGCCCCGTCGTTCGTTCTGGCCGGCTTGACCGTCGCTTGCGGTGCCGAGACGACTCCGCCGCCCGCGACTCCGACGAACGCCGCGAGCGTGAGCGCCGGCGTATCGATCGACGCCGAGCTCCGGGCGTCGCTCGCCGGCACGCAGCGCACCGAGAAGGAGAAAGCGCGCGACGCGTTTCGCCATCCGAAGGAGACGCTCGAGCTCTTCGGGCTCAAAGACGACATGACCGTCGTCGAGATCAGCCCCGGCGGCGGTTGGTTCACGGCGGTCATCGCGCCGGTGGTGCGCGATCACGGCAAGCTCGTCGTCGTCGGCGGCGATCCGAACGGCGATCCGAAATCGGAAGGGACGCAGAACGCGATCGCGCTCCAGGATCGCTTCAAGAAGACGCCGTCGGCCTTCGACAAGGTGCAGTCGGTCGTGTTGAAGCGCGACGCCGAGCCGGTGTTCGGCCCGCCGGAGTCGGCGGACATGGTCCTCACGTTCCGCAACCTGCACAACTGGGTCGAAGCGAAGAACGCCGACCACATCCTCGCGGCCGCGTTCAAGGTGCTGAAGCACGGCGGCGTCCTCGGCGTCACCGATCACCGCGCCAACGCGGGCGCCTCCACCGATCCGAAAGCGATCGGCGACACCGGCTACATCCCCGAGGACTACGCCATCAAGGTCGTCGAAGCGGCCGGCTTCAAGCTCGCCGCCAAGTCCGAGGTGAACGCGAACACGAAGGACACGAAGGACTACCCCAAGGGCGTATGGACGCTCCCGCCGACGTACGAGCTCGGCGAGGTGGACCACGCGAAGTACGAAGCGATCGGCGAGAGCGACCGCATGACGCTCAAGTTCATCAAGCCGTGAGGGCGAGTCGCGCGACGGCGTTCGCGATCGCGGCTCTCGTGAGCTCGATCGCGGGGCGCGCGCAGGCGCAGACGCGCTGCGAAGCGATCGACGGGGGGCAACCGGCGCTCGCCCAGGCGGACGCCGAGGCGCGGCTCGCGTTCGTGCACGCCACGATGCGCGATCAGGCGTCGCGCGCGAAGACGTGGACGTGGACGTGGAGCGGGATCGGATTCGGTCTGGCGGCCGCGCAGACGTCGTTGATGGCCGTGGTGCCGGCGAACAAGCGATTCCAGCAAGGGTTCGAGGGCGCGGCGTCGCTCTTCATCCCCGCATCGATCGCCGTCCTGCCGCTGCGCGTGCGGGCCGATGACGAGACGCTCGAGCGCTTCCTCGCCGACACCGAAGTGAACGGACACGGCATGGCGCCGTGCGTTCGCCTCGCGAGAGCCGAGGAGCTCCTGATCTCGTCGGCACACGACGAGTCGCTGCACACGAACTGGTTTCAGTACACGCTCGCGGCCGTGCTCAGCGGTGCTTACGCCGCAGTGCTCGGCGTCGCGTTCAAGAACACGGCCGACGTGATCGTGAATGGGGGAGGGGCGCTCGTCCTCAGTGAGCTTCAGGTCATGACGACGCCGACGGGTGCCGTGAGCGCGCTCGAGCGTTACCGGCGTGCAGACCTGGGGGCCGCGACGCCGGCGAGCGCGCCGCATGTCTCGTGGACGTTGGCGCCTCTCGGCACGGCGCCGGGAGTCGCGCTCGTCGGCCGCTTCTGACGGGCCATCCGCATCACCACGGGAGTCGTTCGCCGCCGGCGTGCCAGAGCATCCCCGACGTATCGAGAGTGAGCGCGTCGATCCGCGCGAGCATGTCGCGCGCCGCGTCTTTCGCGTCGACGTTCCCCTGCCGCCCCGTCATCTCTGTGCGCACGAACCCGGGGTGAATGAGCACCACCGCGATCCCGCGCGGCTTCAGATCGCGCGCAAGCGATGCGCCGGCCATGTTCACCGCCGTCTTCGACATGCGGTAGCCGTAGTAACCGCCCGAGGTGTTGTCGCCGATCGATCCCATGCGGCTCGTGACGATCGCGATCTTCGATCCGCGCGCCATCGTGCCGAGGAGCGCGGCGGTGACGCGAAGCGGGCCGAGCGCGTTGACCTCGAACTGGCGACGGATGGCGTCGAAGTCTAGGGCGTCGAGGTGCTCGCGCGACAGGATGCCGGCGTTGTGGACGAGCAGATCGATGGGCGTGCGTGCGAGACGTTCGGCGAGCGCGTGCACCGCCGTGTCGGACGTGACGTCGACGTTCGCCTCGACACGCACCCCGAGCGCTTTCAGATCGGCCGACGCCTTCCGGCACGCAGCCACGACCGAGTCGCCCCGATCGCGTAGCTGCCTCACCAGCTCGAGCCCGATACCGCGGTTGGCCCCCGTGACGAGCGCGGTCCCCATGACTCGTGATGGTAACGCGGATCAGAGAACGAAGTTGTTCAGCGCGGTGACGACCACCCCGAAGATGCTCTCGCCCGCGATCGCGCCCGAGGCGATCGGCACCACGTAGCGCTCGGCCGTCTCGCGATTGAGGCGTGTCGCCGCGTCCGCGAGTAGTGCCCCGATCAAGAACGACAGCGGCGTGGAGAACGGCAGCATGAGGCCGAAGCCCACGCCCGTGGCCGACGGCATCCACTTCTTCCACGTCGGCAGCGCGGCTTCCGCCAGCGCGAACACCACCCCCAGCGCAAGCCCCCACGCGATCCCGTGGCGCGCCATCGGATGGAGGTTCTCCATCCCGAGCCGGAACACGTCGGCCACGGCCTTCCACTGCTGCGCGGCGGGCGCGGGGAACTGCGGGTCGTGTCCGTCGATGCCGGTGAGGCGTGTCGCGTCGGGCACGAGGATGAAGTAGCCGAGCGTGGTGGCCACCGTTCCGGTCACGACGCCGAAGAGCTGCGCGACGTACTGGCGGCGCGGGTTCGCGCCGAGCAGGTAGCCGACCTTCAGATCGTTCAGCAGATCCGCGCACGACCCTGCGCTGCTCGCCGTGATCCCGGCGGTGGCGAGGTTCGCGACGGCGTTCTGCGGCATGAGGACGCCGTACGTGAGCTGCGTGATCTTTCCGAGCGCGCCGATCGGCGTCACGCTCGTCTCGCCGGTGGCGCGCGCGGCGACGAGCGTGAGGAAGAACGAGAGCACGATGGCGAGCGTCGCCATCAACGGCGGGATTCCGAAGTACCCCCACGCCAGCGCGATCATCGCCGCCGCCGAGATACCCCCGCCGACCACGAACCACGAGCTCGGCACCTCGACCGCGCGCGCGACGTCGTCGTCCGCATCGCCCGGGGCCGCGACTCCCGCAGCGCGCTTGAACGCGCGCGCGATCATCTTCGCCTGCAGCGCGAACGTCATCAGCCCGTACGACATCATCAGCGGCGCGCCGTACCAGATCCCGATCTGCTTCCAGGCGCCGCCGGGCCTCGTCACGGCGGCGATCAGATCGCCCGCCGGATTCGTCCACGTCGTCTCCATGGCGTGCGGCCCCAGAAAGAACGCGAGCAGCACGCCGCCCAACACGAGCGACAGCGACGTGCGGAGTCCGACGATGACGCCGGCGGCGACGACCAGGAACGAGTGATCGAACCGCATCGTCCAGTCGCTCCATGCGTACGCCTTCCCGTTGGCGTGGAGCTTCGGGAGCCAATCGAACACGGCCGACGAGTCGGGGAGGAGCGCGCTCTTCGTCACGGCACCTTTCGCATCGGTGGTGGTCGACACGTTCAGGCCGGTGAGGAGCGGAGCGAAGGCGCCGACGACCGCTGCGGCGTACAGCGCGCGCGCCTTCTTCAGCGCGTCGCGCCCCTCGCTGAAGAGGCTCTGAAGCGTGACCGCAGCCGCCATCCCTTCGGGGAACTGGAGGCGCTCGCGGTTGATCATGTTCCGCTTCATCGGGATCGCCAGCGTCACACCCAGCCCGGCGAGGATGAGCGTCCACAAGGCGACGACCCACAGCGGCAGGTTCTTCCCGTGCACGTCGGTGGTCGTCGTCGACAGGAGAAGGAACGCGGGGACCGCCGTGTAGATCGTCGAGCCGGTGCCATAGCCGGCGCACGAGGCGCACGACTGCATGCAGTTGTTCTCGAGGATCGACATCGGCGTCTTGGCGATGCCGAGGCGCAGCAGCGTGGTCCAGATCGAGAACGAGAGGATCACTGCGGTGATGGCGACGCCGAGGTAGAGGCCGGTCTTGAGCCCGATGTAGAGGTTCGTGAACGCCAGGAAGAAGCCGAGCAGGCACCCCATGGCCACGGCGCGCACGGTGAGCTGCGGAGCCGCG
The DNA here is from genome assembly GCA_003151595.1 of Myxococcales bacterium. The sequence continues at coordinate 34,174 of PLXW01000120.1, forward strand.
TCGCCGCGGTAGACGCGCGCGTACCACTCCTTCTCTTCCATGTTCGCCACGCGCTCGGGGCCGATGTCGAGCGGCCGACTCGCGTCGACCTCCTCGGGCGTGCGCGCGGGGGCTTGGAAAAGCGGCATGCGTTCGGATTCTACGGAGCTGCGGCGCTCGGTGTCCCGAGGACCCAGAGGTCGCGCCCTTCGAGCGTGGCGCCGTCGCGCGGATCGTGGAGCACGCGCAGGATGGCGTCGCACAGCACGTTGATCGGGATCGGTCGCACGTCGTCGGCGAATGGACCGAGGCCCGGCAGGCGTCGCAGCGCGCCGAACACCGCGCCCGATCCGGGGGGCGCGCTGCGCGTTCCGTGCGTCCCTTCGGGGGCGTCTTCCGGGCTCACGAGTGCGGACGGGCGGAGGATGGTCCAGCGGACGCCGCTCTTCTTCACGATGTCTTCGCACTCGCCCTTCATCTGCAAGTACGCGCCGACCGAGCCTGCGCCGAACGAGCTGAGAAGAATGAAGCGCGGCACCTTGGCGGCGAGCGCTCCCATGACGAGCTCGCGCGTGGAGGCGATGTCGCTCGACTCGTACGTGTCGCCCGCCTTGAACCGACTGCGCATCGTCCCCACGAACGAGACGACGACGTCGCACTTGGCGAGCGCGTCTTCGAGCGCCGCAGCGCTCGCCAGATCGAAGACGCGCGCCCGCGGGTCCTTCGCCAGCGGCGACTTGTCCGCCGACTGCGGGCGAACGTGCAGCAAGAGGTCGTGCCCTGCCGCGGTCGCCATCGGCGCGAACACGCGCCCGGTCGCCCCCGTTGCCCCAGCGACGAAGATTCGCATGCGCGAACGATACCACCGGGTCGCACCTGCACGATCCGATCGAAGCGGAGCCGGGTCGGGCCCCGGCGACCCGCGGGACCAGGAGCTCGGCGGAGCCGAGTGTATAGTGTTACTTGACACTCATCGACCACGCGGTAGGGTGAACGGTGTGAGGTTCATTCCGCGCGGCGTCGTTCGTTCGTTGGACCAGCTCCGTCGCGACGCGGAGATGATCGCGGGGCGCTTCTCGGGGAAGCGATCGCCTCCGTTCACGTCGCGCAAGATGGCGGTCCACGATTGCCCCGACGACACCGCCGAGCGACTCACAGCGCTCCTCTCGCCGCGCACCGTTCGCGTGGCGCGCTTGGTTCGTGAGACGGCCGATGCGGTCACGCTCGTGCTCGAAGACGTGACGGGCGCGGCGTTTCAGTTCGCGCCCGGACAGTTCTTCACGCTCATCGTTCCGGTCGGCGGCGAGGTCCTTCGCCGCGCGTACTCGGCGTGCACCGACGCGCGCGAGACCGAGCGGGTGGCGATCACGATCAAGCGCGTCGCCAGCGGCGTCGTCTCGAACCACGTGAACGATCACGTGCGCGAAGGGGATCTCCTCCAGGTGCTCGGCCCCTCGGGCAGCTTCGTCGCCGAGCCGCGCGCCGCCTCGGAGCGTCACCTGGTCCTCCTCGCCGGCGGCAGCGGCATCACGCCGATGATGGCCATCGCGCGCACCGTCCTCGGAGAAGACCCGCGCGCGCGCGTCACGCTCGTCTACGGAAACCGCGGCCACGCCGACGTCATCTTCAACGACGCGATCGACGAGCTCGCGCGCACCCACGGACCGCGCTTCGTCGTGCGCCACGTGCTGAGCCACCCGCCCGCCGAATGGACGGGGGGCGTCGGCATGCTCGAAGAGCACGTCGTCCGCGCCGAGCTCGATGCGTGCGATCTCGACGAGCGCGCGTCGTTCTACCTGTGCGGCCCCGAGCCGATGATGCGCGCGTCGCGCGCGGCGCTGGTGGCGCGTGGCGTCGCCGGCGATCGGATCCTGGAAGAGCGCTTCACGATGCCGCACCTCCGCACGCGCGCGGCGAACGCGCCCGCGATGGGGCCCCAGCTCCTCACCATCCGCGCGAACGGCGCCGGCGTACGCGAGGTCTATGTCGCCCCCGAGCAGACGATGCTCGAGGCCGGCCTCACCGCAGGCGTGAAGATGGCCTACTCGTGCACGATGGGCGGATGCGCCGCGTGCAAGGTCCGCTTGTGCGACGGCGAGGTCGAGATGGAGGAGCCGAACTGCCTCTCCACCGCCGAGCGCAAACAGGGGTACGTCCTGGCCTGCGTCGCGCGCGTCCGATCGCCGGCGACGATCGCGCTCGAAGGCGACCCGGCGTTCGCCCCCGCGCGCGTCGACGAGGGAGGCGCGTCGTGACCGCCGTCGCCAGAGCGCGCGAGATCGATCGCACCGAGTACCCGTACCGCATGAAAGACCTGTGCGACCGCACGGGCCTCTCGCGCCAGGTCATCCACTTCTACATCGAGCAGGGGCTCTTGCCGGAGGGGCGCAAGACGGGGCGCAACATGGCGTACTACGCCGAGAGCCACGTCGAACGCATCAAGCTGATTCGCCAGCTTCAGCACGAGCGCTTCCTGCCGCTCCGCGCGATCCGCGCCGTGCTCGATGAAGAAGACGACGGCCTCAGCAAGGAGCAGCGCCGGTTGCTCATCGACGTGAAGCATCGCCTCGGGCGCCTCGGATCGTCGGCCACCGACGAGAGCTCGCTCGTCCCGCTTCAACCGGTGCTCCTCCGCGCCGGCGTGAACCGCGAAGACGCCGACGGGCTCGCGCGTATCGGCGTCATCGCCATCCGCAAGAAGAAGGGGCGCCCGCACATCGCCAAGGACGACGTGTGGATGATCGAACTGTGGGGCGAGATCCGCGCCGCCGGCTTCTCGCGCGCGCTCGGCTTCCTGGCGTCGGACGTGGGCGTCTTCGCCGAAGAGGTCGAGTCGACGTTCGCCAAGGAGACCGCGCTCCTCAAGCACCGCCTCTCGCACCTTTCACCCGACGCGGTCGCGCGCATGGTCGAAGCCGCCGTGCCGCTCATCAATCAGTTCCTGGCTCGCTATCATGAGAGCCTCGTCCGCAAGTTCTTCGCTTCGATTCAGGCCTGAGCCGACCGGCAACCAACGAGAAGGAAACAGTCCCATGTTGAAAGATCGATTGGTCGGTTTGCTCCCCGCGAAGATGCGCGAGAAGCTCGACCCGTACATGGAAGCGCTCTCCATCTTGAGCGAGGTCCGTGACCCGCGCGTGCTTGGCGCGCTGGGCCCGGCCGGCGTACGCGGTCTCGTTCTTCAGCGAGGCAAGCAGGGCGTCCCGACGAAGATGCCGGCACATCACTCGGCGCACTTCGATTGGACCTACCCGTCAGACCATCCCGAGATGGCCGAGCTCTATCGCCGCGCGAAGCAAGGTCAGTGGGACAGCGACGTTCACTTGCCATGGAAGACGAGCGTCGACCCGCTCAACCCCGAGGTGCCGCTCCTCCCCGAAGACTATTTCGAGTGGGAGAAGCTGAAGAGCTTCGGCATCACGCTCGACGCGCGCGAGCGGCAGCAGTTCATCTACAGCATGACGTCGTGGATGCTCTCGCAGTTCCTCCACGGCGAGCAGGGCGCGCTCTTCGCTGCCGCGCAGGTGACCGAAGCGGTGCAGTTCTTCGACGGGAAGATGTACGGCTCGACGCAGGTGATGGACGAAGGGCGCCACGTCGAGGTGTTCCACCGCTACCTCGACGAGAAGCTGAACAAGCTCTACCAAATCAACGACAACCTCTTCGTCATCATCGACTCGCTGATGACCGACGGGCGCTGGGACATGAAGTTCCTCGGCATGCAGATCATGGTCGAGGGGCTGGCGCTCGGCGCGTTCGGCACGCTCTACAAGATGACCAAGGAGCCGCTCCTCAAGAACCTGCTCAAGATGGTCATCCAGGACGAAGCGCGGCACGTGCACTATGGCGTCCTCGCGCTCCGCGAGCACATCACCAAGGAGCTGAGCGAGAGCGAGCGGCGCGAGCGCGAGGACTGGTCGTTCGAGGTCGCGCTCCTGATGCGCAATCGCTTCCTCGCGTACGAAGTGTACGAAGAGTGGTTCGAGGGGCGCCTCTCGCGCGCACACTGGCGCGAGATCATGATCGACTCGCCGGGCATGAACGAGTTCCGCGTGACGATGTTCTCGCGTCTGGTGCCGAACCTCCGCGAGATCGGCCTCCTCACGCCGCGCATGATTCCGCGGTACGAGTCCGTGGGGCTCATGAGGTACTTCGGTGGCGCGGCGGCCGACCAGATCACCGGCAAGGGGATGATCGCGGAGCTCGACAGAGCGGCGTGAAGCGGGTCTGCGTTTTCAGCGGGTCGCGGCCCGGCTTTCGTCCGGCGTACGCCAGGGCCGCGCGCGATCTCGGCGAGGCGATCGCGCGCGCCGGGATGGGGCTCGTGTACGGCGGGGCGAGCGTCGGGTTGATGAACGACGTCGCCGAAGCCGCGATGGCGAATGGAGCCGAGGTGATCGGAGTCATTCCGCAGTCGCTCATGGACCGCGAGGTCGCGCATCACGGGCTCACCGAGCTTCGCGTCGTGCCGACGATGCACGAGCGCAAGGCGCTCATGTACGAGCTGTCAGACGGGTTCGTCGTACTCCCCGGCGGCTTCGGCACGCTCGACGAGCTCTTCGAAATCCTCACGTGGGCGCAGCTCGGCCTTCATGCGAAGCCGATCACGCTCTTCAACGTCGAAGGATTCTGGGAGCCGCTCACATCGCTCCTCTCGCATTTCGTGCGCGAGGGATTCGTGCCGGACGATCAGCTCGCGCTCGTGAGCACGGACATCGATGCGCGCGCCATCGTGACCAAGATGCAGACGTGGAAGAAGCCCGCGCTGGGGCCGAAGTGGATCGACAAGGCGTGAGCGCGCTCGCGCCAGCACGCTCTCGCTACTACTTGCCGACTTTTTCGTACGCTTCGATCGCCCACGTCTCGCGCTTCCCCTCGGCGATCCATTTGCGCATCGAGGGCATCTCGTAGATGGCGTCGACGTACGCGCGCGACACGTCGTCGAGCGGCACGCCGTAGGTGCGGAAGCGGGTGGCGACCGGCGCGTACATCGCGTCGGCGATCGAGAAGCGGCCGAAGAGGAACGGGCCACCGGCGCCGAAGCGCTTTCGACAGTCGGCCCACACGGCGACGATGCGGGCGATCTCCTCTTTCACCTCCGGCGTCGGCGCGAGCACGATCGGATCGCGGCGCACGTTCATCGTCATGAGGTTACGCAGCGCGGGGAAGCCCGAGTGCATCTCGGCGCTCACGCATCGCGCGATGGCGCGCGCCGCTTGGTCGTCCGGCCAGAGCTTCGCGCTCGGATTCAGCTCGGCGAGGTACTCGCAGATGGCGAGCGAGTCCCACACCACGAGATCTCCGTGCTGGAGCGCGGGGACCTTCCCCGACGGCGAGTGCGACGCGATCGCGGGGGTGCGCGTGCCGGGCCCTTGAAGCGGGATGACGACTTCCTTGTACGGCACGCCCACGTGCTCGAGCGCGAGCCACGCGCGCAACGACCACGACGAGTACGCCTTGTTTCCGACGAAGAGGGTCACATCGTTCACGGGTCACCTCCGATGAACCGCACGGGTACACCGATCGGGCGCGCGTGGAAACGTCCGAGGTCGGCGCGCACGACGACGGCAAGGATGGGGTAGCCGCCGGTCGTGGGGTGATCGGGGCCGAGGACGATCGCGTCGCCCGAGGCAGTGACCTCGATCGCGCCGGCGATCATCGGGCCGGAGCGCGCGTCGTCGGTGTCCAGGCGCGCGAGGCGCGGGCCGGTGAGGCGAGAGCCGGTGCGATCGCTCGACGGGGAGAGGACGAACTGTTCGTGCGTGAGGACATGCACAGCGTCGGGCGTGAAGCGCGCGCGATCGGGGCCGAGGACGACGCGGATGGGGGTGGCGAGATCGATTGCGAACGGGGGCACGCGAAGGGAAGAGGCGTGGAACGCATCGCCGACGGCCACGCGATCGCTACGGCGCAGCGCGCGCCCTTCGTGTCCGCCGAGCGACGCGACGACGAGCGTGCCGCGCCCCCCGAGCACGCGCGGGACGTCGATGCCGCCGCGAACGGCGACGTAGCGGATGCGGAGATCGCGAGGGGCGTCGATCGACAGGGTGGCGCCGTCGTCGATCGCGTGAAGCGCGCCGTCGTCGGTGGCGATCGTGACGCCGGCCCCGCGCGCGGTGATCGCGATTGATCCGGTGAGCTCGATCGCAGCCTCGCCGCTCACGTTCCCCGCGGCCTCGTTGGCGCGCGCGTACAGCTCGGGGACGAGCGCGCCGCCCGCGGGAATCCCTTCGTGCATGCGGCCAGGGCGACCCGCGTCTTGAATCGTGGCCACCCCCGCGATGCGCGCGATCTCGAGGGCGCCGCTCATCGCACCACCTCGAAGCGGACGCGATCGCCGATCGCGATGCGCGCCCCTTCTTCGCGATCGAACGGTGCGAAGTCGATCGCGCGCGCGATCAGGTGCCATCCCCCGGGCGACGCGAACGGATAGACCGCGGTGTAGCCGGCGGCGATCCCGATCGAGAGCGGCGGGACGCGCGTTCGCGGGACGGCTCGGCGTGGAAGCGGGAGCGGAGGGTCGGTCGCCGCGAGGTACGCGAACCCAGGCAAGAAACCGATCATTCGCGCGACGTAGAGGCGCGACGAGTGCGCGTGAACGACGTGCTCCCGCGAGACCTCGAGCCGCGAGGCGACCTCGTCGAGATCGGGGCCGTCGTACCGCGCGCGGATCACGTGCTCGCGCGGCGCCGCGGCGTTCGTTCGCGGGAGGCTCGCTTCGATCGACCACGGCGCGTCCGGCGGATGGGCAGGGTCGAACGTCACGCAGGCGTGCACCTCGGTGACGACCGCGTCGATCACGCCGGCGTGTGCGCGAAGCGCGTCGAGCAGCGTGCGAGGATCGCTCGCCGGATCGCGTCGCCAGCGGATCGCGGTGTCGCCGAGCGGTTCGACGTCGGCGCGTGTCTTCGCGCTCGCGGTCATTCGTCCAGGACCTCGCGCACGGCGCGCGCGATCGCGAGCGCGCCGGGCGAGTCTCCGTGAACGCACAGCGTGTCGTATACGCCGCTCTTCACGAGCGCGCGTGTCTGCGCGCGCACCGCGTCGAGATCCGTGATCACCGCGCCCTGCTCTCCACGCGGCACGAGCGATCCGTCCGCGCGCATCGCTCGATCAGCGAACCCTTCGCGCACGAACGCGAGCCCCGCATCCTCCGCGGCGCGTTGCAGCTCGCCGCTCGCAGGCCCCACCACGGCCACGTCGCCGATCGCTTCGCGCGCCCCCACGACCACCGCGCGCGCGATCGCCGGATCGCGATTCGCTGCGTGGTAGAGCGCGCCATGCGCCTTCACGTGCGCGACGTTCGCGCCGCACGTCTCCGCGATCCGCGCCAGCCGCGCGCACTGCTCGCGCACGCTCTCCAGGATAGTCCGTGCATCGACCTCGAGCTCCCGTCGCCCGAACCCTTCGCGATCCTCGTACGACGGATGCGCGCCAGCGCGCGTTCCGTGCGCTTTGCACGCCCTCAGCACCCGCTCCATGGACCGCTCGTCCCCCGCATGCCCACCGCACGCGATGCTCACGGCCTGCGCGACGCCGTAGAGCTCGTCCGGTTCGTCCTCGTGCTCACCCGCGTCGATGTTCAGAAACGGCAGCACGGCCGAAAGCATGCCACGTTCGCCTATTGCCTGGATGCCGTCTCATGCTTACGAATCCCTTTCGATGAACCGACGATCCTTCACCCACGTCCTCTTCGCGTTTCTCACGCTCACCGTGCTCGCCTTTGCTCCCGGCTGTCAGGGCTATGACCAGCTCGTCGCCAAGGATCAGACCGTGCAGCAGAAGTTCGCCGATCTCCAGGCGCAGCTGCAGCGCCGCTCCGATCTCGTGCCGAACATCGTGGCCGTCGTGAAAGGGGCCGCGAAGCACGAGCAAGGCACGCTCGAAGTCGTCACCGAAGCGCGCGCCGCCGCGACCGGGATCACGATTCAGCCGGGCGATCTCGACGATGCGCAGAAGATGGCCGCGTTCAACCAGGCGCAGAGCAAGTTGGGCGGCGCGATCTCGCGGCTGCTCGTGGCCAACGAGGCGTACCCGGATCTGCGAGGGCTGCAGGCGTTCCACGATCTCCAGGTGGAGCTCGAAGGGACCGAGAACCGCATCCTGCGATCGCGTGAGGAGTACAACGCGGCCGTCGCCGATTTCAACACGGAGCTCGGCAAGGTGAAGGGGCAGGCCATCAACAAGGCGACGGGCAAGCCGTTCGCGCCGCGCTCGTACTTCGCGGCCACGGCCGACAACCCCGACCAGGACATCCAGCGCGCCCCGAAAGTGCAGCTCTGATGCGCGCCACGGCACGCGCGATCGTCGCGTGCCTCGCCGTGATCGCGTTCGCGCTGATCACGAAGAGCGCGCTCGCGAAGGTCGTTCCGCCGCCGCTGGTCGACGGGCACGTGGTCGATACAGCCGGGGTTCTCGCGCCGAGTGACATCGACGCCTTGAACCAGCAGATGGAAGCTGTCCGCGTTCAGAGCGGGTACACGATCGACGCCTTCGTCGTGAAGTCGCTCGAAGGCGAATCGATCGACGACCTCGCGTTCGACACGTTCCAGACGTGGAAGCCGGGGCAAGCCGGGAAGGACAACGGCGTCCTCATCGTGGTCGCGCCGAACGATCGCGTCGATCGCATCGAGGTCGGAAAGGGGATCGAAGGGGCGCTCACCGATCTGCAGACCGACGACATTCGTCGCCAGCTGATCGAGCCTCGCCTCAAGGCCGGGGACATTCGCGGAGGAATCGCGGCGGGGACGGCGGCGATCGGGCGCGTGCTCGTAGGCGATGATCCCGGAACACGGCAACCGTCGCACGGGCAGGATGCGCGTCAGTCCGACCAGCTCTCGCAGGTGGCCTTCTTCGCCGTCGTGATCGTCGTCGTGATCATTCTGATGATGCGCGGGCGCGGCGGACGCGGAGGGCCGGGTGGCTTCTTCTGGTTCGGCGGCGGAGGCGGTGGTTTTGGGGGCGGCGGCGGAGGGGGCTTCGGCGGCGGTGGGGGCTTCGGCGGTCGGACCTTCCCCGGCGGTGGGTGACCTCGTGAGCCAGTTCTCGGTTCCCGGCGCCGCAGCCGTCAATGAGCCGACCTTCCCCC
>PLXW01000071.1 GCA_003151595.1 Myxococcales bacterium
CGCCGCCGCTTCGTCTCCCGCGTCGTGAAGCGCCGTGGCCGCCGCGCCCTGAAGCGCCGCGCGGACCCGCGGCGCCGACGTCGCCGCGATCGTGGCGATCGCCTTGGCGCGCGTCACCCGATCTCCGGCGACCGCCGCGTGTGCCCAGGCGAGGCTCGTGGCCAGTCGATGGTCGGGCGCCTCGTCGAGCAGCGCGCGCGTCGCCTCGTTCGCCTCGTTCCACGCGCCTCGCACGCGCGCCTCCGCCGCCAGATGCCTTCGCGCTTCGACGCGCTGCCACGCCTCGGTCGCCGTGGCGAGCTGCTTCTCCGCCATGGAGCGCACCGCCGCGCGATCCCCTCGCCCCCACGTCGCGCGGTACGCCTCGACCAGGATCGCGCGATCCGTCGGCACGTGCGACGCCAGCTCCGCGAGCACGCGCGCGCGCGTCGCGCCTTCCAGCGGCGCCCCGCGCAACGCCGCCGCGAACGCGCGCAACGCCGCCACGCGATCGTTCCCCTTCGTCTCGCTGACCAGCGCGCGGATCGCGTCCAGCCGTTCGCGCGCACCGGCGCGACGGGTCTCGGCGCGCGCCAGCGACGTGCGGGCCTGCGCGTCGTCGGGATCCATTCGCAGCAATCGCTCCGACGCCCACGCCGCCAGCGCCGGATCGTTCAGATCTTCTTCGGCCACGTGCACCAGCGTGCGCGCGCACGCGATCCGCGCCCCTTGCGCGCGCTCGCCGGTGCGGTCCCCATCGGCCCCCTCGGTCCCGAGCGCGCGCGTCAGCGCATCGACCAGCGGTCCGGGATCGCGTCTTTGCGCCGCGTGTGCGCGGAGCGCGACCAGCGCTTCGGTGCGCGTCGGATCGACCGCCATCGCCGTCGCGAACACATCGACCGCGCGATCGGCCATCGCCAGCGGACCCGCGAACAGTCTCCCCAGCTCTTCGAGGACATGAGCGCGCTCTTGCGCTTTCGCACGTTCGGCGCGCAGCTCGAGTCGCGCCGCCAGCGGTTCGATCAGCCCCGCGCGCGCCAGCAGATCGTCCAGCGCGTCGCCGCCCGGTCCGTCGATCTCTGCGTCGAGCCCTTCGTCGATCGCGGCCGCGAGCGCGCGCGGCAGATCGTCGTTCGCGATCGCCTCGAGTCTCCGTCGCGTCTGGACGCGCGTCGCGCGATCGGGCTGCGACGCCCGCAACGCCGTCGCGTGCGCGCGCGTCGCTTCGTCCGCCGCGCTCCCCCTCCCGCGCGCGACCAGCGCCGTCGACAGCGCCGACGCCACCGCTTCGATCGCCGGATCGGCGTCGAACGCGCGCCACAAGTTCTCCAGCTGCGCGTCGATCGAGCCCGCGCGCTCCCGTCGCTCGGCGGCATCGAGGTACGCCTCTGCAGCGTGATCGGGCGGCACGATCTCCGGCGCCCACGCCGCGAGCGATCCACGCAGCTCACACGACAGCGCGTCGCCGACGTCCGCCCGCGACGCGCGCACGAACGCATCGCTCGCCGCGCCCGCCTCCGCGGCTCGCGCGTTCAAGATGCCGATGCGCACCAGAATACTCGCCGCGTGCTCGTCGTCGCGCGACGCGCTCTTCGGCCCCTCAGCGGCCGGCGCCATCACATCGGCCGCGCGCGCCGCGTCTCCGAGCCCCTCGAGCCACGTCGCCAGCTCGCGTCGCAGCTCCTCGTCGTCCTTCATGGCCAGCGCGCGCAGCGCCAGCGTCACCGCTTGCTCGAGGTCTCGCTCGTTCGCCGCCAGCCACCGCGCCAGCTTCGTCGCCGCGACCCGTTCGACCTCTGCGTCGCCCGTTCGTCGCGCCTCTTCGATCCGCGCGAGCAGCGTCGCTTCCTGCGCGTAGGTCCCCGTCGGTCGATTGGACGTTCGCAGCGCAGCGGCGCTCGGGCGCTCCGGTCGGGTCGACATCTTCGCGTCGATGTCCGGCGGCGGAAGCGTGAAGCGCGCAGATGCGTCCCTTTGGTCCTGAGGGTCGTCAGGCGGCGGCGGGCGCGGATCCGAGGAAGACACGCGATTGCCGAGGATATGCGAAAGCGGCCGTTCGCAGTCACTTACCGGCGCGGCGCCACTTATCGAACGGCCTTTTGGTGTTTTGGGTCCCGGCCCAAAACGGCACTCACCGCACTACGATCGCATACGGCAAGGCGGCCAATGTCCGCTCTCCTTGTTCGAGCGCGGCGAGGCTGGCCACGAACGGCGCCAGGTCGGGCGCCACGCGCGACACCAGTCCACCCACATCCGGCCCGCTCGACTGCGCGCCCGCGTGCGATTGCTCGTCGTCCCCGCCCGACGCGGTGTCGAGGGCCTCGAGCAGACCCGACTTCGACGACAGCACGCTCACCATCGCGTCGGCCGGCAAGCTCGCCAGCGATCGCGCCTTCGCGATCGCGTCGCGGAGGCCGCCGAGCTCATCGACCAGGCCGTGCTCCTTGGCCTGCGCGCCGCTGAAGATCCGCCCTTCGGCGAACGGCGCGATCTTGTCGGGCGTCGTCGCGCGCCCTTCCGCTACCCGAGCGAGGAACAGCTCGTACACGCCGGTCATCGACTCGAGCACGCGCGCCTTGGTCGCGTCGTCCCAGTCGGTGAGCGGAGACTCGTACGCCGCGCGCGCGCCTGCGCCGGGCGCGTCCTTGGCCGCGAACGTCTCGGCGTGGACGCCGATCTTCTCCAGCGCGTTGCCGAACGCGATCTTCCCGCCGACGACGCCGATCGACCCCACGATGCTCGTCGGCTCCGCGAAGATCACGTTCGCCGCCGACGAGATGTAGTACCCGCCGCTCGCCGCGAGATCGCCCATCGACACGACGACCGGCTTCTTCGCGTGGACGCGCCGCACCTCGTGCCAGATCAGATCGCTGGCGAGAGCGCTCCCGCCGGGCGAGTCGATCCGGATCACCACGGCCTTGATTGCGTCGTCCTTCTCGCACCGCGCGAGCTGCCGCGACATCTCGCGCTCGGTGATGCCGCTCTGCCCGCCGAGGAGGCTCCCGCCGCCGCTCATGGCGATGCTGCCGGTGGCGCGAATGAGCGCGATGGGTGCGCCGCCGCCATGCGAGCCGGCGAGCACGCGAATGATGTCTCCGAGGTCGTCGTCCTTCTCTGCGGTGCCGCTCCCGAAGCGGGTCTCGTCGCGCACGGCGCCCGTCGTCTTCTTCAGCGCGTCGAGCGCGTCGTCCGAGTATGCGACCTCGTCGATCAGCCCTCGCGTCTTCGCCGCGTTCGGCGAGTACGGACCATCCTCCGCGGCGTTGGCCGCGTCGCCCGCGCCTTCTTGCGTGCGCCCCTTCTTGACGCCGTCGATCCACGATCCGCGAATGTCGGTGAGCGCTCCGGTGAGCGACGCGCGTGCTTCGTCGCTCGGTCCGTCGCGCGTGAACGGCTCTTCGGCGCCCTTGAATTTACCGACCTGGAGGAAGTCGACCGTGATGTGCAGCTCCTCGGTGAGGAGCTTGTGGAAGTAGACGACCTGCGCCGCGATCCCGATCGCTTCGACGCCGCCCGCGGGCGACACGTAGATCTTGGAGCAGCCGCGCGCGGCGGCATAGAGCGTCGCGTTGCCGAAGCCGTCGGCGTGGCAGTAGACGGGCTTGGTCTCGCGGACGTGCGCCAGCAGGTCGCCGACTTCTTCGGCGCGCGCGATGCCGATACGCGCGTCTCCGAAGCGGACGAAGACCCCCTTGATGTCCTTGTCCTTGTCGTCGCCGATCTCCTTCACGGCGTGAAGGAAGCGATCGAAGCTCGCGCGGTGCACGGCCACGCCGAGGAATCCGGCGGCCTCGATCTCCGGCACGCCTCCCGAGAGATCGATCACCGCGACCTCGGGCCCGCTCCGCGGCACGCTCGGCGTCGCGGTCACCGCTCCGTTCGATTTCGGTCGCGCGTTGCACGCGGCTCCGCCGAGCGCGAGCCCCGCGCCCAGCGCGACGATCGTCGCGCGCTTCACGCCGGCGCGAGTCACGGTGATCCCGTGGGATCGCTCGACGCTGCGCTCGGAGGCGCGGACGTGTCGGTCGGTGCGGCGCGCGGCGTGGCGATGCCGCCCGAAGAGTCATTCGCGCGTTGCTTCACACGCCCAGGGTACGTCCCTTCGGGGAAGCGATCGGTGATGTCGTGGTACGTCTTCTGCGCTTCGTCGCGATCGCCCGACTCCCACTCGACGTCCGCCAGCCCGACGAGCGCCGGCATGTAGACGGGGTTCACCGCCAGCGCGCGGTGGTAGTACGCCGCCGCGCTGGGAAGGTTGTGCGCGCCGTGGTCGCAGTCACCGAGCCCGGCGAGCGCCTCCGAGTCGGATCCGTTCTGCGCGAGCGCCGACGAGTAGAGCGCCCGCGCGCGATCCCAGTCGTGCGCTTCCTTCGCCGCCTCGGCTTGCTGCAAGAGGACGCGCGGATCGTTCGGGTTGCCTCCCCCGCCACCCGCTCGCGCCGTCGATGCGTGCGGGAGCGCGCTCACGTCGACCGTCGCCGTCGCGGCCCCCATCCCCGCCATTCCTTGCGCCGCGGTCGAAGCGCTCGCCGCTTTCGCTCCGCCGTCTTTCACGTTCGTCGCGTCGGGCCCCCTGGCGATGAACGCGCGCAACGCGCCGGCCAGCGGCGACGGACGCGCGAGCCCCGTCAGCTTCTCGAGCTCGGTCTTCGCGCCCGCCGCGTCGCCCGATTGCGCCAGCGCGTACACGAGCGCCGCCCTCGCCCGCCCCGCGTCCCCTTCACCCGACGCCGCGATTCGTAGGCGTTCGATCACCATCGGCCACAGCGGCTGGGACTCGCCGAGATCGAGCGCCGCCAGCACGTAGGCCGTCTCCGGCTGCGAGCCGTTCTGCGCGACCTTCGACACGAGCGCGCGCGCGCCGGTCGTGTCGCCCGACAACCGTAGCGCGTCGATCTTCGCCAGCGTCGCCGTCTGCAGATCGGGCGCCGTGGTGGTCGCCTGGTCGGCGGCCTTCTTCGCGCGCGTCGCGAGATCGTCGAGCTGCGATTTGATCGCCTTCAAGTCGTCGACCGCGTCGCTCGGCAGGATCTTCGTGCGCAGCCAAGGCACGTCGGCGCGCACGTTCGCGAGGCGCGCCGCGTCGACGAGCACGTGCGGATCGCGCTCGGCGAGCGCGCTCGCTTTCGCGAAGTCTTCGCTCGCCGAGTCGAGGTCGCCCGACGCCATCGCCTTCTCGCCGTCGCTCAGCAGCTGTTGCGCGCGCGGGTCCAGCGCCGTGGCGCTCGCCGCGGTCTGCGCCGATTGCGCCGCGAGGTACGGCTTCGCCACCGCGAACCCGATCACCCCCGCGCCCGCGAGCAACACGAGCGCGACGATCCATCCCCCCATTCGCCGCGGCGCGCCCGGGATCTCGCTCGACTCGTCGATCGATCCCAGCGACTCGCGGTAGGTCGACGCGCCGACCCTCACCGGCACCGTGGGCGGCGGCAGAGGCGTCTCGGCGAACGGTTGAATCGTCGGCGGCGGCGGCCGAGTGCTCATCGTCGACGGCGGCGCGCTGATCACGGTCTTCGGCGCGGGCGTCGACCCGTGCGGCCCCTTCGACGCGCGCAGCGGCAACGGCGGCGGCTCGCTCGAGTGCACGTGCATCGGCATCGGCGGCGTGTGCTCGGTGACGCCGGTGTGCGAAGGCGTGAGCGGCATCGCCATCGGCGCCGCGACTCCGACCAGGTTGCCCGCCGAGATCACCGGCGCGACCGAAACCGCGGCCCCTTGCGGGGCGAACCCGGCGCCGCTGTCTTCCGTGACCTCGAGCGGCCGAGGCTTGGTGCTCGGCGGAGGGACGGCTGCGTCGGTCGACGGCGGGCGAATCGTGTCGACGCGCGGGCGCATCTGCTCGTTCGAGAGATGAGCCAGCGGCGGCGGCGTCGGCGTCGGAATCGCGCGCAGCGCCGGCGCGGCTCTCCCCGCCATCGGCGGCGGCGGTCGCGACGACACCATCTTCGGCATCGACCCGGGCGAGCCCGAGTTGCCGATCATCGTCTTCTTGGCCTGCGTCCCCTCCGGAGCCGGTCGCGATCCGGAGTTGGACCCGGCGGCCGCTTCCTCGAAGAACGACTCCAGCTCCGAGATCGCCCCCAACGCACGCGCCGGCCCCTCGCCGCGCATGAGCGAATCGGCGCGCCCCACCTTCTTTGCGAGGATCGCCTTCTGGAGCTCGCGCAGCGACGTGAACACCACCTCACGCCCCTCGGTCGTGCGGACGAGCCAGCGATCGGGCGTCGCATCAGGCTGCTCGGAAGGGCGGCGAATCTTGAACTGAAAGCCGCAGCCGGTGCACTTGACTGTCGTGCCTCGGCCGCTGACGAGCGCGTCGTCGAACTCGTACTCCGCTTTACAGCGCTCGCACTGGACGTCCATCGCGCATTGGCGCTCGCACGATTCAGCGCGGCGCGGAGACGGACGCTACCACGCGCGATCCTACGATGTAAAACGCACGTCCAGGCCGGACGCCGCTATCTGCCATGGCGCGGCCATGGCACCGACTCCACATGCCCCGTGAACGAATGGCCACGGCGCGGCGAGCCCCCCACGAATTCCCGACGAATCGCCCCGAAGTGGCCCGCTCGCTACGGGGCACGTGGGTTGCTACATTCCCGCTTCGAGATGAAACAAACGCAGAGACTTGGGGCCTTGGCGCTGTTTGGCGCTCTCGTGGCAGTGCTCGGCGGCTGTCCCATCTACTCGGACAGCCCCGGCGACTACCGCGTGTGCGACGGAAACCAGTGCTACGACTGCCCGGAGAACGCCTACTCGTCGGCGTGCGTCCCCTGGCAATGCGACTCCGACTTCGCCTGCCCCGGCGGCTACGTCTGCGGCCAGAACGGCACGTGCGTGACGGGCTCAGGGTTCGACGGCGGCGTGTACGACGCCAACCCCTCCTGCGTCCCCGGTGATTGCTCCGGCGGCTACACCTGCGGCGCCGACAACCTGTGCGACTACGGCGACTGCACCACGACCGGTTGCCCTACCGGCTACGACTGCGTGCTCGAGAACGGCGCGGCCGTATGCGCGCAAGAGCTGACGACGATCGACGCCGGTCCTCCTCTCGGTGACGACGGCGGCTCGGTGCCCGATGGTTCTCCCCTGGACGCTGGTGTCGTCGCCTGTCAGACGGACAGCGACTGCGCGATCGACGGTGGCGTTGACGGGGGCGTCGGCGCGCGTTGCCTCGACGGCGTGTGCGTCGCGCCGGTGGACCAGTGCTACGACGGCACGCAGTGCCCCGCGGGCGACAAGTGCGTGGCCGGCGCGTGCACGCCGACGTGCAGTCAGACGCAGGCCTGCCCCACGGGCTACTCGTGCGACGCGAACGGCGTCTGTTCGGGCGATCCGACGCCGTGTGAGTCGAACCCCGGCGTGTGCACCGGCGGGACCGTCTGCTCGCAGAACCACTGCGTCCCGCCGTGCGGCACCGGCCCGAGCGCATGCCCGACGAACGAGCAGTGCGTTCAAGGGGGCTGCGTTCCGAACCAGCAGCCGCAGTTCACGTGCACGACCGAAGGCGTTCAGGATGCGTGCGCGTCCGGGAGCCTCTGCCTCCACCACAGCTGCTACATCGGGTGCAGCATCGACGCGGCGAACGCCTGCCAGAGCGCCGACCAGTTCAATCAGTGCAAGCCGGTCACGACGTCGAGCGGCACGTACGACGTCTGCGGATCGAGCACGAACCTGGGCTCGCAATGCAACCCGACTCAGGGCGTCTCGTGCCCCAGCGCCGGCGTCTGCATCGACGGCTACTGCCACTGAGCGGGGCGCGCCTTCCGGATCAAAGCTTGGGGCACGCGGCGATCGACGCCGCGCATTGCTCGAACTTGCTGCTCTTGTCGATGCAGCACACCTGGGTCCCCGTGCACTTCGCGTTGCACGTGTTGCAATCGCACGGCACGAACCCGTTCGGCCGGCACTGCATCGCGCCACAGCACGTGGTGCCGAAGGGCGGATGGCTTGGGCACGGATCGGGCGCCGCTTCGGGCGGCCCGTTCGCGTCGGTGATGGACTGAGGAGGGCCGTCGTCGGAGGCGTCTCCGTTGGTCGTGTTCGAAGAGTCGTCGCCCGTACTCGACGAAGACGAGTCGTCTCCGCCCGGCGCGACTGACCCGTCGGCGACGATCGGGATCGTCGCGTCTTGCGAGACGCCGGTCCCTCCGTCGCCGTTGCCGTCGTCGCCGAAGCGAAGATCCGGAACCGAGCCGCACGCCGCCACCAGCGACAGGGCCAGCGCGCCCATGAACGTGACCGGCGCTCGCATCTCTGGAAGTGTAGCCCGCCAGAGCGGACCGCGCCGCTCGCGCTCCCTCAGGTGCGCCGGCCGCTCGCGCAGCCCACTTGGACCGTCAGCTCGAACGCGCTGTCGCTCCAGTAGCGATCGATCGCGCCGCGCACGTAGGTGAACGCGGCGTCGAGGTCTCCGAGGCCCAGGTTCGTGCGGAACTCCGGCAAGAGGAGGAGGCGCGTCACGGGGTCTTCGAAGAAATCGCGGCCGCTCTTGTAGGTGAGGACCAGCGGGCGCGACTCCACGTCGACGAACCCGAACCCCGCCTCTTCCAGCTCCGCGCCGAGCATCTCCACGGTGGGCCGAATCTGCACCGCGCTCTCGACCTGCCGCGCGATCTCGGCCGACTCGTTCTTCAGCGCGTACTCGCGCAAGAGATCCGCGATCTCCTGGAACGACCCGCGCAGCGGCATCGCCAGGAGCGCCTGCCCGCGCGGCGCGAGCACGCGCGCGAACTCGCCGATCATCTTCGCGCGCTCTTGCGGCGCGGCCAGCGGATGCAACGTGAGCGCATGCGAGAACCCGTGCGAGGCGTACGGCACCGGCAGCCCGTCGACCACGCGGTACTCGCTGATCATGTCGGGCATCGTCGACGCCTTCGCGCGCGCGAGCTCGATGGCGTGCGGCGACGGATCGCAGCCGTAGATGTACGCACCGGGCAACCGCAGGGCGAGCCCGCGATCCGGGTACCCCGTGCGGCAGTCGAGGTGAATGACCTGCGCATCGTGCCCTTCGGCGAGCATCTCGAGCACGAGGTCGCCGAACGCCGACAGGTACCGCGGCACGACGAACGTCTCGAAGATCGCCGCGTCGGCCGGGCCGAGGCGCGGGATCGTCTTCAGACCGGTGTCGGTCCGCTCGCGCTCGCTGCGATCGTTGCGCTCGTTCACCGCCCGCGCGTCTCCGCCGGTCGGGCGCCGGCCATCTCCGCGAGGAGCTGGCGCGCTTCGGTGGCGAGCTCGCCGATCGTGATCTTCCCCTCTTCACCCTCGTCGTCCTCGAGCTGCGCCACGCGCTTGTCGTTCGACAGCGCCGCAATCATCGCCGCCGCCGACGGGTCGCCCATCTCGACGAGCGACTCGATCGCCGCGGCCACGGCCTCGGGATCGGCGTGCTGCAAGAAACGCCCGAGTAGCTTCGCCGCGCCCGGCTCGGGGATCTCCGCGAGCATGTACGGCAGCTCGCTCAGCGCCGGGCTCCCCACCGGCAACCGCACGAGCGCGCGCTCCACGCCGAGCGCCACCTCCTTGAACCGGTCGTACGCCAGCCCTTCGAGCGCTTCGCCGGCGGCGTGGCGCGCTTCCGGATCTCCCTCGGAGAGGATGTCGATCAAGAGATCGACTGCGTCGCCGCCGTGCAGATCGCCGAGTAGCGTCGCGATGCGCACGAACCGCAGCGCGCTCTCTTCGTCGTCCGTGAGGACGCGCGCGACGTCGACTTCCTTCTTCAGCGCAGCCACGAGCGCGTCGAGCTCGGGGCCCGGCTTCCCGTTGGCGCCGGCGCGCGCGAGCTGCGCGTGGATCTTTCGCGCGGTGCGTTCGGCCTCGAAGAGCGTGGCGAGGAGCGTTGGGAGAGCAATCGAGCCGTCGGTCATGTGGGGTTCGATGATGTACCGAAAGCGGGGGTCGCGAGCCAGGAATACACGCGGCGTGCCGGCGGCTAAGATGAAGTCGTCGTGCGTTTCATCCGCGTCCCGCCGCTCGCCGCGCTCCTAGCGCTCTCGTTCGCCACGTTGGGAACGGCGCGCGCACATCGAGATCCGCTGCGGATCTCGGTCACCCCCGTCGAATCGAGCGTCGATGCGGCGCTCTCGGCGCCGTGCGCGGCGGGGACCTTGCCGGACGGCGACGCCTGCGTGCACCTGCCGGGCGACGCGCGTTCCAGCGAAGACGCGCTGTCGGCGGAGAACGCGCACCGTGAACGCACCGGCCGATGGGCCGTGTACGAACAGATCCCGCGTCGCCCCGATCGCCCGGCGAGCTACGACGAGTACCGCTACCCCGTTCCACCGGGCCTGCCGGGCGGGCACTTCGTGGTGAGCGGCTACGACCTCGATCGCCCGGACGAATCGCAGCGCCGGGGTCGCACGCTGCACGCCGTCGGCCACGGGGGGGTCGATCTCCCGGATCCGCGCGGCACGCCCGTCGCGCTCGTCGCGCTCGAGAACCAGGTGGGCGACGCCGACGTCCTCTACGTGGGCCCGCTCTTCGGCACGACCGTCGTCACGCGCCACACAGTGCGCGAGGGGGGAAGGCTTCGCGACTACGTGATCCTCTTCGGTCACCTCGACGCGCCCGCGGCCGGCATCGCGGCCGGGCGCGCAGTGAAGGACGGCGAGGTGGTCGGGTATGTAGGCGACACGGGATCGCCCGAGCTGGTGCACCTTCATCTCGAAACGCGGCGCGTGCGCGACGGGCTCGATGTCGCGGCGCGTCTGAAGACGAAGAGCGCGGGGTCGTTGCTGGAGAGCGACGCCACCGTCGTGTGCGACCCGCGGAACGTCCTTCCGCTTCACGGCGGCTGAAGCGCTACGATTCGTGAAGGCGATGCGCGAGATCCTCATCGACTACCCCGTCCCGCGCGCCAACATCCTCCCTTGCACGAGCACGCGGAGCACGCTCCTCGGCTCGTCGCTCCTGGCCCTCCGCGAGCGCGGGCACTTCGATCGCTGGAGCACGCTCGTCGATCCTCGCCAGCGCGACGCCATCCTCTACACGCCCGCCGGCGTGTGGCTCCCCGTCGCCGTCTCGGAGGCGCACTACAGCGCGTGCGAGCGACTCGAGCTCACGTCCGAGGAGATCCTCGTCATGGGCAACGCCGTCGCGCGCCTCACGCAGAAGACCGTGCTCGCGATCACGCTTCGCCTGGCGCAGGCCTCGGGGACGACTCCGTGGCTGACGCTCGATCAGACCCCGCGCCTCTGGGGGCGCCTGTACCAGGGGTCGGCGCTCTCGCTCCTGAAGCTGGGGCCCAAGGAGGCCGAGCTCCACTTCGTCGGCAATCCGCTCTCTCGTTTCGCGTACTGGCGAACGGGGCTCCGCGGGATCATCCAGGCGCTCGTGCAGCCGCTGGCCACGACGTCGTACGTGCGCGAGAGGAGCGTGCCGCGCGCCGACGATCACCCGGTCGCGTACCGCATCTCCTGGGCGTGATCGATCGAGGCGCGAACGCTCAGGCTTCGCCGTCGATCTTGATCCCCTTCTCCTTCAAGAAGTCGCGGAAGGGATCCTTCTCCACGGCCTTCTCGAGCGCCTCTTCCCAGCCGATCACTTCTTCGGTGACCAGGCGTTGGAGGGTCTCGTCCATACCGATCATCCCCTCCTTCTTGCCGCCGGCGATGAGTCCGGGCACCTGGTACGTCTTCCCTTCGCGAATCAAGACGCCGAGCGCGTGACTCGAAAAGAGGACCTCGACCGCGGCCACGCGACCGCCGAGCTTCTTCGGAATGAGCTGCTGCGCGACGACCGATCGCAGGACGTTGGCCAGCGTGTTCCGCACGCCCGCCTGTTGATCCGTGGGGAACACGCCGACGAGTCGATCGATCGTCTTGGCCGCGGAGTTCGTGTGCAGCGTGCCGAACACCAGGACGCCGGTCTCCGCGGCGGTGAGCGCCATGGCCACGGTGTCGAGGTCGCGCATCTCGCCGACGAGGATCGCGTCCGGGTTCTCGCGCATCGCCGCGCGCAGCGCCGACGCGAACGACTCGGTGTGCGCGTTGAGCTCGCGCTGCGAGACGAGCGACTTCCGGTTCTCGTGCACGAACTCGATCGGGTCTTCGATGGTGATGATGTGGAGCGCGCGCCGCTGATTGATCTCGTTGACGATCGCCGCCAGAGTCGTCGACTTGCCGGAGCCCGTGGGCCCCGTGACGAGGACGAGGCCGCTCTTCATGTCGACGATCTTCTCGATCGACTCCGGGAGGTTCAGCTTTCGAATCGTGATGAGGTTCGACGCCAGGTTCCGGAACACGCCGCCCATGCCGCGCGCCTGGCGAAAGAGGTTCACGCGGAAGCGCGAGATGCCGGGGAGCTCGTACGCGAAGTCGACGTCGCCGGTCTGCGTGTACTGCTCCCACAGATGCGGCGGCGTGACCGGCTCGACGAGCGTGCGGAAGTCGCCGTCGC
Source organism: Myxococcales bacterium (assembly GCA_003151595.1). The sequence continues at coordinate 12,382 of PLXW01000071.1, forward strand.
TGAGCGCGCGGTAGCGGATGGTGTCGACCTTGCCGTGAATGCGGAACATCGGCGGGCGCCCCACCGAGAGATGCATGTCGCTCGCGCCCCAGTCCCTCATGAGCGTGAGGAAGCGGGCGATGCGGTCTTGCCCTTGCGCTTCGTTCATCGGTTACCTCACACGGGGGGGCGTGTCTTTGTCGTCCTTGTGACCGTCGGTGACCGGTTTCGGTCGCGCGGCGGCGGGCGCAGGCTGCGGCGCCGGTTGAGCGACCGCCGGCTTTCGCGCGCCGGGGTGTCCGCCGGGCGCCTGCCCCTCGTCGCGGTTCGGGCGGCGTGCGCCG
>PLXW01000012.1 GCA_003151595.1 Myxococcales bacterium
CTACGTCGCCAAGAACGTGGTCGCCTCGCAGGTCGCGAAGCGCTGCGAGGTGCAGGTCGCCTACGCCATCGGCGTCGCGCGTCCGGTCGGCGTGCACGTGAACACGTTCGGCACCGGCAAGATCAGCGACGAGAAGCTCGAGCAGTACATCCTCGAGCACTTCGACATGCGCCCCAAGGCGCTCATCGACGAGCTCGGCCTGCTCGCGCCGATCTACTCGGCGACGTCGGCGTACGGCCACTTCGGCCGCAGCGAGTTCCCGTGGGAGAAGACGAACCGCGCGGCGAAGATCGCCGACGACCTCCTCGGCGGTAAGCCCAAGGGGAAGGCGCTCGCCATCACGAACGGCCACGTCGAGCACGCCAACGGCGGCACTGCGAAGAAGAAGGACAAGAAGAAGGAGAAGAAGAAGGCGAAGGGGCTCGGCGCCGAAGCCTGAGTCGTTCGTTCTCTCTCTCGACTCGAAGCCCGCTGCGTTCGCGCAGCGGGCTTCGTCGTTTCAGAGAGGGCATTTCAGCGCGGGCGACTCACTTGCCGTGCTTGCCGAACATCTCGCGCGCGCTCGGCTCCTGCTTCTGACGCTTCGCCGCGCACAGGCGAATGTCTTCGAGCGCGCCCGCGAGCACGCGCGGCGCGCCGTCGATCCCCGCGATTCGCGCCGGCGTGAAGAACGCTTCGGCGTCCTTGGCGTGCGCTTCGTCGCAGAACACCGTGGCCATGGAGATGAGCTGCGTCTGCCCGTGATGCTTCGGCACCGCGGCGAGGAGCTTGTCGAAGTTCTCCTTCACCCAGCCCCACGTCGCTTCGCGCGTCTCGTTCTGCCCCAGCAGCGTCCACACGGGATCGGTGATCTCCGTCGCGCGCAGCACGGGATCGAACGTGAGCTCGCGCACCAGCGGGACGAGCTCCGGCTTCTTCGTCGAGAGGAGCACGGTGAGGAGCCTCCCGCGAAGCTCGGCGTCCTCCGTCTTCGCGAGCTGCGCGTGCACCGCGTCCCACTGCGCGCGGTCGCCCTCTTCGCCCACCACGCCGAGCGCGATCCCCGCGAGGTTCGGGTCGACGGCGTCCGGCTTCAGCGCCTCGGGATGAACCGCGCCGTTCTTGAAGCCGAGGAACGCGAGCCCGTGCTTCTTCGCCTCCGCGCGCACGGCCGGATCCTGCGCGGTGAACGCGAGGAACGAGAGCACGCTCTGGCGAAGCTGCACGCGATCGGCGTCGTCGTCCTTCTTCGCCTGCCACCCGAGCTTCGCGTATTGGGCGTGGAACAGGTTCCGCCCGTAGCTCTCGAGCGACGCGCGCGCCGGGTCTTCGTACAGCCAGTCGCGCGCCTGTCCGAGCATGCCGATCGGCTCGTCGGCGATGGTGCGATGCGAGTCGTTCGCCAGGAGCGCCGCCGCTTCGATGACGTCCTTCATCGGCGTCACGCCGCGGTTGTATGCGGCGCGCAGGCTGTTGCCGTAGGCCACGCGCTCGCGCGGCGTCAACGACGCGAAGCCCTTCTTCCGCAGCGTCAGGAGATCGGCGGGCGCCAGCGCGAAGCGGAAGTACCCCGCGGCGTCCGAGTTCGGGAACACCCAGCTCGGGCACGTCGGGCCGAGCGGGAGATCGCCTTCGCGATCGGTGAGGAGCGTGCACGCTTCCTTCGTGTCCTTGCCGACCTGGAAGCGCGCGCAGACCGGGACCTGCCACGTCTTGTTCGCGTCGCCCGTGGAGCCCATCGGCAGATAGCGCGACTGTTTCAAGTGCACGCGCGGTGATCCGTCGCACTTCACCTCGGCCTCGATGAACGGAACGCCCGGCTGATCGAGGAACGTGCGGAACGGCGTCTTGACGTCCTTGCCCGCCGCAGCCGACTCGGCCGCGAGGAAGTCGTCTGCCGTCGCGTTCCCGAACTTGTGCGCCGCCAGGTAGTCGTGAAGCCCGCGCTGAAACACCTGGGGTCCGACCCACTTCTCGAACATCGAGAGGACGCCGCCCCCCTTCTGGTACGTGATCGAATCGAAAGCGTTCTCGATGTCGTTCGTCGACGCGATCGGCTGCCGGATCGCGCGTGCGCTGACCAGCGCGTCGTTCCCGATGGCGCCCTGGATCCCGTCGAGGAGATCCATGTTCGAGTTGAGCTTCGGATCCCAGATGTCGGCGACCTTGTGGCCGATCCACGTGGCGAAGGCTTCGTTGAGCCAGATGTCGTCCCANNCCATTGATGCGCGAGCTCGTGCGCCATCACGCCCGCGTAGGCTCGCTTCTGGCGGAGCGGCGCCGTCTTCTCGTCCATGAGCACCAGGAAATCGCCGAACGTCACGGCGCCGGCGTTCTCCATCGCGCCGCCCTTGTCCGGCACGGCGATGATGTCGAGCTTGTCGTACGGGTATTCGATCCCGAAGAACTGCTCGAGCGCCGACAAGATCTCGCCGGTGTGCGCCATCGCGTACGCGATCTCCTTGCCGTGCCCCTTCGTCGTCACGCCGCGCAGCGGGAGCGGGTTCTTGCGAACGGCGTTCGGCGGGACGTCGGCGGCGGGAACGATCTCGAGCGGCCCGACCGCGAACGCGACCAGGTAGCTCGGCAGCGGAAGCGTCGGCGCGAAGTGAACGCGGAGAGAGCCGCCGTCGGTCTTCCGATCGATCTCGTGCGTGTTCGCGATCGCCTGCGCGTCCGACGGGACGACCAGCGTCGTGTCGAACGGGATCTTGAAGCCCGGCTCGTCGAAGCACGGGAACGCGCCGCGCGCCGCGATCGACTCGAACTGCGTGAAGGCGTACGGGATGCCGGCCTGCGTGATCTTGTGGAGCCCTTCGAGCTTCGGCCCGAACGGCGCATCGAACTCGACGTGCAGCTTCGCTTTCCCTGCGGGCAGCGTCAGAGGAAAGGTGATCGACGCCATCCCCGACTCGTCGCGCTGCTGCCACGTCCCCGCGATTTCCGCGCCGCCGTCGGGCGTCGCCGACGCGCGCGTCACGTTGAACGACTTGCCGTGAAGCCACACGACGCTCCGCGGCTGATCGAGCGTGATCGCGATATCGACCGTGCCCGAGAAGCGATCCTGCTTCGGATCGATGTGCAGCTCGAGCGACTCGGCCGTAGGACGCGTGTCGCTCGGCAGTCGAACCGCGGGAACCGCTTCGGTGCTCGGCGCGGCGGTCGCCGCGGAGGCGCCCGGCGAAGGTGCGGGCGGCGACGTGATGGGCGGCGTGGGCGACGCTCCGCACGCCGGCATCGCGAGAGAGCCGAGGAGAACCAGCGAGAGGAAGGGGAGGGTCGGGGTTCGCATTTTCGCGCCCGAACCTTACCCGGATTTCAGTGGGGCGACGGCACCCGAATCTCGAACAGGCGCGGCCAGCGCTTGCCCGTCACGTAGATGCGATCGTGCGCCTCGTCGAACGCGATTCCATTGGGCACGGCGTCGCGATCGTTCTTGTCGGCTCGGCTGTCGAGCGACGAGAGATCGACCACGGCCACGACCTCGCCGCCGGCGGGATCGATCTGAACGATCCGATCGCTCAGCCACACGTTCGCCCAGATGCGCCCGTGGATCAGCTCGAGCTCGTTGAGGTTCACCACCGGCTTTCCGTTCTCGGTGACGCTCAGTGTGCGGACGGTCTTGAACGTCTTGGGATCGACGAAGCGGAGGGTGCTCCCGCCGTCGCTCATGATGAGGCTCGTGTCGTCGTGCGTGAGGCCCCACCCTTCGCCCTCGTAGGCGATCTGGTTGCGGGCGATGAAGTCGAGCCCGTAGACGAAGCAGGTCCGCTCGCGCCAGCTCAGCACGTAGATGGCGTCCTTCCAGACGGTGACCCCTTCGCCGAAGACCTCGGGTGAAAGGAACGCGCGTGTGCGCACGCGGCCGGTGCGCGGGTCGAGGGCGCGGATCGTCGAGGCGCCGTAGAGCCCCGTGCTCTCCACCATCTCGCCGTCGTGCATGACGAGGCCCTGCGTGAACGCGGTGTCGTCGTGCGGGTGGATGGCGACGACCTGCGGGCGAATCGTGGGGACGGCCGGCGCCGAACGCGCGCCCTGGGCCACGGCGAGGCCGGAGGCCGTCACCAGCGTCGCCGCGCCAATCGCCGCCCGTCGCGCCTCCCTTCGCATTCGCAGAAGGTGTCAGAGTCTCGCGCGATCGTCGAGAGGCGCCGTGCCGCGCACATGGGACCCGTCGGCGACGTGACACCCCGCCGTCAGCGAACGAACGGCTCAGACCGGGAGGTGGGACGCGACGGCGATATGCATTTCGTTTCGCTCGCGTTCACAGCGCGGGAATCGCCCTGTTCGCTCGCACGTTCGCGGAGTGACCCACGCGATGAACGGCACGACCCCTTGCGCGGTACGACCCTTGCGACACGTCGCGTCCAACTTGTTGTTGCCACCTGCGGGCTGCTTGGAGAGAACAATGCAGTACGAAGAGCTGGAACCGATTTCCCACGACGAAGCGACCGATACCTTCACGCGCGACGACGACACGTACGCGACCTGCCGCTCGCTCCTGCGTCTTGCCCTTCACGACGAGGACTGGCGCTGGACACTCGATCAGATCCTCCGGTTCGTCCGCCACCCGAACCCCGAGGTGCGCGGCGTCGCCGTCTCGAGCATCGGGTACCTCGTACGAATTCATCGCGGGATCGACGTGAGCGAGGCCTTGCCGATGCTGTACGCGCTTCAAGCCGACGGCTACGTGGCGACCCGCGTGCGCGACACGCTGGAAGACATCCGGCAGTTCACGCGCGCGGCGTAGCGGCGCCGAAGGCGTCCGCGTCGACATGACCCGTCCACGGCTGGCGAGTTCGGCCGAGAAGCGCTAGCCATCGGGCATGCGACTTCGTGCGCCGCTTTTCCTCGCTGCTTCGTTCGCGTTATTGACGCTGTCTTCTGCCGCCGGTGCCCAGCAGGCGCCGCCCGACATCGTGAAGATGCGGGACGGGTCGATGTACCGCGGCACGATCGCCGAGCTGGTCGCGAACGATCACGTCGATCTCGTGACGGCGAACGGGCAGACGCGTCGCTTTGCCATGAAGGACGTGGCGTACGCCGGAGCCGCCGCCACACCGCAACCCACCACGCCGCCCCCTCCGCCGCCGCCCCCTCCGCCCGGCGGTCAGCCGATGATCACCGTGAACGCGCAGCGCGCGAGATGCGCTTCGAAGCGAACGAGCCCGACGTGCAGTTCCAGCTGCGTACGGGTCAGTCGCAGACGGCGGGCGTCGGGTGGGGCTGGCGAAGCACTTACTCGTTCGCGGCGCAGGCGACCGACTACACCACGATCTGCACCGCTCCCTGCAGCGGGTCGCTCCCCACGGGCACGCATCGCATCGGCCTCTCCCACAACGGCAAGACGATCGTCGAGCCCGATGATCCGGTCGTGATCACCGGCTCCGGCACGCTGCACGGAACGTACACCTCGCACCTCGGGCTTCGCGTGACCGGGCTCGTCGTCAACCTCGCGTCGATCGCAGTCGGCATCACGCTGATGGTCACGGCGATTCACGGGGCAGAGTGCACCGGCAACGTCTGCTCCGAGGGGAGCGTCGACGACACGAAGCTCGGCGTCGGCGTCGGCGTGCTCATCGTCGGCTCGATCGTCGGCAGCGTGCTCATGATTCAGAAGGACACCGCCGACATCTCCTTCGTCCCGATGACGCCGGTGGCCTCGTCGGGATCGAAGGAGCTGGCGGTGCTGCGAGCACCCGGCCTGCAACCGCAGGGGATGGCGCTGCAGTTTCGTTTCTAGATGTCGTAGTAGAGGACGAACTCGTGCGGCGTGGGTCGCATGCGGATAGGGTTCAGCTCCTTCGAGCGCTTGAAGTCGAGCCACTCGTGGATCGCGTCCTTGGTGAAGACGTCGCCGCGCAAGAGGAACTCGTGGTTCTTCTCGAGCGAGTCGAGCGCCTCCTCGAGTGAGCCCGGCATGTGCGGGACGTCTTTGAGCTCCTCGGGCGAGAGCGCGTAGATGTCCTTGTCGAGCGGGTCGCCCGGATCGATCCGGTTCTGGATGCCGTCGAGCCCGGCCAGCAGCATCGCGCTGAACGCGAGGTACGGGTTGCAGCTCGGGTCGGGGAAGCGGACTTCCACGCGGCGCGTCTTGGGGTTCGAGCCCGTGATCGGAATGCGGCACGAGGCCGAGCGATTGCGGCTCGAGTACGCGAGGTTCACCGGCGCTTCGAAGCCCGGGACCAGCCGGCGGTAGCTGTTCGTCGTCGGGTTGGTGAACGCGGCGAGCGACTTGGCGTGCTTGATGATGCCGCCGATGTAGTGGAGCGCGAGCTCGCTGAGCCCCGCGTACCCGTCGCCGCCGAAGAGAGGCTTCCCTTCCTTCCACAGCGACTGGTGCACGTGCATCCCCGAGCCGTTGTCGCCGAACAGCGGCTTCGGCATGAACGTGGCGCTCTTGCCGTGCTTCCGCGCGACGTTCTTCACGATGTACTTGAACCACATGAGCTGGTCGCCGCACGGGAGCAGGCGATTGAACTTCATGCCGATCTCGCACTGACCGCCGCTCGCCACTTCGTGGTGACCGACCTCGATCTCGATGCCGCTCTCCTGGAGCGCGACCATCATCGCCTGGCGCAGGTCGCCGAGCGTGTCGGTTGGCGGAACGGGGAAGTACCCTTCCTTGTGGCGCGTCTTGTACCCGAGGTTCGGGAACTCTTCGCGGCCGCTGTTCCACGCCCCTTCGGCGCTGTCGAGGTAGTAGAAGCCGGCGTTCGGCTGCGAGTGATCGAAGCGCACGTCGTCGAAGACGAAGAACTCCGCCTCGGGCCCCATGAAGCACGTGTCGGCGATGCCGGTCTGCTTCAGATACGCCTCGGCCTTCTTGGCGATGTGACGCGGGTCGCGCGAGTACGGCTGCTTGGTGATCGGATCGAACACCGAGCAAACGAGCGAGAGCGTCGGGCGCTCGTAGAACGGATCGAGCAGCGCGGTGCTCGGGTCGGGGATCATGATCATGTCGCTGGCGTTGATCGGCTGCCAGCCGCGGATCGACGAGCCGTCGAACGCCAGCCCGTCCTCGAACAGCGCTTCGTTCAGGCGCGACGCCGGGATGGTCGTGTGCTGCCACACGCCGGGAAAGTCGATGAACTTGAGGTCGACGAACTGCGCGGCATGCTTCTGACCGAGCTCGATGGCTTCTTTGACTTTCATGACCCTTTCCTCTTTTTCGGTGCTCATCAAATCGCTTCCTTCCCGCGCTCGCCGGTGCGAATGCGGACCGCTTCTTCGATCGGCGTCACGAAGATCTTCCCGTCGCCGATGCGGCCGGTCTTCGCGCTCTTCTCGATCGCCTCGATCACGTCGTGCACCAGCTCGTCTTGCACCACGACCTCGATCTTCACCTTCGGCACGAAGTCGACCACGTAGGCCGACCCGCGATAGACCTCCTTCTTGCCGCCGGTGCGACCGAAGCCTTTCACCTCGGTCACGGTCATCCCTTGCACGCCCACCTCGGACAAAGCGTCTTTCACTTCGTCGAGCTTGAAGGGCTTGATGATGGCCTCGATCTTTTTCATGGTGCAGGGTCCTGAAAGGCTGGTCCTAAAGGTTGGTCATGGAACCGCGGCCCGGCGCTGATGCCAAGAGTGCTCTAGCGCGCGATGCGTTTCCGGAACGTTTCGCGAAAGAGCCGCCGACGGTCGCACGGATTGCGATCGGAAAGTACCCGACGCCCGTCTTCGAAATGACGCGCCTGTCGCGCGGCGCGTGCGCGCTCTGGGTGAAGCGCGACGACCAGACGCACCCGCTCTACGGCGGAAATAAAGTGCGAAAGCTGGAGTACATCCTGGCCGACGCGCGTGCTCGCGGCGCGACGCGGCTCGTCACGATTGGAGCCGTGGGGAGTCACCACGTGCTCGCCACGACGCTGTTCGGCGTGCGCGAGGGGTTCAGTGTGGAGGCCGCGCTCGTGCCGCAACCGAAGACGCCGCACGTGGTGGAGGTCGTGCGCGCGGGGCTCGCGAACGGAATGCGCGCGATGCCGGCGAGCGGGTACGCGGGCGTGGTGATGAAGGTGGTGCCGCGCGTGCTCGCGAGCGGCGGGTACTTCGTGACCGTCGGGGGATCGAGCGCGGTGGGCTCGTTGGGGTACGTCGATGGAGCGCGCGAGCTCGCGGCGCAAGTGCGCGCGGGCGAGATGCCGGAGCCGGACCTCGTGGTGGTCGCGCTGGGATCGGGCGGCACGGTCGCGGGGATCGCGGCGGGGCTCGAGGCCGAAGGGTTGAAGTCGCGGGTGCTCGGCGTCGTCGTCGCGGAGCCGGCGTGGTTCGTGGCGTGGCGCGCGCGGAGGCTCGCGCGCGCGTGCTTGCGTCGCATCGGCCTGCGGGCGAGGCGCGGGTGGCTCGACGAGCGACTGGCGATCGATTGGCGCTGGCTCGGCGCGGGGTACGGGTACGCGACGGACGCGGGAGCGCGCGCCACCGAAGACGCGGCGCAGGAGGGGATCACGCTGGATCCGACGTATACGGCGAAGACGTTCGCCGCCGCCCTCGATCGCGTGAGCGCGTGGAGCGGCGAGACCGCGCCGAAGACGGTGCTCTACTGGCACACGCTCTCGAGCGCGCCGGTCGTACCGCTGCTCGTGGGGGCGCCGAGCGAAGAGGCCATCGACGCGAAGGTGCGCGAGCTCTTCGTATGAGGCGGAACGCGCTCCTGGCGTCGATCGTCGCGAGCCTGTTGGCGCGCGAGGCGGTCGCGGCAGCGCGCGCGAAGGTCGTCGTGCTGGATGATGGCGTGAAGGTGGCGCGCGACGCCGCGGTGCCGATGGAAGAGGCGCCGTGGGGGGAGGGGACGATCGATCTGTTCGCGCTTCGCGGCGAGACGATCGCGCTCCAGGTCGTCGTCGCCGCGGGCGACGCGCCGATCGACGACGTGAGCGCGATCGTCGAGCCGTTCGCCGATGATGCCGGGCATCGGCTCGATCTCGATGCGAGTCAGTTCGTCGAGCGGTTCGTGGTCGTCGAGCGGCCGAGCGGCAACGATCGCGAGCGCGGATCGCTCGCCTTCACCGCCGGCGCCACGCCGCGCGCGTCGTTCGTCGGGGCCATCGCCGACGCGCTCGTCCCCGTGGCGTACGAGACGGCGCGCGCCGAGCCGCACCAGCGCGCGGCGATCTGGATCGACCTCGACGTCCCCGACGACGCGCGCTCCGCGACGTACCGGAGCGCGCTGCTCGTGCGCGATCGCCACGGAGAGCTTGCCGCGCGCTCTCTCACGCTTCGCGTGATCGACGCCGCGCTCCCGTACGCCGCCGCTCCCGCGTTCGTCTACTACGACACGCGCGAGCTCCGGCGACGCATGGGCGACGCCCGCGCCGAAGCGGATCTCCGCGCGCTCTTTCACGCGCATCACGTCACCGCGATTCACGACGTCGACGAAGCCGTCCTCGTCGACGCGCGCTCCATCAAGCTCGATCGCGCGTCGCTCACGGGCGAAGCCTATGCGCGCGATCACGGCTACCGCGGGCCCGGCGCGGGCATCGGCGACGACGTCTTCGCGATCGGCGCGTACGGATCGCTCGGCGCGCCATCGGCGACGTCGGCCGAGACCGCGGCCCGCATCCTGCTCACGATGTTCCCGCCGACCGACGACGCGATCGATCCCAGCTCACGCACCGCGAAGTTCCTGTACGCGGTCGACGAAGACTGCGGGAGCGCGTGGCCCGCCGAATGGATCGCGCGCGTTCACGCCAGCCCGTCGCTGCGCGGCCTTCGCGTCGGCGCGACCTGCGGTGACGACCCCGTGACCCAGGCGGTGGACCTCGTCATGCAGAGCTCACCGGACTTCGATCCGGCGCGCGCGCGCGTCGCTCGCGAGACGCGCGACGCCTGGGTCTGGGCGTACAACGGTCGCCGTCCGTCCGCCGGCGCGATGATGCTCGACGTCCCCGCCACCGACCTCCGCGCGAACGCCTGGATCGCCATGCGCTACGACGTGCCGCGCTGGTTCTACTGGGAGTCGACCTTCTGGTTCGACGACAACCGCGGCGGCCTTGGGCACGAGCGCGGCTTCGACCCCTTCGTCGTCGCCGAGACGTTCCACAACGCCGACGGCGACCACGCGAACGGCGACGGCATCCTCGTCTACCCGGGCACACAGCGTCGCGACGGCATGACCGACTACGGTGTCTCCACCGTCTTCCCTTCGGTCCGCTTGAAGAATCTCCGTCGCGGGATCGAAGACGCCGGCTACGTGGCGCTCGCGCGCGCCATCGATCCCGAGCGCACCGGCGCGGTCGTTCGCCGCATGATCCCTCGCGCGCTCGCCGTCGCCGGACCGCACGTCGCCTGGCCCGAGCAAGCGCGCGCCTGGCTCGACGCGCGCGGTGAGCTCGCCGCCATCCTCCTCACCCCGCCCGTTCTCGCCCCCCGGGGTGGCCTCGCCCTCCCGGGTGGCCTCATCCCCCCCGTGCTCACCCCGCGGGGTGGCCGCGACGACCTGAACGGTGAGCGCGTGTCGGACGGATGTGCCCTCGCTCCAGCCTCGCTCGCGTCTTCCGCGGGTGTGGCGAGCGCCGCGCCCTGGGGCGCGCTATTTATTGGGTGTACGGTTGTGTCTCGCGCGCGCCGACGATCGCGCGCTCTTATTCGGATGCGGCATCGAGGGGGCGAGCATGGCGACTAAACGAGCGCGCGAAGAGGCGATCCCGCCGACGAAGCCGGGCCATCGCCTGGCCGAGGAAACCGCCGCGCGGAAGAATGCCTCCGAAGCGCCGACGCTACCGCCGCCGCCTCCGAAGGACTCGCACATGCGTCCGAAGCGAAGGGCGAGCACGCGATCGGTCCGGCCGCCGTCGGCGAAGGTCGACGAAGTGGTGGCCGACATGACGAACGATCCGCGCCGCGAAGACGAAGACTGATCACTCGCTCCCGGCGGGATCGGCGCAGCAGCGGAAGCCCGTCGAGTAGTCGTGGTAGCTCTTCTCGTGCGCGGTCGTGCGGTACTCGCAGCCGGGGCCGTTCTCTTTCGCGTCGACGAAGTAGCCGCCCATGAAGCTGCCGGTGCCGCTGGGGTTCGTGTCCTCGATCCACTCGTGGATGTTGCCGTGCATGTCGAACGCGCCGTACGCGCTCTCGCATCCGGCGTGCGCGCCGCCGTGGGCGAGCCCGCCGTCGAGCTGATCGCAGCGCGGGTCGTTGAGCTCCGTGTTGTCGTACGTCGGGTTCGGTCCGAAGAGCTCCACGATGGGGCTCTCGTTCCCTTCGTTGCAGCGCCCGGCTTCGTACGTGTCGCCGTACGGGTAGACGTAGTCGTGCATCGGTTGCCCGCGACACGCCGCCGTCCACTCCACGAACGTGCACAGGCGTTTGCCCGAGGCGGCGCATGCGGCCGTCGCTTGCACCTGACTGATGTACCCCTGCGGGAAGATCCCTTTCGCCGGGATCGCGCGCACGACGCCGGCGTCGAGATCATCGACGGGCAAGTACCAGGGCCACGCGCTCTCGCCGCCGTCACTCTCGCGTTGGACGAGCGCCCCTTCGTAGAGATCGACGCACACCGTCCCCGCTTCGAGCGTGACCAGCGCCGACTCGGCGGGGCAAGGGCCGGAGGCCGCGTCGCCCGCATCGTTCAGCGTCGCATCGAGGAAGTTTCCCGCATCGCTCGCGGACGCCGAATCGCCCACCGACGTCGCTCCCGAGTCGTCCGAGGGCTCGGCGGCGTCGGACTCGTTCGACGCGGCATCGGCGCTCGATCCGCATCCGATCACGGCGAACGCGACCGACGCGAGCAGCCCCCCCAGCACCGTTCGCCGCATCGCTTCGACGGTAGCACGCACGCCGTTCCATCGCCCTGACGGGGCGATCGTGCGCCGCTCGGACGGCACGTCCGCGCGAAGCGCGGCGTGGTCTACACTAGGCGAAATGCCGCGCCCCCATGACGAGCGCCCGACGCCGTCGCTCAGCGACGAGCAAGTGACCATCCCGAACGCTCCGGGGCAACACGCCTTCGCATCCACCGTCGCCTCTTCACCCGACGGACACATCGTCGGAGTCGACGCCGATCTCCCGCACGACGAAGCGTTCGCCGACAGGTACGCGCGCCGCTCGCAGCTCGGCGAAGGGGGCATGGGCGAGGTGTGGCTGTGCAAAGACCAGCGCGTCGGTCGCCACGTCGCGATGAAGGTCATTCGCCCGGGCCACGGGTCGCGCAGCGATCTCCGGCGCCGCTTCCTGCGCGAGGTGCGCGTGCAAGGCCAGCTCGAGCATCCGTCGATCGTCCCCGTCTACGATCTCGGTCGCGATCCGACGGGCGCCGCGTACTTCACCATGAAGCGCGTGCGCGGCCTCACGCTCGAAGAGGTCATCGCCAAGCTCCGCGCCGACGACGAAGAGACCGCGCGCGAACAGACCCGCTTCAAGCGCCTCGCGGTCTTCTCGAGCGTCTGCCTCGCGGTCCACTTCGCGCACACGCGCGGCGTCGTTCATCGCGATCTCAAGCCGGCCAACGTCATGCTCGGCGACTTCGGCGAAGTGCACGTGCTCGATTGGGGGCTCGCGAAGGTGACGGGCGCGCCGGAGCTCACTCGCGAAGAGGATGCACTCGATCTGAAAGAGGCCACCACGGCGACGGCCGCAGGCGCCGTCATGGGGACGCCGGGGTACATGGCGCCCGAACAGGTGCACGGCCAAGGCGTGGGTCCCGCCGCCGATGTCTACGCGCTCGGCGCGATCCTTTACGAGCTCCTCGCGCTGGCGCCGTTGCACTCCCCGGGGAGCGCGGAGCAAGTGCTGGCCGCCACGCTCGCCGGCGCCGACGTCCACGCCGCCGCCGCGCGCGCCCAGCGCGAAGTGCCTCCCGAGCTCGAAGAGATCTGCGCGCGCGCCACCGCGCTCGACCCCGCCGATCGCTACGCCACCGCGCGCGAGATGCAGCAGGACGTCGAGCGCTTCCTCAACGGCGATCGCGATCTCGAGCGCCGCCGCGAGCTCTCACGCGAGCACGCCTCCGCCGCTGCCGACGCCGCCGAGCGCGCGCTCA
>PLXW01000179.1 GCA_003151595.1 Myxococcales bacterium
CTCGAAGGGCGATGGCGCGCGGGCGTGGGCGACGTGGCCGGAGCATCGCTGGCGTGGGCGCGCGCGCGCGACCTCGCGAGCGCGCGGTTCGAAGGCGCGACCGGCGAGCACGAGCTACGCGACGCCGAAGCTGCCGCACGCCTGCTCGTCGAGGCCGCCGAGTTCGAGCGCGAGACACGCGGCGACTTCCCTTCGGCCCAGCGTCACCTCGCCTCGGCCCTGCGACTGCGCCCGCGCGATGCCCAGATCGAGCGCGCCTACCGCGACGTCTGCGCGCGCCTCGCCCCGGAACCTCTCGCCGATCGCCTCTCCGATTCCGATGCGCCGCGCGGCGAAGCGCTCGAACCGAAGACCTCGATCCCGAGCGCGCTCCCGACGACGACCTCACTCGCGCCGATGTCGACCACCGAGTCGCTCGCCCCCGAGGACGAAGCGCGGCTGGCCTCGCGCGTCGAAGATCTCACCCGCATGCTCCAGGGCGATCCCACGCGCGACGACGTCGTCGACGAGCTCACCGCGCTGCTGGTCCGCCTCGGCCGGAGCCTCGAGCTGTTCGCGCTCCTCAGCGGCCGCCTCGAAGACGCCACCCCGGAGCGCCGCGTGAAGCTGATCCCTGCGCAGCGCGCGGTGCTCACGCGCCTCGAAGAAGACGCCCGCGCCGCGGGGCGGGAGTCCGAAGCGTCCCTGTTCCGCGACGCACGCCTCGCGCTCGACTGACGCGCGATCGTTCGCTCGAACGTGACCCGCGATTCACTCGAATAGAACGCCGTTGAGGACCAAGCGTCCCCGGACGACCTCCAGTAGACATTTTACGATAGGCAGTTGCTCGCGGACGATAGGCAATCGTCCGCGATTGACTCGAGTGAATACGAGGTCAAGACCTTGGTGCTCGCGGACGATAGGCAGGTGACATTTGACGATAGAGTCTTGAACGCGAGCACGTAGGTCTTGGCTCGGGGTTAGTACGAGTGAATCGCGGACGATTGCCTATCGTGAAAAGACGATAGACGGGCGTAAGTGCGCGATAGATCGTCGCCGCGGGGCGATTCGCTCTCTACTCGTGCATCGCCGCGCGTACATCAGCGATGGCTTGCTCGACGTCGCTCGCCTCGAGCTTGCACGCGACCGCGATCTTCCCGAGCGTCGCGCGCTCGACGTCGCTCACGCCGTCGCTGGCGTCGGCCAGCAGCGCCGCGATGCGGAGCACCTCGAACGCGTGCGCCTTCTGGTGCACGGGGAGCGCGACGGCGGCGATGCGCTTGTCGGCCCCGTCTTCCTTCAGCTGATCGCTCAGGTCCTCGATGAGCGACTGAATCTGCCGCGGCGCCACCGACCCGCCGCACGCGCTCACCACCACGCGCTCGAACGTCTTTCGCTCGGCGTCGTCGAAGTGCCCATCGGCGACGGCCACGAGGTAGGCCCCTTCGACGATCGACTCGAAGAGCGCCACCGCGTGCGGATCGAACCCGGTGGGGACCGTGGCCTCGTCGCTCGGCCGCGCGCCGTACGCCGCCGCGGAGAGAGAGAGGATCGACGTCGGCTTCTGCGGCGTGGCGTCGGGCCCCCGCGCGATGCGCGCGAGCAGTTGGATACGGGCTTCGTCGTTCGCCATGCGCGTCAGAGCATACACCAACGCGTGAGTGCGGGGTCGTCAGTGCGGGGGCGCGAGGAGCATCGTGAGATGGCCGGACGTATCGGCCATCCAGCTGCCGATCTCGATCATCGGCCGAGGCGCACCTGGGGTCGCGGGGGTGGCTCCGCTGGCGGGGGCGAAGGCGCGGACGATCGGCCGGATCAAGGGATTGTCGTCCGGATCGTGGAGCACCAGATTGATCGCTTGCGGTAGCGGGATGACCATCGGCGCGAGCGCCAGCGCCTTTCCAGGGGCTACGACTTGCGATGAAACCGTCGTCCAAGGAAACCCTGTCCCATCCGCGGGCTGCACGACGACGTCGTAGACGCCAGGATCCACGTGCATCGAGAACGCACCCTTCGCATCGGTCGTCGTCGTCCGAGCGCGTGGCCATCGCCGCGGGTCGAGCGTCGCGGCGAGCGAGACTGCGGCTTGCGCTTGCACGGTCGCTCCTGCGAGCGGGCGGCCATCGGCGATCGTGGCTACGCCTCGAAGCAGGCCGAGAGGGGCCGCCTGTAGATCTTTGCCTGTGGCCGTGGGCGGCAAGGAGCCGAGCGGCGCTCCGACGACGAGCGGGACCGAGGTCGAGCCCGCGTTCGAACCCTCGACGGGCGTGACGAACACGTCGTACGTGCCCTGCGGAAGAGTCACCGCATAATGGCCGTGCGCATCGGTCTGCGCCGCCGTCGAGTAGTGCACGTAGGGGGCGGTCGAATCGTGCGGATTCGTCAGCGTGATCCCGCCTGTGATGCTCGTCCCGGCGCTGTCGATCACGAGACTCGCCTGGACCGGAGTGAACGCGAGATCGGGCGCGACCACGTTTCCGCTCACGGCGATGGGCTCGGGGAGCGCGGGAAAACTCTGAGGCAGGATCGCGTCCTTCCCGTTGGCCGTGGCGCCGATCGGATCGGCAAGGTATGGGGTCGCCGATCCCGTCGGCGGCGCGACGACGACTTGAAGAACCCGACTCTCCCCCTTCGTCCATAGCGGCGTCTCGCCGATCGTGGCCAGTGTGATCGCGCCCGGCGCCTCGCCGTGGAGAGTCACGCTCGACGACACGCGACGAAGAGTCGTCGCGTCGCGCAAGTACACGACGAACCCGTCGAGCGATCCGCCGGCGCGCGTCACCGTGAAGGTCTCGTTCGCCTCGGTGTCCAGGCCCGTGATCGCTGTCGAGGAGGAGTTGGAGGCCGGCGTGAACGGCGGCGTCGTCACGACGGGAAAAGCGTCGTTCTGGGGGATGATGTCGCGTTCATAGACGCCGGTGGCCACCAGGGCCCGCCACCCCGTCGCCTCCCCTCCTCGCGGCGCGGGATAGGCGCCGGGGGTCGCGAAGATCGTGGCGTCGACGGGATCGAGCGGCAGGCCGATCGAGGCGGCTTCGACGTACACGGGCGGAGGCGTCAGGCTCGGATCGGTCGGCGGCCAGAAGGGGCGGAACTGCACTTGGACCGGGAGCGACCATTGAAAGTCCTTGCCGGTCGTATCGATGTACGCGCCGTTGGCTCCGACCCCGTTCACCACCGACTGCTCGACGATCATGGCGCCCGTCGGCTCGACGACCGGCGGAATGCGAAAGCACGTCGCCGCCAAGATGCTCGCGGGCGTACCCGTTTGGAAGGCCCCGCACGGGCTCGACTGCACCGCGGCCGCGAAGGATGCGATCGGCACCGTGCTCCCGGCCTCGTAGTACGAGCTCTCCGGCAGCGACACGACGAGTGTGAAATCGAAGGTGGTGTTGTTCGATGCGCAGATCCCTCCAGAGCACGTGGAGGCCTCCGCTCCCGCATACGCGGTGCACGCATGCTCCGGGCACGAGTTGATCGGGAGAGGTATCGGGGGCGGGCCCGCGACGGGGCCACACGCGGCGAAGGCGGCGAGCGCGCACGTCAGCGTGAACGCGCGACGCCTCATTGTTCGGATCCGTCACTCCCGTCGCCGGACGAGTCGAGCGCGTCGGGTCCGGCGTCGTAAGGGCCGGCGTCGAATATGGGGCAATCGCCGAGATTCCCGGTCGGCGCGTAGATCCACGTGATGCTGTCGCCGCCGGTCGAGTCGGGCGTGTGGTCGTCGACGAACGTGAGCGCCACGACGACCTGCAGCGTATGGCAAAAGTTGATGTCCGCAGGCGGCGAGAAGCGCCTCGCGATGGTGCGAACGCCCCCGTCGTCCCCCGCAGGATCGGGATCGACCACGCCGTTCGTGAAAGAACCTGTGTGCGAGATCGGATCGTAGTCGAGGAACGCGTGCCACAGGGGGAGCGACGTCGGGTCCGGCACGTAGACCGGGATCTCGAACTCCAGCGGCCATGCCGTGATGAGCGGCGCGGGCGGCGTCACCAGGTCGTGCAGGATCTCCGGCGGCGCGAGCGGCGGCACCGGCAGCTGCGCCGGCGGATCCGCGATCACGCACGCCACCCCCGCGATCCCCACGCCCAGCGCGAGGCTCGCGACGACTGCGATCGTTCGTCGGTTCGTGCGCGCCATCGTGCCTACAGTATTGCGCGTCGCCCGCTCGGTGCCGAGTTGCGTGAACCGGGCGCGGCCGGATGCCAGCGGGCGTCGGCGTACTCGGGGCTCACCGCGAGGCGCAAGAGGTCGGCGAGCGGCGCGTGCTCGCCGCAGAGGAGGCGCAGCTCGTCGCCGGTGATCGTCTCGTGCTCGTCCTTCTTCTCCCTGAGGAACGCGCGTGCCGCGAAGCCGAAGTCGCCGGCGATGAAGAGCGCCACGCGACGCGCGCTCTGACGAGCGGCGGCGAGCACGAGATCGAAGTCTTGCGCGCTCGCGTTCACGAGGAGCTCTTTCAGCTTTCGCTGGGCGCGCGAGGGAATCGCGTTCCAGAACTGCTCGGCGAGCGTGCTGGCCTGTTTCTCGACGCCGCGCGCGCCGTCGGACGGACCGAACCCGGCGAGCAAGGCGTTCCACACGACCCGCGCGCGCGCCTCTTCGAGGCCGAGGAGGAGAACGTGGGGCGGAAGCGCGCCGCACAGCGAGTGACCGAGGGCGTGGCGGAGCTCGGTGCTGTCTTCCTGCGCGTCGCCGATGACGAGCGCGGACGCCGGGTGCGTGAGCGCGACGCTCGCCGTGAGAGGCGTCGTCGTGCGTCGATAGAAGAGCGGAAGCTTCGGGACGCCGAGCACGCGAAGCGACGACATGTAGAGCCGCGCGATGGGCGACGACGGACCGGGCGTGATGCGCTCGACGCCCGTGATGGCGTAGGCGATCGGCGTCTTCGCGAACAGCGCGAAGGCCGCCTCCCACGTGACCGCGAGCGGCTCGACGTTGGCGTCGATCGAGGGACGCGTGAGATGCGCGAGGATCCCCGGCTGCTCGATCTGCGCGGCGAGCGACGGCGGCGGCAGCGGGCCGGCGCCGGGATCGAAGGCGCGCAGTACGTGCTCGATCGCGCGCGCGTACGTCGGGTTGTGATCGGCCATCGCCGCCGCGCGCAGCCCCTCGAGGCGACCGACGTGCCCGGGGACGAGATCGACGAGGCTGCGATGCACCTTCACGCGATCGCCCGTCCGCGCCGGGTCGCGCTCCACCAGCGGCGCCAGGATCTCTCCCGCTTCCGCGGACCCTTCGTCGAGCGCGGCCCAGAGGATCATCTCCGCGGCGCCGAGCGCGCCCGACTCGATGTGCCCGCGCGCGATGGCGAGCTGCGCGCGCGATCGCTCGCTCGGCGTCTGCGCTTCCTTGGCGGCGCGCTCGAGCGTCGTGAAGTCGACCGGCGTCGAACGCAGCGGCGGCTCGTCGACGACGGGATCGGGCACGCGCGGGAAGAACGACGGGCGCTTTCGGAGCGCGTCGAGCTCGTTCTCGAGCTGCGCGCGGAGCACGCCGCCGTGCGGCGCCGAGGTCACCGCCTCTTCGAAGATGCGAACCGACTCGGCGCGCTCCTCGCTCGTCCCCGACGCCATGAGCACGCGCGCCAGCTGCGCCAGCGTCCGCGCGCGATCCTCGCCGTTCGCCGCGCGCGCCAGCTCGAGGAGCACGGCGCGCGATCGACCGACGTCCCCCTTCGAGGTCACGATCGTCGCCAGCTTTCGCAGCGCGGCCTGCCGCGAGTCGACCTCCAGCGCTGCGAGATCGAGGAAGCGGAGCGCCGCCTCGTGATCCTCCACTCGCATCGCCGCGTCCGATCCGGCCAGCGCCACGCTCCCGCGCTTTCGGAGCCCGAGCAGCTCTCCGGCGAGCGCGCGCGCGAAGTGCGGGACGGCGTCGGCGAACTTCCACTGCGCGACGAGCCGCTCGGCGAGACCGAGCGAGACGATCGCGTGCGGACCGAACTGCTTCTCCGCGGCGATCAAGCGATGGAGTCCTGCGCCGCCCCCCTGGCGCGCGTCGAACGCTTCGGCGAGGAGGAACGCCTGCAGCGCGGCGTCGTCGGGCACCAGCTGCCCCTCGACCTTTCCGAGCTCTTCGATCGTCGTCTTCGCGTCGTCGGGCGAGCCCGCGCCCCGCACGCGGTACTCCAGGCCGCGCGCATAGAGCTGGGCGGCGGCGCGGCTCGGCGCGAGCTTCGCCGCTTTCTGCGCGCGCGCCACGGCGGTGCCCGCGTCGTGAGCGCGCGCCGCGGCCTGCGCGGCCTCGATCAGGAGCTCGCACCGCGCGCCGAGATCGTCGGCGATGTTCGAGAGCTGATCGAGCGCGGCGCCGAGCTCGCGATCGTCCTTCATCGCGCGCGCGACCTCGACGCGCATCACCGCGGCGTCGCGGTGCGTCGGCTCCTTCTCCAGCACGGCGTGCACGTGGCCCAGCGCCGCCGCGAGGTCGCCCGCGGCGCGCGACGCGTTCGCCGCGCGGAGCTCGAGCTCCAGCTTCCGCGACGGCTCGCGCGCGAGCGACGCCACCTTGCGCCAGAGCGGCGCCGACTTGTCGCTGGCGCCGATGCGGTCGTAGAGATCGGCCAGGTAGCTGAGCGCGTTCTCGTTGTCGGGGAACTCGGTCAAGAGGAGCACGAGCTCTTCGGCCGCGTCCTCGGCGCGATTCAATCGCTGCTCCAGGATGACCGCGCGGCGCAGTCGGAGCGCGCGCAGCGCGTCGCGCGAGCCGCTCTGCGTCGAGAGGCGCTCGGTGCGTCGGCCCAGGTGCTCGGCGAGGGCGACGTAGTCACCGCGCGCCACGACCACCGACTCGATCGCGTGATCGGCCTCCTCGTCCGAGGGATCCGCGTCCCACACTTCTTGCCAGGCGCGCTCGGCGGCGCGGCCGTCGCCCGCTTCTTCGTGGGCCCGCGCGAGCCTTCGCATCACGTCGATGCGCGCGCCGGCGGTCACGCGCGACGCGATCTCTTCGAGCGCGTGCGCGCGCAGATCGTGCCGCTTGGCCTCCGAGGCGATCCGCTCCACGGCGCTCCACCGCTCGATCGACGCCGGCTCGAGCACCGCCGCTTCGAAGAGCGCGCTCGCTGCCCCCGCCAGATCTTCGCGACGCTCGCGCGACGCGGCGATCTGCGCCCAGTGACCGGCGCGCGCGTTCGCGGAGAGGCTGTCGTCGCCCGCCGCCCGCTGCGAGCGTTCTTCGAGCCGTTCGGTCCTCCCGGCCGCTTCGCAGACGGCGCGCAGCTCGGTCTCCAGCGGCGCGGCCTCTCCGTCCTTCGCCAGGTCGAGGGCGCGTTCGAGCGGCTCGATCGCCAGATCGTTCGCCCCTTCGCGCACCAGCTCGCGCGCGTGCGCGACCAGCGCTTCCACGCGCCGCGCGTTCGAGACGTGCTTGGCGAGCTTGGGGGCGAGCGTCGCGTCGTCGGTGTCTCGCACGGCGGCGTCGGCGGCGCGAACGAGGGCGTCGTCGTCGGGATCGCGCGTCGCCGCGGTGACCATCGCGCGGGCGTGAAGCGCGCGATCGCCGCACGCCTCGGCGATCGCGCCGACGAGCCGCCACGCGGGCGCGCCCACGTTCGCGTAAGGGAGATCGCAGATCTGGAGTGCGCGCGCGAGCAGCGACGGGGCGCCGTCGGAGGCGGCGAAACGCGGCGCGAGCGGGATCAGCTTCGCGAACTCTTCGAGGTCGGCGTCCATCGTGAGCGCGCGCAAGACGAGGTCTCCGCTCGACTCCACGTCGGCGAACACGTCGAGGAGGACCGCCGCCAGCGCGATCGCGATGCGCCCGCCTTCGGGTCCTTCGAGCCCTTCGCTGATCTTGTTGGCCGCGCGCGCGAAGCGGAGGAGCAGAGACTCGCGCTCGTCGGGAAGCGCCGCCAGGAGATCGCGCGCGGCGTCGGCCAGGAGCGCGATCGTCGTGAGCTCCGGCGAGACGAGCGACGCGCGGAGGAGTACCTCGACCCGCTCGCGCATCCCCTCCTCGTCTCTGCCGAGGATCGTCGCCGCGCGGAGCAGCCACCCGGCGCGCCTCTGCGCCGTGCCGCTCTGAAGGGCCACGCGCTCGATCGTGCGCACGGCGGTGGCGCGATCCGAAGCCCGCTCGGCCGCGCGGGCGAGCAAGACGAACGTCGTCCCTTCCGACGGGACCGCGGAGAAAGCTTCCGCTGCATGCTTCAAGGCGAGCTCCGCGTCGCCGCGCTGCTCGAAGAAGCGCGCCGCACGGTAGTGCGCCGCGCGACGGCCGAAGCGACCGAGCGCGCGCGCGCCGACCGCGTCGTAGAGCGGAGACATCTCCAGCGTGCGCCCGGCCGAGATGCTCCCGCGCTCGGCGATCGCCAGCGCATCGGCCAGCGACGGGTTGCGCTCGAGCGCGCCCGCGGCCAGCTCGAAGGCCCTCGCCCCGTCGCCCAGGGCCAGCGCCATGCGCGCCGCTTCGGCCGCGATTCCGCCGGCGCGCGAGACCACGGTCTCTTCGGCGAGCTGCGCGAGGAGCACCGAGAGCGCGAACGCCGGGTCCTCGAACCGCGTGAGATCGGCGCCGAGCGCCGCCGCGTTCCCGGTGAGCACCGCCGCGCGAACGAACGCGCGCGCGCCGCCCGTGCGATCGCGCGCCAGCTCCCACAGCGACGCGCCGAGCTGACGAAGCGTCGTCCCCGCCACGGCAATTTCCCCCTTGGCGACGGCGAGCGTGGCGCGCGCTTCGAGGAACGCGATCTCGGCGTCGGGCCCCAGGCGCGCTTCGGCCAGCGCGTCGAGGTTCGCTTCGAAGCCGCGCACGTCGAACCCGTCGCGCATGGCCCGCTCGATGGCGCGTGCCTCTCCGTCGCGATCACCCATGCGCGCGCGGCGCTTCACGAGCTCGGCGTGCAACGCGCCGCGATCGGCCGTGGGGGCGCCGATGGCGATCCATCGCTCGAGGATCGCCGCGCCGAACGCTTCATCGCGCGCCGTCTCGGCGACGTGGACCATCGCTTCGCGGAGCGCGTCGTGCCGCGGACCGAACACGTCGAGCGCGCGACGCGCGACCACGCCGGCTTGCGAGGCGTCGATCGCCGCAAGCTCGCGCAACGCCGACGCCACCGGCGCAGCGAGCGATCCCGCGGGCTGCGCCTGCGAGAGCGACCACGTGAGCGCGTCGGCCAGGCGCGAGGCGTCGCGCGTCTTGACCGCGCGCGTGAGGAGGGCGTCGATCGCCGACGGGTCTCCGGGCCGCAGCGAGACCAGGCGCTGCGTCCACGTCACGGCCGCGTTCGCGTCGCCCGCGCGATCCAGCGCGTCGGCCAGCGCTGCGCACCACGACGCGCGCGGCCCCATCGCAGCGATCGCGCGCTCGTAGGCCGACGCCGCTTCGCGCGCGGGCGATCCGCTCGCCGACTCCGCCAGCACGACGATGCAGCGCGCGCCGTTCGCGTCGGCGATCGC
>PLXW01000029.1 GCA_003151595.1 Myxococcales bacterium
CCGATCAGGAGTACGGCGGGATCATCAAGCACGGCGCGAAGCTCCTCTTCGCGTTCGCCGAGGCGACCGTGCCCAAGCTCACCGTCATCCTGCGCAAGGCGTACGGGGGGGCGTACGACGTCATGGCGTCGAAGCATATTCGCGCCGACATCAACCTCGCGTTCCCGACGGCCGAGATCGCCGTCATGGGGCCCGAGGGGGCGGTGAACATCGTACGCAAGAGCGAGATCGCCAACTCGGCGGACCCTGCGAAGACCCGCGCCGAGTTCGTTGCAGACTACAAAGAGAAGTTCGCCAATCCGTACAAGGCCGCGGAGCTCGGGTTCATCGACGAGGTGATCTACCCGCGCACACTCCGCGCGCGTTTGCACAGCGCGCTGGAGCTCCTCAAGGACAAGCGCGACACGAACCCGCCGAAGAAGCACACCAACATACCTCTGTGACCAGACGCGGCTCGCGTTCACGCGCGATCGCTTTGTGGCGAGACTGATAGTCTGCGACGAGGAGGTCTCTCCCATGAGGCTCGTCGTTCTTTCTTCGGCTGGTGTGGTGCTCGCGTCGACCGTCGTTTGGGTTGCGTGCTCGAGCAGCGGAAACCCCACGTCTCCTGCGCCGACACCCGACTCGGGTCCGGCGGCGACCGACGCGGCTCCGTCGGGGCCGTTCGCGCTTGCAATCCCGTGCACCGATTCGATCGCGTCGGTCTACGGAGACCCGGGGACGCTCCCGCCGACCAACGGCGCGATCATCAAGTGCGCGAAGGACGCCGACATCGCGATGAGCGACCTGCTCTCGCGCGTGCAGAAAGACCTCTCGCAAGACGACGCGCCGGCGACGAACGGCGGCTACGTCGGCAAGCCCTTCACGAGCGGCGCACACGTGTATCGCATCCTCTACCGCACCGAGCGCGGCGACGACGCCAAGTCGCCGGGCTACTCGTCGGCCACCGTCTACATTCCCGATACGCCGCGCGCCGCGGGCAAGCTGCCGATGATCGTCGGCGCGCACGGAACGTGGGGACAAGCGGGGAACTGCCCGGTCGACGAAGGGCACACGGGGGTTCAGGCCTTCGTCATCGGAGACTATGAGAACCAGGCGTTCCCTATGGTCGGGCTCGGGTATCCGATCATCATGCCGGACCTCGCCGGGTATTCGAACTTCGGCGCCGCCGGGAATCCGCCGAGCGGATACGCGCAGTACAACGACGTCGGCAAGAGCACGCTCGACGGCGCGCGCGCGCTCGCGCAGATGTTCCCCGACGACTTCAGCGGGAAGGTCGCGATCCTCGGGCACTCGCAAGGGGGACACAGCGCGCTCTCGGCGGTCGCGATTCAACCGACGTACGCGCCCGACGTGAAGATCGCCGCGGTCGCGACCTATTCACCGTTGTGGCTCTCACAACGATCGTGGGGCGCGATCCTCTACACGCCGGGCTCGTACCCCATGTCGACGTCGCCGCTCGCGAACGCGGTATCGATTTGGTACCACTACACGCACGGCGAGCTGCTCGATGGCCCCGGGCACGGGCTCGATGTCTTCGCCGCCGACAAGCAAGACGTCATCAAGAAGTTCGTGGCGAACGACTGCGAGGCCGTGGGGTGGGACGGGCTCGACGCCGGCACGGAGTTCCCCGATCTGCAAGCGGCCGGCTCCACGCTGGCCGACTTCTTCGACCCGGCGTTCGCGAAGTCGATCAAGAACGCGTCGGCGCTCGGCAACGCCTGCCCGACGGTCGACGGTGGTGTCGATCCCGTCTGCACGAAATGGATCGGGCGCTACCTCGCCGACCGCCCGCACTTCACCGCGGCCGTACCGCCCATGCTCATCGAGTACGGCGACTCGGACGACGTGATCGATCCGGGTCGCATGGCGTGCGTCACCGAGCGACTCAAGCAAGACAAGGTCGCGTACACGTTCTGCCTGAACCCCGGGCTCGGTCACGCGAGCACGCTGCGCCACACGGCGAGCTACGTCGCGGATTGGATCGGATCGAAGACGCTCGGTGAGGCCGCACCGGCGGCGTGCGCCGAGAGCGACGCGAACCTCGTCGACGACGCCGGCGTGGCGATCCCGTGCACCGCGCCGCCGCCGAACGACTGAGGCTAAGAGACGGCGAGTGCGACTACGCTTCGAGCAAGTAGCGCGCGCGATCGATGTTCGTCGTCACGGGCGCCAGGCGCGGCTCGGCGTCGAAGAACGTGAGGAGCCCGCGCGCGAGATCGTTGAAGTGGGCGCGATCGATCGTGCCGCGAAGGAGCTGCACGCGGAGGAAGAGGCCTGCGGTCTGCGCGACGTCGCACAGGCAGTAGGCGTTCACCTCGTCGAGGCGACCGGCATGGACCATCGGCGCGACCTGCGAACCATCGACGCCGACCTTGCCCGGCAGCCCCACGAGCTTCGCGTACACGTCGAGGCGCGAGTTTCGCGCGGCGCCGTAGTCGGCGAGGAAATCCATGAGGTCGAGGTGACCGTCGGTGGAGTAGCGGTAGCGCGTGTTGCGATCGGTGAACCACCACGGCATCGAGATGCCGTGCTTGAGCGCGCGGCTGGTGATGACCGGCATGTCGAAGCCGCGGCCGTTCCACGTGACGACGCACGGGCGTGAGCGATCGAGCCACGTGGCGAAGTCGACGAGAATCTCGCGCTCCGTCTTCCCTTCGCCGACGACGCCGATCTTCCTCGGCACGTAGTCCTCGAGCAGAAGACAGCCCAGCGTGACGATCTGATTGAACGGCGGCGCGGGGACTTTGTCAGAGTCGTCGAGCCTCGGGAGCTCGGGGTCGGGAATGGTCTCGATGTCGAGGACGAGATGAGCAGTCATTTCACCGCGCAATGTAGCAACTGTGCGCGCGAAAACTTGGCCCCGATCGTCGCGGCGCTTTATCGCAGATCACGCGCTCCTCGCTCTCACACGCGAAGCGACAGCGCGGTCCCTGGAGGACGTCATGAGTACCGATGATCGCCGCGCGCCGGGTGCGACGCGGATTCCCTTCGAGGCCTTGGTGGAAGTCGGCGGAGCCCTGGGCCCGTCGTTCGAGGCGCAAGCCATCAACATCTCCGAAGAGGGGATGCACTTGCGTACGGCCTACCTTCCCGAAATAGGGCAGCCGCTCTCGTGCCGGTTCGACGCCGGAACGAACGGGACGGTGATCGCCTCGGGCGAGGTCGTCTGGAAAGAAGAGGCCGCCAAGGGGGGCGAGTTCGGGATCCGGTTCACGGACCTCGATTCGCAGAGCGCCGAGTCGCTCCAGAAGATGATGGGGGTCGGGTTCGCTCCGCCGGCGCCGGCGAAGGGGAACCGCGTGCGGCTCCACATCGAAGGGCTCGGCTCGCCGATGCGCGCGCACGTGAAGGAGTCGTCGAGCGGCAAGCTCACGGCGTTCAGCGGGCTCGGGTTCCTGCAGGTCGGCAAGCACCTCGAGCTCGAGGACGCGACCACGGGGGCGAAGCGGCCGGCGAAGGTCGTGCGGGTCGAGTGCGAGATCGATCCCGAGTCGCGCGTGCCGCAGCTCGTGATGTCGTTCCAGTACGAAGACGAGCTCGAGAAGACGGACCCCGAGGCGCAGGCGAAGGAAGACACCCCCGAGCCGATGGTGACGCACGACGAGCCCGCGATCGAGGCGAGCGCGAAGAGCGCGCACCAGAGCGACTCGCGCGATTCGGACGACGAGTCGATCGAGCGCGAGTCGGGCGCGATGAAGGGGTTCGTCGCGCGAAGCGCTGCGAAGGTGACGCCGGCGATCGAGCGGATGTTCGAGCGGGCGAAGACGACGATGGCCGTGCTCGCCGCCAAGCGACGCGGAGGGACGGGCGACGACGTGGCGATCCCGCTCCGCCGCCGGACGTCGCCGCCGCCGCAAGGGGCGCTGCACTCCAGCGGACGGAAGGTCGTTCGCGATTCCATGCACAGCGCGAAGGAGATCCCCGAGGGGCTCCCGAAGAAGGCGATCACGCCGAAGCGGATCGCGATCGTGGGGACCGCGGTGAGCGTGATGGCGATCGCGTTCTTCGCGCTCCACAAGCCGAGCGCGCCGTCCGAGACCGCGGCCACCGACGCCATCGCGCCGGCGCCGCAAGCCGCCGCGCAACCGCTCACGCCGACGACCGCCGAGCCGCTCACGGCGCCGCCGTCGGTTCTCTCGCCGGTCACCACGACGGGCGCGGTTCAGCAGTCGCCCACGGCAACCACCGCCGGCGCGACCGAGCTCGCGTCGAACGACGTGCTCGATGAGTCGTCGGACCACGGGCACAAGAAGATGCACGTCGCGCCGTTCAGCAACGGAGCGGTGGCGCACGGCAACGTGCTGCGCATCAAGATGGACGGCGCGATCGAGAAGATCGAAGGGGACTCGCAGCCGACGGGATTCACCGTCGTCATCCCCGGACGGCGCTCGCTCGAGCCCGCGGCTCCTCTCGCGGCGCGCGACTCGCGCATCGCGTCGATTCGCGTGACGAACGACGGGCCGGGCGCCGAGCTCACCGTCGCGTTCAAGGACGGAGTGCCGAACTACCTGGTGCGCGCCAAGAGCGACACGCTCGAGATCGTGCTCGCTCCGGCGGGATCGCTGACCGAGGCGACCAAGCCGCACGCCTCACCGGCGACGCGGCATCACAAGAAGAAGCACTGAGAGAGAGGAGACCGCGGGGCGCGCGAAGATCCTTCGCCGCCTAGCGACTCAGGATGGCGACCGCCTTATGCGGTCGCCAGCTCGCTCGTGCACTTCGGGCAGCGCGTGGCCTTCAGGGCGATCGGCTCGCAGCACCGCGGACACTCCTTCGTCGCCGGTGCCGGCGGCGCGGCATCGCGCTTCGTCAGTTTGTTCGCCCACTGGACGAGCAGGAAGACGACGAAGGCGACGATCAAGAAGTCGATGACGGAGTTGATGAAGATTCCGAAGTTGATCGTCGGAGCGCCCGCCTTTTTCGCGGCGTCGAGCGAGGCGTAGTGCTCGCCCGAGAGATCGATGAACAGATTCGCGAAGTCGACCTTGCCGAGGATGAGGCCGATCGGCGGCATGATGACGTCGCTGACGAGCGAGCTCGTGATCTTGCCGAAGGCGGCGCCGATGNNCGGCGAGGTCGACGACGTTTCCGCGCGCGATGAAGGCCTTGAAGTCGCTCAGCATGCGCGCAGGCGTAACATGATTCTCAGCGGTCGCCGCGCCCCTTTCGGGTAGCGCGCGGCAGGGCCGTCTGGCTCGTGGCGACGAGATCCCACGAGTCGCGCTCGCCGCGGGCGAGGCGCNNTCATCGCGGCGTTGTCGGTGCAGCTGGCGAACGACGGGACGAACGCCGTCATGCCGCGCGCGGCGGCGAGCTCGATCGTACGCGCGCGCAGCGCGCTGTTCGCGGCGACGCCACCGCCCAGCACCACGTCGTGCACCGCTTCGCGTGACGCGGCCGCGACGAGCTTCGACGCCAGCACATCGGTGACCGCGCGCTGGAACGACGCGCAGAGGTCGGCGATCGTCTGCTCGTCCTTGGGGACGCCGTTCTTCGCGACCCACTGCGCCACCTGCGTCTTGATCCCGGAGAAGCTGAACTCGAGAGTCTTGGTGTGCGCCATCGGCGCGATGAACGGGATGCGCGCGGGGTCGCCCTTCGGCGCGAGGCGATCGATCACGGGGCCGCCGGGGTAGC
>PLXW01000079.1 GCA_003151595.1 Myxococcales bacterium
ACGTCGGGGTGCGCCTTCTCGATCTCGTCGAGCAGGACGACGGCGTGCGGGTTCTTGGCGATGGCATCGGTGAGCAGGCCGCCTTGGTCGAACCCGACGTAGCCGGGCGGCGCGCCGATCAAGCGCGAGACCGTGTGGCGCTCCATGTACTCGCTCATGTCGAAGCGAACGAGGTTGATGCCGAGCGTCTTGGCGAGCTGCTTTGCCACCTCGGTCTTTCCCACGCCGGTGGGGCCGGTGAAGAGGAACGAGCCGATCGGCTTCTCGACGTTTCGTAGCCCGGCGCGCGCCAGCTTCATCGCCGAGACGAGATGGCCGATGGCCACCTCTTGACCGAAGACGACCTTCTTCAGCTCGACGTCGAGATTTCGCAATGACTCGCGATCGTCGCTCGACACTTCGCGCGGCGGGATCTGCGCCATGCGCGCGAGCACGGTCTCGACCTCGACGACGTCGACCACGCTCTTCCCGTTCAACTTCGCGCCGGCGCCGGCTTCGTCGAGGAGATCGATCGCCTTGTCGGGCAGGCGCCGATCATTCAGGTACTTCGCCGAGAGGGTCGCGGCGGCCTCGATGGCCTCGGGCGTGAACGTGACGCCGTGGTACTCGGCATACGATTTTTCGAGCCCCTTCAAGATCGCGATCGTGTCTTCGACGCTCGGCTCGTTCACCTCCACGCGCTGGAAGCGACGCGAGAGCGCGCGGTCTTTCTCGAAGTGCGATCGGAACTCTTCGAACGTCGTCGAGCCGATGCAGCGCAACCGCCCCGAGGCGAGCGCGGGCTTCAAGAGGTTCGAGGCGTCCATCGTGCCGCCGCTGGTCGCGCCGGCGCCGACGATCGTGTGGATCTCGTCGATGAACAGGATCGCGCCGTCGATCTTCTGAAGCGCCTGCATCACTTGCTTCACGCGCTCTTCGAAGTCGCCGCGGTACCGCGTGCCGGCCATGAGCGCGCCCATGTCGAGCGAGTAGATGGCGGCGTTCTTCAGCGCTGCGGGCACCTCGCCTTCGTCGATCTTCCGTGCCAGCCCTTCCACGATCGCCGTCTTGCCGACGCCGGCGTCGCCCACGAGGAGCGCGTTGTTCTTCTTCCGTCGCGCGAGGATGTGGATGACCCGCTCCACTTCCTTCTGCCGCCCGATCAGCGGATCGATCCGTTTCGCCTTGGCCTCTTCGTTGAGGTTGATCGTGTAGGCCTTCAGCGGATCCTTCTTAGGCGCCTGGGCCGCGTCGCCATCGCCGGCGTCCGCCCCTTCCTTCTCGCGCGCCTCGCCCCCTTCGCCTTCCTCGGACTTCGAGATGCCGTGCGCGACGTACGCGACGACATCGAGGCGCGTCACGCCCTGCGTCTCGAGCATCGACACGGCGAACGAGTCGCGCTCGGCGAAGATCGCGACCAGCACGTTCGCGCCCGTCACTTCCTCTTTGCCCGACGACTGCACGTGCGCCGCCGCGCGCCGGATCGCGCGCTGCACGCCGATCGACGGCTGCGGCGCGCCCGAGATCGCGTCTTCGCCGACCTGCTCCAGCTGCTCGTCCATGAACCGCTCGAGATCCTTCTTCAAGCGCGTGATGTCGCCCCCCGCGCTCTTCACGACGAGCGCCGTCGCGTCGTCGAACAGCAGCGCATAGAGCAGGTGCTCGATCGTCAGGTACTCGTGCCCTCGACGCGCGGCCTCCTGCGACGCCAGCGCCAACGCGATCTCGACTTCAGGGCTGATGCGCATCGTCACTCCGGCTCCGCGGTCACGAGCAGCGGCATTCCGTTGTCGCGCGCGTGCTTGGTTACTTCTTCGACTTTGGTCTCGGCGACGTCGCGCGTGTAGGTGCCGGCGACGCCGCTCCCCTTCTTGTGAACGGTCAGCATGATGTGCGTCGCCTCGGCTTGCGTCCTGTGAAAGAAGCGGATGAGCGCGTCGATGACGAACTCCATCGTGGTGTAGTCGTCGTTGTGGAAGACGACGCGATACTTCCGCGGGATGTTCGTCTTCGGTCGCTCGCGGACGTCGACGCCGGTCTCGTGCTCTTCGTCGGGGCGAGGGGCGCGCGGGGGCGGCGGCTTCGGCGGGTCTTTGGGGTCGGGCATGGGGGGAGGGGAGTCGCGAGCCGGAAAACCGACTCTGGCCATTGTGCGTACGCCGCCGCGCAAAACAAGGGGCGCGCGCGACTCGAAGA
Source organism: Myxococcales bacterium (assembly GCA_003151595.1). The sequence continues at coordinate 2,176 of PLXW01000079.1, forward strand.
CGATCGAGGCTCTGCTAGGGTTGCGCGGTCTCGCTCGCCGCAGCCCGATTTCACTCCATGCCCGCCGCACTCCACGAGAACACGATCGTCGCCGGTCGCTATCGCCTCAATCGCGTGATTGGGCGCGGCGGCATGGGGTCGGTGTGGCACGCCACGAACCTGGGGCTCGACGTGCCGTGCGCCGTGAAGTTCATCGACGCCCAGATGGTTCACCTCCCCGAAGTCACGCAGCGCTTCGAGCGCGAAGCGAAGGCGGCCGCGCAGATCCGCAGCCCCAACGTGGTGAACATCCTCGAGCACGGCGTGCACGACGGCCTGCCGTTCATCGCCATGGAGCTGCTCGACGGCGAAGACCTCGGCAAGCGAATCAACCGCGTGCTCAAGATGCCGCCGCGCGAAGTGGCGTCGATCGTCACGCAGGTGTGCCGCGCGCTGTCGAGAGCGCATGCGCTGGAGATCGTTCATCGCGATTTGAAGCCGGACAACATCTTCCTCGTGCGTGACGACGACCGCGAGATCGCCAAGGTCCTCGATTTCGGAATTGCCAAGCGCACGTCGGTGACGCTCGGCGAAGGGGAGCAGACCAAAGCCGGCGCGATGCTCGGGACGCCGTACTACATGAGCCCGGAGCAAGCGCAGGGGCTCCGCATCGACTACCGGAGCGATCTCTGGTCCGTGGCCGTCATCGCCTTTCGATGCATCACGGGGGTGCTTCCGTTCCGAAGCGAAGCGCTGGGCGATCTGCTGGTGAAGATCATCGTGCATCCGCTGCCGGTGCCGTCGAAGACGACGGTCGGTGTTCCGCCGGCGTTCGATGCGTGGTGGGCGCGCGCCGCCGAGCGCGATCCAGCCAGGCGTTTTCAGAGCGCCAAGGAGCTCGCCGAGTCGCTGGTGCTGGCGCTCGGCGTGTCGCAGTGGATCGAAGCGGAAGATCGCGCGTCGCGGAGCTCGGGTCGGACGCCGCACGCGCCGATGCCGTCGATGTCGTCGTCGCGCGGCGAACGTGAGGCAGAGCACACCGGGTCGCCGATCTCGCGGACGCACGGGCGCGCCGCGGCCGAGGCGGCGAAGCGCGAGTCGTCGAATGGCTTCTCGGGGTTCGTCCTGGGGCTGCTCGCGGCTGCGGCGATCGCCGGCGGCGTGTTTCTGCTGCGCGGAAACGTGACGTTCGAGTGGGATCGTCCGGCGCGCGCGGTGAGCGTGGAGTCGGCGGAACCGGACGCGTCGGCGAGCGCGGCGGTCGTTCCATCGGCGAGCGCCTCATCGGTGCCGCGCGCCAAGAGGCGTCTGCTCCCCGGGCCCAGACCTACACCCGCGCCCAAACCGGCGCCCGCCTCGGTCGATCCCGCGTCGCCGAGCGACGCCGGAACCGACGCGCTAGACTAGGGCGATGGACCCGCGTGCGGCTGCCGACGCGCTCGTCCGCGCCACGCTGGCTCTCGCCGATGCGTCGCTGCGCGTGGCCCACCTGCGCGGTCTCATCCGCGAGATGCGCTCTGACGAGCTCGCGCCCGGGCTCGAGGTGATGTGCGCGCGCGCCGAGCAAGCGGAGCCGCGCGCGCGCGAGTGCCTCGTGTCGCTCGTCGATGCGCTGGCGGGAACCGACGCCGAGCTACGCGAAGCCGTGCAGCGACTGCGTGAGGAGGCGGCCGGCGAGTCGCATCTCGCGCTCGAACGCTTGTTGCGGTCGCCTCTACCGAGCACGTCGCCGCCGCCGGGGCCTCCGAAGAAAGAGACCATCCCCGACTATGGCAAGGGGCGCCCGCTCACGCTCGGCGAACGGAAGTCGCTCGCGCGAAAACCGGATCGCGACATGCTCGCGCGTCTGCTGCTCGATCCGCACCCCGACGTCATCCATCGCCTGCTGGCGAACCCGCGGCTCACAGAGGACGACGTCATTCGCCTGGCGACGAAGCGCCCGTGTCGCCCCGACGTCCTGGCCGAGCTCGCACGATCTTCGAAGTGGATGCATCGCTCGCGCGTGCGCCTGTCGATCGTTCTCAACCCGAACACGCCGGTCGACCTCGCGGCGCCGATCGTGAGCCTGCTGATGCGGCAGGAGCTGAAGATGGTCGTCGAGTCGAAGGCGGTCGCGCCGCTCGTTCGCGCGCTCTGCCACGAGCACCTGGAGCGCCGTCCGCCGGTCGACTTCGCGGACGACGACGACGTTCGGCTTCAGTGACGCGCGCGACTGACGCGGGGCTTCCGTGACGGGCCCGAGCGCTCACCCCTCTTCTTCGTCGATCTCCCAGCGCGCCAGCGCCGTCAGTCCGAGCGCGGCCGCGCACGATGGGCACAACGGCGGCTCTTCGCGTCGTGTCTCGTCGCCGCGCGTCCAGACGTAGAGGCCGTGACCGGCGATGGCGTGGCCGTCGTCTTCGTCTTCGCTCACGGGCTCGCCGCACACGTCGCACGCATCACGCGGCGGCTCGGCGAAGAGCTCGTCGTGCGAAGCGCTGGCGAACGCGCTCTCGATCGTCTTCGGTGAATCGAACGACACCGCCGCGGGGACCGGATCCGATGGACGCTCGGACGCCGCCGGTTCCACCGGAGCCGCCACCACGTCCAAGATTTGCCGCGAAGCGCCCATCGCCGGGAAACGATAGCTCAAGCCGGCGTGACCCGCACGAGGCAGCGGCCGCTCATTTTCCAAGCAACATCTTGCGCGAACGATCCGATGGGATGGAGATGGGAACAAAATCCGGGATCGATCGCGAACAGCCCGCGGCGTTGTTCGCGCTGAGCGTCGTTCGCGGCGAAGCGAGCGTCAGCGCAGCAGCAGGAACGCCGTAGCCCCGAGCATCGCGACGACGCAGAGCACGAGCGCCACCACGACCCACGCCGGCACGTGCGTCCCCGGGATCGAGATGCGCTCCTCGTCGTCGCCGTGCGGGCCTTGCTCCTGCCACGGACCCGCGGGGAGCGAAGACACTCCGCCAGGACCAGGCGCGCCGCTGCTGCGCGTCGCCGGATCCGCCGCGCCGTCAACCGGCGCGTAGAGGTTGGCGGGCATGCCACCCTTGCTCGGAGCTCCGGACGCGACGGCCGCCGCCATCTCGCGAAGGCTCTGGCGACGATGCGACTCGGTCGCTTCCATCGGCTCTTCGGGGAGCGTGTATTTGCGGTACTTCAGCGGCTCGGTGTCGGGCGCGAGCGCCTTCACCCCTTCGCCGTCGAAGTGCACCACGATGACCGTGATGTTGTCGTGACCGCCCGCCTGGTTCGCGCGCTCCGTCAGCGTCTTGCACGTCTCCAGCGGATCGGCCGACGAGCGGAGCACTTCGCGGATCTCGTCGAAGCGAACCATGCCCGAGAGGCCGTCGGAGCAAAGCAGGAGGATGTCCCCCTTGCGAAGCTCGACGTACGTGAGGTCGACCTGCACGGTGTCGCTCGTGCCGAGCGCCTGCAGGATGATGNNTGTTGTTGTGCTCGAAGGTCTCGGCTTCCTCTTCGGTGAGCTGACCGGCTTCGATGAGCTGATTCACCAGCGACTGATCGCGCGTGACCTGCGTGAGCGTGCCGTTGCGGAGGATGTACCCGCGCGAGTCACCGACCTGCGCGAGGAAGAGGACGTCGTCGACCAGCGCCGCCGCCGTCACCGTCGTCCCCATGCCGCGTCGCGTGCGATCGAGCTTCGCTTCCTGGAAGATACGCAGGCCCGCCGCTTCGACCGCGCGCACGAGGCGCCGACCGAGCTCGTCGCGGCCGATGCCCGCGGTGTCGTCGAGCCCTTCGATCATCTTCTCGCAGACGATGTCGACCGCGAGCTGGCTGGCGATCTCGCCGGCCGCCGCGCCGCCCATTCCGTCGCACACCGCGAACACTGCGCCTTGCGGACCGATCGTCGTTTGACGATTCGCTTCCATAAGCCCGCGCTGGCGGCGCGTGAGGTCGGCCACGAGGAAGTTGTCCTCGTTGTGCTCGCGCACCTGTCCGACGTCCGTGCGCGCAAAGAGGCGCACGCGGATCTCGCCGTGTGCCCCTGGAGACACGGAGCCTCCTTCTTCGCCCTCGCCAATGTTGGGCGAGGAGACGGGCGAATGCGGTTGGGTCACCAGCGGTCCCTCATGGTGCTCACGAGATGTCGATCCGAAAGAGCTGTTGCCCGATACGGAATTGATCGCCTGATTCCAGTGGGATTTCCCCGCGCACTTGAACGAACGTGCCGTTCGATGACCCGAGGTCCGTGAGCAAGAACCGCCGCGGCTCCTTCTCTACTCGAATCGATGCGTGACGCCTTGAAAGAAAAGGATCTTCCGTGAAGACGACGTCACCCGATTCCCGCCCCAATACCGTTTCTGCCTTCCGAATGTAGAAAACGTCTCGCGTGACCCCTTCGACGGTGCGCTGACTCAAGCGAGCGTACCGCGCCGCGGCCGGGCAACCAAACAGCAATGTGCCGTGCTGTGAGGCTGGACCGAGCCCCTCGTCGGCGTCGTTCACGACCTCAAACCTTAGCACCTGTTGCCCTACGAGGAACAAGTCTTGGTCACGAAGGGGGTGGGCGAGCGTGGAAGTCTCACTACCGCCAGACGCGGGACCGGGTCGAAGCCGTAGGTACAGCCCGTTCGTCGATTCGAGATCGCGCAGATAAAGCCGCCCGTTTTTTCGGAGCACGCGCGCATGACGCGGCGAGAGGTAACGGTCGTCGGTGATGGCGACGTTCCCCTCGGTGCGACCGACGTCGAGCTGCTCGCCGATCGGGTAGCTCGGACCCTCGGCGCCGTCCTTGCCGATGACGATGAGGCGCGCGCGCGGCGTGAGCTCGGTTGCGTCGGGCGGGCCCGAGTACCCGCGGTGCTGCGTCGTGAGGTGCGTGTCGTTCAGATCGTTCGGCGGATCGGTCTTGTGGTCGTGCGCGCCGGCGAGATCGACGAGGTGAGGCGCGCGGTCGACCGGAGGCGGGAGCGGATCGGTGACGAGCGCGCCTGTTCCCGAAGGACCGGCTCCCGAAGGACCGGGCATGGGCGGAGGACGCGCCGTAGCGTCGTTGTTCCCCGGGAGCGGTGCGCCGCAGAAGCGACAGAACTGCGACGACGAATCGCACGCGCCGCGACACCGCGTGCACACGCGCGCTTCTTCGCGAGGCTTCGTCGGCGTGACGGGGACGACGCGCCCGGGCGCGATCGCTGCGAACACCTGCGCGGGATTCGGAGCGGGGGGCTCGGTGTTCGCCGGGAGCGAGGAGGCTTGGGCTTGGAGCCCCGGCGAGGGCGCGGCGACTCCGATGGCGTTGCCACACGTCACGCAAAAACGAATCGTCGCGTCGTTCCACGCGCCGCACCGACCGCACGACGTCCGCACCGGAGGAGGCGTCGGCGGACCGCTTCCGCGTGGACCGAACTCGAACGGAGGGGCCGGCGGACGCGCCGCCGAGATGCGCTGCGACGGGGGAGGACCATCGCTGTACGCCGTCGCGCCGAACACGTTGGGCGGGTTCGCCGGAGGGTTCGGCGGCGTCACCGCGAGATTGCCGGCCGGGTTCGGGCTCACCTGGGCCGTGCCAGGCGCCATGCCGGGCGCTCCGGGCGCAGCGGCGCGCGGGGCGAGGCGCTGGCCACACTCCTGGCAAAACACGAGGTGGCTAGGGTTGTCCCTCCCGCAAGTGGCGCAGATCACGCGCTGAGAATGGGACACCCTCGGGCTCCTCGCCGTCAAGCGCGACTCTCGCGCACGATCATTTGACCGTGCGCGCGAGCGGCTCGCGTTCTTCCATCGACAGGTCGATTCCAATGAGCTGCGCGATCCCGGAATCGCGCGCAGTGCCGGTCGAATCAACGAAGCTGCGCAGGCCCATCATCCGGTACGAGATCGCGATCCCCACGACCGTTCGTCGCGAGAGCTGCGACTCGAGTCCGATGCCGACGTGCACCACCGGCCCCCACGTATCGACGCCCCACTCGTTGCCGTACCCCGCGAGCCCGAGGCCTGCGGTCGCGTACGGCTGCGTGTCGTAGCCCGTCGAGAGGTACCAGCGCGTCTCGGCGCGGACCTGCTGGAGCGTCGCGAAACGATAGAGGCTCGACGGGTCTTGCTTCGAGAGCTCGTACGCCGCGCCGAAATACCACGGCCCCGCCGACCGATGACCGATGCGCGCGACGATGCCGCCGCCCGATCCGAGGATGCACGGATCGCTCGATGCGCACATGCGGCCCGCGCTGGCGACGAATTCGGCGGTGAAGGCGACGCCGTATTGCAGATACGGAATGTCGAGCGGCGGAGGGGTCGTCGTGAGGGGCACCGCGACGACGGCGTCGGGATCGCCGGACGGCGGATCGTCGGCGCGGGCGTGGTGCGGCAGCGCGGTCGACGCAAAGAAAGCGAAGACGGCAAGCGCGCGCGTCGCTCGCGAAGACATGCGTGGAGACTAGCGCGCGGGCAGGGAGTTCGTCGTCGTTCGTTCGTGCAACGGGCACGGCAAGTTGAAGAGAAGAGTGACGAGCTTCACCGCAGCCCATTGACAGCGCGCGCGCGCCTAACGTATTCGGCCATCACGACCCATGGAGATCCTTCTCGACAAGCGAGCTGTTCGCCAAATCCGGCTGTCCGCGGTAGACGCGATCGAAGAGGGGGACATCGAGACGCTGCGCGAGGACATCCTCGAAGCGTTCACCGAAGAACAGGTCGAAGAAATCGAGCGCCGTCTCGATAGCGGCGACTTCTTCGAGTTCCTCACCGATCTGCTCGACGAGTGGTCGGGCGACGACGCGGACGAGCTGTTCGAGCTCATCGACACCCAACTCGGAGACGTCGGCGTCGACGTGAAGTTCGAGAAGAAGGTCGCCGTCGACGAAGAAGACGACGAAGCCGGGAGCGCCGAGCCCGAAGAAGAGTTCGACGACGACGACCTCGATGAAGACGAGGAAGAAGACGAGGACGAAGACGAGGAAGAAGAAGAAAAAGAAGAGCCCGTCTGAGGACGGTTCTTCCGAACGCGCCGCCTACTTCGAGGGTGCGTTCGATTCCTTCGGTTCTTCCGCTCCTGCGGTGCCGAGTCTGAATCGCGCGATGTACGCGTGGCACTCGGCGGGCGCGCCGCTCTTCGAAGGGCGCGCGATCGTCGGGCACTCGGCGGCGGCGCACGGGACGTAGCGCGAGTCGGGGAACTCGCCGGCGAGCGTCGTGAGCTGCGCGCAGGCGCCGTTCGTGTCGCCGTCTTCGCGCGAGAGGCGCGACTCTTCCCAGAGCGCGTCGTCGCGGAGCTCGGACGTGGTGAACGTCTTGTAGAGGCGATCGAAGCACGCGCGAGCTTGCGGGCGATCGTGGAGGGCGTCGCGCGTGAGGGCGCAGAGGCGGACCATGGCCGGCTCGTAGCGAGGGCGCTCGTACGTACCGGTGAAGAACGACGACTCGCGCTCGGCGAGCATGCGCTCGAGATCGGCGACGGCGGCGTCGATGCGTCCGAGCTTTTCGTCGAGGACGCTGGCGCGAAAGAGCGCGTCGTCCCAGAAGGCGCCGTGCGGGTAGGGCCACCTTGCGGCGAGCGCGAGGAAGGCGTCGCGGGCGCGGGCGTCTTCGCCGAGCGCCGCTTCGTGGAGCGCGATTTCGTAGGCGACGGTCTCGCCGATCTCGGTGCGGTCGAGCGCGGGCGTGAGGCGCGTGAGCTCGTCGAGTGAAGCGCGCGCGCCGTGGACGTCGTCCTCGTGGGCGACGTAGCGACGGAGGGCGCGGCGAGAGACTCCGTCGGAAGGGAAGCGCGTGGCCACGTCGCGGAGCGCAGACCATCCCGCGTCGTCACCGTGCGAAATCTCCATGTCGGCGATCGCGTTCGCCGCTTCGGCCGAGTCTTCGAGCGGAGGGGAGGCGAAGGCGATCTCGCGGAGGCGCGCGGCGGCGTCGGCGAAATTGCCGGAGCGCTCGAGCGCGCGCGCGGCGAGGTAACGCGCATGATCGCGATCACGAGGGACGTTCGCGCCGCCGGCCGCTTCGTCGTAGCGAGCGGAGGCTTCGGCGAATCGTCCGGCGCTCTCGGCCGCTTCGCCTGCGGCGAACGCGCGCACGTAGATCGTGCCGCGATTCGGCCCGCTGCATGCGACGACGGCCGCGATCGAAAGCGCGACGCTAGCGATCCGTGCGCCCCTCATGCCCGCGCGTGCGCGATCGCGTCAGCGAAGATTCGCGCACCCTTCTCGACGTCGGCGCGCGACACGTCGAGGTGCATCACCGCGCGCATCCGCCGCCCCCCTTGCGCGTTCAGCGCCAGCCCCAGCGCGCGCGCGTGCTTCATGACGGCGTCGGCGCTGAGCGGCGCGTCGACGTCGATGTTCACGATGTTCGTCTCCACGTGCGCGAGATCGACCGTCGCCCCTTTCGTGCTGGCGACCATCTCGGCGAAGCGCTTCGCGTTCGCGTGATCGTCGATCAGTCGCGCGCGCTGATTCCGCAGCGCGTACAGCGCGCCCGCCGCGAGGATCCCCGACTGGCGCATCCCGCCGCCCCACATCTTCCTGAAGCGACGCGCATGATCGATCGTCGCGCGCGTCCCGCAGAACGCGCTCCCCACCGGCGCGCCGAGCCCCTTGGAGAAGCACACGCTCACCGTGTCGAACGGCGCGGCCAGCACATCGACCGCGAGCCCGGTCGCCAGGCTCGCGTTCCAGATGCGCGCGCCGTCGAGATGCACCGCGAGCCCGCGCGCCTTCGCACGCGCGGCGATCGCCTTCGCCTCCTCTTGTGGAAACACCCGCCCGCCGGCGCGGTTGTGCGTGTTCTCGAGGCACACCAGCGACGTCTTCGGCAGCCAGTACGCGCTCCCCTGAATCTGCGCTTCCATCTCGTCGGCCGTGAAGAGCCCGCCGCGCCCGGCGACCGCGAACTGCACGCCCGACAACGCCGCGCCGGCCGCCGCCTCGTTCAACACCGGGTGCGCCCCTTCGCCCACGATCACTTCGTCGCCGTGGCGCGTGTGGACGGCGATCGCCAGCTGGTTCCCCATCGTCCCCGACGACACGAACAGCGCAGCTTCCTTCCCCGTGATCCGCGCGACCTCCTCTTCCAGCGCGGTCACCGTCGGGTCTTCGCCGTAGACGTCGTCGCCCACTTCGGCGCGGGCCATCGCCTCGCGCATCGGCGCGGTCGGTCGGGTGATCGTGTCGCTTCGGAGATCGACGAGGAGCGCGGGGGCCGTCATGCGCCGGGAAGTTAGCGTCTCCGGCTCGTCGCGATGGTGCGAAACGGGTTGCGCGGTCGAGGGTCGCGGCTAAAGTGGTTCAACCAGTTGAGGAGTTGATGAATCGCGACCCGCTCCCCCCCATCCCGCCGAGCAGCAAGGCCGGTTCCGCAGAGACGCTGGCCGTCCTCGGGCCGGTGGCGCGCTCGAGCGTCGTCGATGCCGTGGCCGATCGCTTGCGGGGAGAGATCCTCGCCGGGCGGCTGGCGGCGGGGACGCGGTTGCCGTCGGAGCGCGAGCTGTCGCTGGCGCTCGGCGTGAACCGACTGACGCTGCGCGCGGCGCTGGGGCGGCTGGAGGCGTTGGGGCTCGTGGCCACGCGACACGGCGCAGGGACGGTGGTCACCGAGTGGCGCGAGAGGACGGGGCTCGATTCGCTGGCTGCGCTGATCGGATCGCTCACGCCCGACGAGCCGGCCTGGTTCGAGCTCGTGGTCTCGATGCTCGAGCTTCGCCGCATCCTCGCCGCCGAAGCGGTGGCCCTCGCCGCCGAGCGCCACACGCCCGAGCAGCTCGCCGGGATCATCGCCTTCGCCGAGGAGCAGAAGACGCGCGTGCACGACCCCATCGCCTACGCGCGCGGCGAGTTCGCGCTGGAGCGGCTCATCATCCACGCGACGGGGAACATCGCGCTGGAGCTGGTGCTCAACACGTTCGCGCGATTTCCGGACGATCAGCCGCAGGTGGTGGCGGCGCTCTACGATCAGCGCGAGCACGCGGCGCTCTTCTACGATCTCGTCATCGATCTGATCCGGAGCGGAGACGCCGACCGCGCGCGCGATCACATGCGTCGCACGTTCGAGATGATCGACGCCGATTGGATGCAGCGCCATCGCCCGCCGGGCGTGGCCCTCCCGATCACGCGGCCGAAGGAAATGGTCCCGGAGATCACGAAGCGCTCGAAGGCGGCTACTTCCGTGAACCAGAAGCCGAACGAGCAGACGACCGAAAAGAAGCTCCAGAAGAAGAGCAGCCGAAAGAAGCTGAAGAAGGAAGGGAAGCGATGAATCTCGCGCTCACGAGCTTCGAACGCCGGTCCGCGCGCGCGGCGTTCGGGACGATATTTCCCGGGGCCGATCGCGGAACGTTGCCGCTCGGGATCTGCGACATGGATCTCGACGGGTACTTGGACAGGACGCTCTCTTCGATCCCGTTCGAGCCGTCGATCGGCTTGCGCCTCGCGATCTGGGTCGTGGCCCTCGCGCCCATCTTCGTGCTGAAGAGGTTCGCCACGATCGCATCGCTCGGCGTCGAGGATCGCGAGAGGGTGATCTCGGCGATCTACGCCAGCCCGTATTACGTGGTCCGCTCGGCGGCGATCGCGTTGAAGGCCATCGGCTCCCTCTTCTACTGCGGCGACGCGCGCGTTCGCCCGAGCATCGTGGGCGCACCGGTGCCGGCGAACAGCGGCATCGTCGCCCTGCGGAAGCGTTCGAACCACGAGATCGAGGAGCAGGGCAATGAGCAACGACGCATCGCTTGAACCGCACGATCACGCGCCGCGCTTCGCGGACGACGATCTTCCTGCCGGCGCGGTCGTCGACGGCACGAAGCTCGATCGCGACGTCGATGAAGAGGTCGACTTCGTCGTCGTGGGATCGGGGGCGGCCGGATCCGTGGCGGCGCACACGCTGGCCACGCTCGGATGGTCCGTGGCGATCGTCGAAGAAGGGCCGTGGCTGAAGACTCGCGACTTCAACGACGACGTGCTCGGCACGTTCGAGAAGGCGTTGCGCGACAACGGCACGCAGGTGCTGAAGGGGCGCGCATACATGCCGATGCTCCAGGGGCGATGCGTCGGCGGGAGCACGCTCGTCAACTCGGCGATCGCCTGGCGCATGCCGGAAGACGTCGTCGACGAGTGGCGGCGCGACCACGGCATCGGCGACGCCATCACCATGAAGAACCTCGAGCCGCACTACGACGCGCTCGATCGCGATCTCAACGTGCGCGCCGTTGCGGACGAAGTGCTCGGCGAGAACAACCGCTTGTTCCTCGAGGCCGCCAAGGGGCGCGGCATCCACGCGACCCGCATGCGGCGGTACGACCGCGGGTGCAAGGGGTCGGGTCAGTGCATCACCGGGTGCCCGAACGGCGCGAAGCAGGGGATGAGCGTGAGCTACGTGCCGTGGGCGCTCGGCACGGGGAACGCGCGGATCTTCTGCTCGTGCCGCGTGGAGCGCGTGGAGGTGAGCGGCGATCGTGCGGTCGGCGTGACGGCGAAGGCGGGGGCTCGCAAGGTGACGCTGCGCGCGCGTCGCGGAGTCTTCGTGGCGGCGAGCACGGTGCAGACGCCGAACATCCTGCGACGGAGCGGTCTTCGCGCGCGGGCCATCGGCCAGCATTTCCAGTCGCACCCCGGCATCGGCGCCGGCGGCTTCTTCGATCGCCCGATCGGGATGAATTTCGGCGCGACGCAGGGGGCCGAGTCGATCGACTTCCGCACGAGCGATCGCTTCAAGCTGGAGACGATCGGCATGCCCCCGGAGCTGGCGGCGGCGCGCGTTCCCGGCATCGGCGCGGAGCTGACGCGGCGGCTGGCGTCGTTCGCGAACGTGGCGGTGTGGGTCGCGAACATGCGCATGACGGCGCAGGGGACGGTCGACACGCAGTGGGACGGGCGCGATCGCGTGACGTTCACGCCGAACGCCGACGACATGCGCAGCTCGAAGAAGGCGCTGGTCATCCTCGGGCACATGCTGCTCGACGCGGGCGCGCGCGAGGTGTGGCCGGGCGTCTACGGCTCCCCCTCGGTGGTGACGACGCACGACGAGGTCGAGAAGCTCGCCGACGCCACCAGCGATCCGCGCGCCTACCACTTCATCGCCACGCACCTTTTCGGCGCGGCGCGCATGGGACCCGATCCGCGAACGAGCGCGGTGGGCCTCGACTTCGAGACGCACGAAGCGCGCGGCCTCTACGTCGTCGATTCGAGCGTGTTTCCCACGAACCTCGGCGTGAATCCGCAGCACTCGATCATGGCGCTGGCGCGGATGGCGGCGATGTCGGTCGCCGAGCGGGCGTCACGCGGCGCAGCGGCGTAGCTGCCGTGTGGCGCGAGTCGGGTCGAACCGGCTTGCGCGATGAGGCGAGTGCGGCTAACTACGCGCTCTCCTTTGCCGACTTAGCTCAGTGGTAGAGCAGTGCTTTCGTAAAGCACAGGTCGTCGGTTCAAGCCCGACAGTCGGCTCCGCAGTTTTTCTACTCTGAAGGCGCGAGGTGCGCGCCCGCTCCGTAGTTCGCCTGAATCGCCTGGGCGAGCCGGAGGACCTCCTCGCCGGCGATGTCGCGCATCACCAGGTCGAGCCCGGGCACGAGGGGAAGACGGACCCATCCCTCCCCGACGAGCGTAGCGCTCGGAGAATCGGCGTGCGGCGGCGCGAGAGCGCCGATCTCCATCGGCGCGGGGCCTAGGGGGAATTCGAGCTCGTCGGCCCACCATTGGACTTCCGCGGGCTCGAGCTTTCGCAGCTCGCGCTTGATGCGGCGTACGGGCATCCCGTCCTTGTCGCGCCAGGCGCGAATGGCGGAGAGCCGGCCGAGCGTCTCTCGCGGGTAGCGGGTCGCGCGTCCTGCGACCTTCGGCCGAGCGAGCAAGCCGAGCTGGATGTAGTGCCTGATGCCGCGCGCAGAGTAGCCGCTGAGTCGCACGAGGTCTTCGAGGGCGTAGTCCTCCATGCCGAGGACTCTATCTCCGACGTCGAAGAGAATCACGGCAAGCTTGCCGTGATTCTCTACAAGCTTGCCGTGATTCACCTCGAGCTTGCAGCTCCGCGAGCCGAGCCCGCGCCCTGGAAGTCCGAACGCGCGGGCTGGATGACGGAGCTCGGGGTCCGGCGGGCCGAATTCCAGTCCTGGTGCACCGAACTCGCATCGTGCGGCATCGACCTCCGCTCACGCCGCCTCGCGCTCCGCTCTCGGGACCTCGAACGAAGCTCGCGAACCCTCAAACGAAGCTCGCGGGACCTCGAACGAAGACTTCGAGCCCGCGAGCTCCATGAGAATCACGGCAAGCTCGATGAAAAAGTCTCCAAGCTGGTATTCGCCAGCCGCAAGCTCGTATCCGGTGCCCACGAGCTCGCGTTCGGCGAGTCGACTCCGTCTGCTGCTCGCGCTGCTCGCGGCGTCGGCCCTGGTGCTCGCGGCGATCGCAGCGTGCAACGGGGGGGCGACTGCCCGGCGAAGGGGACGATCGTGCCCGGTGCGTCGTGCAGCGACGATCAGCTCCAGTGCGCCTACGACCTGTCGACGCCGAGCGCCGCGTGCGACGGCACGAGCACGGTGATCGCTTCGAGCTGCACCTGCGCGGGCGGGACGTGGGCCTGCCCGTCGGCGTTCGCCTGTGACTCGGACGCAGGTGCGGACGACGGTTCTGCCGCGAGCGACGGCGGGAGCGAAGCGGAGGCGACCGACACCGGTGCCGGTGACGCGGCGGGCGATGCCGGGGGCGACGGTTCCTGAGTCGGCCTTTCACGGAGTAGAGTTCGCAGACTCCCGTTGGCTACCAAGAAGAAGAAGACCGGGCGCCGACACGCCGACGATCTGCGCGGCGCGAGCCGCATGGTGATCGACGCCACCAAGCGCGTCACCGACGTCGTCGAGGGAATGCACGTCACGATCGCCAGCGGCCCCGCGATCCTCGGCCGGCCTCTCGCCATCCCCGCGCGCGCGATCACCGGGCTGGTTTACGGGAGCATCCGCGGAGTGACGCACGTCGTGGGCGCCGCGATCGACGTCGTGCTCGCGCAGCTCGGGCCGCTCCTCGGCAAGAGCGCGCCCGGGCCGGAGCGCGCCGCGTTCGTCGCCGCGCTCAACGGCGTCGTCGGCGACTACCTGAGCGAGACGGGCAACCCTCTCGCGATCGAGATGCGTCTCTGCCACGCCGGCCAGCCGCTGGACGTGGAGAAAGCCGCGCTCCAGACCGCGCTCCGGGCGGCCACAGGCAAGCTGCTCGTGCTGGTCCACGGCAGCTCCATGAACGACCTTCAGTGGAGTCGCGCCGGGCATGATCACGGCGCGGACCTCGCGCGCGACCTCGGCTACACGCCGATCTACCTCCGCTACAACAGCGGCCTTCACATCTCGACGAATGGGCGCGCCTTCGCCGATCTCCTCGAGCGCCTCGTCGCCGAGTGGCCTGTGCCGATCGAGGACTTCGTCATCGTCGGTCACAGCATGGGCGGCCTCGTCGCGCG
>PLXW01000019.1 GCA_003151595.1 Myxococcales bacterium
ACATGCGCATGTGCAGCTCGCTCTCCGAGCTCCCCGTGAACCACGCATCGTTGCTCACGTTGACGAGCAGGTTGGGGTGCACGCTCGCCGCTTCGCGCCCGGCGTCCGGCAAGATGTCCTCGAAGCAGACGAGCACGCCGGCCTTCACGAGGCCGAGGTCGATCACCACGGGATGATCGCCGGGGACCATCCCGATGCCGCGCACGAAGGTGCGACGAAGCCACGGCCACGATCCCGCGAACGGGACCTCTTCGCCGAACCACAAGAGGTGAAGCTTGTCGTACTCGGAGGTGAAGACGCCGTCGGAGCGCGCGCCGAGGACGGCGTTGTAGCGCTCCGAGTTGGCGTCGATCGTGATCGCGCCCAGGACGAGCGGGCCGTGGATGCCGTTCTGGAACGGGTCTCCGTCGCCCGCGGGGAGGATGCGCGCGCCTCGTGCGAGCACCCACGGGTACGCCGATTCGGGCCACACCGAGACGAGCGCGCCGTGCGTTTCGGCGATGCGCGTCTGCGCGGCGAGCCTCGTCACGATGGTCGGCGCGGCGACGGGGTCCCAGCGGGTCGTGGCTTCGACGGCCGGCTGAATGAGGCCAACGCGGATCGAACGAGCCGCGTCGCGACGGTGATCGATCGCCGACATGCGCGCGGCGCCGTAGGCCGCGAGGACGAGCGGGATCGCAAGCGCCAGCGCGGCGGATCCATACGACGCCCCGCGCGTACTTCGTGATCGCGCGCGGCGGATCGCGTGCGCGAGCAAGCCCGCGGAGAGCGCGAACAGCGCGGCGACTCCGCGCGCGCCGATCGTGTCGGCGAGCTGGACCATCCACGTCCACCGCGTGATCCCGTCGGCCAGCGTCCACGGGAAGACCGCGGGGACGAACGCCGCCGCGTACATCGCGATCGCAAACGCGATCGGACGCGGCACCCCCGCGCGAGCGAGCGCGCTCCGCGCCATCCCTCCCGCCGCCCACGGCAGCCCTTGCGCCAGCGCGAGGAGCAGCAGCGCGAACACGCCGGCCGCGTAAGGCAGCGGCGTGAACCGCGCGATGACCGCCGGCACGAACCGATGCGCCACGAGGCTCGCGCCGAAGCCGAACGCGAGGCCGCGCAGGGAGCCTTCGAACCATCGCGAACCCTCACCCCCGGCCCCTCTCCCGCAAGGGGAGAGGGGCAGAGAGATCGCAATGCGCTCCCCCTCTCCCCTTGCGGGAGAGGGGGCCGGGGGGTGAGGGCTTGCGGACGGCGCTTCCTCGAGCGCGTACGCCAGCATCGCCACGCCGACCCACGTGAGGATCGTGAGGTTCGTCGGCGGCGTCGTCAGCGCGTACGCGACGCCACCGAGCGCCGAGAGCACGACGGTCGCGCGGCCCGCGCGCGCACGACGCGCACGATCAGAGGGAGCGATCGCTTCGATACGGAAGCGTTATCAGAAGTAGAACGTCATGCCGCCGGTGACGAGACCGCCGCCCGACGTGTTCGTCGTGCGACCCGTCGTGGGATCCACGAACTCCGGCGCGGCCTGCGCGCCGTCGTCCGTTCGCCCGCGGATGAAGCCGCGCCCGTCGATGTTGAGCGCGAAGTGCGTCCCGAGCCTGAACTCGAGACCGCCGCCCGCTTGCCCGCCGAAGTACGTGTAGTTCGCCTGCGCGTAGTACGGCGAGGAGTCGTTCATCACGTCGGCCGTCGACCATCCGAAGCCGGCGAGGAAGTAAACCTGCACCTTCGACTTCGGGTTCACGAAGACGAGCGCGTTGAGCGCGAAGGCCGTCTCGTTGCGACGGTCGCCGTAGTAGTCGCGACCTCCCCAGAAATCGACGTCGGCCTCGATACCGAACGCGGGGACCGGCTTGTAGCGAAGCCCGAACCCGAGCCCGCCCATCCCCGAGCTCCTCGCCGAGTTGTGGCCGAGGACGGCCCCCTCGACGCGAAGATTGAGCCCCCATTCGCGCGGGCGCGCGAGCGGCTGCGCGGGACGCGGATGGTAATAGTAAGGAGGCGGCGGCTCGCGGTACCCCGGGCCGGCATACCCCGGCGGCGGATACGCCGGCGGCGGCGGCTGGTAGACGACCACCGGCGGCGCGGGTTGATAGACGACCGGCGGCGGCGCCTGGCGATAGATCACCGTGGGCGGCGGCGGAGGCGGGGCCTCTGCCGGAGCTTCCGACGGAAGCGGCTCCAGCTTGCTCGGCGCGGGCGCCGATTGCGGAGTCACCGGTTGGCCTGGCGGAGCCGCCGGCTTTTCCTGCGTGTCGGCGCAGAACCAGCTCCCCGGGGGACAGTTCGCTTTCGGCTGCTGTGCGAGAGCAGACGACGCGGCGAACGGGACCGCGAGGGCAAAGCAGGCGCTCACGAGCGAAGCGTGAAGGCGGCGGGCGGAACGGGGGGCGGAGCTACGGCTGATCATCGTCTACGTGCCTCCTTTCACGGCGCACGTCAGGTTGGTGTCAAAGCAACCGAGGTGCCACGAGAGTTCGAACGAAAAACAGCGAGAAAAAGCCAGTTCGACCCGCCCCGATGGCGCCGTGTGTCCCGCGGTTCACGCCGGGGAGGACAGCGCGCGCCAGCCTCCCGTCCCCGAGGGTCGTGTCGTGAAGACTGTCGCGACCGCTGCGGCAGGGGCCGCAGTGGAGGCGCCGAGTGTAGTACGAAGCTCGATTCATGGCGGTCGTCAGGCTGAAACCGGGTCACGTGCAGCCCCTGTGGGCGGGTCACCCGTGGGTGTACGCGCAGGCGATCGAGGCGGTCGAGGGAGATCCGACGAACGGCGCGGAGGTGAGCGTGGTCGATCCGCGCGGGAACTTCCTCGGGCGCGGGTTCTTCTCGAAGGGGTCGGCGATCCCCGTGCGCATCGTGGCGCGTGAAGAGACGAGCGTCCTCGACGCCGCGTTCTTCCACGCCCGCATCGCGCGCGCGGCCGCGAGGCGCGTCGATCTCGGGCTGCCGGGTGGACAAACGGGAGAAAGCGATCGCGCGACGACCGGGTTTCGGCTGGTGCACGCCGAAGGGGACGAGCTGCCGGGGCTCATCGTCGATCGGTTCGGGGACGCGTACGTGATGCAGCTCCTCACGAGCGGCATGAAGGCGTCCGAGAAGTGGATCATCGACGCGCTGATCGCGCTGGGCGCGAAGACGATCCTCGATCGCACGCCCGCCACCGTCGCGAAGGCTGAAGGGTTCGAGCCGCGCGCTGACACGCTCGTTCATGGCGAGGCGCTGAAGCAGCTCGTGATGATGGAGCGCGGGCTCAAGTACCGGCTGCCGATCGAGCTCGGTCAGAAGACCGGGTTCTACTTCGATCAACGCGGGCTGCGCGCGCGGGTCGAGGAGCTGGCGAAGGGGAAGCGCGTGCTCGATGCGTACTCGTACGTCGGCGCGTTCGCGATGGCGGCGGCGCGCGGCGGAGCGACGCACGTGGTCTCCGTCGATGAGAGCGGTCCGGCGATCGAGGTCGCGCGGCACACGGCGAAGGCCAACGGCCTCGAGGCGACGATCGAGACGCGGAAGCAGGACGCGCGAAAGCTGCTGCAGGAGACGAACGCCGAGTTCGATCTCGTCATCCTCGATCCGCCGCGGCTCGCGCCGACGAAGAGCGCGCGCGAAGGGGCGCTCGTGGCGTACGCGAAGCTCGCGGAGATGGGGTGTCGGGCGACGAAGCGCGGAGGGGTGCTCGTGCTGTGCTCGTGCTCGGCGGCGGTCGATCTCACGGCGCTCACGCGATCGCTGGCGATCGGCGCGATGCGCGCGGGCACGCAGGCGTTCGTCGTCGAGCGGCACTTCCAGGGGGCCGACCATCCAGTGAGCGCGGCGTTCGGCGAGGGGCTCTACTTGAAGGCGCTCGTGGCGCGCATCGAGTCGCGGTGAAGCCGGTCTCGGCGCTCTCGGCCGACGAAGCGCGCGGGCTTCGTGGAGTGCTGTTCGATCTCGACGACACGCTGCTCACGCACGGCGTCTTGACGCGCGCGGCGTACGACGCGCTGTGGGCTATGAAGGACGCCGGGCTGCGGTTGCTCGCGGTGACCGGGCGGCCGAGCGGGTGGGGCGAGGTCATCGCGCGGCAGTGGCCGATCGATGCGGCGGTCACGGAGAACGGCGCGATCGTGATCGCGCGTGACGGGAACGGCGTCGCGCGATCCGAGCGATGCGACGAGAACGAGCGCCGCGCGCGACGGGTGCGGCTCGCGCGGATCATCGACGACGTGCGCGAAGCGGTCCCCGAGGCGCGGCTCACCGACGACGTCGAGGCGCGACGCGCCGACGTGACGTGGGACATCGGCGAGCGGGTGAAGCTCCCCGAGGATCGCGTCGCCGAGATCGCGCGCGTCATCGCGCGTGCGGGCGCGCGCTCGTTCGCGTCGAGCGTCCACGTGCACGCGACGTTCGACATCGACGACAAGGCCAGCGGCACTCTTCACTACCTGGCGCGCACGTTCGGCGAAGATGCCGGCGCCGCCACCAGCTCTCGCTACGCGTTCTTCGGCGACAGCGGCAACGACGCGGCGTGCTTCGGTGCGTTCCGCGTGACGTTCGCCGTCGCCAACGTTCGGGCCCACCTGGCCCGCATCCCCGTGACGCCGCGCTACGTGGCGGCAGGCGCGATGGGGGAGGGATTCGCCGAAATCGCCCGGGAAATCGTGGCGCGGCGCGGCTAGTCGGAGGGCGATCGCCCATCGTGCGATCCCCCCGCCCGGTGCTACCCTCCGGCCCGCATGCCGTCGAATACCGACCTCCTCGCCGTCGCCAAGCGCCGCCTCTACGGAAACTACAAGCCCGCGCCGTTCGTTCTGGCGCGGGGCAAAGGGTGCGAGCTGTTCGATCTGGACGACGAGCGCTGGCTCGATCTCTGCGCCGGCGTCGCCGTGTGCTCGGTCGGTCATGCCCATCCGGCGCTGTCGCGCGTGATCGCCGAGCAGGCGGCGACGCTGATGCACACGTCGAACTATTTCTACAACGAGCCGAACATCCTCCTCGCCGTCGAGCTCACGCGCCGCACGGGGATGGACCGCGCCTTCTTCTGCAACTCGGGCACCGAGGCGTGCGAAGCGCTCCTCAAGCTCGCGCGTCATCACTTCTTCGGCCTCGGCGACAAGAGTCGCCAGCGCATCATCGCGTTCCACAACTCGTTCCACGGCCGCACGCTCGGCGCGCTCTCGATGACCGGCACGCCGAAGTACCGCGAAGGCTTCGGCGATCTCGGCGCGGTGACGCACGTGACGTACGGGAAGATCGACGAAGTGAAGAAGGCGATGGGCAAGGACGTCGCCGCCGTCATCGTCGAGCCGCTGCAAGGCGAAGGGGGAGTGTGCCCGCCGCCGCCTGGTTTCTTGAAGGCGCTGCGCGCGCTGTGCGACGAGAACGGCTCGCTGCTTCTCCTCGACGAAGTGCAGACCGGGCTGGGGCGACTCGGGCGCTTCCTCGGGAGCGACGGGCAGGGGGTTCAGGCTGACGCGATCGCGCTCGCCAAGGGGCTCGGCGGCGGGTTTCCGATCGGCGCGATGCTCACCAGCGAGAAGGTGGCGAACGCGCTGCCGCCCGGCACGCACGGCTCCACGTTCGGCGGCAACCCGCTGGGGAGCGCGGCGGCGCTCGCGGTGCTCAAGATCCTCGACGACGAGAAGCTCGTCGAAGGGGCGAAGACGAAGGGCGAGGCGCTGGGGAAGATGCTCGACGAGCTCGTGAGCGCAATCCCCGAGGTGTGCGAGAGCGCGCGCGGCGAAGGGCTGCTGCGTGGGCTCGTGCTTCGCGATGGGTACGTCGCGCGCGGAGTGCTGCCGATCGTGCAGGAGAACGGCGTGCTGCTGACCGCGGCAGGTGATCGCGTGCTGCGCTTCTCGCCGCCGCTGGTGGTGAGCATCGCGGAGCTCGAAGAAGGGGTGCGCGCGGTTCGGATCGCGTGCGAGCAGCTGCGCGCCGGAGATCGCAGCTCGGAGACGATGACCGCGGCGAAGCCCGCGCTGCGCACCTGACGAGGGTCACGATGGCCGAAGCGACCGCAGCACCGCGCTCCGCGCCCGATTCAGGATCGCGCTGCCCGGGGTGCGCGAAGGCGATCGATCCGCTGCGGGCGGGGCACGTCGCGATCTACGACGGCGTGTTCCTCTATTACTGCGACGCAGGCTGCAAGGCGCTCCACCTCCGCACCATCGCGAGTCACCTCGGAGACGACGTGCCGACGATGGACCCGCCGGCCGTGGCCTCGCATGTGCTCGCGCTCGCGACCCGCGAAGCGACGAAGACGAACGGCACGAGCCACGCGCACGACGCTGGCGGAGAGGTCTCGTCTCACGCGGCGCCGGGCGCGCCGATGGAAGCGAGCGCGTCGAGCGCGCCGCCGTTCTCGCTGGAGTCGGTCTCGCACGAGCGCGCGCGCGCGTCGGAGACTGACGGCGCGGCCGTGTCGCCGGAGGCGATCGCGCGGGGCGAGGACGTCATGGAAGAACCGGCGCCGTTGATGGGGCCGCCCAGCACGATGCGGTCGCCGGAAGCGAAGCGCGAAGAGCCGCGCGAGAAGATCGAGCCGCGGGCGGCGTCGTCTCCGATTCCGCCGCGCGCGACGAGCACGACGCCGCGCGCGGCGCAGACGCGTACCGCCGTGGCGATCGCCGGAGTGATCGCGGGGGTGCTCGTGCCGCTCCTCGCGATCGCCGACGTGGCGCTCGGGGCGCGGCTCGCGCTCGGTGCGCTCGCGGCGATGGCCCTGGTCGTGCGCGCGGCGATGGCGAAGAGCGATGCGGCCGACGTGCACCCGCTGATCTCGGCCGTGCCCGTGGTCGGCGCGATCACCGCCGCGGTGGTGTGCGACGCCTCGGGCGATCCACGCGCGGCGTCGATCGCGGTGCTCGCGGGGCTGTCGGCGTCGATCGGCATCGGCGTCGAAGAGGCGATCGAGCGCGCGTGGCGCGAGGTCGATGCGGCGCGAGCGCGGGTGACGCGGGCGCTCGCGGTGACCTCCCGGGTCGTGCGAGGTGCCGGCGTCGTCGATGCGAGCGACGTGAAGGCGGGCGAAGAGGTGATGGTCGAGGAGGGGGACATCGTCGGCGTCGACGGCGTCGTCTCTGCGGGCGAGGCCTTGGTCGTGCCGTGGGACGGCGCGCCGATCGAGGTGACGAAGGGGGAAGGGGACGCGATCGTCGCCGGGGCGCGCGTGGTGTCAGGGCGCGCGCGCATCGTGACGGCGTGGGCCGGCGCGGATCGCGCGTGGGCTCGAGCGACGTCTTCGCGCGCGGTGCGCCCCGATGTCTCGGCGCCGACCGTGCGCCTCGCGCGTGGGATCGCGCTGCGCGGCATTCCCGCCGCGGCGATCGTGGCGGGAGCGGCCGCGTGTGCGAGCGGCGTGGCGTCGGGATGGATCGGTGCGATCGCCGCCGCGTGCGCGGTTGCCGTCGCGCTCGGAGGGCGCGGCGTCGTCGCGGCCGTGGCATTGATTCACGCGCGGGCGCAGATGAAGACGCTCGCGCACGGCGTGGTCTATCGCGACGCGCGCGCGTTCGACGTCGCTGGGCGCGCTGCCATCGCCGTCGTGTGCTCGCGCGGGACGGTGCTCACCGGCGTGCCCGAGATCGTCGCGGTCGAGGCCGTCGAGCCCGGCGGGGGTACCTCGCGGGACGCGAGCGACTCGCACATCCTGGCGCTCGCGGCCGGCGCCGAGACCGCCTCGACCCACCCCTTCGCCAACGCGATCCTCCGCGCGGCGCGGACGCGCGGCGTGCGCCTCGAGAGCGTGCGGAGCGCCACGGTGCACGCGGGCCTCGGCGTGACCGCGCTGGCATCGAACGGCGATCGGCTGATCGTGGGGTCGCGCGCGCTGCTCCTTCAAGAGAAGGTGAGCGTCGCCGTCGTCGAAGCGCGCGCCTCGGAGCTCGAGGCGCAGGGGCGAAGCGTGCTGCTCGTCGCGCTGGCCGGCAAGCTCGTGGGGCTCGTCGCGCTTCAAGACGGTCTGCGCGCCGGCGCTCGCGCCGCGGTGCAACGGTTGCTCGACGCGCGCATCGAGCCGGTGCTCCTGTCCGGCGAATCGCGCGAGACGTGCGAGACGATCGCCCGCGCGCTCGACATCGATCACGTGCGCCCCGAGGTGCTCCCCGCGGATCGCGGCGCCGAGGTGCGCGCGCTGGCCGAAGGGGGGCAGCTCGTCGCCGCCGTGGGTCACCCGTCGAGCGACGACGGGGCGCTGGGAGCCGCGGACGTCGCCATCGCCATGGGCGCGGCGGGACGAGCGGCGGGCGAGTGGGGCGTGTCGCTCGCTTCGGACGATGTGCGTGACGCTGCGCTCGCTCTAGGGATCGCGCACTCGGCGCGCGATCGTTCGCGCGCGGCGCTGGCCATCGGGCTCGCGCCGGGCGTCGTCGCCATGCTGGCGGTGGTGTTCGCCGTGGGTCCGCTCGTCTGCGGACCGCTGGCGATGGCGGCGAGCGTCGCTGTCGTCATGACGCTCGCCCGACGCGACTGATCGCGGCTTCCGCCCCATCGCACTTCCCCCGCCAGGGCAAGGTGCAAACGGGCGATGTGAGCGAACGTACGCGATGAGCGAGCGGGCGCGCGCGGAAGCATTGTCGCGAAGTCTCCAGGGCACCTATCCTTATGACTGACCGAGTCCGTCGTCTGCAGTCCTTTCGATCGGCGTGATCGATCGAGGGCGTCGGACTCCGTCTGCCATCAAGGAGGGGCACTTCGCACTTGGCGGAACCGTTGAACTCGCCGCAACCCAATGCGAGCGATCCCGATGCACGCGCTGCTGCGCGGGTGGGGGCGACCATCCGAGGCAAGTGGCACCTGGACGCCCTTCTTGGCGTCGGCGGGATGGCCGCGGTGTATGCGGCGGCGCATCGAAACGGTCAGCGCGCGGCGCTGAAGATCCTCCATCCCGACTTCGCGCGCGATCGCGTGGTGTGCGATCGCTTCCTTCGCGAGGCGTACGTCTCGAACAAGGTCGGTCATCCCGCGTGCGTGCGCGTCCTCGACGACGACATGACCGAAGAGGAAGAGCCGTTCCTCGTCATGGATCTGCTCGAAGGGGAGACGGTGCGCGAAGCGTGGAAGCGCGCCGGGCGCGTGATGCCGCTCGCGCAGGTGCTTCACATCGCCGACACGGTGCTCGACTGCCTCGCGGCGTGCCACGCCATCGGCGTCATCCATCGCGATTTGAAGCCCGCGAACATCTTTCTCACGAGCTCCGGCGAGGTGAAGGTCCTCGACTTCGGAGTCGCGCAGATGCGAAGCGCGACCGCCGAACGAACCGCGGCCGGGACGGCGCTCGGAACGCCGGCGTACATGTCGCCGGAGCAAGCGATGGGGCTCGTCGATCAGCTCGACGGGCGCGCGGACGTCTTCTCCGTCGGCGCGATGATCCACGCGCTCGTCACCGGGCAGCGCATCAACAGCGGGCGCACCGAGCAAGAGGCGCTGGTGATGGCGGCCACGATGCCGGTGCCGTCGGTGGCGCGGATCGCTCCGCACTTGCCGCTGCCGATGATCGCGCTCATCGACAAGGCGCTGGCGTGGGATCGCCGCAATCGGTTCGCCGACGCGCGCGAGATGCAAGCCGTGGTGCGCGAGACGCTGGCCACGATCGAAGGGACGCCGCGCGCTGTCGAGACCGCGCAGCCCGCTGACGAGCCGCAAAAGACGCGCACCGAGGCCATCACGGCCGCTCCGCCCGCGAAGCGCGCGACCGTCGTGCCCGCCGCGCAGGTGAACGTACCCGCCGCCGCGGCAGCGCCTGCGATCGCCGAAGAGGATCCGCGCGTCGAGTCGGCGCGGGAGCTTTTCCGCCACGTCGATCACGTCTTCCCGAGCGTGCGGCAGTTCGGATGGGAGCACCCCGCGACCGAGCGCGTTCTTCGCACCGCGTTCGACGCCTTCGCCGAGGTGCTGGGCGCGAACGCGTCGGTCCCGCTGACGATTCGCCCGTACCTGTTGCAGGCGTACGGCCACACCGTCTGGGAGCCGTCGGCGCCGTTCGACTCCGTGCCGTACAACCTGTTCGCGTGCGGGCTTCGCACGTTGAAGATCGAGCGCGGCATCTCGATGGACGAGCTGCGCGCGCTGCTCTCGCTGTTCCTCCTCGACCCCGCGCGCGACCTTCCGCCCGAGGACGACCTCGTCACCGCCTTCTGGGAGCGCGGGCTCGCGCACGTGAGCTACGAGGTCGTCGACGTCCTCGCCGAAGGAGACGCCGCCGAACGCGAGACGTTCTACGGGCAGGCCGACGAGGTGGAAGTGATTGCGGCCGAGGCGGCTCGCAAGGCGAGCTCGCTGGAAGCGAAGGCGATGGCGGTGTCGACCGATCGCGGCGCGCTCGCCGGCGGGCGCGAGCGTTCACCGATGGGGCTCGATGACGTCGTGCGCGCAGTGTTCGCGTCGCAGCTCGATCTCTCGCGCGACAAGTGGAGCGAGCGTTATGTCGACGCGCTCGTCGAGGGGTACCTCGACGCGGCGACGCATCGCGACGCGCCGCTGGTGCTCGCGTCGCTACGTCGATCGGCGGCCGACCTCGTGGTCGCCGGGAGGCTGACGGTCGCCGTGCACATGCACGACGCGCTGGTCGCGCGCCTCTCGCATCGGGTGAAAGGCGAGGACTTCGCGCGGCTGAGCGCGGCGCTCACCAACGCGCTGTTCGGCGCGGAGACGCTGGAGCTCACCTTGAAGCGCCTGGCGTCGACGCCCGACGAAGTGGCGCTCTTCGAGCCGATCTTGCGCGCGCTATGGGCGGCCGAGCTCCCGACGGCGCTGGTGGCGCTGGCGACGACTCCGGCGGGCGCGCTGCGCGATGCGCTGGCGCAGTTCGTCGAGCGCGTCCTCCCGGGTCACGAGGCCGACGTCGCGCAGTCGCTCGCGGGGATGGATCCGAACCTGGCGTGTGGACTCGTGGCGCTGCTCGGTCGCGCGGGGACGCCCGAGGCGAAGCGCGCGCTGGCGCAGCTCGCGGCGAGCGACGACGTGACGTTGCGCATCGAAGCGAAGGTGTTGCTGGCGTCGTCGGCCGATCAGATTCAGGGCGAGCTGATGCAGCTCCTCGAGAGCAACTCGGCGCTGGCGCGGATGGCGGCGCAGCGCGCGGTCACGCGGCACTCGTTGAAGCAGGCGTGGCCGGCGATCGGACGACAGGTGCGCGCGCCGAACTTCCACGAGCTGGGCGCCGACGAACGGCGCGAGCTGCTCAACACGCTCGTCGCGCTGTCGCCCGAGCGCGGCGAGCCGATGGCGCTCGATCTCCTCAAGAAAGGGGGCGTGTTCACCTCCGAGGATCGCGAGACCTCGCGCGCGCTCGCGGCCGAAGCGCTCGGCGCCAGCTCGCAGTCGTCGGCGACGGCGGCGGCGCTGCGTGAAGTGGCGCAGACGCGGTGGGGGACGAGCGACGAGACGCGCGCGGCGGCGGCGACGGCGGCGAAGAACATCGCGGCGCGCATCGGCGAGGCGGGTGCCGCGTCATGACGATGCGCCTCGACATCGTGACCAACGACGCCGGCGAGCTGGTTCGCCGCGAGCACGCGCGCGAGCTCGGCGCCGGGGTGGTCGTCGCCGTTTATCGACTGGCGAAGCTCGTGCAGCTGCACGACCTCGGCAATCAGGCGTTCGTGCGGCAGCTCGAGCAGACGCACCAGATCATCGGCGAGTACTGCCTGCGGGCGGGCGCCAACGTGACCGTGCTCTTCGCGCACAAGGCGGTGTTCATCGCCGGGCAGCTGCTGAAGGGGTCGCGCGGGACGTACGAAGCCGCCACCGAGCTCGCGGAGATCATGGAGTGGTGCGGCGGGTCGGAGCTGTCGATCTCGCGCGACGTCACGCAGAGCGAGCTGCTTCAGTTCGCCGAGGCGATCAGCGCAGCCTTGCGCGGCGAGAAGGGGCGCGCGTTTCGATCGCCGACGCCAAAGATCAAGCTCCGCGCCGTGGGCGACGCGGCGCGCTCGCGCGGCATCGACGTCGAGAAGCTGGCGCTCGAGCAGCGCGTGGTGCGGGCGTACGCGACCGCGGTCGTCGTCCTGCGTCGGTTCTTCGACGACCTCGCGGCGAGCAAGTACGTGCTCCCGCGCCGCATCAAGCGCGTCGCGCAGAACCTGGTCGATCTCTCCGCCGGCAACACGCCCGCGTTCCTCGGGGTCACCGAAGCGCGAAACGCGAACCACGACGCCGCCGGTCGCGCCGTGAACACGGCCATTCTCGCGGTGGCCATGGCGCGCGAGATCTCGGCCGATCGCGCGACGCTCGTGCAGATCGCGATGGCGGCGATGATGCACGACGTGGGGAGGCCGCGCGCGATGGCGCTCGCCACGGCGGGGGGCCCGCGGATCTCGCAGCTCACGGCGCGCCTGTCGGAGGACGCGGAAGACAAGCTGCCGCAGGGGACGGCGGCGGTGCTCACGGCGCTCGGGCGCGTGAACGAGCCGTCGATCACGCGCACGGTGATCGCGTTCGAGGCGCTGTGGCTTCGTCGCACCTCGAGCCTCGGGCCGCTCTACCGCGGCGCGCGCCACGCGACGCTCCACGCGCGCATCCTCGTCATCGCCCGCCGCTACAACGATCTCCTCACGCCCGAGCCGGGTCTCACGCCGCCCACGTCCGACGCGACCATCGCGCAGATCGACAGCGAGCTCGCCGAGCCCGCCGATCGCACCGTGCTCCGCATGCTGGTCGCCGCGCTCCGACTGTTCCCGGTGGGGACGGTGGTGCAGCTCTCGAGCGGCGAGATCGGTGAGGTGATCGCCGGAGGGCAGGTTCCGGGACGACCGCGCGTCCGCGTGGCGATGGACGCGCGCGGTGGTGTCCTGGCGGCGCCCGAGGAGATCGATCTCGCGCGCGCCGGCGAGTCGCGCATCATCGCGCGCGTGATGAGCACCGACGGGTGGAAGAAGGGGCTCGATCCGTCGCGCACGGCTCGGACGACGCAGGAGCCGAGCTCGCCGTCGCGATCGGCCGTCGTCCCCACCGAGCCGCGCGTCCCGGTGGCGCAAGTGTCGGCGCCGCCGAACCTACCGCCGATGCGAGCGCGTGAGCCTTCGCGCCCCGAGCAGTCGGGCGCGTCGGGCGCGCCGATCCCGATCGCTTCGAAGCCTGCGCCGGCCGCGTCGAAGCCGGCGCCCGCGGCGTCGAAGTCCGCGCCGGTTGCGAAGAGCGCGCCGATCGCCCCGCCCGCGATCACCGAGATCGCCACGAGCAACCGCGTGGATCTCCCCTCCGACGACGACTCCGTTCAGTCAGGGACGACGCCGTCGCAGGTCGCCGAAGCGATGGGGCGCATGATCGAAGAGGCGCTTCGCGGCGCACCGGCGAAGAAAGCGCGCGCGTCGGCGACGTCGGCGCCGCCGAAGGAGAAGCCCACCACCGAGGCGCCGAAGGCCGAAGGGGCGCAGACGCTCGCCGAGATGAAGGCGGCCAAGCCGATCGCTGCGGCTCCGGAGTCCGGAGGGGCCGACGTCCCCACCGCCCGCGGAACGCTCGGCGCGACGCCGCTCGCGCACGTGCTCGTGTACATGCTCGATCACGCGCTCACCGGCAGCATCGTGTTCCGCGAGCCGGACGACCTCTCGCACATCCTTCACTTCCAGCTCGGCGCGGTTTCCAAGGCACAGATCGCGCGCCCCAGCTCGCGCATCGGGGACGAGCTCGTCGCCGGGGGGCTCGTGTCGCGCGCCACGATCAACGAAGCGGTCGACGGCGCGCGAAGGCT
Source organism: Myxococcales bacterium (assembly GCA_003151595.1). The sequence continues at coordinate 13,661 of PLXW01000019.1, forward strand.
CGGCGTGCTGCTGGGCGAGTACCTGGTGGGCCACGATCTCGTGGCGCGCGCGGCGTTGTCGAAGGCGCTCGAGGCGCAGATCGCCGCGCGCGTGGCGGCCATCGTGAACCTTCAACCGGAGACGACGTACTCGTTCTACCGCGACGTCGATCTCCTCTCCGCGCAGGAGAGCGAAGGGGTGGTGAGCGATCCGCTCAATGTGATCCTGGCGACGGTTCGCGCGTGGCACGACCGCGCGCGGATCCGGGCCACCCTGGCGCGGATCGCCAAGCATCCGCTCGTGTTCCACACGCAGTCCGATCCCTCGAACCTCGAGCTCACGACCGACGAGCGACGGGTCATCGAGCATGTGCGCGAAGCGAAGCCGGCGACGTCGGTGCTCTTTCAACGGCGCATGGCCGACGAGGAGGTAGTGAGCTCGCTCCTCTACGCGCTGGCCGTGACGCGGCAGTTCGCGTTCAAGGGGCAGAAGGGGGCGCCGATGGGGGGACGCGGAGCGGCGATCCCGATCTCGATCGCGCCGCCTGCGCCGTCGGAGTCGATGCCGGTGCACGCGCCCCCCGCGTCGCGCGCGCCGGACTTCCTCGACGACGAGTTCGCCGACGATCCGGGGCGCGAGTCCGCGCTACCGCCCGAGCCGCCGAGCATGTCGACCGATGCGCTCGGGCGCGCCGCGCAGCGCACGTGGCAACCGCCGCCGACGGTGAGCGAGAGGCCTGCGCCTTTCCAGCGAACCGCGAGCGAGGTGACGAACGCGGAGCGCGCGCTGGAGGCGATGACGCACTTCCGTCTCGCCGAGAGCGCGCTTCAACGCAACGATCTCGCGCAGGCCGAGCGCCTCGCCGCGCGGGCCGTCACCAGCGACCCCGATCAGGTCGACTACGCCGCGCTCCACACGTGGATCCGCGCGACCGTCGCCGGTGACGACGACGCGGCGATCGAAGGGATCCAGACGCTCACGCGCCTGCTGTTGCAGGAAGCGGACAACGAGCGCGTGCTCCTGCATCGCGGCAAGTTGCTGAAGCGGGTAGGCCGCATGCGCGAGGCGTTGCGCGATCTCGAGCGCGTCGCGCACTTGAATCCGCGCAACCGTGAAGCGGCCTCCGAGATTCGCTCCATCAAGCAGCGCGTGGCGAAGTAACCGCAGCGCGTCCGCGAGCTCACGGCCGCTTCGCGAACGGGTTCGGCTCGGCGAGCTTCACGCCGTCGTGGCGAAGCCGCACGATCGCGCGCCTCCGCAGCTCTTGCTGCACGAGCCCGCCGTCCGCCGTCGGCGCGATCGTGAGGTACATCGTGAACGTGAGCCCGCGATCGCCCAGCGCGAAGCGGACGAACGGCGCCTGACTCTGGTCGACGCCGGGGACGTCGAGCGCGCCTTTCACTTCGCTCGCGAGCGCCGCCTCCACCGCCGCCGGATCGGAATCGAGCGCGACTTCGATCGGCGTGGCGAGGAGGAGCCGCGGGTTGGTCTGACGGAAGTTCGTGATGACGGCCTTCGAGAGCGTCGCGTTGGGGACGATGATCGTGCTCGGCGCGAGCGTGCGGAGGTGCGTCGAGCGCCACCCGATCTGATCGACGTACCCTTCCTGTCCCCCTTCGAGCCGCACGAACTCGCCCGGGCGAATCGGCTTGTCGAGCAGCAGGTACAGCCCCGCGAAGAAGTTCGACAGCGTGTCTTGAAGCGCCAGCGCCACGGCGAGCGAGCCGACGCCGAGCGCGGTGAGCGCGGGCGCGAGCGAGATCCCGAGCGCGTCGGAGACCAGCACGGCGATGAGCGCGCAGCCCATGACCCACGTGATCGCGCGGCCGATGCCGGCGGTAGACTTCAGCTGCGGATACGTCGCGCCGTACGCCGTGATGGAGGCGAGCGCGACGCGCATGAGGACGATGACCGCGAGCGTCCCGGTGATGAACGGGAAGATGTGCTTGGTGAGCGTCTCCAGGTTCGTGGGGAGCGGGAAGAAGCGCATTCCCAGGCTCGCCATGAACAGAAACACTGCGACGCCGGCGGGGCGAGGGAGCGTTCGCGCCAGCACTTGATGAAGGTGCGGGTCCATCGCCGCGAGGTCGCGATCGAGCCACGCCTTCAGCGCCCTCCGCGCCAGGAGGCCGCACAAGAGAGCCACGAAGAGGTAGGCGACGATCGCCGGCCACAGCGGAAGCTCGTGCAAGAACCTCGGCATCGCGGCGAGGTTATAGCTGCATCTTCGCCGTGCGGTAGCGATCGACGAGGAAGTCGCGCAGCGTCGCCATCCGCTGCGCTCGCGCTGGCGCCTCGTGGCCCGTCACCTTCACCGCCGCGGCGTTCGCCATCTCGGCCTGCGCACGCCACTCCGGCGACTCGGCGATGCCGAGCGCGCGACGGAACGCCTCGCCCATCTCGATCGCGGTCGCGAAGCGCTCCGACGGATCCTTCGCCAGCGCGCGCGCGAAGAGCGCGTCGAGCACGGGGGGCGCTTGCGGAACGAACGCGCGAATGGGCGGCGGCGGCGTCTCCACCTGATCGTGCCGCACCAGGAACTCGCCGCGCGTCTCGGGATCGAACGGCGTGCGCCCGGAGAGCATCTCGTAGAGCACGATGCCCGCCGAGTAGAGATCGCTCCGCCCGTCGAGCGGCAGGCCGAGCACCTGCTCGCGGCTCATGTACGCGCCCGTGCCGGGCGTCATCACGTTCGGATCGCGCGCGACGGGCGGGTCGCTCGCGAGCTGCGCGATGCCGAGGTCGGTGACCTTCACGACGCCGTCGCGGCGAACGAGCACGTTCGAGGGCTTGATGTCGCGATGAACGAAGCCGAGCGCGTGCATGCCGGCGAGCGCGCCCAGGAGCTGCTGGAAGTAGTGCCACGCGCGCAAGAAGGGGAGCCCGGGCAACGAGCCGGGGCCGGCCAGACGCGCGCGCGCGACGTGGCGCGCGATGACGTCGGAGAGCGTGTCGCCGTCGATGTATTCCATGGCGATGGCGACGTCGTCTCCGCGATCGACCAGCGCGTAGAACGCGACGACGTTGGGGTGCGAGAGGTTCCGCATCGCCTCGGCCTCGTGCGCGAAGAGGGCGCGGAGCTCGGCCTGGGCGCGCGCGCGTGGGGTGAGCACCTTCAGCGCGACGGGGAGCGGCGGCTCGTTCGCGCGGGCAGTGCCGGGCGCATGGAAGATCCATCCACGCCACACGACCCCCATTCCCCCTTCACCGAGGCGCGCGTCGATCACGATGCGCGACTCGCCCGTGTCGATCGTCGCGCCGGGCGCGAGCACGACCGCGCTCGACCGCGGTTGGAGCGCGCCGCACCGTGGGCACACGCGCCAACCCTTCGCAATCTCTGCGCTGCATTGCGCGCACGAAGAGGACGACACTCACGCAGAGCGTAACCCCGATCGAAGAGCGCGCGAGCGGAGGCGGGAAAATATGGGAAAATGACGTGAATCGCGTGCCGTCAACGTCGCTCGCCCCCGCCCCTGACTTTCGCTACGTCGGCCTCGAGCCGTCGCCGCGCTTGGGCGCGCGCACGTGGGCCTCGCTGATCGCGACCGGCGCGACGCTGGGCGCGGGTGCGCTCCATTCGCTCGGAGCTCGTGGCGCGATCGTGGCGGCGGTGGGCGCGGGCGCGGCGGCGTTGGTGCTGCGTCGCTCGCGCGGACCGAGCGTCGGCAAGGTGAAGGCGTCGGCGGAGCGCCGCGATGCACGCGACGGCGTGGCGATGGCGATCGTTCCGTGGGGTGTGCTCGTGCAACCGGATCTCGAGCCGCGCATCTTGCGCTGGGCGGCGGTGAAGCGCGTGCAGGTGGAGATGATCCACGGGCGCGACGGAGGGACGTCCACGACGCTGTGGAGCGTCGTCACGATCGAGACGGACCACGAGCGCTTCGCCGGGCGCGCGCCGGGAGCGATCGCGATCGAGCGGCTCATCGCGCATGTCGACGCCTACGCCGAGGAACAAGCGCACGCGATCGCACTCGACCTCGATGGGCGGGCCGCCGCCGACGGTCCGTACGAGCCGGTCATCGAGTCGCTCCTGTCGGCCGCGCGCGCGAGCACGCTCGGCGGGCGCGGCGCCACGATGCTTGGCTTGCCTACCGGGTATCGTCGCGCGGTCGCGGGCGCGTCGAGCGAGACCCTCGACGTGCTGGGGCGCGTGCTCTGCGATCGCGCGCCGCGCTCTCCCGATCCGCGCGCGCTCGCCGCCGTGCTCGCCGCGGAGCTCGGTGCTTCGCCGCTCGCGCGCGAGCTCCAGTCGCTCGTGCAGTCGCCGCATCCGATCGTGGCCGCGGTGGCGAAGGCCGCGGCAGGGAAGCTGGGCGTCGATGCGGCGAAGGTGGGGGCGGTGAGCGAGGTCGCGCCGTTCCTGCACGACGGTGACCTGGAGGCCTTGTCGAAGTGGGTGGCTCCCGCGAGTGCGATTTCCACTCGCGCGACCTGAATTTCCGCTCGCGCGAGTGACGCGGCCGCTGGCGCGATACGGATTCCCGCTCGTTGCCTACGGATTCTCCCTCACCGCATGCCAAGCGCGGCTCGCGTCGAGCCCGAGCCCCGTCCGCAGACGAGGCGGGCGCAACGTGATAGCTCCGATCGAATCGTGGACAACGCTGCGGTCGCACGCCTCTTCGACGAGCTAGCCGATCTGCTCGAGATTGCGGGCGAGAATCCGTTCAAGACGCGCGCGTACCGGGCGTTCGCGCAGACCGCGCGGGAACACCGGGAGCCGCTGGCCGTTCTGGCGTCGCGCGGAGAGCTCCTCGCGTTGCCGGGGGTCGGAAAAGCGATCGCCGCCAAGGTGGACGCGGCGATGCACACGGGCTCCTTCCCGGCGCTCGAGCGCGCGCGCGCGGCGGTTCCGGATTCCGTGCGGCGCCTCCTCGAAGTGCCGGGGCTCGGGCCGAAATTGGTTCGCACGCTGTGGAAAGAGGCCGGCGTCGTCTCGCTGGGCGAGCTGGCGTACGCCTGCGAGGAGAACAAGCTCGCGCACGTGACCGGCATCGGCCCGAAGCGGCAGGCGCGCGTTCACGCCGCGGTGCAGTCACTCCTCGAGAAAGGAGGCGGCGCGCTCCTGGCGACGGCGCTCGCGGCCTCGCGCGCGATCGAAGCGTTGCTGCTGGAGGCGGGAGCGACGGAGGTCACGCCGCTCGGTGCCGCACGTCGCGGCGTGGAGCTGGTGCGCGAGCTCGTCGTGCTGGTGCGCGGGATCGCGCCGAAGCGCGTGGCGGGATTGCTCGATACGCAAGACTCGCTGGGAGGAGTCCGTGCGCACCCCGCCGCGGACGGCGCCACGCTGGTGGTGCACGGGCTGTCGATTCGCGCGCGCGTCGTGGGCGAGGCCGAGTGGGTTCACGCGCTGATCACCGGCACCGGCGACGAGCGTCACGTGGCGTGGCTCGAGTCGCACGCCGGGGGCGATCTCGCCGCGGCCTGCGCGCGCGCCAAGACCGAAGACGACGTGTACCGCGCGCTCGGTCTCCCCGTGGTGCCGCCCGAGCTCCGTGAAGGCGAGGTCACCAGCGTGCCCGCGACGCTCGTTCGCCGCGCCGACGTCCGCGGCTTCTTCCACGTGCACACCGACTGGAGCGACGGCACGGCGCCCATTCTCGGCATGGCGCGCGCCGCGGCGCGCTCGGGCTTTCGCTACCTCGGCATCAGCGATCACTCGCGCGCCGCGGCCTACGCCAACGGCCTCGACGCCGATCGCCTGCGCGAGCAAGCGAAGGCCATCGCCATCGCGCGGCGCGAGGCTACGGGGTGCGCGATCTTCCACGGCGTCGAGGTCGACATCATGGAAGACGGCTCGCTCGATCTCGACGATGAGGTCCTCGCGTCTCTCGACTTCGTGATCGCCAGCGTGCACGCCAAGCTCTCCATGACGCACGAAGAGATGACCACGCGACTCGTGCGTGCCGTGAGCCATCCGCTCGTGACCATCCTCGGTCATCCCACGGGGCGCTTGCTCCTCGGGCGGCGCGGGTACTCGTTCGATCTCGAAGCGGTCGCGCGGGCGGCGGCGGCAAACGACACGTACCTCGAGATCAACGCCAACGCGCAGCGGCTCGACTTGAACGACACGATGGTGACGCGCGCGGCGAGCCAGGGGGCGCGCTTCGCGATCGATCCCGATGCGCACGCGGAGCACGGCATCGACGAGACAGCGCTCGGGGTCCTCGTCGCGCGCCGCGCCGGGCTCACACGCGATCGCGTGCTCAACGCGCGCGATCGCGACGAGATCTCTTCCGTGCTCGCCGAGCGCAAAGAGAAGGCCTTGGCGCGGCTGGGCCGCTAGCGCGCCACGCGGCGCCACCGAGCGTGGCGATTCTGCGGTCGCGTTACCGCCCTCCACCGTTGCGGTGCTCGCTCCGCGACGCGTACTTCCTGCGCCGATCGCGCGATTCGCCTCGTTCACGCGCTCTCGCGCCCGCTCGCGCTGGGCGTGGCACCGCGCTTGCTCAGCACCCTGGCGAAAGAGGACCCAATGAAACTCCCGCTCACTTCGACAGTCATGATCGCGCTCGGCGTTGCCGGCTGCGCGAGCTACCCGATGCCGGCTCAGCACATGGCGGACGCCGAAGCCGCGACCCGCAGCGCGAACGAGCTCGGCGCCAACGGCAGCGCTCAAGGCCAGCTGCACCTGCGCCTCGCGAACGAAGAGATCACGCAGGCCAAAGCACTCATCGCCAACGGCGACAACGAGCGCGCGGACTACGTGCTCACGCGCGCCAAGGCCGACGCCGAGCTCGCCCTCGCGGAAGCGAAGAACGCCACCGCGCAGCAAGACGCGATCAAGGCAGGCGCGAAAATCACCGATCTCCGCACGGGCGGCACGCCGGTCAATGCGTCGATCACGACGACCTCGAGCGCGACGGTCAATCCGTCGGTGCCCGCGCAGCCGACGACGACGACCATGACCACGCAGACCACGTCCACGGGAGGCCAGAAATGAAAACGCAACTCCTCTTCATCCCGGCTCTCCTCGGCATCTTCGCCGTCGCTTGCGCCAGCACCGAGCCGCAAGAGCTCATGAACGCGCACTCGGCGTACGACCGCGCCGCGCACGGACCGGCCGCGCAGCTCGCGCCCGCCGACCTCCACACCGCGCAGGAGCAGCTGAACGTCGCGCAGGGGTCCTTCGACAAGGACGGCGACACGCAGACGACGCGCGATCTCGCGTACGCCGCGCAGCGAAAAGCGGAGCTCGCGGAGGTTCGCGCGAACCAGGCAGCCGCCGCGCAGCAGGCTGCCGACGCGAAGGCGCAGCTCGACTCCATGAAGGACCAGCAAGTGAAGCTGACGTCCGCCGAGCTCTCGAACACGCGCCAGCAGCTTCAGGCGACCGGCCAGGCGCTCGCCATGTCGGAGCAGCAGAAGGCGGACGCCGAGAAGCGCGCACGTCAGGCCGCGGCCGACCTCGCGCGGATCGCGTCGGTGAAGCAGGAAGCCCGCGGGATGGTCATCACCCTCTCGGGCGGCGTTCTCTTCGTCTCGGCGAAGTACGACCTGCTCCCGCAGGCGCAGGCGAAGCTGAGCGACGTCGCCAACGTCCTCACCAAGCAGGACCCGGACTCGAAGATCGTCGTGCAGGGCTACACGGACTCGCAAGGGGCCGCGAGCTTCAACCAGGAGCTCTCGCAGCACCGCGCGGAAGCCGTTCGCACGTACCTCGTGGCGCACGGAATCTCGTCGGACCGCATCACGGCGCAGGGCTTCGGCCCGGCGAACCCCGTGGCCGACAACGCCTCGCCCGAAGGCCGCGCGGACAATCGCCGCGTCGAGATCATCGTCCAGAACGGCGGCGCATCGAGCACGAACTAGCTTCGTCTCTTTCGCTTCGAATGAATGCCCCGCCGCGCCCAAAAGGTGCCGCGGGGCGTTTCCGTGGTACAGGCTCGCCGTGGAAACCAGCGCAACGACCGAGTTGACCGTGACCGAGCCGCTCGACGGCGCACGCCTGGACAAGGCTGCCGTCGCGCTCGCCGAGGGGAAGCTGTCGCGCGCGCGGGTGAAAAAGGCCATCGAAGCCGGCGAAGTGAAGGTGAACGGGCACCATCGCGCGAAGGGGGCGCTCGTCGCCAAAGGGGACGTCATCACCATCGAGGCGGAGCTCGGCGCCGACGAGGCGGCGAAGGCCGAGCCGGGAGCGCCGCTGGTCGTGCGCTTCGAGTCGAAGGCCGTCGTCGTGGTCGACAAGCCCGCCGGTCAGCCGACCGCGCCGCTGCGCGCCGGCGAGATGGGGACGCTGGCGAACGCGCTGGTCGCGAAGTACCCGGAGCTCGCGGGCGTCGGGTATTCGCCGAAGGAGCCCGGGCTGTTGCACCGCCTCGACACCGATACGTCGGGGCTCGTCGTGGTCGCACGGAGCGCCGAAGCGTTCGAACAGCTCAAGGACGCGCTCAAGGACGGGCGCATCACGAAGAAGTACCTGCTCGTCTGCGCGAGCGACGGCCTGGCCGACGACGGGACGATCGCCTTCCCGCTGGCGAGCCATCCGAAGGATCAGCGCCGCGTGCTGGCGTGCGTGCACCCGCGCGACGTCATGCGCTACGCGCCGCGCCCGGCGGAGACGAAGTTCCGCGTCGTGTCGCGCAACGCGGAGTGGGCGCTCGTCGAGGCCGACGTGTCGAAGGCGCTGCGTCACCAGATCCGCGCGCACTTCGCGGCCATCGAGCACCCGCTCGTGGGCGACGTGCTCTACGGCGGGCCGAAGATCGAGGGGCTCGGGCGTCACGCGCTGCATGCGTCGCACGTGAAGTTCGCCGGCGACCCGGAGCTCGCGTTCGACGTGGAGTCCGCGCTGCCCGAGGAGCTCGCGCGGATCGTCGCGTCGTGACTCAGGCACGGGCTCGCTTCGCGCGGGTCGCGCCGGCCGGGCGAAACTTGACCGCCGGGGCGCCCGCCGTTACGGCCAAAGGGCGGAATCGCCGCTCTCCGCCGCGCGTTTCGCATTGAAGTCGTGGTGCCGCCGAAGAACAGCCGCCGAAAGCTCCGCCGCCTCGCGACGATGTGCGCCGCGTTCGCCGGCGCGTTCGCGATCGGGCGCGGGGTCGCGCCGCGGAAGGACATCGTCGATCTGGCGCACGCGCTGGGGGACGCCGCGGGCGGAGTCGTCGAGCCGCACGACGTGCGATGGGAGCCCTCCGACGGGGTGATGAGCGACTTCATCGGCGGGCGCTGGGCGATCTTCCTGGCGTCGCAGTCGACCGGCGGACCGCGCGACGTGTGGCGCGCGCGCGTGAGGCTCACCCCCGAGGGGCGGCCGCTCGAGGTCACCGACGCGCACGACCTCACCGGCACGCCGCTGGGCGACGATCACGCGCTGGTGGTCGACGGGCGACGCGCGGCGTTCGCCACGTACGCCTTCGGGCAAGAGCAGAGCGTGAGCGTGCTCGATCTGGCGGGCGAGGGGTCGCAGAACAAGACAACGAGCTCGGCGGACCGCGCGATGGCGTGGATCACCAACGCGCAGCAGACGGGCGACGGCGCCGGTGTCGCGCGGGTCGACGTGACGCTCGACTCCCCCGCGCGCGCCGTGGGGCTCGCGCTGGCGCACGACTCGCTGGCCATCGATCTTGCCGATGAGGTCGGGCGGCGTCATCTGCGGCTCGATCTTCCGGGGGGCGAGATCGCCGACGGCGCAGGCGCGCACGCCGAGGCGTCGCGTCACCTGCCGAAGCGGTTCGTGTTCTGGGCCGTGGATACCGCGCGCGCGGTGCCGTGGATCGGTCCTGCGCCGATCGCGTGGCTCGAAGACAAAGTGTTCGCGCTCCGCGACGACGCGCGGCAGCTCGCGTTCAAGCTGCGCGGCGTAGACGACGCGGACACGCTCGCGCACGCCGGCGATCCGTCGGTGAAGACGCCCGCGGCGGCCGTCCTCGATGCGTCGTCGGTCGCGGCGGCCGGCGGTTGGCCGCCGGCGAAGATCGCCACCATCTGGAAGAGCCCCGAGCCCGGTGAAGGGGAGTGGACCGCGCCGAAGGTCTCGTGGATGAAGACGCTCCCCACGGCCGACGCGACGACGCCTCCCGCGTTCCTGCGCACGTTCGTGCGTCCCGATCCCGATCGCCCGTACGCGAGCGTGCTCCTCGTGGCGATGGACTCGCGGCAGCTCGATCTCGACATGGAAGCGGGCGTCGAGGATCCCAAGCCGCTCACCGGCTCGCACGGGCCGGGGCGCTTGCCGCGCGATCCGCGCACGTACCAGCGCGTCGTCGCCGCGTTCAACGGCGCGTTCAAGACCGAGCATGGCAACTATGGAATGATGGTGCACAAGCGCGTGCTCCTCCCGCCGCAGCCGTCGGCGGCGAGCGTCGTGGTGCTCGACGACGGGCGCGTGGGGCTCGGCACGTGGCCGGCGACGACGAACATCGGCGGCCTTCGCGGCGTCGCCGACACCTCGATCGCGTCGTTCCGCCAGAACCTCGACGCGCTGGTCGACGGCGACGAAGTGAACCCCACCAAGCGCGCCATGTGGGGCTTCACGCTCCCCGGCAACGGTGCGCAGACCGAGCGCACGGGCCTCTGCGTCACGCAGGCCGGCCACCTCGTCTATGCGTGGGGCGACGACGCCAGCGCGACGTCGATCGCGCGCGCGATGCACATGGCCGGCTGCATCTACGGCATGCACCTCGACATGAACCCCCACCACACGGGCTTCACGTTCACGTCGATCGACGACATCAAGGCGCACAAGTACAAAGTGGAGCTGCTGTCGTCGCTGATGGAGATCAGCCCCGATCGGTACATCGAGTACGCGCCGAAGGACTTCTTCTACATGACGCTGCACGACCCTACGCCGCCGCCGCTCGCGGGCGCGTCGGCGTGGCAGGTCGATGCCGGCGCGCAGCCTGCGCCGTCGTGGCTTCCGGCGATCTGGAGCGCGCGCGTGAAGGACGTGGACATCGTCGACGTGCAGGCGGGGCGTACAACGTGGCGGCTGCGCGCGGGGGCGAAAGAGCCGGACGCGAAGACCGGCGCGGTGCCATTGCACGAGCTCACCGGCGACGAGGCGCATCGCGTGCTGTTCTCGATCGGGATGGGCGTTTCGGGAGAGAAGCATCCTGCGGGACTCGCCACCGACGGGAAGCAGGTCCTGCCGATCGGCGGACGCAGCGGCGCCATCGTCGTCGCCGCGGATGGCTCGATCACGCTCGCGCGAAGCGAAGAGGTGGGCGCCGTCACGGCGCACGTCGATGTCGCCGAAGCTCCGCTCGTCGTCGATCGGGGCGCCGTCGTCGCGACGCCCTCGGGGCCGACGATCGCGCGCGCTGCCCTCGGCGTCACGGCTGACGGACGCGTTCTCCTCGCGCGCGGCGTGCTCGCCGGCGATGCTCCGCTGGCCGACGCGCTCGTCGCCGCCGGCTGCACGCGCGCCGTCGCGCTCGATCGCGGCGCGCGTGCCGATTCGCCGCTTCGCCGCGCGGGGACCTCGTCTCCACCGCTCGCGCAGAGCGATGCCACGACGCTCTTCGCCATCGCCGCGCCCATGAAGCCGCGCGCGTTCCGCTTCGAAGCGGAGACCGATCGCGCGTCGCGCTGATCGCTCGCTCGCTCGCTTACCGCGCCTTCGAGAAGTACGCCCGCGCGCTCGGCTCCTGCATCGAGCGCTTCGCCGCGCACAAGCGGATGTTCTCGATCGTCGCCGCCCCCGCGCGCACGCCCCCTTCGAGCGCGTCGAGCCTCGGCGCGAGGAACTTCTCCACTTCGTCGGCGTGCGTCACGTCGCAGAACGAGCTGGGCAGCCCCACCATGATCATCCCGACGAAGCTTTCCCCTTTCATCTTCGTCGTCACGGCATCGAAGTTCGCCTTCACCCACTCCCAGGCCGCGTCGCGCAGATCGGGCCGCGTCATCTGCATGTAGAGCAGCGTGAGTCGCTCGGTGCCCTGGAGCGCGTCGCCGAGGACGAGCTCGCGCGCCCGGGCCGCGAGCTTCGGATTGCGCGCGATCGACAGCGCGCGAACGAGGCGTTCCCGCGCGGTGTGATCCACCGTCTTCGCGAGCTTCGAAGCCATCGCATTCCACGTCTTCTCGTCGGCCTCCTGTCCGACGACGCCGAGCGACGCGCTCGCGACGTTCGCGTCGATGGCCTCAGGGTGCATTCGATCGTCGGTGCCGAGGTACGCGAGCCCGTGCTTCCTTGCGAGCGCTCGCACGCTCGGGTCGTTCGCTTCGAACGCGAGGAAGGACAAGAGCTCGTGCCGAAGCAGCAAGCGTCCGGCGTCGTCGTCCTTCTTCGGGTCGAAGCCGACGCGCCTCCACGCAGGGTCGGCGAGCTTCCGTTCGTAGGCCTCGACTTTCGCGCGCAATGGATCGGCATGAAGCCAGGCGTGCGCGTCGGTCGGAAGCGCCAGCCCTCGCTCGACGACCCCGGACAGCGCGTCGTCCACGAGCGGCGCCGCGGCGTCGATCAGATCGGCGAACGGCGTCGTCGCGCGATTGAACGCCGCGTCGAGCGCGTCGCCGTACGCGAGCTTCTCGCGCGGGTCGAGCAGCGGCAGGCCCTCGTCGCGCAGCTTCTTCAAGTCGGCGGCGGCGAGCGCGAAGCGGTAGTAGCCGACGCCTCCCGCGTTCGGCATCACCCAATCGGGACAGGTGTCGAGAGCGAGATCGCCCGTCGCGCCGGTGAGCAGCGTGCACGCTTCGCGCGAGCTCCCGTTCGCGCCGTAGCGCGCGCACACCGGCACTTGCCACGTCTTCGCCGCGTCGCCCTTCGAGCCGATCGGCAGGAAGCGCGACTGCTTCAAGAGGAGGCGTCCCTTCGCGCCGTCGCACGTGACCGACGCTTCGATGAACGGCACGCCCGGTTGATCGAGGAACGTGCGGAACGGCGCCGCCACGTCGCGAGCCGCGGCCGTCGACAGCGCGCCGAGGAAGTCGTCGGCCGTCGCGCTCCCATAGGCGTGCGCCGTGAGGTACGCGCGCACGCCGCGCTGGAACGGCTCGGGCCCCAGCCATCGCTCGAACATCGCGAGCACGCCGCCCCCCTTTCCGTACGTGATCGCGTCGAACGCGTTTTCGATGTCTCCGCGCGTGACGATCGGCTGCCGGATCTGACGAGCGCTCACGAGCGCATCGGCGCCCATCGCGGCCTGCACTTCGCTCGAGAAGCTCTGCAGCATGTGAAGCGCTGGGTTCCAGCGATCGTCGGCCTTGGCCGCCATCCACGTGGCGAACGACTCGTTGAGCCACACGTCGTTCCACCACGCCATCGTGACCAGATCGCCGAACCACTGATGCGCCAGCTCGTGCGCGACGTAGTCGGCGAACTCTTGCTTGATGCCGATCGCGGAGCTGTCGTCGAGCAGTAGCGCGCCTTCGTCGAACATGACCGCGCCGGCGTTCTCCATCGCGCCGCTCTTGCCGGGCACGGCGAGCACGTCGAGCTTGTCGTATGGATACGCGACGCCGAAGTAGCTCTCGAGCGTCGCCAGGATCTCGCCCGTGTGCGCCACGGTGTACGCCAGCTCCTTGCCGCGCCCCTTCGCCGCGAACGCGCGAATCGGCAGCGGCTGCTTTCGGTACTCGTTGGGCGGAAGGTCGGGCGCCTTCACCACGTCGAGCGGTCCGACGGCGAACGCCACGAGGTAACTCGGCAAGGGCTTCGTGGCCGCGAAGCTCACGCGCGTCTGCCCGTCGGGCGTCGCGCTTCGAGCGACCTCGGGGGCGTTCGTGATCGCTTGCGCGTCGTTCGGCACGACGAGCGAAACGGCGAACGGGATCTTGTAGCCGGGCTCGTCGAAGCAGGGGAACGTGCGCCGCGCGTCGATGTTCTCGAACTGCGTGAAGGCGTACGGCACGTCCGACTGCTTCGTCGTGTAGAGGCCGAAGCTGCCCGTCGCGAACGGCGCGTCGTACTCGATCGTCACGCGCGCTCTCCCCGCAGGCGCGGCGCCGGCGAGCGTGAGCGATGCGACTCCGTCGTCGGCTTTCTGTTCCCACGTCGCCGCGATCGCAGCTCCGCCTTCAGGCGTGAGCACGGCGCGCGACACGTTCAGCCCACGTCCATGCATCCACACGAGGCTCCGCGCGTGATCGAGCGTCAGGTCGATCGTCGCCGTCCCCGAGAAGCGCGGCTTCGCCGGATCGATCGAGAGCACGAGCGTCTCGGCCGTCGGCCGCGTGTCGTCCGGCAGGCGAAGCGTGGGGACCGGCTCGGGCGTCGATGCCACGGCGGCCGTCGCGGGCGGAGTCGGCGCGACGGGTGCAGGGGTCACGGTCGCGTTGCCGCACGCGGCGAGCCCGAGGGTCGTGACGAGCGCGGAGACGACTGACGAGACGAGGAGTGTTCGCACGCGCGGGACCATATCGGCCGGCGCGACCGTGGTCACGCGGCGATCGAGATCAGCGCGGGGTGGCGGGGAGCGCGTGGGAGGCTTCGATCGGCGCTGTGAGAACGGGCGGCGCGAGGGTCGGGGTCGGCGTCGCGGTCTGGGTCGCGGTCGGGGTCGGGGTCGCGGTCGCGGTCGCGGTCGGGGTCGGGTTCGCGGTCGGGTTCGCGGTCGGCGTCGCCTCGCTCGGCGTGTCGTTGTCGTCCGGCGGGGCGAGGTGTGCCTCTTCGCCGACGTCGCTCGTTCCCTCGTCGGCGTCGAGGTTCGGCGCGTTGTACCGCGGCGGCTCGCCCGGTCGCGAGTAGTCGATCCAGAACGAGCTCGTCTCGCGCACGTCCAGATGCACGAACGTGCTGTTCGGGTAGTACCCGCAGCCGACGTCGCGAAGCGTACGGCAGTAGTCGCGCACCACTTCGTTCGGCACGCCCATCACGCGGAAGTCGACCGCCTTGCCGATGTTGTGGTTCGAGTGCGCCGTGTGCTGAAGCGGCGAGTACGGGCGGAAGCCGCTGATGATCTCGATCTTCCGACTGCCGAAGTGATTCGACACCGCCGCGAGCAAGTGCACGAGGCGCGGCTCGATCGGATGCGACAGGCCGCCCATCGAGCGCATCATCTGCTCGGCGGTCTTGGCCACGGTCGGCGAGACCTTCCCGCGTCGCGCGTTGACGTGCAGCGTGTAGTCCTCGGTCGTGGCCAGTCGCGTCACGTGAACGACGTCGGGCGTCTTGGGGCGCATCGCGTACACGACCGGCTTGATCGGTTTGCCGTCGGGCCCCTTCTTCCCTTTCGCGTTGGCCGCACCCGCGGTCGCGCTCGGCGCCGGTTGCACGCCGGGGATGGTCAGCGTCTCGCCGATCTTGAGGTGACGCGCGTCCTTCAGGTGATTCGCGTCGATGATCGCCTGTGTCGTCACGTGATAGCGATGCGCGATCGCCTCGAGCGTGTGCCCGCGCGCGACCACGTGCTGCACGTCGGCGCGCGCGTCGTGCCCCACCGTCAAGATGCGGACGGAGAGAGCGAGCGCGACCAGCGCGGCGGCGGCAGAAACTACGGGCGGACGCATGCTGCGGGGCCCGTCATAGCGCAATCGTGAATCGGGTCTAGTCCCCGTGGCGCGCGTGGGTCCGAAGATCACATCGGTCCTCTCAAGACGCTTATCGAAGACGCATCCTTTTTGACGGCGAATCGCGCGGGATGCCACACTTCCAACTGCGGGAAAATCCCCGTGGGCAGGAGCCGGGCAATGGCCGAAGGCAGGAACCTCGTCGGCGTCGACGTGGGCGCAAGCTCCATCAAAGTGGTGCAGCTGAAAACGTCTCGCAAAGGGACGACGGTGCACCGCTTTGGGTACGCGCCGCTGCCGCCGCAGACGATCATCGACGGCCACGTCATGAGCGCGGGGGTCGTCACCGAGGCGCTTCTCAAGATCTTCAGCGACAACAAGATCACCACCAAGGACATCGCCGTCGGCGTCTATGGCCAGTCGGTCATCGTGCGGAAGATCACCGTGCCGATGATGACGAACGAAGAGCTCGACGAGCAGATCTCGTGGGAAGCCGAGCAACACATCCCGTTCGACATCAAGGTCATGTCGGTCGACTACGAGGTCCTTCGCCGCCGTCCGGAAGCCGGCCAGATGGATCTCCTCCTCGTCGCCGCCAAGAAGGACGAGATCAACGACTACGCGAGCATTCTCCGCGAGGCGAAGCTCCGCCCGATGGTGGTCGACATCAACGCCTTCACCATCCAGAACATCTTCGAGACGCAGCTCGGCCTGCCGGAAGACGGCACCATCGGCCTGCTCAACGTCGGCGCCGCGGTGTCGTCGCTCAACATCGTGTCGAAGGGGGTGAGCGCGTTCACGCGCGAGATCACCAACGCCGGCAACGCGATCACCGAAGAGATCCAGAAGCAGTGCGGCGTCCCGTACGAGCAGGCCGAAGCGTACAAGTGCGGCGGCGGCCCGACGCAGATCGTGCCGCAGGAAGTGCATCAAGTGATCAGCCAGGCGTGCGACGCGCTCGCCGGCGAGATCCAGCGCTCTCTCGACTTCTACCTCGCGACCAGCGGCGACAACGAGATCAGCCGCATCTACGTCTCGGGCGGGAGCGCGTACCTGGCGCCGCTGCAGAAGGCGATCGAGAAGCGTGCGCGAGTGCCGGTCGTTGTGTTCGACCCACTGGGGAACGTGACCGTCGAGAAGGGTGTCAATGAGGCGGAGCTTCGCGCGCGCGCCGCGCAGCTCGTCGTGGCCATCGGCCTCAGCCTGCGCACCGACAAGGAGAAGCGCTCTTGATTCGCATCAATCTCCTCCCGGAGAAGCGAGCCGCACAGAGGCGAAGCGCCGCTGCCGAAGGGCAGGGGTGGGTCTTCGCCATCGTCGGTATCGTCGTGTTCGAAGTGATCATTCTCATGTTCCTCCAGAGCTCGAAGAACGACGACCTGGCGCGCGTGAACAAGCGCAACGCCGAGATCACGGCGAACATCGACGACATCAAGCGGCAGATCTCCAACCGCGACGAAATCAAAGTTCAGCTGAAGGAGCTTCGCGATCGCGAAGAGGCGATCCAGAAGCTGGAGTCGGCGCGCACCGGCCCCACGTCGGTGCTGCTCGAGGTCTCGCACATCCTCACGCCGGGCCGGATGCCGACGCTCGATCGCGACAAGCTCGAACAGATGCGTCGCGACAATCCGCAATCGGTGCCCAATCCGAACTGGGACGCGCGCCGCCTGTGGCTCATCCAGTACGACGAGATCGATCGCAACGTGCACCTCAAAGGGCTCGCGCGTGACGGCGAGGACGTCTCCGAGTTTCTGCGGCGCCTGGCGATCAGCGACTACTTCTACGACGTGAAGATGATGCCGGCGTTGAAGGTCGTCGACGCCGCGACGCGCGTCGAGCTCGTGTCCTTCGAGGTCAGTGCAAAGGTGAGGTACTAGCCATGGCTGCTCCCGCCGCGAGCCTCAATCTCGCCAAGATCGCGATGCCGGTGCGCGTCGGCATCGGCGTCGGTGTCGTCGTCCTCGCCGCCCTCACGTACTGGGTGATCTTCTACACGGCCGTCGCGCAGAAGATTCAATCTGCGAAGAACACGACGGTGCAGCTCACCACGGACCTCGCCGCGCAGAAGCAGGCACAAGCGAGCTACTTCGCCGACCGCGACGAGCTCGCCCTCCGCCAGCAACGCCAGCGAGAGCTGAACAAGGTTCTTCCCGAGACGACCGAGCAGGCCGCGTTCCTCTCGGCGATTCAGCAAGTGTCGAACGTGAGCGGGATCGATCTTCAAGGGTGGCAGCCGATGGAAGAGCGCCAGGAGGCGTTCTTCGCCAAGGTGCCGATGAAGCTGCGGATGACCGGGCACTTCCATCAGGTGGCGAAGTTCGCCTACGAGATCGGAAAACTCGATCGGATCATCAACGTCGAGAACATCCAGCTCTCGGCGCCGCGAAAGGTTGGGGACGACGTCTTGATGACCGCGCAGTGCCTGGCAACGACGTTCCACATGACCAGCAAGCCGGTGAAGAAATGAGCCGCGCGGTGATCAGGGGCGCGCTCCTGGCGATCGGGCTCGTGCCGTTCGCGCTGGTTGCGTGCGGGGGCGACACGGTTTCTCAAGGGGGCGGCGCTCCGGCGGCCGCGAAGCCCGTGGCGTCGATCGCGCCGGCGGCTTCGACCAAGGTTGGGCCTGAGTACAACGAGAGTGACTTCGTGGAGAACGATCGCAACCGCGACCCGTTCCGCACCTACGCCACCCTGTTCGTCGAAGGTCAGAAGAAGACGTTCGACGCGCAACGGAAGGTGCTCCTGAGCCAGTTCTCGCTCGAGGAGCTGAAGCTCGTGGCCATCGTGCAAGGGGGGGATTATCCGCGGGCCATGGTCGTCGACCCGCACGGTAAGGGGAGCGTCTTGAAGCGCGGTGACTTCGTCGGCCGCGCGGAGACGGTGCACACCGGCGGCACGAACGGGACCGACTATCAGGTGAACTGGCGCGTCGATCGCGTGCGCGACGGCGACGTCGTCTTCATCCGCGAAGATCAGGCGCAGCCGAACATCGCCCCGGCCACGCGCGTCGTGCCGTTGCACCCCGAAGCGACGACGACGAACGACCAAGATCAGAACGACGACTCGAAGCTCTAGCGCCGACGCGCGCGCGCAGATTCGCGCTCCCGTTCGCGCTCCCATCGCTGTTCCAAACGTCCTTCTCTCTCGCGCTCCGCGTGCGAGGGCGAGGGCGAGGCCACGCGCGACCACGTGTGTCGACGCGCCGGGGGTGATTGACGATGCCTCTCCCAAACGCAAAACCACAAATCGGCTCGCCACAAATTGGCCTCTTCCAGATCGCGCGTTCTACCGTTCGTTTCGCACGGCTCTCTTTCTGCTTTTCGTTCGAGCCGTTCGCACCCTGCCGAGGAGCCACGCATGCGCGGGTTCAATAAAATGCGCACGAAGACAATTGGAGTGCTGAACACGATCGCGATCGTGCTGTCGGCGACGGTGGCCAGCGCCAGTGGGCCCGATGGAGCGCCCAATCACGTGCGCGAAGTGAAGGTTCACGCCGACGCGCTCGTGCCCGGAGGCACCGAGATCGAAGTCGTCGGCTCGGGGCCGCCAACGTTCAGCGTGCGCGTCGCAGACGGGGGCACGAAGCTCATCGTCGATCTCGCGAACACCGACGTCATCGGAGCTCCCGAGGCGATCACCAAGGCAGAAGGCGTGGTCGGCACCGTGCTCACGCAAGGGTTCCGCACCGACGCGGGCGCGCAGGCGCGGTTGATCGTGAGCCTGGCCAAGCAGGCGAGCTACCGGCTGAAGGCCGACGGGAACACGCTGCGCGTCACGCTCGCGCCGAGCGCCGTGACCACGAGCGCGGCCACGGTCGAGGTGCCGCTCCCGGTCGATCCGACGAAAGCGCCGACGACCGCAGCCGCGGTCACGTCCGCGTCCGCCGCCGTCGAGGACGTGCGCTTCGAGCACAAAGGAAACAAGGATCGCGTCATCGTCGCGATGAGCGCGATCCCGGCGTACGCCATGACGCCGGGCCCCTCGGGTCGCCTGCGTCTCGAGCTGCGCGGCGCGAAGTTGGCGACCGCGAAGCTCGCGCGATCGCTCGACGTGAGCGAGATGCGCGGCGCGGTCCACACCGTGGCCACGTTCGCCGACGGAACGAACGGCGCGATCGTCGAGATCGATCGCGCGGGGACGGCGCAAGGCGTCGTCACGGTCGAAGGTACCGCGCTCGTGTGGTCGTTCGATCGACCGACGAACCCGTCCGTCTCGATCGGCCAAGGCGTCGTGGTCGGCACGAATCACTCGGTGACCGTCGAACGCGACGACGCACTCGCGCCGATGCCGCGCATCCAGACCGGCATGCACGACGACGGCAGGGTGGAGACGACGGGCGGTAGCCAGGCCGGCTTCACCTCGAGTCTGCGCGCGCAAGAGCGTCCGTACAGCGGGCGTCGCGTGGACCTCGATTTTCAGAGCGCCGACATTCACAGCATCCTGCGTCTGCTCGCGGATGTCGGGCACGTGAACATCGTCACCGCCGACGACGTGGGCGGCACGGTGACGATTCGCATGAACAACGTCCCCTGGGATCAGGGGCTCGACGTCGTGCTCTCGGCCAAGGGGTTGGGGATGGTTCGCACCGGGAACCTGATCCGCGTCGCGCCGCTGGCGCAGCTCCAGAAAGAGCGCGAGCTCCGCATCGCGCAGCAACGCGCCGAGCTCGACTTGATGCCGCTCGAGATGCGGCTCGTCCAGATCAGCTACGCGAAGGCCGTGGAAATTCAGGGGCGCGCGCGCGAGCTCCTGTCGTCGCGCGGATCGATCTCGGTCGACGAGCGCACCAACACCGTCATCGCTCGCGACATCCCCGGCAACTTGAACCGCGTCGAGGAGCTGATTCGCTCGCTCGACACGCAGACGCCGCAGGTGCTCATCGAGGCGCGCATCGTCGAAGCCACGAGCAACTACCTGCGCGACGTCGGCATCCAGTGGGGCGGCGACACGACCTTCAGCGAAGCCACCGGCAACCCGACCGGCATCGCCTTCCCGTCGCGCGTCACCGCGGCCGGCGGCGCCTCCGACGGCAACACGCCGACGGCAGGTCTCTCGCCGTTCTCGAACACCGTTTCGCAGCCGAACTTCGCGGTCAACTTGCCGGCGGCCGTCGGCACCGGGCAAGGCGGCGCGCTCGGCCTGTCGTTCGGATCGATCGACAACAACTTCAACTTGAACCTGCGCCTCACGGCGGCCGAGACCAGCGGTCTCGTACGCATCGTGTCGAGCCCGCGCATCTTGACCCTCAACAACAAGATCGCGCGCATCAACCAGGGCACGTTGATTCCGTTCTCGCAGGTCAGCGCGCAAGGCGTTCAGACCACCTTCCAAGAGGCCAAGCTCCAGCTCCTCGTCACGCCTCACGTGACGGCCGAGGGCTCGGTCTCGATGCACATGAAGGTCAATCGCGACGAGCCGAACTTCAACCAGACGGCCGCGAACGGCGCGCCCACCATCCTGAAGCGCGAGGCGGAGACCGATCTCCTCGTGATGGACGGACACACGGCGGTCATCGGCGGAATCTTCACGCGCAACACCGGTCGGAACCTCGATCAGGTGCCGTTCTTCGGAGACATTCCGATCATCGGCATCCTGTTCCAGCACCGCAAGGCGAACGACACGCGCAACGAGCTCGTGATCTTCATCACGCCGCGCATCGTGAACCGCGCGGAGTCGATCGGGCACTGACTGCTTGCTGAGCCGGGGGGTCCCGGGTTAGCTCGCGCGCATGCGTGCTTCGCGGGCGACTGCGTCGGCGGCGGCGTCAACGGCGGCCGCGGCGTGCGCCGTGTTCGTCACGGTCGTCGTTCGCGCGCAGCCATTGGCGGACGTCGCGCGGCGGCCGGTGACGTGGCGTGCGCCGGCCGGGTGTCCGAGCGAAGATGCGGTGAATGTGGAGGTGGCGAGCCTGCTCGCGGGCTCGAACGCGGCGCCGGTGAACGCGAACGCCGAGGTGGAGCACGCGGGCGCGTCGTGGCGCGTGGTCGTCACGATGAACGGCGGCGTGCGGCGCCTGGAGGCGAGCTCGTGTCGCGCGCTCGCGGAGGCCACGGAGCTCATCGTGGCCATGGCGGTGGACCCGGCGCGCGTGGCGCAGAACCGCACGGCGCAAGCCGCGACCGTCGATGCGGGAGCGGCGCCCGTCGTCGTGGTTGCTGACGCTGCGCCGTCGTCGTTCGATGCGAGCCTGGTCGACGCGGCGATCGTCGCGGTCGTCGACGCGTCGCCTCCGCCCGTCGTGCCGATGGCCCCCCCGCCCGTCACCCCCGCGCCCGTCGCGCCTCCGCCCGTCGCGAATGCCGAGCCACCCGATGCGTCCGCGCCCGTCGATGCAACGGCGCCGTCTCCGCGTGCGTCATCGCCGTCTCCCTCATCGAGATCGCACACGACCTTCGCGGCCACGGCCCTCGGCGCGATCGATCTCGGCACGCTCCCCGCACCCGGCGTCGGCCCCTCCATCGGCTTTGCCTGGACGCCCCTGCACTTTCGCTTCGAGCTGGCCGGCGCCTACTTCTTCCCCGACTCGACGCGCCCCGCGCCCATCTCGCTGGCCGTGGAGCGCTTCACGATGCTCACCGTCGCCGCCCGCGCCTGCTACCTCGCGCGCGCCGACTCGTTCGAAGCGGGGCCGTGCCTCGAAGCCGAGGTCGTCTCGGTACACGGAGAGGGCATCGTCGCGCTCCCGTCGAGCGGCTCCAGCGGATGGGTGGCCCCCGGCGCCGGGCTCTTCGGCGCCTGGCGCTTTGCGCAATCGTTGGCCGTCGTCGGGCGCCTCGACGCGCTCATCCCCACGATTCGACCCGACTTTCAGGTCGATGGGGCGACCCTCCACCGCCCGGCCTTTCTCACGGGCCGCCTGTCGCTCGGCGCCGAGCTACGCTTTTAGTCACGGGCTCCTGGATGACCGGCCACTCCACTGACGTGCCTTTCGGGTCCGCCGCGGTGGAAGCTCTCCCAGAGAGCCGTCGCGACGGCGCGCATCCCCTTGCGCCCGCGCCCGAACGGCATCGCTTCGAGGACGTGTACGCAGAGCACTTTCCGTTCGTCTGGCGGAGCGTGCGCCGGCTCGGCGTCGACGCGAGCGCGGTCGACGACGTGGTGCAGGAGATCTTTCTCGTGGTTCATCGGAGGCTCGCGGAGTTCGAGGCGCGCGCGTCGATGAAGACGTGGTTGTTCGGGATCGCGCTGTTCACCGTGAAGCAGCATCGCCGCACGCTCCGGCGAAAGCCCGCACAGCTCGGCGGAAGCGCGGCGATGGATCCCGACGTCGACGCCGTGCGCGACGTGAACGATCGCGGACCGCACGAGCAAGCGACGCAGCGCGAAGCCGTTCGAACGTTGCACTCGCTGCTCGACGAGCTCGACGACGACAAGCGCGCCGTGCTGGTGCTCTCGGAGCTCGAACAGATGACCGTCCCGGAGATCGCAGAAGCAGTGGAGGCGAACGTGAACACGGTGTACTCGCGGTTGCGCGCGGCGCGTCGCGAGCTGGATGCGGCGGTGGCCCGGCATCGCGCGCGGAGTGCGCACGGCGCGCATGGTGAGAACGTGAACGGGAGGAGCGAGCCATGAGTCGCCTGAGCGTTGACTCGAGAGCGCTGCTCGACGCAGCCCGCGACGGCGACGAGCCGACGACGGCGGATCGCGCGCGCGTGCGGTCGGGCCTCGCGCGGAAGATCGCGCTGGGAGCGGCGGTGGGCGCGGTGGCGGTGACGGCGACACACGCGGCCACGGGCGCAACCGCCGCGACGAGCGCGGCG
>PLXW01000128.1 GCA_003151595.1 Myxococcales bacterium
AAGGTGAACCCTCCCCTTCGCGAGCAGTCGGACGTGGACGCGCTCGTCGCCGCGCTGGCTGACGGAACGCTCGATTGCATCGCCACCGATCACGCGCCGCACTCGCCGCTCGAGAAGGAGTGCGAGTTCGCCGAAGCGTCGCCGGGGATGATCGGGCTCGAGCTGTGCGTGCCGCTGCTCCTGGGGATCGTGCGGAGCGGCCGGCTCTCACTGGCGCGCTTCGTCGAGGCGCTCACGACGTCGCCGGCGCGCGTGGTGGGGTTGCCGGCTCCGCGGATCGCGGATGGAGCGCGCGCGGATCTGGTGCTCATCGATCCCGAAGCGAAGTGGACGATCGATCCCGCGCGGCTTCGCACGAAGAGCAAGAACACGCCGTTCCTGAAGCGCGAGGTTCAAGGACGCGTGGAGATGACGATTGTGGAAGGGCGCGTCGTGTTCGAAGAGGGAGCGTCGTGAACGACCGCGCTTGGCTCGTCCTCGCCGACGGCACGGTGTTCCCGGGTCGCCCCTTCGGCGCGCGCGGGAAGACGACGGGCGAAGCGGTCTTCACGACGACGATGACCGGGTACCAGGAGGTGCTCACCGATCCGTCGTACTGCGGGCAGATCGTGACGATGACGGCGCCGGAGATCGGCAACGTCGGCGTGAACGCGGCCGACACCGAGGCGGTCGACGGGAAGCCGCGCGTCGCGGGGTTCGTCGTGCGCGATGCGAGCCCCATCGCGTCGAACTGGCGATCGGAGCAGACGCTCGAGGCGTACCTCGCGCAGCACGGCGTCGTCGGGATCGATCAGGTCGACACGCGCAAGCTCACGCGACACCTCCGTGATCACGGATCGCAGAACGCCGCCATCGGCACCGACTCGCCGGAAGAGACGCTGCGCGCCGCACGGAGCGCGCCCGACATGAGCGGTCTCGATCTCGTCGAGCGCGTCTCGCCGCGCGAGCCGTATGCGTGGACCGAAGGGCGCGGCGAGTGGGTCACCGCGAAGGCGCGCCCCGCGCAGCATCACGTCGTCGCCATCGACTACGGCACCAAGCGCAACATTCTCCGCTGCCTCGTCGACACCGGATGCAAGGTCACCGTCGTCCCCGCGCGAGCGACCGCGCGCGACGTGCTGGCGTTGAACCCCGACGGCATCTTCCTCTCGAACGGCCCCGGCGATCCGGCCGCCGTCACGTACGCCATCGCCACGGTGAAGGAGCTCCTCGGCAAGAAGCCGATCTTCGGCATCTGCCTCGGGCATCAGCTGCTGGGGCTCGCGCTCGGCGGCAAGACGTACAAGCTGAAGTTCGGTCACCGCGGCGCGAACCAGCCGGTGAAGGATCTCGCCACCGGCAAGGTGGAGATCACGACGCAGAACCACGGCTTCTGCGTCGACCTGGCGACGCTCCCGAGCAGCGTCCGTTCGACGCACGTTCATTTGAACGACGGCACGAGCGAAGGGCTCGCCGCCGCCGACCTCCGCGCGTTCAGCGTGCAGTACCACCCCGAGGCCGCCGCCGGCCCGCACGACGCGCTCTACCTCTTCGATCGCTTCCGCGACGCGATGCTCGCGCGCTGAGTCGGTCGCTGCTGCCGAGGCCCAACTCCATGCGTTCTCCCTACGCGGCGATCGCCGTGCTCGTCGCGCTCACGTCCTGTCACGACGCGAGCGTCCCTCCCGTCGCTCCCTCCCCCGCGCCCACCAACGCGGCGCCGACCGCGAGCCTCGATGCGCGCCGCCAGCGGCTGCGCGACGTCGTGGCCGATCAGTGGGAGTACGTGATGCGGACCTCGCCCGAGTACGCCAGCATCCTGGGCGACAAGCGCTACAACGACCGCTGGAGCGATCTCTCGTCGAAGGCGGTCTACGAGCACCTCGACGCGAGCCGGAAGTACCTCGCCCAGCTGGAGGCGATCGACACGACCGGCTTCCCCGAGCAGGAGCGCCTCAACGAGGTGCTCCTCGCGCGGTCGCTGAAGCTCGAGCTCGAGAGCGCGAAGTTCGAGGGGTGGTTGATGCCGGTGAACCAGCAACAGGGGCCGCACCTGTTCGCCGCGCAGCTGGTGATCCTCCTGCCGTTCACGTCGGTGAAGGACTACGACGACTACGTCGCGCGCCTCCGCACGCTCCCCGTCGCGTTCGATCAGCTCGTCGCCTTGATGCGCGAAGGGCTCTCGAAGGGGCTCATTCCGCCGAAGATTTTGCTCGGGAAGGTCGCGATCCAGGCCGACGAGATCGGAGCCGCGGCGCCCGACGCCAGCCCGTTCGCCGGGCCGTTGAAGTCGTTCCCCCCCGCGGTGCCCGAGGCTGATCGCGCGCGCATCCGCGCGGCGTGTCTCGCGGCGATCAAAGACAACGTGAGTCCCGCGTATCGAAGCTTCGCGTCGTTCGTGCGCGCCGAGTACGAGCCGCGCGGGCGCGCCGAGCCGGGCGAGTGGTCGCTGCCGCTCGGACAGGAGCGCTACGCCTTCGACATCAAGACGTCGACCACCACGACGCTGACCGCGGACGAGATCCACGCCATCGGCCTCAAGGAGGTCGCGCGAATCGAGGCCGAGATGCGCGCAGTCGCGAAGAAGCTGGGCTATGCGGATCTGCCGTCGTTCGCCGCCTCGGTCGGCAAGAACCCCACGCTCCACTTCACGTCACGCGAAGCGGTGCTCACGCTGTACCGGAAGTACACCGACCAGATGTACGTGAAGCTCCCGTCGCTCTTCGGCCGTTTGCCGAAGGCGAAGGTGGAGATCATGGCCGACGAGGAGTTCCGCGAGAAAGACGCCGCCGGGGCCGAGTACAACCAGGGCACGCCCGACGGCTCGCGCCCCGGTCACGTCATGATCAACACCGGCGACTTCGCCAAGCGCACCACGCTCAGCGTCGAGACAACCGCGTACCACGAGGGGGTCCCGGGCCATCACCTGCAGATCACGATCGCGCAGGAGCTCACGGGCCTGCCGCCGTTCCGCCAGCAGTACTCGGTGACGGCGTTCGCCGAAGGGTGGGCGCTCTACTCGGAGCGGCTCGGCGAGGAGGTCGGCTTCTATCAGGACCCGTACAGTTACTACGGGCACCTGCAGGACGAGATGCTCCGCGCCATTCGACTCGTCGTCGACACCGGCTTCCACGCGAAGAAGTGGACGCGGCAGCAAGTCGTCGACTTCTTCCACGCCCACTCGACGAGCGACGAGGTCGAAGTGCAGAGCGAGACCGACCGCTACATCGCGATCCCGGGGCAGGCGCTGGCCTACAAGATCGGGCAGCTGAAGATCGTCGAGCTGCGCGAGAAGGCGAAGAAGGCGCTCGGCGACAAGTTCGACATCCGGGCGTTCCACGACGTCGTCCTCGGCTCCGGGGCGCTGCCGCTCGACGTGCTCGAGGAGCAGGTCGATCGCTGGATCGCTTCGCCCCCCGCGAAATAGCCGCGATCGCCGCGAGACCGCGCGATTGGCGCATTCGCCGTTCGCCCCGTACATTGCGCCCGCGCTCCATGCCGAAGAAGACCATCCATTTCATCAGCCTCGGCTGCCCGAAGAACCGCGTCGATAGCGAGGTCATGCTCGGCGTGGCGTCGAAGAAGTCGTTCGAGATCGTCGACGATGCGTCGCAAGCCGAGGTCATCGTCGTCAACACGTGCGGTTTCATCGGCGAGGCGAAGAAGGAGTCGATCGACACGATCTTCGAGATGGCCGAGCTGAAGAAGCACGGCGTCTGCAAGACGCTGGTGGTCAGCGGCTGTCTCTCGCAGCGCTACCCGACCGAGCTCGCGACGAAGATGCCCGAGGTCGATCACTTCCTCGGCTCGAGCGACATGCTGAAGCTCGGCGAGGTGCTCTCGGGCAAAGCAGAGCGGATGCTCGTGGGGAACCCGGCCGACTGGGTCATTCGCGCCAGCGACCCGCGCGTCGTCACCGACTCGCGCGCCAGCGCGTACTTGAAGATCGCCGAGGGGTGCAATCGCACGTGCTCGTTCTGCACCATCCCGCAGTTCCGCGGGAAGCAGCGCTCGCGCACGGCCGACGACATCGTCCGCGAGGCCGAGCAGCTCGTCGCAAGCGGCGTCATCGAGCTCAACGTGATCTCGCAAGACACGATTTCCTACGGGCGCGATCTGCCGAAGACGGGGCGCGAGTCGCTCGCCGCGCTGGCCACGCGGATCGCCGACGTGAAGGGGGTGCGCTGGGTGCGCCTCTTCTATCTGTATCCGGAGACGATCGACGAGGCGCTCATCGACGTCATCGCCAACCACCCGCGCGTGGTGCCGTACGTCGACATGCCGCTGCAGCACGCGGCCGACGCGATGCTGAAGCGCATGAAGCGCGGGCACGGCAAGGATCGCCAGAAGCGCGTGGTCGATCGCCTGCGCAAGGCCATCCCCGATCTCACGTTCCGCACCGCGTTCATCGTGGGGCACCCGGGCGAGACGGACGAAGAGTTCGCCGAGCTCTGCGAGTTCATCGAGTGGGCGCGCTTCGAGCGCGTCGGCGTGTTCAAGTACTCCGACGAAGAGACCTGCAAGAGCTTCGAGATCGACGCGAAGGTGAAGCCGGTCGTGGCGGCGAATCGCTACCGCAAGGTCATGGCCATCCAGCGCCGGATCGCGCGCGAGGCGAACGCGAAGCTCGTGGGGAAAGAGCTCGATGTGCTGGTCGAAGGCCCGAGCGAAGAGCACGAGTTCGTGATGAAGGGGCGACACGCCGGGCAAGCCCCGGAGATCGACGGGAGCGTGTTCCTCTCGGGCGATGAAGCGCGCGCCGGACAGATGCGCCGGGTCGTGATCTCGCAAGCGAGCGACTACGACCTTGTCGGCGAGCTGGTCGGACCGGGCGAGAAAGCGCCGCGCGAGAAGAAGGGACCCAAGCGCGTGTCGCTCAAGGTGCTCGGGAGCATCGAGCACGGGAGCTGAACGGTCTCTCTCCGATCGCTACACGGCGACGGCGGACACGATCCACGAGCTGCACGCGCCGCGCACGGCGCCGTCGTGCGACCACGATTCGAACAGCTCGCGAAGGGACGCGACGACCGCGGGCCTCCTGCGCACGGCCTCTTCGCCGCCGAGACGCATCACCTCCCCCGCCGGCCCGATGGCCAGCGCGAACTCGATCGCTTCGTCGACGCTCCTGCCGGTGAGCATCTCGGTGTCGAAGCGCTCGAAGGCGATCCGCCCGAAGCCGGCCGCCTTCAGCTGCGCGCTCACGACGTCGGGGCTGGCCATCGAGAACGGGCCGGGACCGCAGGTGACCTGATCCTCGCGCTTCTCGGCGTGCGGCACGATCGCGAGGACGCGCTGCTCGACGTCGAAGTAGACCGCGTTCTCGTCCTTTCGCCGCCACACCACCATCGCCAGCTTCCCGCCAGAGACGAGCGCGCGCCTCATGCTGCGGAGCGCAGCGACGGGGCTGGCGAAGAACATCGTGCCGAAGCGCGAGTAGACGAGGTCGTACGGACCGCCGAGATCGTCCTTCTGCGGATCGGCCACCACGAAGCGCGCGTTCGCGACGCCGAGCTCGCGCGCCTCGCGCTGCGCGAGATCGATGAAGCGCGGCGCGGCGTCGATCCCCACGGCCTCCCCCTTGGGCCCGACGCGCTTCGCGAGCGCCAGCGTCGTGTCGCCGCAGCCGCACCCCACGTCGAGGACGCGCGCCCCTTCACGCGGCGCGTGGCGCTCCATGACGGCGTCGCCGTGAACGGATGCACCGCGCGTCCACGTCTCGCGAAAGTGGATGAACTTGTCGAAGAGGACCGTGTTCCACGCTTCGATCGCTTCAGCGTTGGGATCCGACATGGGACGGAGGTTCCCCCGTTTCGCGCGGCCGGTTCAATCCAAAACGACGGCCGTGTACGGTCGCGGCCGTGATCTTTTCCTTGCTGCACCTCGTGCTCGCCGTTCGCGCGCTCGCGCGCTCGGTCACCGAGCGATTCGTCTTCGGGGTCGTCGGCGGCTTGGTCCGCATAGGGCTCATGGTGGTCGGCGCGATGCTCGCGCTCAAGCAGTCGGCCTTCATCATGCTCCCAGGCGTCAACCTCCATGCCTCGCCGAGCGAGGGGTCCTCGGCGTCCGCCTCCGCGGCCGCTCTCCTGCTCGTTTCCATCGCCGGCCCGGTGCTCAGCGCCAGCGTGCTGTGGGCGTCATACCGGCGGTTCCACGACGTACCTTTTGCCGAGGAGGAGAAGCTTCAGCGCCCGTTCAACGCGTGGTTGCCGGTCGGAATCCTCGACGCGATCTACGTGGTCATCGCGATCAGCGCGGCCGTCTTGATGGAAGGTGGGTGACGCTATCCGCCCATCAGCCGGCGCTCGACGACGCGCCACACGTGGAAGAGATACGCCGCGAAGACGAACCACACGACGCCGGGGAGCGTGAACGCGCGACGCGCGTCGTCGACGTGCGAGAGCGCGCTCATCGCCGTCTGCGAATCGGGCATCTCCGGGAGACCGCGGACGACGAACAAGACGCCCGCCGTGAGGATCGACGCGAGGACGATCACGAGCCAAGCGTAGAGGCCGGCCCAGTAGCTCATGAGGCCGGGCGCGAGACCGCTCGCGATCAGATCGGGCCGGCGCGTCGAAGCGGAGACTCCGTCCATGATCCGATGGGTCGCGTGGTGAGCGATGGCCGTGAAGAAGATCGGCGAGAGGATCGCGGCGAGCACCAGCAGCCCCGCGAGACGCGGTGAGAAGCGCCCCGCGAAGAGCGCCGTGGTCAGCAAGATCGACGCGCCGAAGCCGAGCACGCCGGCGAGCAGCACGAGCAAGATCGCGCTAAGCCACGCCGTCGGGTGCGGAAACCAGATCGGCCAGTTCCTCATCAAGCCCAGTTCCTCATCAGGAAGGGTTACGTCGCAGACGGGCGTCTTCTCCCCCGCCCACGTCGCGACTCACGCGGCCGTCGCGTCGTCCACCCGCTTCATCCACGCCGCGACCGCACGCCTCGCGCCGATCGCGCGCTCCCCTTCCACCGCGCCGCGGACGCACGCCAGCTGCGCGAACACGGAGATGTCAGCGAGCGTGATCGCGTCGCCGACGAGCCACGTTCGCTCCCCGAGCTTG
This sequence comes from Myxococcales bacterium, assembly GCA_003151595.1. The sequence goes on from PLXW01000128.1 coordinate 7,035, forward strand.
GCCTCGAGCGCGTCGAGATGGCGATCGAGGTCGGCGAGGATCTGCTCCTTCGTCTTGCGACCGAGCCCCTGCTGATCGAGCGTCCCTCGGAGGACGCGCGGGATGAGCACCGGCGCTATCGCGCGGAGCGGCGCTGCGTCGGCGTGCACGAGGGCCGGAACCCAGCGGCGCGCGTTGTCCGGGACGAGGAAGCGCAGGTACACCTCGTAGAAGTAGAGACTCTCGTCGGCCCAATCTTCGAGGATGTGGCACTCGCCCGCGAGTCGCGCGTCGCGCGGCAGCAGCGGGCGATCGGGGAAGCGCTCTTCGAGGTACCGCGCGATGTCGCTCGAGTCGGCGACGAGGTGACCGTCGTGATCGAGCGTGGGGAGCTTGCCGGTGCCGTTGCGCCGCCGGAGCGCGCCGGTCGTCACCTCGAGGAGCGGCACTTCGCGCGTCTCGAACGGCAGGCGCTTGTACCGGAGGACGCGGCGAACCTTGTCGCAGAACGGCGAGATCTCGAACTGGTGGAGGAGGAGCATGGGATGCCTCGTCGATGCGCCAGACTAACCGAAGCGGGAAGGCTCGCGCGCGGGTCGTGGCCCTGCTACGGCGCCCGAGATGGGAACCGGAATGATTCGCGGCGCCCGTGAAGACGATCGCGCGGCGATCGAGGCGCTGCTCCGGTCGGCGCAGCTTCCGATCGAAGGGGTGGCCGATCACCTTGGATCGTTCTTCGTGGCGGAGGATGGCGATCGGACGCTCGCCGTCGGCGGGCTCGAGGCCTACGGCGAGGTCGCGCTGCTTCGATCCGTGGCGGTCGCGCTCGACGCTCGATCGAGCGGACTCGGCTCGCTCGTCACGCATCGCGTGCTCGACGAGGCGCGCGTGCGAGGGATGACGTCCGTCTATCTGCTCACGACCACGGCCGAGCGCTTCTTCCCTCGGTTCGGCTTCGAAGTGATCGAGCGCAGCGAGGTGCCGCAACCGATGCGGGCGTCCCGTGAGCTGCAGGGCGCGTGTCCCGCGTCGGCGATCGTGATGCGACTCGCGCTTCGAAGCGCGTGACCACGCGCTAGGGCGTCGGTGCGGGCGGGGTCGTTCGGAGATCGCCGGTCGCGATTCGCCAGTGCCCGAGGATCGTCCAGGCATCGAGCGCGTCGTCCTCGGTCGGCGCAGGGCCCAGATTGTGGAGCACGAGAGGGAGCCCTCGCGGGCCGATGCGATCGCTGACGAGCCCGATGTGCTCGGGGGTTCCGTTGTTGCGCAGCGACCACACGACGAGATCGCCGGCCTCGAAGGCGCGCGGCGCGGCGGGGACGCGTTGAGCGTACGCGTCGAGCCAGACCGTGAGCGGACCGACGCGGCGATGATCGATGCTCGCATCGGCGCGGGTGACGTACCGAGCGTAGGCGCGCGGGCGCGCCAGGACGTCCTCGTGGACGCGAGCCTGGAGATCGATCCCCGCGACGCGCAGCGCGCGGACGACGAGATCGGTGCAGACGCCGTGCCGCGGGTCGACGTCGCCGCCGGGGTACGCGAGGCGAACGTAGGCCGGATCGTAAGTCACACCGCGCGCGGCTTCTTGTCGTGCGCGCTCGACGACGCGGGTGACGAGAGGGGGCGCTTGCGACGAGGCGCCGTCGGCGCTCGCCACGGTGGTCGCGAGAACGAGCGCGAAGACGAGACGAGCGCTGCGCATGGCGCTCAGACGTTCGGCGCGCGCGAACGATCTGAGCGCGCTTCACTCGTGCGAGCGAGGGGCGCGAGACGGGGGGGCTCGAAGCGAGCGCAGCCACATGCGCGAGTGGGGCGAGGGCACCCGCGTTCGCGCGAGCAGGCCGTCGTCGCCTAGACTGGACCCGATGGCCCGCATCAAGGGCACCAACCTCGTTCACACGCAGAGCTTCATCGATTCCGTTTTCGGCCTGGAGGGTTGGGCAAGCGTGGGCGCCGAGCTGCCGCGCGAGACGCGGCTCGCGCTCGAGTCGGTCGTGGCGGTGGGGTGGTATCCGGCGCGCCTCCATACGGACCTACTGCACGCGATCGATCGCGCGCTCGGGCCGAGCCATCCGGGCATCCTCGCGCGCGCAGGGGCCTACTCCGCCGAGTACGACGTGACGCGCATTCATCGGATCCTCTTTCGCGTGGCGAACCCTGGGGTCATCCTCGAGAAGACGTCGGAGATCTGGGCACGCTTCTTCGACACGGGCACGTGGACCGTGGAGCGGCCAACGTCGACGACGACCGTCTCGACGCTGCGCGATTTCGAGATCGTCGACTCCTCGTACTGCGCGTACCTGTGCGGCTACTTCGTGCGGATGTTCGAGCTGATCGGCGCGGAGGACGTGCACCTCGCGCACCCGCTGTGTCGCGCACGCGGCGACGACGTGTGCCGCTTCGATGGCTCGTGGCGGTAGCGCGTCAGGGCACGACGACGAAACGTTGCTCAGTCACCTGCCCACGGTGATCGTCCCGTTGAAATCCCCGTAGACGACGACTCCCCCCGCGGAGCTCACACTCCCGCTCCCCCGCCCCGCCGATGCCTCGGTCGGAACGTCAGCCAGGCCACCACATGCGCCGAGGTCGCACGCGCGCTGCTGGAGTCGGGCGGCCGTCGCGTGGTCGCGCTTCACCCGATCGCCGATCTCGTACATCACGCTCAACAGGTCGCAGGCGTCGCCGTTCGACCTCTTGTAGCAATCCCACCAGCACTCCGTCGGCTTGCCGGGCGCGCATGAATCGACCTTGGCATCGTCCGGAAGCACATAGGCATTCTGCGCGTAGGTGACGTTCTGCACGTACGAGTACCGAGACTCGGGGTGATAGTCAGGATGGTAAGTGCTCGCGCAGGCGGTCAACCCGAGCGCGGCGAGCATGGCGGGCCATGAACGCATCGGACGATCATGGATGCTCGAAGAAGCCGGGCGGCGGCTCTGCGGGCGGGGGTGGAGTCGCGAACGCCTGCGGCGCGGTCGTGGAGACGCCGGGGACGATGGTGACCGGCGATCTCTCCCCCGCGTTCGTCCCGTTGTTCACGACGACGGGGTAGCCGACGTTCTGAGAGAAATTGGTGACCGTCACCGGATGGTATTCCGGGTGATAGGTGTCAGTGCAGGCGACGAGCACGATCGCCGCCGCGAAGACGGAGAACGAAACGACTGGGCGCACGGGGCCTCCTTCGACGGCGTTCGGGCCGTCACGTCGTTCAATTGCACTCTCCGGGCCGAGCGCTTCTCGCGAAGCGGCACGTCGGTTGCTCGACGACGAAGCATGCGTCGTTCGATTCGCGTGAGCGTGAGCGTCATCGCGGTCGTGGCCTGTTTTTCGGGGCGCGCGCGCGCGGAGGTGACGAGCTCGACGCGCGACGCATCCAAACCGAGAGCGACGCTCGCCGCGAAGGCGCGGGACACGAAGCCTCCGCCACGCGCGCCACCGAGCGACGCCGAGTCGCGGCGCCTGGAGCGCGAAGCCTTGAAGCGAGAGATCGCGTCGTTCGGGATGGTGGCGCTCGTGAAGGCGGCGCCCACGCCGGCGACTCCTGCGACCGAGTGGGCTCGCGATGCGGCGGTGGCGTCGACGGTCGCGATGTGGAGAGGTGTCATCGACGACGCCATCGGAGCCGGCGGCCTACGACTCACGAGCACCGGAGACGGCGTGCCTCCCATGCGCGCGAGCTCGGGGATCGTGCGAACGATCGGCGCGGGCCGAGGAGTGGACGACGTGAACGCGTTCGCGCACCGCTCCCCGCAGCGCGAGTCGCACGACCCGCGCGCTCCCGAGCGCCGCGACGAGAGCGACGGCACCGGGAGACTCACGGTCGGCGACAAGGTCCAGCGGATCATCCGCGGCAACTTCGGACCGTTCGACATCTGCTACGAGCGCGGTCTCCGCGACGACGCGACGCTCGCGGGGCGGGTCACCGTGAAGCTCACCATCGACGGCGCGGGCGCGGTGGCGAGCGCCGTCGATGCCGGCTCCGATCTGCCGGACCAGAGCGTCGTGTCCTGCGTCGTCCGGAGCTTCGCGACACTGACGTTCCCGGCGACGGGAAAGACGATCACCGTCGTGTACCCCCTGGCGCTCCGGCCCAGGAGCGCCGGGAATTAGCGCGTCGGGAAGAGCAAATTGGCCCGGTTGCGCTGAAGCTGTTACCGCCAAAGCATCGCCATTCGCATGGCCATGCACCCAAGCATCGCTCAGCTCGTCTCGGTCCTCGCGTCAGACGACGCGCGCGGGAGGCGGGCGTTTGCGTGGCGCGCGGCGACTGGTGCGCTCGTTCTGGCGATGCTGGCCACGAGCTCGCGCGGCTCCGGCGTTCCACGTACGGCCGATCGATCCGTCGCGCTCGCTGCGGATCTGACCGCGCGCGGCCTGGCCTGCACCGAGGACGACATCGCCTGGCTCGACGGCGCGCGCGGGGTTCGCGGCGCGATGCTCGGCGGCGCGAAGGCGCTGGTCCGCGCCAGCGCGCACGGCGAGCCGGCGGATCTCTACCTCGTCGACGCGCGCCTCTCGCCCAACGGACGCCTGCTCGACGTCGGCGACGAGTGGAACGTCACGCGAACCACCGGCGTCGACGAGGGGCGCCCGCTCGCGCGCGGTCGCGTCGTCGCCTACGCCACGAGCGTCGACGGTATCGCCACCGGCGTGCACACGATCGATCTCACCGGGAAGTCCCCCTCGGAGTACGCCGACTTCACGCGCCTTCAGCGGTGGCAGACGACGATCACGAACCTTCAGCTCACGGGCCAGACGCGCGGCGTCGACCACGACGCCTACGCGCTCGATCCCGTCGCGAACAAGGTCGACATCGCGTGGAAGAGCGACGGCCTCCTCGACGTGCGCGCCGACGGCCGCGTGATCGTCATCGACGCGATGAAGCAAGAGGTCGTCGAAGGGGCCGGCTGGGTCCGCGCCGCGCCCGATCAGAAGGCGCGCCCCGGGAGCCTCGTCACCTGGGCGGTCGATCGCGTGCGCGGGATCGAGTGGTTCGGCGAAGAGAACATGCAGTACGTGAAGGCCATCGCCTTCACGGGGCTCGACTGGGTCCTTCGCACAAAGACGCGTCTCTTCGGCGACGACAGCGCGAAGGAGGTCGCCGAGGACATCGGCTCGCTCGACAACGGGCAGGCGCACGTGTCGTTCACCGATCCCGACATCGGGTGGCCGCCGCCGCCGATGAAGCCGATCGTCACGCCGCCGCTCCCGCGCGAAGGGGAATGGATCGCGCTCGACAACGATCCGTTCATCACGCCGAACCCGGGCGCGCCGACGGCGTTCGTCACGTCGTTCGTCCGCGCCGACAAGACGCGACCGCAGACGCGCGTCTACGTGACCGTCTGGGATCCGCGCCAGATCGCGCTCCACATGCAGGCGGGCACCGTCGAGCCGGTGAGCGCGTCGGGCGAAGCGGGGCCGGGCGTCATCCCGCGCGCGCCCGAGGTGATCCGTCGCGTCGTGGCCGGCTTCAACGGCGGCTTCCAGGCGATCCACGGCGAGTACGGCATGCAGGCCGACGGCGTCCTCTACCTCCCGCCGAAGCCGTACGCCGCGACGGTCTTCGAGATGCGCGACGGCTCGACCGCCTTCGGCTCGTGGCCCGAGAAGAGCGACGTCCCCGACGAGGTGCTCTCGTATCGCCAGAACCTGACCGCGCTCGTCGAGCACGGCGAGTTCAATCCGTGGAAGCGCGAGTGGTGGGGCGGCACGCCGAAAGGGTGGAAGGACAACATCCACACCACGCGCTCGGGCATCTGCCTCACGAAGGAGAACTTCGTCGGCTACTTCTACGGCGTCGACATCAGCGCCGACATCCTCGCCAACGCGATGCTCGTCGCGCGCTGCTCCTACGGCGTGCACCTCGACATGAACCCGGGCCTCGCCGGCTTCGAGTTCTACGACGTGCAACCTGCATCCACCTGGAAGCCATTGGGACGCAAGCTCCAGGAAGACTGGGAGTTCGAGGGACCCATCAAGGAGATCCCCGAGTTCGATTTTCGCGCGCGCCGCATGATCAAGGGAATGCGGCACATGAACTTCCCGCAGTACATCCAGCGCGATGGAAGAGACTTCTTCTATCTCACGCAGCGGCCGGTGCTTCCGGGCGCGGAGCTCGCGATCGGGCCCACGTCGCACCAAGCGGGCGAAGGCGAGTGGCGCGTGAAGGGGTTACCGCAGCACGGGTTCCCGTACGCGATCGCGATCGCGTCCCTGCGGCCTGACGCGGATCACGCGGAGATCAAAGTGCGCGCGCTGCGGGTCGATCCGCGCACGGTCGTCCCCGCGGGAAGCCAGGGCACGACCGAGGAGACACCGACGATCGTCTCGTTCGTGGCTCCGCGCGCCGCGAAGGCGGCGCTGCGGGCGTGGTTCGCGAGCGGCGTGTTCCTCATCGGCGCGCAGCCACCGTCAGCCGACGCGACGACGATCGCCGACGGCGTCCCCCTCCCCGCGCCAACGTCGAGCGCGGCGCGCGCCGCGGCGGGCGTTCAAGACGAAGACGGGATGCTCGACTGGGTGGAGCTGTCGCCCGAGGTGACGCCGAGCGCGACGACGGCGAAGGCGATGGATGCCCTCCTTGCCAAGGCGGGTTGCTCGAGTCGAATGCTCGTGATCGGCGACCCTCACGCGCTCCTCGGCGGCACGCTCGATCTCGCGACACAGCCGTTCGATGCGGCGATCGGAGCCACCGCGGCACGACTCGTTCGCGGCGCGGCGCCGGGGGCTCATCTGACGTTCGAGTCCACGCCCGTGGTCGCCTACGACGTGTGGCAAAAGCTCCAGAGTCAGCGCGTCCGCTACTTCCGTCGTCCTCCGAAGAAGGCCGCGCCCGCCGCAACCACCGCGATCCCGAGCTGGGCAGTTCCCACCTCCCCGACCGGCACCGCCGACGCGCCGCCGACCGGAACCTCGACCCCG
>PLXW01000125.1 GCA_003151595.1 Myxococcales bacterium
ACGCGGATGAGCGGCGTCGACATGACGGGGCGCGAGATCCGGAAGGGGGCGGCGGAGTCGATCGACGCCTACGTTCGCGCGAAAGGGGGCGCGTTCCCGGCCGAGGTCCGCGCGAGCGTCGATACCATCTCGAAGCGCGGCTCGACGCCGCTCGTCGTCGCCGAAGGGGCGCGCGTCCTCGGCGTCATCGAGCTGAAGNNATGATCACCGGCGACAACCCGATGACCGCGGCCGCGATCGCCGCCGAAGCCGGCGTCGACGACTACCTCGCGCAGGCCACCCCCGAGAACAAGCTGGCGCTCATCCGCGAGCACCAGACGGGCGGACGCCTCGTGGCCATGACGGGCGACGGTACGAACGACGCGCCGGCGCTGGCGCAAGCCGACGTCGCCGTGGCGATGAACACCGGTACGCAGGCCGCCAAAGAGGCCGGCAACATGGTCGACCTCGANNAAATACTTCGCCATCATCCCGGCGGCGTTCGCGACCACCTACCCGGCGCTCAACACGCTCAACGTGATGCGCCTGGCGACGCCCGAGAGCGCGATCCTCTCGGCGGTCATTTTCAACGCGCTCATCATCATCGCGCTCATCCCGCTCGCGCTCCGAGGCATCGCCTACAAGGCCATCGGCGCGTCGCTCCTCCTGCGTCGTAACCTGCTCGTGTACGGGCTCGGCGGCATCGTCATTCCGTTCGTCGGGATCAAGATCATCGATCTGATCTTGGTCGGGCTCCACCTGGTCTGAAGAGGTCCATCATGCTCGCTCAACTCCGCGCGGCCCTCGTGCTCCTGGGAGCGCTCACGATCCTCACCGGCGTCGCCTATCCGCTCCTCATCACGGGGATCGCCCAGGCCGCATTCCCGCGTCAGGCCAACGGGAGCCTGATCATCAAGGACGGAAAGGCGGTGGGGAGCTCGCTCATCGGCCAGCCGTTCGATGCTCCGAAGTACTTCTGGAGCCGCCCGTCGGGGACGACGCCGGCGTACAATGGGCAGGCGTCGACCGGGTCCAACCTCGGACCGACGAACCCCGCGCTCACCGACGCGGTGAAGGCGCGAATCGACGCGCTCCGTGCGGCCGATCCCGACAACCACGATCCGGTCCCGGTCGATCTCGTGACCGCCTCGGGGAGCGGGCTCGATCCGCACGTCTCGCCGGCGGCCGCGGCGTATCAGGTGCATCGCGTGGCCAAGGTGCGCGGCGCGGACGAAGCGAAACTTCGCGAGCTCATCGCGCAACATACCGACGGCCCGGGCATCGGCGTCTTCGGCGAGCCGGGGGTGAACGTCCTTGAATTGAACCTCGCGCTGGACGCCATGCGATAAGTCGTTATGAGCACGGCGCGCCTGGATCCCGACGAGCTGCTGAAGCACGTCCAAGAGGAGGAGCGTCGGACGAAGCGTGGCCGGCTCGTCGTCTTCTTCGGCGCGGCGCCGGGGGTCGGCAAGACCTACGCGATGCTCGAGGCGGCGCGCACCGAGCGCGATCTCAAGCGCGACGTGGTGATCGGCGTCGTCGAGACGCACGGGCGGTACGACACCGGCGCGCTCGTCATCGGCCTGGAGCTGCTCCCGCGTCGAAAGGCCGAGCACCGCGGCGTCACGCTCGAAGAGTTCGATCTCGACGGCGCGCTGGCGCGCAAACCCGGCCTGATCCTGATCGACGAGCTCGCGCACACCAACGCGCCGGGCTCGCGCCACGCCAAGCGCTGGCAGGACGTCGAGGAGCTGCTCGACGCGGGGATCGACGTCTACACGACGGTCAACGTTCAGCACATCGAGAGCCTCAACGACGTCGTCGCGCAGGTCACTGGCGTCCTCGTCAAGGAGATGATCCCCGATCGCATCCTCGAGGAGGCGAGCGAGATCCGCCTGATCGATCTCCCGCCCGACGAGCTCCTGGAGCGCCTCGCCGACGGTCGCGTCTACATCCCCGAGCAAGCGGCGCGCGCCGTCGAGAGCTTCTTCCGCAAAGGGAACCTCATCGCCCTTCGCGAGCTCGCGCTCCGCCGCACGGCCGAGCGCGTCGACGCGCAGATGCGCGTGTACCGAACGGAGCACGGCATCCAGCGGGTGTGGCCGGCGGGCGATCGCCTCCTCGTTGGCGTGAGCCCGAGCCCGACCTCGGCGCGTCTCCTTCGAGCGGCGCGACGCATGGCGGGGACGCTTCACGCTCCGTGGGTCGCCGTCTACGTCGAGACCCCCGCGTCGCTTCGCTTCACCGACGCCGCTCGCGCGCGCGTCGTCGAACATCTTCGCCTCGCGGAGCGACTCGGTGCCGAGACGGCGACCGTGAGCGGCGAGAGCGCCGCCGCGGAGACGATCCGCTACGCCGTCGCGCACAACGTCACCAAGATTGTCGTCGGCAAGCCCACCCACGCACGTTGGCGCGACGTCGTGGGGCCGTCTTTTCTCGATCAGGTCGTGCGCTCGAGCGGCGACATCGACGTCTACGTGATTTCCGGAAGCGAAGACGGAGCGCGCGACGTCGTCGCTCACGAGTCGCCGCCGAAGCCGCCGCCGCGATTCGCGCCGTACGTCGCCAGCGCCGCGATCGTCGCGGCGTCCGCGCTGGTCGCCTGGCTCGCCTTCGGGCGCGGGCACCTGGCCGACGTCGTGATGGTCTATCTGCTCGGGATCATCCTGGTCGCGATGCGCTTCGGCTACGGCCCGTCGCTGCTCGCGTCGGTGCTGAGCGTGCTGGCGATCGATTTCTTCCTCGTCGAGCCGTACTACAGCTTCGCCGTCTCCGACTTTCAGCACGTCGTCACGTTCGGCGTGATGTTCGTCGTAGCGGTCGTGATCAGCCGTCTCACGCATCGTATTCGCGATCAGGCCGACGCCGCGCGCGGGCGCGAGCAGCGAACGGCGACCCTGTACGCCTTGACGCGCGAGCTGGCGAGCACGCGCAACGTGGGCAACCTGACCAACGTGGCCGTCCGCCACCTCAACGAGATCTTCAACGCGGAGATCGCGATCTTCCTGCACGCGAAGGGCGAGGAGCTCACCAATCTCGCCCCTGGCGCGCTGGTCACGGGGTCACGCGTCTTCGAGCCCGACGAGAAGGATCGCGGCGTCATCGAGTGGGTGCGGCGCAACGACAAGGCGGCCGGGCTAGGGACCGACACGCTCCCGTCGGCCTCCGCGCTCTACGTCCCCTTGCGCGAGACGCACGCGCGCACGGGCGTCTTGGCCATTCGACCCGTCGACAAGCGTCGTTTCGCCGATCCCGAGCAGCGCGCGCTCGTCGACGTGTTCGCCGGGCAAATCGCCTCGGCGCTCGAGCGCGCGCGCCTCGGCGAAGAGGCGCAGGAGACGCAGGTCCAGATGGAGGCGGAGCGCCTCCGCAGCTCGCTCCTCAGCTCCGTGTCGCACGACCTTCGCACTCCGCTCGGCGTCATCACCGGCGCGTCGAGCGCCCTGCTCGACTCCGCCGGACCGGCCGACCCGACCGTGCGGCACGATCTGACGCTCACGATCTTCGAGGAGGCGCAGCGCCTCAACCGCCTCGTTCGCAACTTGCTCGACATGACGCGGCTCACGGCCGGCGCGATCAAGGTGAAGAAGGAGTGGCAGCCGCTCGAAGAGGTCGTCGGCGCCGCGTTGACGCGAATGGACGACACGCTTCGCGGCTGGGAAGTGAAGACCGCGTTGCCGGCTGACCTTCCGCTCGTGCCGATCGATGCGGTGCTCATCGAGCAGGTTCTCATCAACCTGCTCGAGAACTCCGCCAAGTATGCATCCCGCGGAACGGCGATCGAGATTGCTGCGCATCGTGACGGCGCGAGCGTCGTCGTCGACGTTAGCGATCGCGGTCCAGGCCTCCCGCCGGAGACGCTCGAGAAGATCTTCGAGAAGTTCTACCGGCTGCCGCGCGAGCGCGAGGGGAGCGGCGCGGGCCTGGGTCTTGCGATCTGCCGCGGGATCGTCGAGGCGCACGGGGGGCGCATCTGGGCCGAGAACCGCGAAGGGGGAGGTGCTGCGTTTCGGTTCACCATCCCGATCGACGGGACTCCACCGGTTTTAGAAAATCTTTAGCGCGAGGGAACTAAACAATTCGTCGCGTCACCTCGCGAAACATCCCGCAGGGGTGCGCGCACGTGCGGAGCCCAAGATGATTCGATTCTC